>NZ_WTVK01000052.1 GCF_012910805.1 Aromatoleum evansii
ACGCCGCCCCGCGCAAGCTGGTCTTCATCCTCGTCGACGGCATGGGCGATATGTTTCTGCAGCGTACCGGCGCCGGCGGGAGTCTCCTGACGCACCGGACGGATCGCCTCACCTCGGTGTTCCCCAGCACGACTGCGAGTGCCGTCACCTGCACGATGACGGGCCTCGCACCCGCACGCCACGGCCTGACGGGCTGGTTCATCCGCGACCGGCGCTTCGGCGGCGTCATTGCGCCGCTGCCCGCCATCCAGCGCGGCGGCGCCCCGCTGCGGGGTCCGCTGGCAGTCCCCCGGCTATTCGCCTATCGCACGCTTTTCCAGCGCCGCAAACGTCCTGCAATCTTCGTCTCGCCCCAGGATCTGGCATTTTCGCCCTACTCGCGGCGCCATAGCCGCGGAGCAAGCACGCTGGGCTACAAGGGCCTGCAGGGGATGATAGACACGATCGTGGGGGCGATCCGGGGGAACGCGAACCACCCCGTTCTCGTCCATGCCTACTACCCGACCTTCGACGGACTCAGCCACGCCTACGGCTGCAACTCGGCGGAGGTCGTCACGCACTTCGGGCGCATCGACGCGGCCTTCGGGCAACTTCTTGAACGGCTGCAGGGGAGCGGTACCGACGTCGTCCTCACGGCCGATCACGGCTTCATCGACTCGCCACCGGAACGCGTGATCGAACTGACGACCCTGCCCGAACTGCAGACCATGCTGAGCACACCCCTGTTCGGCGAACGGCGTACCGCCTTTTGCGCCGTGCGCCATGGAGCGGAGCGCGATTTCGAGCTCCTGGCACGCGAATGCCTGACGGGCAAGGCGACCGTCGCGCGCTCGGACGACCTGATCGGCCTCGGCCTCTTCGGTCCGGGCAAGCCGCATCGGCGATTGCGGGAGCGGATCGGGACGCATGCACTGCTGATGGAGTCGGGCTGGACGATTCGCGACCACGTTCCGGGCGAGCAGGAACACGCGATGATAGGCGTGCACGGCGGGCTCTCGCCCGACGAGATGTGGATCCCGCTGATCCAGGCGCACTGCTGACGACCATCCGGCGCGCGCGCCCTCTCAGTGCAGATCCTCGTCCGCCGGCAGCGGCAGCACGGCGATGCCCTCGTCGATCAGCTCGCTAACGTCGTCGCGCGTGGCGCGGCCGCGAATGTTGCGCGCCTCGCTCTCGCCATGATGGATGCGACGCGCTTCGTCGGCAAAGCGCTCTCCCACATCCTCCGACTCGCGCCCGAGACGACGCAGCATCGCCACCGCCGCCGCAACCGCATCGGGGGCTGCCGGGGCCGCTCGCGCCGTTCCCGCACCGACATGAGAGCCGGATCTTGTCACCGGCACCGGGGCCGACGCCCCTGTATTCACGTACGGCGCGCTGGGACGCCGCGAAATCGTGGTCGATCCGCACACCGGACAGGACACCAGTCCGCGCTTGCGCTGCTCGTCGTAAGCGGCCGACGAGGCAAACCAGCCCTCGAACAGGTGCTCTTGGTCGCAGCTGAGGTTGAGAACGATCACGTGGAATTCCGGACTGGGGCAAGAACGCATGCCCGTTGTCGCGTGGTGCCGGGAACGGGGGTCGAACCCGTACGCCCAAGGGCTGCAGATTTTAAGTCTGCTGTGTCTACCGATTTCACCATCCCGGCCCGCGAGGGCTGGGCATTCTACCGCGCGACGATGCCCCTGCCCAGCATCAGCCGGTACGCCGCGCCTTGCTTCCGTCGTTCGCCAGATGGGGCATCGCGCGATGCAGGTAATAGCCCATGGACCACAGCGTCAGCGCCGCCGCGATGTAGATGAGGATCTCGCCGAACAGCCGGACGTTCAGGTTGAAGAGCGGTGCGTCATACAGCAGGAGGGGAATCGCGGTCATCTGCGCCGCGGTCTTGAGCTTGCCGACGAACGCCACCGCCACGCCCGCCGACTCCCCGATGCGCGCCATCCATTCGCGCAACGCGGAAATCGTGATCTCGCGCCCGATGATCACCACCGCGATGATCGAATCGACCCGCGCGAGCTGAACGAGCAGGATCAGCGCCGCCGCAACCATCAGCTTGTCGGCGACGGGGTCGAGAAAGGCGCCGAAGGCCGAAGTCTGGTTCAGCGCGCGCGCCAGATAACCGTCGAACCAGTCCGTCACCGCCGCAACGATAAAGATCAGGGTCGCGGCAAGATTCTTTTCCTGCGCATCGAGCCATTGTTCCGGAAGGTAAAAAACGCCGACAAAGAGCGGTATCAGGGCGATGCGCGCCCAGGTCAGCGAGTTCGGAATGTTGATCTGCATTGAAAAGATGACGGAATTGCGACAATTGCATGGCTAGTGCAACGCATTGTATATCGCTTCGGCGAGCTTTCGGCTCACGCCATCGACGCGGCATAGGTCTTCGACCGTCGCCGCACGCACGCCGTCGAGCCCACCGAAGGTCGCGAGCAGGTTGCGCCGCCGGGTCGCGCCGACGCCGGGGATGTCCTCGAGGCGCGAACCGATGCGCGCCTTGGCCCGGCGCGCGCGGTGACCCGTGATCGCAAAACGGTGCGCCTCGTCGCGGATTTCCTGGATCAGGTGCAGCGCCGGGTGATCCGAAGCGAGGTTCAGCGGCGCACGCCCGTCCGGGAAGATCAGCGTTTCGAGACCCGGCTTGCGCTCCTCGCCCTTGGCGACGCCGACCATCGCAATCGACTCGAGCCCGACCTCGGTGAGCACCTCGAGCGCGGAACTCACCTGCCCCTTGCCACCGTCGATCAGGATCAGGTCGGGGCACAATCCCTCGCCCGCGGCGACCTTGCCGTAGCGGCGCTCGAGCACCTGCCGCATCGCCGCGAAATCGTCGCCGCCGGTGATCCCGGCGATGTTGTAGCGACGATATTCGGAGTTCTTCATCGCGCCATCGACACACACGACGCAGGACGCGACCGTCGCCTCGCCCATCGTGTGGCTGATGTCGAAGCACTCGACCCGGCGCGGCGGCTCCGGGAGGTCGAGCACCTCGCGCAGCGCCTCGAGTCGTGCCTCGCTGCGCCCGGTGTCGCGCGCGCGAGCGACGATCGCGAGCCGGGCATTGTTCTCCGCCATCTCCATCCATGCCTTCTCGGCAGCGCTGCGCGGGGTCACCGCTGCACCGGGCTTGTCGCTGATCTCCGCCATCAGCGCCTTGACCGGCTCCAGCGCGACGTTGAGCAGCAGGCGCGCCGGCATGCCGTGGTCGCGGTAGTGCTGCTCGACGAAGGCCAGCGCGCCGTCGAGCGCGCCGCAGCCCGCCGCGGCGCTCGGGAACTGGGGACGATCGCCGAGGTGGCGGCCGCCGCGCACCATCGCGATATTCACGCAGGTCAGTCCGCCCTCCTCGACCGCGGCGATGATGTCGACGTCCTCGTCCCTGCGGCTGTCGACATACTGCCGCTGCAGCACCGCCTGCAGCACGCGCACCTGGTCGCGGACTGCCGCCGCCTCCTCGAAGGCGAGGCGCTCGGCGGCGGCGTGCATGCGCGCCGTCAGGTCGTCGATGACCTCGGAGGCCCGTCCGTCGAGAAAACGCGCCGCGAGCTTCACGTCGGCGGCGTAATTTTCGCTGTCGATCAGGCCGACGCACGGCGCGGTGCAACGCTTGATCTGGTGCAGCAGGCACGGGCGAGAACGGTTCTGGAACACCGAGTTCTCGCAGGTGCGCAGCTGGAAGGTCTTCTGCAGCAGATGGATGCTCTCGCGCACGGCGTAAGCGTTCGGAAACGGCCCGAAGTAGCGGGCGCCCTTCGCGAAGGCGCCCCGGTGGTAGGCCAGGCGCGGAAACCCGTCTCCGGAGAGTTCGATGTACGGATACGATTTGTCGTCGCGAAACAGGATGTTGTAGCGCGGCGCCAGACTCTTGATGAGGTTGTTTTCGAGGATCAGCGCCTCGGCCTCGGAACGCGTCGCCGTCACGTCGACGCGCCGGATCTGCGCGACCATCATGGCGATGCGCGGACTGGGCTGGGTGCGCTGGAAGTAGCTCGACACCCGCCGCTTGAGGTTCTTGGCCTTGCCGACGTACAGCACGCGCTCTTCGGCGCCTATCATGCGATAGACGCCGGGCTCCTCGGGTACCGTCTTCAGGAAGGTCTTGGCATCGAAAGGCGCGGCGGGCTCGCTCATTGCCGGCAGGCTCGGAAGCGGACGAAGGCTCAGGCGAGCTCTTCGGGAATCTCGACGATCGCCCCGCGCGCCTGCTGGTAGGCCGGGCTCAGTTCGAGCGCGAATGCATCGCCGAACTGCGGACGCGCACGCAAGGCCGCGATCCGCACCCGGCTCTCCGGCAGCACCTCGGGAACCCAGCGGTCGAGCAGATCCGCGGCCAGATCCGGGCGATTGCACACCAGCACCATGTCGCAGCCGGCCGCATAGGCCGCCTTCGCACGAGCGAGGATATCGCCGGCCACGGCAGCCCCCTCCATCGTCAGGTCGTCGCTGAACACGACCCCCTTGAAGCCAACGCGCCCGCGCAGGACGTCCTGTAGCCAGAAAGGCGAAAAGCCGGCGGGATTCGGATCGACCTTCGGATAGATGACGTGCGCAGGCATGACGCCGGAAAGCAGGCGGCCGATGCGATGGCGATAAGGCGCGATGTCCTCGTTCCAGATCGCGTCGAAGACGCGCTCATCGACCGGAATCTCGAGGTGCGAATCCGCCTCGACGAAACCATGTCCCGGGAAATGCTTGCCCACGCAGCCCATCCCCGCCTCAGCCATGCCCGCGGCAAGGGCCTGGGCGAGCGATGCGGCGACCTGCGGATCGCGATGGAAGGAGCGGTCCCCGATCACGCGGCTGCAGCCGTAATCGAGGTCGAGCACCGGCGCGAAGCTGAGATCGACACCGTGCGCGAGCAGTTCGGACGCGAGCACGAAGCCGACGGCGCGCGCCGCATCCAGGGCGGCCACGTGGTCGCGCGCCCACATCTGCCCGAGCCGGCGCATCGAAGGCAGGCGCGTGAAACCGTCGCTGCGGAAACGCTGCACGCGCCCGCCTTCGTGGTCGACCGCGATCACCAGCGCCGGTTCGCGCAAGGCGTGGATCTCGGCGGTCAGCGCGGAAAGCTGTTCCGATCCGGTGAAGTTGCGCGCGAACAGGATCACCCCGCCGACCAGCGGGTCGCAAAGTCGCTCCCGCTCCTCGTCCGTGAGCGCGGTGCCCGCAACATCCAGCATCACCGGCCCGAGCGGCAGGCGCAACTTGTCTTGAGTCGTCGAATTCATGTCTTCTCGATCAGCGCAAACGCAACCACGTATTCGTTTTCATCACTCAGCGTGAGGTGCGCACTGAGGCCGCGCTCCTGCATGTAGGCGGCGAGCCCCTCGTCGAACATATAGACCGGCTTGCCAAGGCCATCGTGCCCGATCCGCACCGCATGCAGCGTCGCCGGAACGGCAACCCCCGTCCCCAGGGCCTTGCCGAAGGCTTCCTTGGCGGCGAAACGCTTCGCGAGGAAGCGGGCCGGATCGCGGCTCGCCCTGAAGCCGTCGCGCTCCTCGCCGATCGCGAGGATGCGCGTGGCGAAGCGCTCGCCGTTGCGCTCCAGCGCGGCACCCAGGCGGGCGATCTGGACGATGTCGGTACCGATGCCGTGAATCATCCGCGGACGCTCAGCAGCCCTGTCCCGCAGCCTCGCGCATCAGGCGCTTCATCTCGCGCACCGCCTCGCGCATGCCCGAGAAGACCGCCCGGCTGACGATCGCGTGGCCGATGTGCAGCTCGCGCACGCCCGCGAGCCGTGCGATCGGCTGCACGTTGTAGTAGTTGAGCGCATGGCCCGCATTGAAGCGCATGCCCAAGCCCCGGATCGCCTCGCCCGCATCGCGTATCTTCGCGATTTCGGCCAGCACCGACGCGCTTTCGCCGTCCCGTCCCGCATTATGGAAGGCATGTGCGTAAGGCCCGGTGTGGATCTCGCACACGCGCGCGCCAATGCGCGCGGCCGCCTCGACCTGCGCAATCTCCGCGTCGATGAATACGCTGGTGACGATACCGGCATCGGCCAGGCGTCCGACCACGCCCTTCAACCGCTCCTCCTGCGCGACGACGTCGAGCCCGCCTTCGGTCGTCACCTCGTGCCGCCCCTCGGGCACCAGCATCGCCATCTCGGGCTTGAGCCGGCACGCGATCCCGACCATCTCGTCGGTCGCCGCCATCTCGAGGTTGAGCTTGACCTGCGTCAGCTCGCGCAGGCGGCGCACGTCCTCGTCCTGGATATGGCGTCGGTCCTCGCGCAGATGCACGGTGATGCCGTCAGCGCCGCCCAGATGTGCCTCCACGGCCGCCCACACGGGGTCCGGTTCCCAGGTGCGACGCGCCTGGCGCAGCGTCGCCACATGGTCGATATTCACGCCGAGTTCGATCACAGCTCCAGCAACTCCTTTAAGACCCGGCGCGACTGCAGCGTCTGACCGCCGAGATAATGATTGATCAGCATGCGCAGCAAGGCCTTGCTCTGCGCCAGCGTTTCGGGGCGAGAGAAATCGTCGTGCTCCATGTCGAGCAAGGTCTGGCCGCTCGTTGCCGCTGCATCGCCCGCCCCTTCCGGAACCGGCACCGGGCCGCGCTCGATTATATAGACGTAGTCCGTGCGAGGATCGAGCGGCTCACCCGAGTCGCCTTCCGCAGCGAGACCGATGCCGTAGCCCAACTCACGCAACAGTGCGAGCTCGAAGCGACGCAGGATCGGCTCCTGCGGCTCGCCGCGACCGAGGCAGGCAATCGCGCGGGCGTAGGCGTCGAACAGCACGGGATGCGGATCCTCGCGGGCCGTGAGCCGCACCAACAGCTCGTTCAGGTAGTAGCCGCACATCAGCCCACGACCGACCAGCAGGGGCTGGCCGCCGCAGCGCTCGGCGCGCACGAGCGTCTTCACCTCGCCGCCGCCCGACCAATCCAGCAGCAGCGGCTGGAATGCCATGATGACGCCGCGCAGCGCCGACATCGGGCGCCTTGCGCCCTTTGCCACAAGCGCAACGCGGCCGTAGTCGCGCGAGAAGACTTCGACGATGAGGCTGGTCTCGCGCCAGGGATGGGTATGCAGAACGAAGCCCGGCTGTCCGTCGACGCGCTGCTTCTGGCTCACGACGGCACGCGTCCGCAGGTCTTATTCGTAGCCCAGGCTCTTGAGGGCGCGCTCGTCATCCGCCCAGCCGCTCTTGACCTTGACCCACACCTCGAGAAACACCTTGCCGTCGAAGAGCTGCTCGAGTTCGACACGCGCCTCCGAGGCGATGCGCTTGAGCTGCTCGCCCCCCTTGCCGATGACGATCGCCTTGTGACTGGCACGGTCGACGACCACCGCGGCATGAATGCGGCGCAGATTGCCTTCCGTCTCGAAATTCTCGATCTCCACGGCAATGCCGTAGGGCAGCTCATCCCCCAGCAGGCGGAAAAGCTTCTCGCGCAGGAACTCGGCAGCGAGGAACCGCTCGCTGCGGTCGGTGACCTCGTCCTCGCCGTACATCGGCGCCCCCTCAGGCAACAGCGGCGTCACCGCCCGCAGCAACTGCTCGACGTTGGTCCCACGCTCGGCACTGAGCGGGACGATCTCGGTGAACGGATAAGCGTCCTTCACGCGCGCGATGAAAGGCAGCAGCTGGGTCTTGTCGGCAAGCCGGTCGACCTTGTTGATGACCAGCACCACATTCCCTTCCTTCGGCAGCACCTCGACGACCTTGCGGTCATCTTCGCCGAAGCGGCCGGCCTCGATCACGAAGAGCACCAGATCCACGTCCGCGAGCACCTGCGACACCGTCCGGTTCATCGAACGGTTGAGCGCATTGCGATGCTTGGTCTGGAAGCCTGGCGTATCCACGAAGACGAACTGCGCCTCATCGTTCGTCAGGATTCCGGTGACGCGATGGCGCGTCGTCTGCGCCTTGCGCGAAACGATGCTGATCTTCTGCCCGATCAGACGGTTCAACAGCGTCGACTTGCCGACGTTGGGCCGCCCGACGATGGCAACGAATCCCGTGCGGAACCCTTCGGGCGCGGCGGTGGGCCCGCTTTCCGGGCCAATATTCTCGTTCATGACTTCCTCAACTGCGCCAGCGCGTTCTCGGCCGACTGCTGTTCGGCGGCGCGACGACTCGCGCCGCGCCCGGTGGTACGGATCTTCAGCGCGTTGACCTCGCAGGTGACCTCGAATTCCTGCGCGTGCGCCTCGCCGTGCACCTTCACCGTCGTGTAGGTCGGGAGCGCCAGTCGGCGACCCTGCAGGTACTCCTGCAGCGCCGTCTTCGGGTCCTTGGCGGCCACGCGGGGATCGATCTCTGCGATCAGCGGTGCATACAGGCGATCGATCACGGCCTTGGCCGCGTCGAAGCCCTGATCGAGGAACACCGCCGCGAAAGTGGCCTCCATTGCGTCGGCGAGGATGGAGGGCCGGCGGAACCCGCCGCTCTTCATTTCGCCCTCGCCCAGGCGCAGGTACTCGCCGAGTTCCAGCTCGCGGGCGATGCGGTGCAAGCCGTCCTGGCAAACCAGCGAAGCCCGCAGGCGGGACATCTCCCCCTCGCGCAACTCACCGAATCGCTCGAAAAGCGCGATCGCGACGACGCAATTGAGGATGCTGTCGCCGAGAAACTCGAGCCGCTCGTTATTGGGCTGGCCGAAGCTGCGGTGCGTGAGCGCCTGCTCCAGCAGCGCGCGCTTCCCGAACTGATACCCAAGGCCCCGCTGGAGGCGGTCGAGATTGACTGCCACTATCGTCCGGTCGTTGTCGCTTTGAAGTCGATCAGCAGGCTAACGTTGGCCACCACCGGCACCTGGCGCGAATACTCGACGTCGATCACGACCTTGCCGCCATCCTTGCGAATGTCGAGATCGGCCCCGGTGACCGTGACCACATCGTCGATCTGCCCTCGGCGCTCGAAACTCCGGCGCATGTCGGCGATCGACGCGCCGCCGTCGCCCTCATCAGCCACGAGTTTGATGATGCGCTGAATCGCGAAGTACTCGTTCACCGCCGGAACTGCACGAAAGCCGATCAGCAGCACGAAACCCAGAAGGCCGCCGACAACCAGTACGCTGATGGGGCTCACGCCCCGCTGCCATTTCATCATCCGCATGCCGTCTCCGTATCAGTGGAACCCGCCAATCCGTTTCATGTCGTTGAAGTTGAACCAGATGAAGAACGCCCGGCCGACGATGTTCTCATCCGGTACGAACCCCCAGACGCGGCTGTCGCTGCTCGCATCGCGATTGTCACCCATCACGAAGTAATGCCCTTCGGGTACGGTGCAACGCACGCCGGACGTAGTATAGGTGCAGTTCTCCCGATGCGGATAATCGAGCACCTGCGGCACCAAGGGCGGCACGTCGCGTTCGATCAGCACCGAATGCTCCACCGCGCCGAGTTTTTCCTGGAAACGCGGCGAGTAGTACAGACGATCAGGGTGAAGATAATCGTCCTGCCCGGTGATCGGCACGGCTTCGCCGTTTATGCGCAGGCGCTTGTCCACGTACTCGATCCTGTCACCCGGCAGGCCCACGACGCGCTTGATGTAATCCATCGACGGATCGGCCGGGTAGCGGAATACCATCACGTCGCCGCGTTTGGGCGAATTGACGTCGATGATCTTCTTGTTGATCACCGGCAGCCTGATGCCATAGGTCCACTTGTTCACGAGGATGAAATCGCCGACAAGCAGCGTCGGGATCATCGATCCGGACGGGATCTTGAATGGCTCGACGATGAACGAACGCAGGCCGAACACGATCAGGATGACCGGAAAGAAACTCGCGCCATACTCGACCCACCAAGGCGAGGGGGTGCCGGGAGCGCGACGCTTCTTGGCGTAGAAACGATCGATGACCCACAGGATCGCTGTCGCCACCAGCAGCAGGAACAACACCAGCGCAAAGTTCACACAGACTCCGTTTCGTCGCGATTCAACGCGGCGCCCAACAGGGCGCCACCGCCTACTTGCCTTCGTCCACCCGCAACACGGAGAGGAAGGCCTCCTGCGGAATTTCGACGTTACCGACCTGCTTCATGCGCTTTTTGCCTTCCTTCTGCTTCTCGAGCAGCTTCTTCTTCCGCGAGATGTCACCGCCGTAACACTTCGCGAGCACGTTCTTGCGCAGCGCCTTGATGGTCTCCCGTGCGATGATGTGCGAGCCGATCGCCGCCTGAACGGCGACGTCGAACATCTGGCGCGGGATCAGAGAACGCAGCTTCGCTGCGACTTCGCGGCCACGGTACTGCGCCGAGGCGCGGTGCACGATCACCGACAGCGCATCGACCTTCTCGCCACCGACCATCATGTCGAGCTTCACGAGATCGGCCGCGCGGTACTCCTTGAACTCGTAGTCGAGCGACGCGTAGCCGCGCGACACCGACTTCAGCTTGTCGAAGAAGTCCATCACCACTTCGTTCATCGGCAGGTCGTAGATCAGCTGCACCTGGCGGCCGTGGTAGCGCATGTCAACCTGCACGCCGCGCTTCAGGTTGCACAGCGTAATCACCGGACCGACATACTCCTGCGGCATGAAGATCGTCGCCGTGATGATGGGCTCACGAATCTCCGCGACCTTCGACAGGTCGGGCAGCTTGGACGGATTCTCGACATGAATCACTTCGCCGCTGTTCATCACCACCTCATACACGACGGTAGGTGCCGTGGTGATGAGGTTCATGTCGAATTCACGTTCGAGGCGCTCCTGCACGATGTCCATGTGCAGCAGCCCGAGGAAGCCGCAGCGGAAGCCGAACCCCAAGGCCTGCGAGACTTCCGGTTCGAACTGCAGCGACGCGTCGTTGAGGCGCAGCTTCTCCAGCGAATCGCGCAACTGGTCGTATTCGCTCGACTCGACCGGATAAAGGCCCGCGAACACCTGCGGTTTGATCTCCTTGAAGCCGGGCAGCGGCTCAGCCGCCGGCCGGCTCGCGAGCGTCACGGTGTCGCCGACCTTCGCCGCCTGCAGTTCCTTGATGCCGGCAATGATGAACCCCACCTCGCCGGCGGACAACTCGGTACGCGCAACCGAGCGCGGCGTGAACACGCCGACCTGGTCGCACGGATACTGCGCGCCAGTGGCCATCAACAGGATCCGGTCCTTCGGCCGCAGCACGCCGTCCACGACGCGCACCAGCATCACCACACCGACGTAGTTGTCGAACCACGAATCGATGATCAGTGCCTTCAGCGGCGCGGCGGGATCGCCTTTGGGCGGCGGAACGCGGCGCACCACGGTCTCGAGCACATCCTCGATGCCCAGTCCGGTTTTCGCCGAACACAGCACCGCCTCGGACGCATCGACGCCAATGACGTCCTCGATCTCCTGGCGCGCGTTGTCCGGATCCGCGGCGGGCAGGTCGATCTTATTCAGGACCGGCACGACCTCGACGTTGTGCTCGATCGCGGTGTAGCAGTTCGCAACCGTCTGCGCCTCCACGCCTTGCGACGCATCGACCACGAGGAGTGCGCCTTCGCACGCCGACAGCGAACGGCTCACCTCGTAGGAGAAGTCGACGTGTCCCGGAGTATCGATCAGGTTGAGGTTATAGACCTGGCCATCCTTCGCCTTGTACTGCAGGGCGGCGGTCTGCGCCTTGATCGTAATCCCGCGCTCGCGCTCGAGGTCCATCGAATCGAGAACCTGCTCCTCCATCTCGCGGTCGGAGAGTCCGCCGCAATAGTGGATGAGGCGATCGGCCAGCGTAGACTTGCCGTGATCGATGTGGGCGATGATGGAGAAGTTTCGGATGTGTTGCATGCGCCAACAAAAGAAAGGTGCCTCGCGGCACCTAATAAGTTTCGGTTGAATCGGCTAAGCGGCGGATTCTAGCGGAAAACGCCCGCAATAGGCACGGATCGCTCCCTCGTCCAGATGGTAATGGCACAGCTCGGTATCACCGGCGAGGACGACGGGAACCAGTTCATCCCATTTGGCTTCAAGCGCCGGATCCGCGTCTACGTCCACGACGCGCACGTCCCATCCGAGTTCGGCGGCGAGCGGCAACAGCCGATCGACGAGGTCATGGCACAAGTGGCACCACTCGCGGCTCATGACGGTCAATTCGCGCTCCACGCTCAATCTCCCGCCCTCAGCGTCACGTAGCTCGTCCCCGAACCGCGGTGCACCAGCAGCGTGACCAACTGGCCATCCTTGATATCCGCCGCCAGGCGCGTAAAACCGTCGACCGTCTTCAGCGCGACCTGACGCCCACCGGACACCATTGCGAGCACGATATCCCCGACCTGCAGGTCGGCGCGCGCTGCGGCACCCTGCGCCCGCTCGATAACCAGCCCGTGCTCCACGTTGCGCTCGCGCTTCTGCGCCGGGGTCGGCAATCCGAGCACCAGGCCGAGCTTGTTGGGGGCTGGCTTGGCGCGGTCGCTACGGCGCGAGCGCGGATTGCCTTCGTCAGCCCATTCGCCGACCACGATGCCGACCTCGCGAAGCACACCCGCCCGGTACAGCGACAGGCTTACCTGGGCTCCGGGGCGGCTCGACGACACGATCCGCGGCAGGTCGCTGGACTGCTCGACTGGCTTCCCGGCGAATCGCACGATCACGTCGCCTTGTTCGATACCTGCTTTCGCAGCGGGACCGTCGGGTTCGACCGCGCTCACGAGCGCTCCTTCCGCACGCGGCAGCGCGAAAGTCTCGGCCAGCGAGCGCGTCACTTCCTGGATTGCAACACCGATACGGCCGCGCTGGACCCGCCCGCTGGCCTTGAGCTGCGCCTGGATCTCCATCGCAAGGTTGATCGGGATCGCGAATGACAGCCCCATGAAACCACCGGTCTGGCTGTATATCTGCGAGTTGATGCCGACCACCTCGCCCTTCAGGTTGAACAGCGGCCCCCCAGAGTTGCCGGGATTGATCGCGACGTCCGTCTGGATGAAGGGCACGAAGTTCTCATCCGGAAGGCTGCGCCCCTTGGCGCTGACGATACCGGCCGTCACCGAATGATCGAAGCCGAAGGGCGATCCGATCGCAACCACCCATTCGCCCACCTGCAGCTTGTCCGGGTCGCCGATCGCCAGGCGCGGCAAATCCGTCGCATCGATCTTGATCAGCGCGACGTCGGAGCGCGCGTCCGCCCCCACCACACGCGCCCGGAACTCGCGCTTGTCGTTGAGGCGGACAATGATCTCCTCCGCCTCCTCGACGACATGCGCATTGGTGAGAATATAACCGTCGGCGCTCACGATGAAGCCGGAGCCGAGCGACTTGTTGTCGGGGTCGATGCGTGGATGCTCGGGCTTGCGCGGAATGAAGCGCCGAAAGAAATCGAACATCGGATCGTCCGGCGCCAACTGGGGAAAGCCCGGCCCCGCGCCCTTGCCTGCCTGGGCGGCGCTGATGTTCACCACGGCCGCCCCATGCCGCTGCACGATCTGCGTGAAATCGGGCAAGGCGATCACGCCGCCGGCGGCATATGCGGACGAGGCCGCAAAAGCGCACGACAGCGCAAAGACAAGCGCACGCAACAGACGCCCGAGGCTCATCCCTCCTGCGCCCCCGTCACACCACATCCCGCGCTCCCGCGCACCATCTCGATTTCGAAGCCGTGACGCGCGGTCCGGCTGCGGAACACCGCACGATTAACCCCGAGCGCTATAGCAAGACCCGCAAGCCCGCCCGCCGCCGTGCCCAGATCCTGCGCCCCGACATCGGCCAATGCGCTACCCAGCGCAGCTCCAATCAGCAGCAGAGTGACGGACAGGCCGTAGCCCAGCAGCGCACCCCGCAAGGGCGCACCGTCGCGCATCCGCAGGCGCACCTGCTCGCCCGGACGGACATCGATCGAATTCGGCACCGCGAACACTTCGTCCGGCGCCTTCAGCGCATACGCGATGCCGGTCGAGCGGCAGCCGCCCGGTTCATCGCAGCGTCCGCAGCCGCCCGCCCGCTCGGTGAGACGAACCCAGGCGCGCCCGCCTTCGACGCGATCGACGATGCCCCGCGCCTCATTCATCGCATCACCGGCTCGATCGCGTCGCCCAGCCGCTGCACCGAACGCAATGGCACTTCGCCCAGAGCCGTCACCAGATGCGGACCGACGACGCGTTTGTATATGTTGATCGCACCACTCGCAAACGGCCCGGGCTCGACACGCGCCCCGTCATTCGGCTCGATGAACACCGAGATCGACGCGAGTCCGTCGCTGTAGACCATGTGCAGAGCCTCGCCCCGGTCGCGGCCGAGAGGTCGGCGCATTACCGAAACGAGCGAGAACCCGGCAAGCGGCGCGTTGAGCGCCCAGCCGCTGTCCTCCTTGCGCACCTCTACGCCGTTGGCGTGGACGACCCGCCAGTCGCTGCTCTTGGTGATGCGCGGGCGGAAGGCGTCGCTGCCGATCTCGCCGCCGATCTTGACGTCGCTGAAGGTGAATTGCTCGACGATCTCGCCGCGCTCGTCGACCGTACGGGCCTTGAGCAGCAGGCCCGACTGCACCTCCGCCCACAGTTGGTAGCCGAAGCGTAGGTCGTCCTTCGGCTCCAGGATGATCTGCTGGGCGTCCAGCCCGGCAACGCGCCCCACGCTGCCCTTGCGGATACGATAATTCTCGGCGAGGCCGCCGAACGCCACGGGCAGTCGCGAAGGAAAGGCGCGCCGCGTACCGGGACGATCGACGATGACGGTCTTCTGGTCCGGCAGCACGCAACGCACTTCGCTGTTGCTGCGGATCACCTCGCGCGGGCTGCCGTCGAGCACCTCCAGGCGTTCATGCTCGCCGTTCGCGTCGCTCATGTGCGCGATGCGCGAGGTCTCGAAATTCTTCCCCGACTGATAGATGAAGGTACCGTAATAATTGAGGCGCTGGCCCGCGGTGGCCATGCGCCCGAGCCACGAGAGGGGGTCACCCGGCGACTCGGCAATGGCCGGCGCCTGCGACAATGCCACACAGACCGCCAATACAGCAGACACCCACCTCATCGGCCACTGCCCTGCCCGACGTCGGAAACGGTGCGCACGTGCTGGATCACACCCGAGATGGGCCCGCCGCCCGACATCGCCTGATGCACGAAGACATATTCGCGAGTCGGATCGACCGCGACCTGACTCGGCGAAACCGCAACCGGACGCACCGCCGCGTGCGCGGCGACGGCAGTCGACGATCGCGCGACGGCGACCTGCCCAGCCGTCGGCTGCCCCTGATCGCTGTACAGCGTATGGGCCACCCAGCCCACGGCAGCCACGCCCATCACCGAGGGGGCCAGCGGCATCAGCGACCGCCACAGTCGCCCGCCTTCCGCGGCGGGGCGTGAGGAAGGCGCCAGCAGGGTCGGCTCCTCGTCGATATTCGCCATGACCCGCCCGACGAATCCGGCGTTGCCGTCACGATCTCCGCGTAGCACGTCACCGATCAGGCAGTAAGCCTCCCAGTCGGTGCGCAACGAACGGTCCCGCCGCATCGACTCGAAAACCGGATGCGCCGACTGCTCGTCGAGATCACCATCCAGAAGTGCCGACAATCTGTCCTTCATGAGTACCACCTACCAACGTTTATCAGGCGCCGTGTCCAGCAGCGGCCGCAGTCTTTCAGCAATCGCCTCGCGTGCGCGGAAGATTCGCGAACGCACGGTTCCGATCGGACAATCCATGATGCTGGCAATTTCCTCGTAGCTCAGTCCTTCGAGTTCACGCAGCATGATCGCGGTACGCAACTCCTCCGGCAGCGCTTCCATCGCGTGATCGACCGTCTCACCGATCTGCCGCGTCATCATCAGACGCTCCGGCGTATTGATGTCACGCAACTGCTCGCCTTCCTCGAAGGTTTCCGCCTCTTCGGAATCGAATCCGGTCGAGGTGGGCGCCCGTCGGCCTTGCGAAACCAGGTAGTTCTTGGCGGTATTGATCCCGATACGGTAAAGCCACGTGTAAAAAGCGCTATCACCACGAAACGATCCCAAGGCGCGATACGCCTTGATGAAGGTTTCCTGGGCCACATCCTCGACCTCTGCCGAATCGCGGATCAAGCGGGACAGCAGCCTGTGCAGCTTGCGTTGGTACTTTGCTACCAGCAAGCCGAAAGCCTGCTTGTCACCGCGCTGCACGCGCTCGACAAGCTGCTGATCTATCTCGCGATCGCTCATGGGCGGGTCGTTACTCTATGTTGTGCAAAATCCGCGCCAGTATAGCGACCCAGCCCCGTCTCCGGCAAAGTCGAAGCTAACAAGAAGACCGACACGCTTTGAAATAGTTCAGACCCCGACATGGTTTTCAGTCGCAGCAAACGGCCTGCTACGGCCCAGGCCCCGGAGCGCCACATCGAACGTGATATAGTTCATGTACCTGTCGATCCTTGGCACATACGATCTTGTCAAAACAATACGACGTACTCATCCTCGGCAGCGGCGCGGCGGGACAGTCGATCGCGCTGCG
Organism: Aromatoleum evansii; assembly: GCF_012910805.1. Taxonomy (GTDB): domain Bacteria; phylum Pseudomonadota; class Gammaproteobacteria; order Burkholderiales; family Rhodocyclaceae; genus Aromatoleum; species Aromatoleum evansii. Next base: position 16,351 of record NZ_WTVK01000052.1, read on the forward strand.
TCTGGCAGACAAACTCCGAGTCGCCCTGGTTACCAAACGCGCGATCTCCGACAGTGCCAGCGCCTGGGCTCAAGGCGGCATCGCCGCGGTCCTCGACACCTCCGACAGCATCGAGGCGCACATCCAGGACACTTATATCGCGGGCGGTGGCCTGTGCGACCCGAATGCCACACGCTTTGTTGTCGAACATGGCAAAGCGGCCATCGAATGGCTGATCGGACGTGGCGTCCCCTTCACCCGCGAGGATCAGTCCAGCCTCGGATACCACCTCACGCGCGAAGGCGGCCACTCGCATCGGCGCATCATCCACGCTGCCGACGCCACCGGCGCCGCGGTGCAGGCCACGCTGACCGAACAAGTCAGCAAGCACCCCAACATCGACATCCTCGAGAATCACATCGCGGTCGATCTGATCCGCGGCGACAAGCTGGGCCTACCCGAGCAAGGCTGTCTCGGCGCCTATGTGCTCGACATCACCAACGATCGCGTGGAGACGATCGGTGCGCGCAACACCGTGATTGCCACCGGCGGAGCCGGCAAGGTCTATCTATATACGACCAACCCCAGCGTCGCAACCGGCGACGGCATTGCCATGGCATGGCGGGCGGGTTGCCGCGTGGCGAACATGGAATTCATCCAGTTCCACCCCACCTGCCTGTACCACCCGCAGGCGAAGTCATTCCTGATATCGGAAGCCGTGCGCGGCGAAGGCGGTCTGCTGAAGCTGCCTGACGGCACCCGCTTCATGCCGGCCCACGACGCACGCGCCGAGCTGGCTCCGCGCGACATCGTCGCCCGTGCCATCGACTTCGAGATGAAGAAACACGGTCTCGACTGCGTCTATCTCGATATCAGTCACAAGCCGGCCGAGTGGTTGCGCGAACATTTTCCCAATATTCACGCACGCTGCCTGGAATTGGGAATCGACATTACGCGCGAGGGGATTCCCGTCGTACCTGCGGCGCACTACACCTGCGGCGGCATCGTCACCGACCTTGCCGCACGGACCGACGTTCCCAACCTCTATTCCGTTGGCGAATCGGCGTACACAGGCCTCCACGGCGCCAACCGCCTCGCCAGCAACTCGCTCCTGGAGTGTCTCGTCTTCGGCGAAGCAGCAGCGAATGACATCCTTTCGCAGGCGAAGCGGCCCCTGCCGAGGCTCCCCGACTGGGACGAGAGCCGCGTGACCGACGCCGACGAAGAGGTCGTGATCTCGCACAACTGGGCGGAGTTGCGCCGTTTCATGTGGGACTATGTCGGCATCGTGCGCACGACCAAGCGCCTGCAGCGTGCCCAGCACCGCATCCGCCTGCTGGCGCGCGAAATCAACGAGTTCTACTCGCACTTCCGCGTCAGCAACGACCTGATCGAATTGCGCAACCTCGTCGTCACCGCCGACCTGATCGTACGCTGCGCCTTGCGCCGCAAGGAAAGCCGCGGACTGCACAGCTCGCGCGATTACCCGGATACGCTGCCGGTCGCACGCCCCACCATCCTGCGACCACACCGGCGCTGAACGACCGCAACAACCCGTTCCACCGTCGCGGAACCCTCGGCTCAACGCAGCGGGGGCGCTCCGTGCTCGGTCGCGTTGTTTTCGACGACACCTTCGATTGGGGCCGCACTGACCTTGTGTCGGAGCCAGATCTTGAGCTCCCGCCACTCATCCCCACGGACGTTTCCGCGCACTAGCATCAGCGCCCCTCGAATCGACCTGCGCGGCGAGCGCCGCACCCGCGTTCCGCGCCAGTGAATCCACACCGCCCAACCGAAATCCACGCAGCCCGGCTCGGCCAACGCATACACGGTTCTCCGGCCGCGGCCATCAGGGTCCACTGAGAGCTCCGCATTGTCCTGGAGGACCAGACGGACCCCCGCCTTTTCCTTTTCCGCGCGGTTGGCCAAGTGCAGCGAGAATCCCAAACCCGCGATCACGACAATCACCAGCGGCAGAGCAAAGGACGAACGCAGAAATGCAAACGCCGCGATCGCATGGATCGCGGCGTTCAACAGCAACATCTGCTTCGCCGGACGAAGCCCTATTTCAAGCGGGTAGCGCACCGGCCACCCCGCACCGACTCAGACGCGACGGAACGCGATGGTTCCGTTGGTCCCGCCAAAGCCGAACGAATTCGACAGCGCGGCGCGGATCTCCATCGGGCGGGCCTTGTTCGCGACGTAGTCGAGATCGCAACCTTCGTCCTGCTCGAAGATATTGATCGTCGGCGGAGCGATCTGGTTATGGATCGCCAGCGTCGTGAACACCGCCTCGACACCTCCCGCTGCGCCCAGCAGGTGCCCCGTCATCGATTTGGTCGAATTCACCGCAATCGACTTGGCGCGGTCGCCGAAGCAACGCTTGACCGCCGTCGTCTCGGCCAGGTCGCCGAGCGGGGTCGACGTGCCGTGCGCGTTGATGTAATCGACCTCTTCGAGCGACATGCCGGCATCACGCATCGCATTGGTCATGCAGCGCGCGGCACCGTTGCCGTCCTCGCATGGGGCGGTCATGTGGTAGGCGTCCGCACTCATGCCGTAACCGACGACTTCAGCGTAGATCTTTGCCCCACGCGCCTTCGCGTGCTCGTATTCCTCGAGCACGAGAACGCCCGCACCCTCGCCCAGGACGAAGCCGTCGCGCCCCTTGTCCCACGGACGGCTCGCCGTCTGCGGGTCGTCGTTGCGCGTGGACAGCGCGCGGGCCGAGGCAAACCCGCCAACGGCCAGAGGCGTGACGGTCGACTCCGCGCCCCCCGCGATCATCACGTCGGCGTCGCCGTACTGGATGAGGCGTGCCGCCTCGCCGATGCAGTGTGTGGCGGTCGTGCATGCGGTCACCATCGCCAGGCACGGCCCCTTGAGGCCGAACATGATCGACAGGTTGCCCGCGATCATGTTGATGATCGTGCCGGGGATGAAGAACGGGGAAATCTTGCGCGGCCCCGCCTTCAGGTAATCGTCGTGGGTCGCTTCGATCATCGGCAGACCGCCGATGCCCGACCCAAGATTGACGCCGATGCGCTCGGCGTTCTCTGCAGTCACCTGCAGCCCGGCATCCTTGAAGGCCTGGATGCCGGCGGCCATGCCGTAATGGATGAAGACATCCATGCGGCGCGCCTCTTTCGGCGAGAGATACGCGCCGATGTCGAACCCCTTCACCTCACCGGCGATCTTCACCGGAAAGTTCGTGGTATCGAAGCGCGTAATCTCGCCGATACCGGAGCGGCCGTTGAGGATATTGTCCCAGGCCTCCGGAACGGTATTGCCGACCGGGGAGATGATGCCCAGACCGGTAATGACGACTCTGCGACGGGTCAATGTTCGCTCCGGTAATCAGTCTTACTTCTTCAGGTGGGCGTTGACGTAGTCAATCGCCTGCTGAACCGTGGTGATCTTCTCAGCTTCCTCGTCCGGGATTTCGCACTCGAACTCTTCCTCGAGGGCCATGACCAGTTCCACGGTATCCAGCGAATCCGCGCCCAGATCGTCGACGAACGAGGACTCGATCTTGATTTCCGACTCGTTCACACCAAGTTGTTCGGCGACAATTTTCTTGACGCGCTGCTCGATGTTCTCCATGAACTAACTCCTTCCCAGAATGATCCAGATATGTAAGAAAAAAAGCCGGCGTATTCTACCAAAAAGGATGAGAACCGCTATCGCCGCCGGCGATTACGACATGTACATGCCGCCATTCACGTGCAGGGTCGTGCCCGTTACGTAGGCGGCAGCGGGCGAGGCCAGGAAGGCCACCGCTCCGGCGATTTCTTCGGGACGTCCGAGACGGCCGAGGGCGATGTTGCCCAGCAGCGCATCGCGGGCAGCTTCAGGCAGCGCACGGGTCATGTCGGTGTCGATAAAGCCCGGCGCCACGCAATTGACAGTGATGTTGCGGCTACCCAGCTCGCGAGCCAGCGCGCGGCTCATGCCGGCAACGCCGGCCTTCGCTGCTGCGTAATTCGCCTGCCCGGGGTTGCCGGCGCTGCCGACCACGGACGTGATGTTGATGATACGGCCGCCACGCGCCTTCATCATGCCGCGCATGACCAGACGCGACATGCGGAACACGGACTTGAGGTTGGTATCGATGACCGCGTCCCACTCCTCGTCCTTCATGCGCATCGCGAGGTTGTCGCGCGTGATTCCGGCATTGTTCACGAGAATGCCGACGGCACCGAAACGCTTCTCGATATCGCCGATCGCGGCTTCGCACGCAGCGGCATCGGTGACATTCAGGGCCAACCCGCAGCCCTTGATGCCGGCTTCCTGCAGGCCATTATCGATATCCGCGGCACCGGCTTCCGACGTCGCGGTACCGACGACCGTCGCTCCCAGCCGCCCCAGTTCGAGCGCGACCGCGCGCCCGATTCCGCGGGACGCACCGGTCACGAGGGCCACCTGCCCTTCGAGCGAAAAACTCATTGATGTCACCTCACCGCGGCAATGGATTGTTCGAGACTCGCGGCGTCGTGAATCGAGCCGCCCTGCACTTCACCCGCGATCCGCTTGGTCATGCCCGCGAGCACCTTGCCCGGACCGCATTCGAGGACATGCCCCATGCCACGGCGCGCCATGTCCTGCACGAGCTCGATCCAGCGCACCGGCGAAAAAGCCTGGCGCACGAGCGCGTCACGAATCCTGGCGGGGTCGTCATACACGGCGACATCCACATTGTTGATGACGTCGATCGCGGGCTTGCGGATGGTCACTGACGCGAGTCGCTCGGCAAGCCGCTCCGCGGCCGGCTTCATCAGCGCGCAATGGAACGGGGCGCTCACGGGAAGCAGCATCGCACGCTTCGCGCCGCGCGCCTTCGCGGCCTCGATCGCGCGCTCGACCGCGCCCTTCGCGCCGGCGATCACGATCTGACCGGGGGCGTTGAGATTGGCGGCCTCCACCACCTCGCCCTGCGCCGCTTCGGCGCAGGCTTCGCGGACGGCCTCGACCTCCAGCCCCAGCAGCGCGGCCATGCCGCCCTCGCCGGCGGGAACCGCCTCCTGCATCGCCTGCGCGCGGAAACGCACTAGCGGGACGGCGTCGGCAAAGGCCATCGCCCCGGCGGCGACCAGCGCCGAATACTCGCCGAGACTGTGGCCGGCGACCAACTGCGGCTTCGGACCACCGGCCGCAAGCCAGGCACGATACGCTGCCACACCGGCCGTGAGCATCAGGGGCTGGGTGTTGACGGTCAGCGCCAGCCGCTCGGCGGGGCCGTCATTGACCATCTGCCAGAGGTCCTCGCCGAGCGCATCCGACGCCTCGGCAAAGGTGTCACGGATTTCGGCACGGTCGCCGTAACCCGTCATCATTCCGACGGATTGGGAACCCTGTCCCGGAAAAACCAGAGCAAAAGCCATTGTTCTTGTCCTGACTCAGAATTGGAGCAGCGCCGCGCCCCACGTGAAACCACCGCCGACGCCTTCGACGATGATGCGCTGGCCTGCACGGATCCGTCCGTCGCGCACGGCGAGGTCGAGAGCGAGCGGGATCGATGCGGCCGACGTATTGCCGTGACGATCGACGGTGGCGATGACCTTCTCCATCGGCACGCCGAGCCGCTTCGCCGTCGCCTGAATGATGCGGATGTTCGCCTGATGCGGGATCAGCCAATCGACGGCCCCGGCCTCCATGCCGGACTCTGCGAGAACCTCGTTGGCGACCTCGCCGAGCACCTTGACCGCAAACTTGAATACCGCCTGCCCGTCCATGCGCAGGAACGGATCGCCGATCACCTGACCGGACGCGACCGCCCCGGGGACGCACAGGATGGGATGGTGACTGCCGTCGGCATGCAGCGCGGTCGCGAGGATGCCAGGCTTGTCGGACGCCTCGAGCACGACGGCACCCGCGCCGTCACCGAACAGCACGCAGGTGCCGCGGTCGGACCAGTCGAGAATGCGCGAGAACACCTCGGCGCCCACCACCAGCGCGCGCTTGTGACTGCCGGAACGGATAAATTTTTCGGCGATCGTCAGCCCGTAGACGAAGCCCGTGCACACCGCCTGCACATCGAACGCGGCCGCGCCGTTGCGCATGCCGAGCTTGGATTGCAGCAGGGTCGCCGTGCTGGGAAAGATGCAGTCGGGGGTCGAGGTCGCGACAATGACGAGATCGATGTCCTCAGGCTGCAGACCAGCGGCGGCGATGGCGCGGCGGCTCGCCTCGCAGGCGAGATCGCTCGAGGTGACGTCGCGTGCGGCGAGGTGACGGGTACGGATTCCGGTGCGCTCGACGATCCACTCGTCCGACGTGTCGATGCCGCGCGCGACCAGATCGTCGTTACTGACCGGCTCGCCGGGCAGGAAACTTCCGGTACCGGCAATTCGTGCATAGATCATGCTGCTCTCCCCATTGCCGCCATCCGCTCGCTGATGCGCTCGACGAGTCGGTTCGACGCGGCCTCGGCGGCACGGTGAATGGCCTGCTCGAATGCATACGCGTCGGCCGAACCGTGGCTCTTGACCACCACGCCGCGCAGCCCGACTAGGGCCGCGCCGTTGTAGCGACGATGATCGACACGTCGCTTGAAGCGCTTGAGCGCAGGCATCGCGACGACCGCCATGGCCTTGGTCAATAGGCTGCGGCTGAATTCCTCCTTGAGGAATGCGGCAAGCATCTGAGCAAGCCCCTCGGACGTCTTCAACGCCACGTTCCCGACGAAGCCGTCGCAGACGACCACGTCGGTCGTTCCCTTGTAGATGTCGTCGCCTTCGACGTTGCCGTAGAAGTTCAGGCCACTGCCGCGCAGCAGCTCGCCGGCGCGCTTGACCACATCGTTGCCCTTGATCGCTTCTTCGCCGATGTTGAGCAGCCCCACCGACGGGCGGTCGACGTGCTCGACCGCGGAGACGAGCATCGCCCCCATGATGCCGAACTGCAGCAGGTGCTCGGGCTCGCAATCGACGTTGGCACCGAGGTCGAGCACATACACCTGCCCCGTTCGCGTGGGCAGGATGGTCGCAATCGCAGGCCGGTCGATGCCGTCGAGCGTCTTGAGAACGAAGCGCGAGATCGCCATCAGCGCGCCCGTATTGCCGGCGGACACAGCGGCCTGGGCCGTACCGGCCTTCACCAGATCAACGGCAACGCGCATCGACGAATCCTTCTTCGTGCGCATTGCGATCGCCGGCGGGTCGTCCATCTCGACGACCTCGGACGCCGCGCGGACCGAGAGACGATCCGCAAAGCCATTGCCAATCGCGGCCACGGCCTGATCGAGCGCACTCTGACGCCCGACCAGAATCACCTTGGCCTCGGGATGGTTGCGCAGGAAGGCCTGCGCGGCCGGCACCGTCACGGACGGGCCATGATCGCCGCCCATGCAGTCAATCGCAACGGTGACACCCATGGTGCTTTCGCGCAACTCGAACAGGAATTCGGGATGAAAAAACGGCGCAGACGCCCTAAGCGCCGCGCCGCCTTGGAAGACAGGACTTATTCGCCCTTGGTCTTGACGACTTTCTTGCCGCGATACACACCGCTCGGGCTGATGTGGTGGCGCAGATGGACTTCGCCGGTGGTCGCTTCGACGGCGAGCGGGGGGTTGGTCAGGAAGTCGTGCGCACGATGCATGCCACGCTTGGAGGGGGATTTCTTGTTCTGCTGAACGGCCATGAAAAACTCCTAGTACAAATATCGCGCCTATTCCGCGCCGTCGTTCTTGCGCAACTTCTCAAGCGACGCGAAAGGCGATTCCTTTACGGCACCACCGTCAGGGCGGGGCGCCTCACACTTTTCATGCCGAGGCGCAATAGGCACCGCCAGCACGATCTCATCCTCGACCAACGCCGTCACATCCATGTCCGGCATTGCTTCAATTGCATCGAACGCATCTTCCTCCAGCTCGTCGTCCGCGATCGGCTGACCGGGCCTGACGAGCTCGAAGAGCACATCCACGCCCAAGGGCCAGATCATCGGACCGAGGCAGCGCTGGCAACGCACCTGCAACTCGCCTGAAATGACGAGCCGCATGCGCGGCCTGCGATCCAGCCCCATCTCACCGACAAGGCTGAACTGCACGCTACCGGACGTGTCCAGCAGCACATCGCCGAGCCGCGGCAGGTCCGCCAGCGGGATGATCGCGCTCAGACTGCGACCTTCGGCAGCAAACTTGAACGGATCCGGAAGAATGCTTCGTTGCGGCATAAGGGGCGCATGATATTATTTTCGGCTTCCCCTGTCAAAACCCCGAAACGCCTATTTTCAAGGATTTGCGCTGCCGAGAAGGCAGCACGAGCCTCATAGCGTCGCTCGGCCCCAGCCACTTCGATCATGAAACTGATACTCGCCTCGACCTCAGCCTATCGCCGCATGCTCCTGGAACGTTTCCAGACACCGTTCGAGACGGCCAGTCCAAAGGTTGATGAGACCCCCCTGCCCGGGGAAGCACCACCCGCCACCGCAAATCGCTTGGCGATCGAGAAAGCACGGGCAGTCGCACTCGACCATACCGACGCCCTGGTGATCGGCAGCGATCAGGTCGCGCACATCGGCGACGAAGTATTCGGCAAGCCCGGCACCGTCGACAGAGCCATCGCGCAATTGCGCCGCATGAGCGGTCAGGCCGTCACTTTCCACACCGCGCTCGCGGTCGTCAATACGCGCACGGGCCACGTTCGCAGCGAGAGCGTGCCGACTTTCGTGCGCTTCCGCGAACTGGACGACGACGAAATCCGACGCTACGTGGACAAGGAGCGCCCGCTCGACTGCGCCGGCAGCGCCAAATCGGAGGGACTGGGGATCACGCTCCTCGAATCGCTCTCGGGCGACGACCCGACCGCCCTGATCGGCTTGCCGCTGATCGCGCTGTCACGCCTGCTGCGCGCGGAAGGCATGCAACTCCCATGACCGCACGGCGCGGAGCATTGTTTCTGGTCCCGGTCAGCCTCGGCGACACGACATGCGCACACATCCTCCCGCACGAAGTACAGGCGATTGCGCGCCGGCTGCGCCACTTCGTCGTGGAAAACGCCAAGACCGCACGATCTGAACTGAAGCGCCTCGACCACCCGGGCCCAGTGCGGGATATCGACATCCAGGTCTTGCCGGAGAAGGACTCCAGCGCCGCACTCGATGCGCTGCTGGCACCGGCGCTGCAGGGGCAGGACATCGGCCTGATGTCGGAAGCCGGCTGCCCGGCGGTCGCGGATCCCGGAGCACGCCTGGTGGCGCGCGCGCACGCCCTGGGCGTCGAGGTGCGACCGCTGGTCGGACCGTCGTCGATCCTGCTCGCCCTGATGGCCTCCGGCCTGAACGGTCAGAGCTTCGCCTTCAACGGTTACCTGCCCGTTGCCGACGCGGAGCGGGACGGCCGCATCCGGCAGATCGAGGATGAATCTCGCCGCCTGCAGCGGACGCAGATATTTATCGAGACCCCCTACCGCAACGAGCGACTGTTCGACGCACTGCTGGCGAACTGCCGCCCGACCACGCGCCTATGTGTCGCACGCGAACTCACCACGGACAACGAGTGGGTGGCCAGCGCGAGCATTGCCGACTGGCGCAAGAGGCCCAGCCCGGAACTGGCGAAACGCCCCACCCTTTTTCTGATTCTGGCGAGCTGACGATCAGGCGTTATCGCGCAGCCACAGGGCGAGCTCGGCTGGCGAATCGAGAAGCCCAACGACTTCCTCGGCCTCCAGCGCCTCCCTCGGGTGCGCGCCGAAGGCCACACCGAGCCCGGCCACCCCTGCGTTCCTCGCCATCTGCAGGTCGTGCGTGGTATCACCAACCATCAGCGTGCGATCCCGGGCGACGCCGAGTTCGTCCATGATCTCCTCCAGCATCGCCGGATGCGGCTTCGAGAAACATTCGTCCGCGCACCGCGTGCTGTGGAAAAACGGCGTCAGACCACTTTGTTCCAGTGCGCGATTGAGCCCGAGCCGACTCTTCCCGGTTGCGACCGCCAGCATCCGGCCGGCCGCGGAAAGCTCTTCTATCATCGCGTAGGTACCGGGGAACAGCGACAGCTCGTGATCCCCCGCGAGGTAATGGTAACGATAGCGCTCGACCATCCGCGGATAGTCGGACTCGGGCAGATCGGGCACCGCATGGCGCAGCGCATCGGAGAGCCCCAGCCCGATGACGTGGCGCGCGCGCGCCTCGGACGGCAGCGGCAGATCCAGATCGCGCGTCGCGGCCATGATCGCGTTCACGATCGCGGCCGCCGAATCCATGAGGGTCCCGTCCCAGTCGAAGACGATGAGGTCGAAGCGCTTAGCCATGGTTGCGAGACTCTGTTGCATCCAGGTGATCGATAAAGCCCTGCAGCTCCTCCGGCAGCGGCGCATGCAGCACGATCGGCTCCCCGCTCAGCGGATGGGCAAACGCGAGATGGGCCGCATGGAGGAACATCCGCTTCAGCCCCTCATGCTCGAGCGCCTTGTTGAGCGGAAAATCGCCGTACTTGTCGTCGCCACACAGCGGGAAGCCGAGATGGGCAAGATGGACGCGGATCTGATGGGTACGACCGGTCTTGAGTTCCACTTCGAGCAGGCTGAAACGCTGCCACCTCTTCACGAGCCGCACGATGCTGTGGGCCGGCTTGCCATCGCCACTGACCCGTACACGTCGCTCGCCTTCCGGCGTCAGGTATTTGAACAGTGGTTCCTTCACGTGCTGGAGCGCATTGCCCCACCGTCCCGGCACCAGCGTGAGGTAGCGCTTCTCGACACGCCCCTCGCGCATCATGTCATGCAGGGCGGTGAGCGCGGAGCGCTTCTTCGCGATGATCAGCAGCCCCGACGTTTCGCGATCGATGCGGTGCGCGAGTTCGAGCATGCGCGCTTGCGGCCGCTGGCTGCGCAGCTGCTCGATGACGCCGAAGCTCACCCCGCTGCCCCCATGCACGGCCTTGCCCGAAGGCTTGTCGATGACGATGATCGCGTCGTCCTCAAACACGACCGGCAGGGGCTTGCCCGCGGGGACCGCCGCAGGCGTACTCGACTCGGCGATGCGAACCGGGGGAATCCTCACCTCGTCGCCAAGCGCCAAGCGGTAGGTCGGACCGACCCGACCGCCATTCACGCGCACTTCGCCGCTGCGCAGGATGCGATAGACGTGGCTTTTCGGCACCCCCTTGCACACCCGCATGAGGTAGTTGTCTATCCGCTGACCGGCCACAGAATCATCGACGCGCTCGCGCCTGACTGTTGCCGCTTTGCCTTGTGCCATCATCCTGAAATATACTTGCGGCCGGTTGGCCCCGGTCCGGTCGACGTCCCTCGCGCAAGGATGCGGAGGAAAGCGGTCGACAGCGAGCCCCAGAAGAGCTCCCGGGCAACCAGAACGTGCCGTCGTTGCCGAAAAGGACGACGATGGTAACGCAATCGACAATCTTCGATCCATTGGATTGAACAAAGACGCGTAACGCACCCGCAGGATCAAGCGTTCCGGCCCCAGGCGGGAATGCATGAACATCGACCAGCCGCCCCATCACAGCCCATTACCGACCGGAAAAAAGTAGAACAACCTACCCGCTCCTGATCACGTAACAAGCGCGATGGTGCGCGCCGTTCGTCCTGCCCGTGGGTTTCGCGCGGGGGAACGAAATCAATGAAGCGCATGCTTTTCAATGCGACGCAGGCCGAGGAACTGCGCGTCGCAATCGTGGATGGTCAGAAACTGATCGACCTCGATATCGAATCGGCCGCCAAGGAACAGCGCAAGAGCAACATCTACAAGGCCGTCATCACCCGCATCGAGCCCAGCCTCGAAGCGGCGTTCGTTGATTACGGCTCGGAACGGCATGGTTTTCTGCCGTTCAAGGAAATCTCACGCACCTACTTCGCGCCCGGCGTCGACGCCGGCAAGGCGCGCATCCAGGACGCACTCAAGGAAGGCCAGGAACTCATCGTTCAGGTCGAGAAGGACGAGCGTGGCAACAAGGGCGCAGCCCTCACGACGTACATCTCGCTCGCGGGACGCTATCTCGTCCTGATGCCGAACAACCCTCGTGGTGGTGGCGTGTCGCGGCGCGTCGAGGGTGACGAGCGCAGCGAACTGCGCGAAGTGATGGATCAGCTTGAGGTCCCCGCCGGCATGAGCCTGATCGCGCGTACCGCGGCGATCGGACGCAGCGCCGAGGAGCTGCAGTGGGACCTCAACTACCTGCTGCAACTGTGGCGTGCGATCGACGGCGCTGCTCAGTCGCAGTCGGGTGCTTTCCTGATCTACCAGGAAGGCAGCCTGGTGATTCGCGCGATCCGCGACTACTTCCAGCCCGACATCGGCGAGATCCTGATCGACACGGACGACGTGTACGAGCAGGCCCGCCAGTTCATGGCCCATGTCATGCCGACCAACGTGAATCGCGTGAAGCGTTACAGCGACGACGTGCCGCTGTTCTCCCGCTTCCAGATCGAGCACCAGATCGAGTCCGCCTACTCGCGCCAGGTGAGCCTGCCCAGTGGCGGCGCGGTCGTGATCGACCATACCGAAGCCCTCGTCTCGATCGACGTGAACTCTGGCCGCTCGACCAAGGGCGCGGACATCGAGGAAACGGCCTTCCGCACCAACCTCGAAGCCGCCGAAGAGATCGCACGCCAGCTCCGTCTGCGCGACCTCGGCGGCCTGATCGTCATCGACTTCATCGACATGGAGTCGCAGAAGAACCAGCGCGAGGTGGAAAACCGGCTGCGTGATGCGCTGCGCCACGACCGCGCGCGAGTGCAGACCGGGAAGATCAGCCGCTTCGGCCTGCTCGAACTGTCGCGCCAGCGCCTGCGCCCCGCGCTCGCGGAGACGAGCTACATCCCGTGTCCGCGTTGCAACGGCACCGGCCATATCCGCAGCACCGAATCGTCCGCGCTGCACATCCTGCGCATCCTCGAAGAGGAAGCGATGAAGGAAAACACCGGCGCGGTGCATCTCCAGGTGCCCGTCGATGTCGCCACCTTCCTCCTCAACGAGAAGCGTTCGGATATCGCGCACATCGAGTACCGGCACAAGATCCAGCTGATCATCATCCCCAACCGCCATCTCGAGACGCCGCATCACGAGATCATCCGCCTGCGCCACGACCAGCTGAATCAGGAAGAGGGCAACCTCGCCAGCTACCAGATGGTCGGCAAGCCCGCCGAAGTCGATCTGCGCCTGCCGACGAAGGACGACAAGAAACCGGCTCGCGCCGAAGCCGTAGTGAAGGGCATCGCTCCTGCGCAGCCCGCACCGATGGTCGAGCCGAAGCCCGAACCTGCGGCTGCTCCGACCGTGCAGCCTGGCCTGATCGGTCGCTTCCTTGCATGGCTGCGCGGCGAGAAGGCTGCGCCGGCACCGCAAGCGGCCGAAGAAGCTCAACCCAAGCGTGAAGCGCGTCCGCGTGGCGAGCGCGGAGAGAATCGCCGCGGCGGCAACAACCGCAACCGGCGTGAAGGCCAGCGCACCGAACGCGAGGAGCAGTCCCAGCCCGCGCGCAATGGCGGTCGGGGCGAACAACGGCAGGAACGCCAGGAGCGGGCCGAACGTCCGGACCGGGCGGAGCGGGCGGAACGCCAGGAGCGTGCCGAGCGCCCCGAAGCGACGGAACGCAGCGAAGGCCGTCGCCAGCGCGCGCCGCGCCAGCCGAAACCGGTCGAGGTGGTCGAAAGTGCGGCCGAGCAGCTGGCTGCGGAAGCAGTCGCAGCCGTCGGTGTGACCGAATCCGCCGCACCGTCCGGTGAGGAGGGAGCCCCCGAGAAGCGCCGTCGCCGTAGCCGCGGCCGCCGCGACCGCCGCCCGGGTGAGGATCAGACGACGGCCGCCGCGACCGGAGCCGAGACGGCTGAAATCGTTCCCGCCGGCGAAATGCCCCAGACCGAACCGACACCGGAAACGGGCGCAAGCGCTGCAGTGGCAACGGCCGAACCCGTCCGCGAGCTGATTGCTGTCGAGGAAGCCGAGGCGCCGCTGCCGGTCGTCGCCAGTGCCGCCGAAGCGGTTCCGGCCGAAGTCGAAGAAGCCCCAATGCCCGTTCTGGCTGTAGCAGCAACTGTTCCCGCCGAGGCGGCAGTCGAGGCCGTGCCGACCACGGAGGAACCGACGATCGGCATCGAGCCCCTTCCGACGGCGGCAGCCGAGGCGGTGCCGACTGAAGTGGCCGTGGTAACCGCAATCGCAGCAGCGGACACTGCTAGCGAAGCAACACCGCCGGTCGCCGTGGAAGTCGAGCCCCTCGAGTCCGCACCCGAACAGGTTGCAGTTGCCGAGGCAACTGGAGCCGCGCGCGCACCGTCCGCCCCGATTGACCTTGGCAGCACACTGGCGGATAGCGGTCTTGTCATGATCGAAACGAGCCGTGAAAAGGTTCAGGCCCTCGCCCAGTCCCATGCGGAGGAAGCACGGACCCGTCCGCTCGGCCGGCGCCCACGGCCGTCGCTCGTGATCGCCGACGAGCCGCTGCAGCAGGTTGAAACCCACAAACCGAACTGATCGGCGACGGCAGAAGGAAGGAAAGGGGGGCGCCCACCGGGCGCCCCCCTTCTTGTTTCAGGCCGTCACGCCATCGTCGATCAACGCGTCGGCCGCAAGGCGTCCAGCAGCCCTCCGACAGCGTCTTCGCAGTAGTCGAGCACCAGATCGAACCCCCGCTCGCCACCATAGTAGGGATCCGGCACTTCCTCAGCCTTGAAGCGGCGTGCATAGCTCATGAAGAGCCTGACCTTGTCGCGATGCGCGTCGGGGCAACTGCGCTCCATGATCTCGAGATGCCCCGCATCCATGGCGAGCAACAGGTCGAAAGTCTCGAAATCCCCTGATTCCAGCTTGCGCGCCCGCAGCATCGACAGGTCATAGCCGCGCTTTTCGGCCGCCTTGCGCGTGCGCGGATCGGGCGCCTCACCGACATGATATCCGTGCGTCCCGGCCGACTCGACCTCGATCACCCCATCCAGCCCCGCAGCACGGATCGCGTGGCGGGCCACCCCTTCCGCAGTGGGCGACCTGCAGATGTTGCCGGTGCAGACGAACAGGATCCTGGTCACGAGTCCACCTCTCACGCCGCCCCGTGCTGATCCGCGCCAAACGCGCGCTGACGCAGCCGGAACAGCTCATCGCGGGCAGCTGCAGCCTTTTCGAATTCGAGGTTGCGCGCGTGCTCCTGCATCTCCTTCTCAAGCTTGCGGATCGCCTTCGCAACGGCCTTCTCGTCCATCGCAAAATATTCGGCCCGTGCCTCTTGCGCCACCATCGCATTGCGCTCGTCGCTGCTCGAATAGACGCCGTCGATGATGTCCTTGATGCGCTTGCTCACGGTCTTCGGGACGATACCGTGCTCGGTGTTGAACGCGAGCTGCTTCGCCCGACGCCGATCCGTCTCATCCATTGCCGCACGCATCGAGCGCGTCACCACGTCCGCATACAGGATGGCACTGCCGTGGATATGCCGCGCAGCCCGCCCGATGGTCTGGATCAGCGAGCGCTCGGAACGCAGAAAGCCTTCCTTGTCGGCATCCAGAATCGCCACGAGCGACACCTCGGGAATATCCAGGCCTTCGCGCAGCAAGTTGATGCCCACCAGCACATCGAACTCCCCGAGACGCAAGTCGCGGATGATCTCGACACGCTCGACGGTATCGATATCCGAATGCAGATAGCGCACGCGGATGCCGTTCTCGGCAAGGTAATCGGTAAGGTCTTCGGCCATCCGCTTCGTCAGCGTCGTAACCAGCACGCGTTCGCCCGCGGCGATGCGGCGCTTGGCCTCGGACAGCAGATCATCGACCTGCGTGCTCGCGGGCCGCACTTCGACGGCGGGGTCGATCAGCCCCGTCGGACGCACGACCTGCTCGACCACCTGCCCCTGATGCGTCGCCTCGTAGTCTGCCGGCGTGGCCGAAACAAAGATTGTCTGCGGCATCAGGCGCTCGAACTCCTCGAACTTCAGCGGCCGATTATCGAGTGCCGACGGCAGGCGGAAGCCGTATTCGACAAGGTTCTCCTTGCGCGAACGGTCGCCCTTGTACATGCCCCCCACCTGCGGAATCGCCACGTGGGATTCGTCGACGAACAGCAAGGCATCCGGCGGCAGATAGTCAATCAGCGTCGGCGGCGGTTCGCCCGGCCCGCGCCCCGACAAATGGCGCGAGTAGTTTTCGATGCCCTTGCAGAAACCCATCTCGTTGAGCATTTCCAGATCGAAACGCGTGCGCTGCTCGATACGTTGCGCCTCGACCAGCTTGGCCGAGCGCTGAAAGTAGCTGACACGATCCCGCAGTTCCTCCTTGATGGCCTCGATCGCCTGCAGCACCGTAGCGCGCGGCGTGACGTAGTGGCTGGAGGGGTAAACGGTGAAGCGGACGAGCTTTTGCTTCATGTGCCCGGTAAGAGGATCGAACAGCGTGAGATGTTCGATCTCGTCGTCGAACATCTCGATCCGCACCGCATACTCGGCATTCTCCGCCGGAAATACGTCGATGACGTCACCGCGGACGCGGAACGTTCCCCGTCGGAAGTCGATGTCGGAGCGCGTGTACTGCATCGCCACGAGCCGCTGCACGAGGTCGCGATGCGCGATCCGCTCGCCTTCGCGCAGATGCAGGATCATCGCGTGGTAATCGACCGGATCGCCGATACCGTAGATGCACGACACCGTCGCGACGATCACGACGTCTCGCCGCTCCATCAGGCTCTTCGTCGCCGACAGGCGCATCTGCTCGATGTGCTCGTTGATGCTCGAATCCTTCTCGATGAACAGATCGCGCGACGGCACATAGGCTTCCGGCTGATAGTAATCGTAGTAGGAGACGAAGTACTCGACCGCATTCTCGGGGAAAAACTCCCGGAATTCGGCGTACAGCTGCGCGGCGAGCGTCTTGTTCGGCGCCAGTACCAAGGCGGGCCTGCCACAGCGCGCGATCACGTTCGCCATCGTGTAGGTCTTGCCCGAGCCGGTCACGCCGAGCAGGGTCTGGAACATCAAGCCGTCCGACACGCCCTCGGTCAGCAGATCGATCGCGACCGGCTGATCGCCGGCGGGCGCGAAGGGCTGATGGAGCCTGAAAGGGCTCCCTTCGAAAGTGACCACCGGAACACTGTCCGTCGTACTCGTCATGCTAGAATTTCCGGCTTGTTTCAAGCGCTTGCCCGGCTGCCGCAACCGATCGGACAGGACTTGGCAAACGCGCATTATTTCGCAAAATGCGGCTCAAGGCACGGCTGATGGACCGGCACCCACGCGACAGGTTCAGTCCACCGCGCCTCCCGCGCAACCTGGAGTTGTTTTATGCCCGCTTCGATCTTCGCCGCCGTCGAGATGGCGCCCCGTGACCCGATCCTCGGACTGAACGAGGCTTTCAACACCGATGCGCGCACCGACAAGGTGAACCTCGGTGTCGGCGTCTACTACGACGACAACGGCAAGATTCCGCTGCTCGCAGCCGTCAAGACGGCCGAAAAGGCGCGCCTCGAAGCCATGCCGCCGCGCGGCTACCAGCCGATCGAAGGCCCCGCCGCATACAACACCGCCGTGCAGAACCTGCTCTTCGGCAAGGATTCGCACCTCATCGCCAATGGCCAGGTCGTCACCGTCCAGGCGCTGGGCGGCACCGGCGCCCTGAAGGTCGGCGCCGACTACCTCAAGCGTCTGCTCCCCGGCGCGACCGTATACATCTCCGATCCCAGCTGGGAAAACCACCGCGCGCTGTTCGAGTCCGCCGGCTTCCCGGTCGAGAACTACCCGTACTACGAACCGAGCACCCGCGGCGTGAATTTCGCCGGCATGAAGGCCAAGCTCGAGCAGCTTGCCCCAGGCTCCGTCGTCGTGCTCCACGCCTGCTGCCATAACCCGACCGGCGCCGACCTGACCGAAGCGCAGTGGAGCGAAGTCGTCGACGCCTGCCGCGAACGCGCCCTCGTACCCTTCCTCGACATGGCCTATCAGGGCTTCGCCGACGGCATCGAGCCGGACGCCGTTGCCGTGCGCCTGTTCTCGGCAAGTGGCCTGCAGTTTTTCGTTTCGAGTTCGTTCTCGAAATCGTTCTCGCTCTACGGCGAGCGTGTTGGCGCTCTCTCCATCGTCACCGCAAGCAAGGACGAGTCGGCCCGCGTGCTGTCGCAGGTCAAGCGCGTGATTCGCACCAACTACTCCAACCCGCCGATCCACGGTGGTGCCGTCGTCGCCGCCGTGCTGAACTCGGCCGAACTGCGCCAGATGTGGGAAGACGAACTGGCCGGCATGCGCGACCGCATCCGCTCGATGCGTACCGGGCTGGTCGAGAACCTGAAGGCTGCCGGCGTCGCGCAGGACTTCTCGTTCGTAATCCAGCAGCGCGGCATGTTCTCCTACACCGGCCTGTCGGCCGCTCAGGTCGAACAGCTGAAGAACGACTTCGGCATCTACGCCGTGTCGACCGGCCGCATCTGCCTCGCGGCCCTTAATTCGCGCAACATCGGCTACGTCGCCAAGGCGATCGCCGAAGTCGTGAAGGCCTGAGAATTTCGCGCAAGCGATATTGACGCATAGCCGCGCGCTACCTATAATGCGCGGCTCCATTCCCCGATAGCTCAGTCGGTAGAGCAACGGACTGTTAATCCGTGTGTCCCTGGTTCGAGCCCAGGTCGGGGAGCCAGAATTCGGCTCCTGCAGTATTTCAGCATGAGCACCAGTACCGATCCCCGATAGCTCAGTCGGTAGAGCAACGGACTGTTAATCCGTGTGTCCCTGGTTCGAGCCCAGGTCGGGGAGCCAGTAAAGGTAAGCAGATGGGCCACCTCTCGGGGTGGCCCATCTGCTTTGTGATGCGCCGTCTGGTGCATCTCTGGTCCCGGTTTTGCGGCGGCAAGGGCTCATCACCATTCATCGCCCGCCGCACTCAGCCCATCACGGCGCTGCAGGGACCGCCCCGGCTCTCACCTTCATCGCGGCAGCGCGGCCGCCTCACCGGCGCCACTGGCCCTACATCGAGACCCGAATCGAGGCGCCCTCACCTCCTCGCCACGTCAGGTCCATCGCCGGTTGGCGGCGGGGCATTGCGTTGCCCGGCCTACGTCAGGACGCTCAACACTTGCTCGGCGCGAAAGCCATCGCGAAGCATTCGCGTGGCGACAACACCCCGCTCGATCGCCGTGAGGCTGCGCGCTGCCACCTTGCCGGCTACAAGCCTACCTGCAAGCACCATCGCCTCGATGCGGTCGGTCGTCTGGACCAGGGTCTGGAAGTGGCTGCGAGGGCGACGGCCGGCGCCATCTCCGTTCAATATTGCGTATCTCATGACAGCCTCCTGCGACCACTGCAGCGCATCTGTTGCCGCTTCAGTGTCTACACGAGTGAAATATCGGCACCCACGCCCGCTTCTTGAGACCGCTCGACGACTGCTTTCGGGGGGCGGCCTGAACTTCCGCCGCCGGCCAGAAACGGTCAGTGAGCACATCTTAGTGACTGACTACTTCAGGCTGAACGGGGTCATTCGCCGCAAGCAGTCACTGCGAATGTCGAGTTCGTTAACCGACATTCAACCTCCCGCGGCATTTGGACCCAGACCGCCTTGAACTGAAACGCATCCCGGTGGGCGGCCCGCTGATTCGCACGGCCTAGACTGCGAGAGCTCAGAAGGCGCCCGTGTTGAAGCGATACTTGGCTTGGTCTTCCGTGATGCCTCGCGTTTCGGCGATATAGAGAATCGCCTGACGCTTCGACCGGAACTCACGGCCATCGACCATTACCGGGTGTTGGGAGTGCTTGTAAGAAGTGGCGGCCAGGGGCGCGGCTATGGCTTGCTCCACAGACATGCCCTGCTGGTTGATGCGGTTCTTCAGCGTGCTTACGCCGATGCCATGTGCTCTGGCTACAGCAGTCAACGAGGGGTAGCTGACCCCGTTAACCGTGAGCTCCTTGCCATGCACCCTCTCGATCTTGGTTTGGGTGTTGACCCATTCGAAGTTGCCGGGACCCCAGGGCTCATTAGGTCGCTTCCGGACCAACTCCATGTCGGCCGGCACAGGTGATACATCGGCCTTGAAGCTGTCATAGTTGCCGACCCACTCGGCCACAACAGCGTCAGCGTGCCGTTTTTGCATCGATTTCCAGCGTCGGAATAGGTCAGAACCGGCTTCTGGATGCCAGCTACGTTGCCGTACCTTATCTGCCTCCGGGAGGGGCAGGCCTTTCTGGAGCCGGGTGCGAATGACATGCTTCGCCATGCCGAGGCGCGGACTCAGCACATCGGCTGCTTCCTCGATGGACCGAAACTTCTCGTCTCCATACTGTACGATCTTGCCGCCCGGACTTCCTAGACCACCGGGCTTGGCTGTATTGAGACCCTGAGGCCCTAGCGCACCCAGACGCTCAACCCAGACGGCTTCACGGGCTGGCAGCAAGAGGGGGTCCATGATGCCGGTTTCGAGGGCATCAATATCGAATCCCGCGGCTCCGTCCTCGCGGATCGCCATATGGAGCTTCGATGTCGACCCCTCAGTTGCTCTGCGCACATGAAAGGCCCAACGCTGTTCGACCGAAGTCACTGTAAGGCCGACATACACGGCGCCGGTTTTGCGGCGTATGACGCGATAGATCGAACCGGACCGGTGACTGGCGAAGGCCGTAGGAACTGAAAGCGCGTCGTCAAGGTTCCAGCCGGCCTTCAGTCGAGACCAAACCAGCGCGCGGTCTTCGTACCTGCTCAGCGTGTGCAGCAATGCCGCAACGCTGTGAAAGTGCTTACCTGACTGCTCGGGATACTCGTCGCCGTCATAGACGAAGCCTTTGCGACGACCACCGCCGTAAAAGCTCCGCCAGGTTGCCGCCGGCAGGGTCAAAGCATGCGAGAGGGTGTCGCCAGAGAGTTCGTTGCCTTTCGCCAGTGCACGCACACGCTGCCAGAAGTTTCGATAGTCCACCACCGCTTCTGTAGAACGAGCCGAGTAGTAGGCCTGTACGTCGGTCGACTGTCCATCAATTTCGACCATAGTGCGGCGTACTCCGTACTTACGCCTGAACTCATCCGCAGTGAGCCAAAGGGCTTCGTCGATGTTTTCCGAGGAAAGCGAGCCGGCCTTGACCAGGCGCAGAAATCGGGCGCTGAACGTGGCGAGTGACACTGAGGGCGCACGCTCTGTAGACCAATAGATGCTGGCCGGGCCCGCATGGTCCTTGCCCCCATACCTGACGACATCAGGTGCCTTCGAATTGCTAGGTCGCCGCCCAGAAACCATCATCCCCCCAAGGTTGCGTTCTATAACGCTACGTCATGGTACAGAGAACGGGCTATGACTGCTTCCCGCCATGCAACGCGCTCTAGGGGTTCAATCGCGAATGGCCGCAACCGCTGCAAAGCAGTCATAGACCATGCTCAGTCCGATGTCCGTTCTGGGTCGTCAGTCCCCGTTCACCCTTTTGAGAAGCAGCCGCTCGACCGCCCGAGTGAGGATCTCCCGCGAACAACCGATTGACCCGCCCCGGGCTGACGCTCAGCCCGGGTCGCCATCTCAATCCCCCGTCGCTGGAGCCTCCTCATGTCCGCCCTCCTCCGCCCGTCCGATGCTGTCTCCGAAACCGCGCTGCAGAACTGCCTCGACAGCGTTCTGTGGTCGCTGCGCACGCAGACCAACGCGATGTCCGTCCTGCGCCTGTCGCAGGAGGAACTCAACACCAAGGTAAACGCCTCGTACAACGCGGCGCTTGAACTGGCCGAGTTGTGCAAGATGCTCGAACTCGATCACGCGACCCGCACGTTGCGCGAGTCCATTACCGATGGCGCCCTCGCTCGCGCCCGGATCGCGCTGGCTGCGCACCCGAGGATCGTATCCGAGCTCCTTTGGCTCGAAGAGATCGACTTCAGCCGCGTGGCGCCGATTTCGCCGATCGACGCTGACGAGATCAACCGCATGCGTCCCGACCATGCGGAGCAGATTCGTCGGTTTCGCTGGCTGCGGGCGTAACAGCCCTCCCCCTCACCTCCATATTATTTCTGTGGTCCGTTTCGGCCACCACAGGGCCCCGTCAGGCATCGCGCCTGCCGGGGCCTTTTCCGTTCACGCACTCATTGAGGGGAGCGATGTTTTCATGTTGTCCAGCGTATTGTCCAAGGCGGCCCTGGCCGTTGTGCCTGCTGCGGGCGGGCCCGTGGCGGCTGTTCTCGTGCCCGCGCTCGCGGCCGTGATCTCGAGCCGCCAGTTCGAGATCGATCTTCGTATCGTGGTGCGTTAGCCGCACCCCACCCT
>NZ_WTVK01000053.1 GCF_012910805.1 Aromatoleum evansii
GAGTCGGGGCGGGGCAGGCGTGAGGGGGCTGCAAGCGGCGACCGCAGTAGCAGTCTCCGGCGGCGTCAGATCGCGACCATCTCGAAGTCGGCCTTGGCGACACCACAGTCAGGGCAGGCCCATTCGGCGGGAATGTCTTCCCAGCGCGTACCCGGGGGGATGCCCTCGTCGGGGAGGCCGGCCGCTTCGTCATAGATGAAACCGCAAACGATGCACTGATAGGTCTTCATGATCTTCTTTCCGTTGTGTTGGGGTTGTCGGGGGCGGCAGGGTCAGGCGGAAAGCCGGTCGAGCACCTGCTGGTAGTGGTTGGCGTGGCGCTCTTCCACCTTGGCGAGCGCGGCGAAGCGCTTGGCGGCCTTTTCCAGCACGGTCTTGAACTGTTCGGCATGTTCCTTCGATTCGGCGATCTGTTCGTCGATCTCCTGGACCGCAGCCTCGTTTCCTTCGGCAACCGCAACGTGGCGGAAGTTCGGGTACATCTCCGTGTATTCGTAGGTTTCGCCTTCGATCGCGAATTGCAGGGCGCGAGCGGGGCTCATCTTGTCCTTGGGGAAGAGCAGGTCGAGGTGGCCGAAGGCGTGCATCACTTCCTGGTCGGCGGTCGCCTCGAAGGCCCTGGCGGTTTCCTCGTCACCCATCTCGCGGCACAACTTGGCGAAGTAGCGGTACTTGATGTGGGCCATCGACTCGCCGGCGAAGGCGGATTCGAGGTTCTTGATCGTGAGCGACTCGGGGTTGTGGAAGGGGCTGGCCATCGTTTTCTCCTTGCGTCGTTGATGTTGCGTTGAGTGAATGCTACCCGCGGGGAGTTAATTATTAAAATTGAACATATGGATATTAATAATAGGCGGTGACTATTTTGAGGGCGTGCGTCCTTTCCAAATTGTTTCCAGATACAGCCACGTGTTAAAAAATGAATTTGTGCAAATATAACTGCGCTGAACAGCGTCAAATTAATTACACGTGTTGCGAGGCGCATTTTCTGATGTCGGGCCCGCGGCATTTCGAGTAGATGACCAGGAGAACGAAAATGATGAATAAGTCATTAATCGGGGCGGTGGCCATGGCACTGCTGCTGTCGGCCTGCGGAAAGAATGAAGAGGCTGCGCAGTCCGCGCCATCGCCGGCGCCCGCGGCTCCCGCTCCGGCAGCGCCCGTCACCCAGGCGCCGACGACCGCAGCGCCGTCCGCTGCGGCGGGCACGGCTGTGGCCGACAACGCGCTAGGGAGCAGCATCTACAACAAGGTGTGCGCGCTCTGCCATGCGGCCGGCGTGGGAGGAGCGCCGAAACCCGGCGACAAGGCGGACTGGGGGCCGCGTATCGGCCAAGGCAAGGATGTGCTGTACAGGCACGCCCTGGAAGGCTTCACGGGTCAGAAGGGGATGATGCCGCCGCGCGGAGCCAACCCGGCGCTGAAGGACGAGGAAGTTAAGGCCGCCGTCGATTTCATGGTTTCGAAATCGGAGTGACGGCGGCGCAGGTGTGGGGGCCGACGGCCCCAGCACTTGCGTGCTGGAACGTTTGTTTATACATCCGGCAAGCCAATTGCCGTCCACGGCAAGCCTTGCGACTTCGCTCCGGACAGGTCTGTGGAACCTGCGCCGCGTTCCCGCCCTTCGACACGCTCAGGGCGAAGGACGGTATCTGAGTGCCGCCTTAATGGCAGAGTCCGAGAGTCGGATCTGCGAGCAGCGCCTCGATCACGCGCGAGAGGTTGTCGGCCGGAGCGCACTCGGTTCGCGTCAGGGGGTCGGGAAGCGGCTTTCCGCTGCTGTCGTGGAGATGGTTGGGAAAGGTCGCCAGTTCGCGGTGCAGCGGCGCGGTGTCTATGCCCAGTTCGGCGTCGCCGCAGGTCCAACGCAGCGAATAGGCGTCGTTGGCGGCGTAGCGCACCGTCAGCGTCACGCCGTTGTCCAGATGCACGACGAGGGCGTCCTGTCGGTGCTCGACCGGCTGCGACAGGCGGGCGTCGAAGGTGCTGCCGATGTGGTCGGCGAGTTCGATATGGAGGCTCATGTCCGTCTGGCCTCGCTCAGGCACTCGGCCATCATCGCGCGTACCGTTTCCCGCGTGTCGGCGAGAATGCGGGCACTCAGATATTGCTCGTAGGAGGGGTGCTCCGGCACCGTGCCGTTGTAGATGCGCTCGAGCAGTTCGATCTCGTCTGCCGCGCCGCTCGTGCTGAGGATCACGTCGCGGTTCTCGCGCAGTTCGAAGATCAGCCTGGCCAGTTGCTCCAGCTGTTGCGCATCATCGGGCTCGATGTCGTCGTAGAAGCTCGCCATGATCGTCGCTCACATTTTGCTGTCGTGAAGGGCTCCGCCGTCCAGCACCGCCATGTCTGGGGTGATCGCGTCGAACGCGAGGACCTTGCCGCCGTGTGCCTGGGCGAATTTCTGGGCGTCGGCCTGCTGCGCAAAGGATCCGATCGTGGGTCCCATCGATCCGTGGCGCGCGCTGCCGATGACGTACCAGGCCGTCTTGGCGTCGATCCACGCGCCGCGCGGCTGGTCCCAGTCGGCTTTGCCCATGTCCTGGACGAAAAGCGCTTTCACCGGACGCACCTGCTCGGGCTTCAGGTAGATGCCGAACATCTCGACCGTGTCGCAGAAGAATTCCGGCTCGGGACGGTCGGCGTAGAAGATCTGCGCCTTGGGGCCGGGGTAGTCGGCGAGCAGCATGCCGTCGAGGGAGCAGGCGGTGCTCTGGTCGATCTCGACCGCGGCGAGCTTCGCGGCGCCGCCGCTCTCGCCGGACCCGCAGGCAGCGAGGAGTCCCGTGGCGAGGACGGCGAGCAGGGTCATTCGGAGGGACGGGAGGGGGGCTATCATTTGCGGAATCTCCATGCGGCAATGCCCAGCGGCGCGGTGATCCATGCGGCCATCACGAGGCCGAGCAGCCAGGGTTCGGCCAGCGCGCGGGGGAATACGGTGGCGAGTCCGTACAGGGTGCGTACGTCGTCGAGGGAAAAGATGTTGAGGATGCGGAAGACGTCGGCGGGGTTGAGGAGCAACAGGTAGGGGAAGATTTCGCCGCCGTACTTGCCGCCGCTGACGACCAGGGCACCGAGGAGGAGCAGATCGAACACCAGCACGAAGAAGAACCACAGTGCGATCGCCAATCCGGAAGCACGCGTGCGGTCGGCGGCGAAGGTCGACACCATCACGGCGAGGCTGAGGAAGGCGAGGCCGAGCAGCACCGAACTCAGCATGAAGCCGAAGAAGTGGAACAGCGCGGCGAGATTGAGCTGCGATGCGAGCACCACGGCGACGAGGCCGAAGCCCGCGATGGTCGAGAAGGCGAGCGCCGCGGCCAGGCCGAGGTACTTGCCGAGCAGCAGCTCGAAGCGCGTGATCGGCATCGACAACAGGAGGTCGAGCGAGCCGCGTTCCCGCTCGCCGACGATGGCATCGAAGCCGAGCACCAGCGCGATCAGCGGGACGAGGTAGATCACGAGCGAGACGAGGCTGGCGATCGTGAACTCGATCGAGCGGAAGCCGACCGTGCCCTGCTGCGCTCCGCCGAAGTAGGCGATCACGAGCGCGAACACGGTGAACACGAGGGCCACCGCGAGCACCCAGCGGTTGCGGATGCGGTCCCAGAATTCCTTGCCGGCGAGGGTGGCGATCTGTCTGAATTCCATGGTCGCGCCTCAGTCGGAGAAGCCGAAGAACACGTCTTCGAGCGAGGGTTCATGCACGTGCAGGTCGAGCACCTTGTCGCCGAGCAAGGCAAGCGCCTGCATCACGAGCATCTTGGATTCGCGCCGGCATTCGACCGCGACGTGGTCCTCGCGCGCTTCCACGGCGGTGACAGGCAGGCCGCCGAGCACGGTGCGGACATGGTCGAAGTCCTCGTGCGCGAGGCGGACGCGGAACCACAGCGGCAGGTCCATTTGCTCGCGCAGGTCCTGCACGGTGCCCACGGCCTGGATCTTGCCGGCCGCCATGATCGCGAGTCGATCGACGCGCTCCTGGATCTCGGCGAGGATGTGCGAGGTGAGGATCATCGTCACGCCGTCGGCCTTGAGGCCGCGCAGGATCACGTAGAACTCGCGGATCGCCTCGGGATCGAGGCCGGTGGTGGGTTCGTCGAGGAACAGGATGCGGGGTTTGCCGAGCAAGGCCTGGGCGAAACCGAGACGCTGGCGCATGCCCTTGGAGTATTCGCGCACGCGGCGGCGCGCGGCGTGCGCGAGGCCGACGCGTTCGAGCGCGGGGGCGCATTCGCTGGTGGAGACGCCCTTGAGGCGGGCGAAGAATTCGAGCGTCTCGAAGCCGGTGAGATTGTCGTAGAGCACGACGTTCTCGGGCAGGTAGCCGATCTTGCGCCGCACCGCGCGGAAGCTGCTTCCCGTCACCGGCGAGCCGTCGATGCGGATGTCGCCGGCGGTGGCTGGGATCAGGCCCAGCATCATCTTGAACAGCGTGCTCTTGCCCGCGCCGTTGTGCCCGATCAGGCCGAACAGCTCGCCGGGCGCGACCTCCAGGTCAACACCGTCGACGGCGCGCACGGCGCCGTAGTGCCTGGTCGCGCTACGCACCGCGATCACTGGTGCGATGCGCTCAGCGGGAGCCGGGGAAGTATCTGCCAAGCCATTCTCTCCAGTTGTTGTGTGTCGGCTGCATGTGCGGATTGGGGTCGACCACGCTGGGCGCGCGCAGCAGCGGGAATTGCTGGCCAACGAGGCGCAGGGTCTGCACGGCCGGGCTCCCCAGCAGCAGTTTCAGCATCGGGTGTTGCCATGACAGGCGGTCGACGAGATCGTTGGCTTCGTAGGGAACGTCGCCGACGGTATCGCCGTTGCGGTCCCAGCCAAGGTAATTGCTCCAGTGGTTGCCGTCCTTGACGCCCCACAACTCGTCCTTGGCGCCGACGTAGCGCACCTGCTCGCGGTTGCTCACGAAATCGTTTTTCTCGACGACATTGTTCTTGGAGCCCGCCCACAGATGCACGCCGACGACGTTGTCGACGACGAGGTTGCCGCGCAAAGTGTTGTACTCCGCGTCGTAGATGAAGAAGCCGCGGTTGTTGCCGGCGACGACGTTGTTCTCGACGACGGAGTCCTGGATCGTGCGCAGCATGATGCCGTGGTCGGAGTTCGCCCAAGCGCGATTGTTGCGCACGGTCTGGTCGCGTACTTCCATCAGCGCGAGGCCGCCGCGGTTCATATAGACGTCATTGTCCTCCCACAGGTTGTAGTAGGAGTTCATGTAGTGCGTGCCATAGCGGCTGTGGTGCAGGCGGTTGCCGCGGAACACCGCGTGGTGCGAGACGTCGACATAGACCGCGTCGCGCACGAAGCTCACTTCGTTGCCGATGATCTGCGCGCCGGTCGTGTTGTACAACTGGATGCCGTTGCCGCGGCTCGCGGAACGGTAGTCGCGCTTGCCGGTGATGATGTTGCGCTCGATGCGCACATCCTTGACCTTCTCGATCCACAGCCCGAAAAGGTTGTAGGTAAGGTCGCAGTTGCGCACCACGGCGCGGTCCGCGCCGGGCTGGATGTAGATGCCGGCGTTCTGGGCGCCGAGATCGTCGCCCGAGTCGCGCACGATCAGGCCTTCGATCACGACGTCGGGTGACGTGACGCGGATCGTGTCGCCCTTGAGCCCGCCGCTGACGGTCGGGCGCTGGATGCCGCGCAGCGTAAGCGCCTTGGCGATCAGCAGGTTCCCGGCGTAACTGCCACGCGCGACTTCGACGATATCGCCCGGCGCTGCTCGTTCGATGGCTGCCTGGATCGACTGGCCCGGTGCGACCGCGAGCGTCGCGGCCCATAGCGGGGCAGCGCACAGCAGCGCGAGCAGGCCGGCGCAGCCATGCCGCAACGTCGTCGCGAGCGGTGCCGTCGTGCGAATCATCGATCAGCCCTGGACGACCAGAAAACCCATGGATTTCAGCACGATGAACAGCGTTGCGCCGATCAGCAGGTTCTTGAACCCCACGTAGCAGACCATGTCCATCCTGTTGGCGACGCGGTAGCGGCGGCCCCACCACGGGCCGTCCTTGACGTAGGGTTTGGAGCCGAGGCGCACGACGACTTCGAACAGGCTCCAGCCGAACCACCAGCCGATCAGCGCGCCGGCCTGCATCTGTCCCAATGCGGCGAGTATCCACACGACGCTTGCCGCGAGGGCGAGCGCGATGCTTGCGGCATGCAGCGCACGCTGGCGCTGGAAGCCGTGATGGCTCCATGGCCACAGGTGATCCCAGACTTCCGCTCCAATCAGGTGGAGGACGTTGTCGGTGGCCGCGTAGGGGGGCTCGGCAGGGTCGGTCGGCATTTTCGGATTGACCATTGCAGACGGCTCCGGAATCAGTTCTTGGATGCTGCCGCGGCAGCGCTGACGGGGACAGGCTTGATCGGGATGAAGTAGCCGTCTGCTCCGATCGGCGTCAGCGGCAGTCCGCCCTTGGTACGGCGCTTCCTCTCCTGTGCGAGCGGCGGGCAGGCGTGGTCGTCCGTATACAGGACCATGCAGTCGAGGCAGTGCAGGCACTCGCGGTGGTCGATGCGGCCGTTCTCGTCGATCGCCTGCGAGCCGCAGCCGACCGCGCAGGCCTTGCAGCTGTCGCATTCCTGTTTGCGCTTGAGGCCGAACCAGCGGAAGGTCGAAGGCATCGCCAGCGACGCTCCGAGCGGGCACAGGTACTTGCAGAACGGCCGTTCGGTGAAGATCGACAGACCCAGCAGTCCCGCGGCGAACAGTGTGTAGGGCCAGCTGCGGTTGAACAGGCCGACGAGGAAGGTGGTCTTGAACGGCTCGACCTCGGCGAGTTTTTCGGCCAGGCCCATCGAGAACATCGACACGGCGAGCAGGCCGAAGAACACGCCGTACTTCACCCACTTCAGGCGGTTGTGCCATCTGCGCGGCAGCTGGAACTGGAAGCGCTTGAGGCCCACGGCCCCGCCGACCTTGTACAGCAGCTCCGACAGGGAGCCGAAGGGGCACAGCCAGCCGCAGAACAATCCCCGGCCCCAGACGAAGGTCGTGATGATGATGAAGATCCAGAACAGGAAGATGAAGGGGTCGGAGAGGAACAGCTCCCACGTCCACTGGAACAGCAGCGCGTGGAACCAGGTGAGCACTTGCGTGATCGACGGCTGCGCGAGCATGCCGAACCCGACGAAGCCGATGCTGATGACCCAGGCACTGTACTTGAAGGCGTTGACGGGCCACTTGTTCTTGCGCGTGGCGCGGCGCGTGAGCTTGTCGCGGAAGGCGTAGACCGTCGCCACCGCAACGAGCAGCGCGGCGAACAGCGCAATCTCGACCGCGCGCGTCTTCCATACGCGCACCCACGGCGCATCGGGTTTGACCACTTCGGGACGACCGCCCTGCAGGTACTGGGCCGGCAGCCAGTATTCGGTGTCGAAGTTGGCAAAGCTGCGTGCGCCGGTCGCGCGGTCGACGCGGTTGCCGAGGAACACGAACTTCCACGGATACGCGGCGGAGAAGGCCTTGGAGCGCACGATGAAGATCGCCGACTCCGTATAGCCGGGCGCGCCCGGGGCGGCGATGCCGTAGAGGTTGAAGGCGTCGGTGTCGCGGAAGGTGAAGGAGTCGGCGCCCTGGCGGACCTGCACCCGGTCGTAGATGCCGCCGCGCACGAAGCCGGATCCCTTGAAGGATTCCTTGCCGCCGCTGCGCACGACGAAGAGGGCGTGCTCGCCTTCCTTGAGGCCGGACATCAGGCTGTTGTACGGGCCTTCGCCGAGGATCGCCCGGCCGATGTCGGGATGGTTGAGGTAGCCGAACCACAGCTCGATGAAGGGGTGCGGGCCGCGCGGGAGGCCGACCTGCTCGGGCGCGACGACGACACGCTGGACGGCGCCTTCCTTCACCAGGGTGTTCCAGTCGGGTTTCGCGCCGCTCTGGGCGAATTTGGCCTGCTCGCGGATGGTGGGCTTCAGGATGCCGACCTGGCGGGCCACCGCGGTACCCGCAGTCATCATGACCTGGTTCTGCGCGATGACCGTGACCGTCGCGCCGGAGATGGCGTCGAGGCCGATGATGTTCTCTTCGGGACGCGATTGCCCGATCTCGATGTTGTTGCCGACGAACTGCCCGAGGTATTGCTGGTTGAAGCGGATCAGGGACGATTCGGGAATGCCCAGCAACAGGATCGGTTCGGAGTGCTTGAGAATCTTGACGCCGACGAAGCGTCCTCCGGTATCCATGCCGATCAGGGTGATCACCGGCTTGCCGGAATAGGCGGGCGTATCCGTGATGTCGGTCGACAGCATCACGTAACCGACGAGCTTCTTCTTGCCGCCTTCCTCCGCATAGCCCTCGACGTAGCGGGGCTGGCCCTTGCGTTCGGAGAAGGATGTGGCGCCGGGCAGGACGTCGGCGCACGGGGCGTACTTGCACAGCTCGGGTGCGGTGTTGATTTCGTCGGGCAGCTTGGCCTCGTAGGTATCGGCCATTGCAAACGATGCGGTCGACGAAAGCAGGGCGGACAACAGGAGATTGCGGACTGCAGCCAGAAAATTCATCACACTTTCCGATCGGGCGGGACTGCGTACAAGTCTACGAGCCGGGACTGGGCGGGTAATTGTTTCCGATCAATTGGTGCGAATTGATCTTGTGCAGTGCGAGAAAAAAGAGGGGCCAGAGGCCCCTCGAATATCACCCATCGTGGCCCCTCAGGAGGGGCGCGACCACCACGCCGGAAACGATCGGGCTCCCGGCGCAGTTCGTGCGGAGGATCAGGCCTCCACCATCAGTCGGCTACGCATCTCCAGGTGCAGTGCGTGGCAGAAGTGGGTGCAGTAGCACCAGTAGACGCCCGGCTTGTCGGCCTTGAACGTGACCGACTTG
Source organism: Aromatoleum evansii (assembly GCF_012910805.1). Taxonomy (GTDB): domain Bacteria; phylum Pseudomonadota; class Gammaproteobacteria; order Burkholderiales; family Rhodocyclaceae; genus Aromatoleum; species Aromatoleum evansii. The sequence goes on from NZ_WTVK01000053.1 coordinate 8,834, forward strand.
GTTTCCTGCGGGTTCACGATGAAGTTGATGTCGTACTTCGGAATCGCGAAGCCGTGCGTCAGGTCTTCCACCTTGTCGTGGTTGGTCAGGATGATCGTGACCTCGTCGCCCTTCTTCACCTTGAACTCGGGCAGGCTGTAGGCCGGTGCCTGGCTGATGAGCTTGATCGTGACCTTCTTGCCGTCGCGGAAGATGCCGCTTTCCTTGTGGTCCTTCACCGCATTCGGGAACTCGTCCATGTTGTAGATCTGGCGAGTCTTGATGATGTCGCGGCGGACGACGATCGAGTCGTGCGGCTCGGACAGCACGGAGTGGTCGGCAACCAGCTTCATCTTGTCGCCGCTGATGTCGATCATCTGCGCGGTTTCAGCGTGCAGCGGGCCGACCGGCAGGAAGCGGTCCTTCGAGAACTTGTTGTCGGAGATGAAGAACTTGCCATCGGCTTCCTTCGTCTCGCCCATCGAAGTGAAGCCGTGGCCCGGCTGGTAATGCACGTCGATGCGATCCACGACGACCGTGACGTTCTTGTCGCCCTGATAGGACTTGATCGCGGCTTCCACGTTCCACTTCACGATCTGGCTGTCGAGGAACAGGGTGGTGTATGCGTTGCCCTTGTTGTCGAAGCCGGTGTGCAGGGGGCCGAGGCCGATTTCCGGTTCCGCGACGACTGCATCACGCGGCTCCTTCAGGTCGCCGTCGAACCACTTCAGCACGAGCTCGTGCGAAATGACGGTGGCCGTCGGCGACAGCTTGCCGGAGCAGGCGTAGTACTTGCCGTCCGGGCTGATGTTGACGCCGTGCGGGTTCTTGGGAATCGGGACATAGCAGGTGAGTGCGGTCTTCGGGTCGGCGTTCGACGACTTGCGGCCGTCTACGACCGGAACCTTGGAGCCGCCGATGTGGGTGATCTTTCCTGCCTTGATGGCCTCTTCGATGCGTGCGACGTGGAAGAACAGGCAGGCGTCGCGTTCGGCCGACATCGTGTCCGGGTAATGGACACCCATTTCGGTGTTGTACTGGTTCGTGGCTGCGAGCTTGCCGTCGTAGGAGGTGGCGACGAGGTCGCAGTTACCATCGATCAGCACCTGCCAACGCACTTCCATGGATTCGGAGTCGACGCAGGTGAAGACCGACTTGTAGTCCTCGATCTTGTCCATGTTCGTGCCGTCGTTCGGCAGGGGGATCGAGAACTCGCCACCGCAGAAGACACGGGTCGTGTAGTTGATGGCCTGGTCGACCGGGTCGCGCTTGTCCGGGAAGGTGCCGTGGTAGCCCTGCATGTTGGGCAGCTCGGTGATCTTGTCGCATTCCATCGTGTCGAGACGGACACGGGCGATGCGGCCATGGATCTTGTCATTCACGAACAGGTACTTGCCGTCGTACGTGCCGTCCTTGTACGAGGGATGCACGTGGTGCGTGTCACCGGTCGTGTACTTCAGGCTGCCGTCCGGCTTCGTGCCGAGGATCGCCTTCGATTCATTCGTGATGCCCCAGCCGACGAGGCAGTCGGTGTTGAAGACGGGGATGCACTTCAGCTCGCGGCCCGAGGGCAGGCCGTAGACGCGGACGTTGCCGGAGTGGCCGCCGCTCGAGAAGGAGTAATAGGTGTCCAGCTGACCCGGGGCCACCTCGTACTTGCCGACTTCGGACGCTTCGGCATGAGCTGCCGGTGCCGCAGCAGGGGCTGCAGCCGGAGCAGGCGCCTGTTCCTGCTTGCACGCCGAGAGGCCCACTGACAGGCCGGCGCCGGCGAGACCGGCAAACGCTGCGGTGCTGAAGAATTTGCGACGGCTCGGGTCGAGCGTCTCGCCAGCAGCAGGGGTAATCTTTTCTTCGCTCATCAGCTTGTCGCTCCCATTTCAGGTATGTCGGTACTGGTAAATTCTGTCCGGCCGTGCAGTTCGTCCGGTGGTGCTGCGAAAACCCCAGGCGGAATGCCTGCGGCAATTTGTCCTGTGACATTTTGTCGCAGGGGGATTCTAGGAATATCAAGTGCCGGAGGACCTTGATCTAGAACAAGGACATCACCGGGCCCGGGGCGCAAACAGGACTTTTGATGATGGACTTGTGAATGGACGCACCTTTTGCCGGTATCGGGCGTGAATCCGGCCCGTTGGTCGCGGTGCGCACCGATCGTTCCCGCCTGCTGCAATTGCGCTGGATATCGGTGGCAGCGATGGCGGCGACAGCGCTCATCGCATTTCCGCTGCTGGCGCCGGATGAGCCGGTCATGCCGCTGATCGGCGTGACGCTGATCCTCGCCGTCGTGAATCTTGCGCTGCGCGCCGGGGTGACGCGCGGGCTCCACTGGCACGGGGGAGCGTTCAGCCAGCTCGCAGCCGACCTGTTGGCCTGGGGGGCGTTCCTGTATTTCGGCGGGGGCGTCACCAACCCGGCGATCTCGCTGCTCCTGCCGCTGGTGGCGGTCGGCGCGGCCGTCCTGTCGGCGCGCGAGGCATGGGCGCTGGCCCTGCTCTCTGTCGCCATCTATTCGTTGCTGTGGCAGTTCCACCATCCGGTGCACCTTGCCGATGCGGAGCTGGCGATGTACTGGCACCTTGCCGGAATGTGGCTGACCTTCACCGTTTCGGCTGCGACCGTCGTGTGGTTCGTTTCGCGTTTCAATGCTGCATTGTCGCGGCGCGAGCATGCGCTTGCCGTCGCGCACGCAGCCCGTGCCCGCGATGCCTATCTGGTGGCGCTGGGCCAGCTGGCGGCGGGGGCAGCCCATCGTCTCGGCACGCCGCTCGGTACGCTGCGCATTCTGACGGACGAGCTGGCGCGCCGACCGGCACTCGACGCAAATGCCGCGGAGGATCTGGCCTTGATGCGCGAGCAGATCGATCATTGCAAGACGATTCTGACCGGTCTTACACGGGAGGCCGGGCAGCAAAGGGCGGAAGGCGGCGGCGCCGTGGGGGTGCGGGACTGGCTGGAGTCGGTCGTTGGCCGCTGGCGGCAGCTGCGTCCGCACGCGTTCGCGACACTGAGCAGCGATGAGACGCTCGCCGGGGCGGAAATCGTCGCCGATGCGAGCCTCGGCGAAGCCCTGCAGAACCTGATCGACAACGCCGCGAACGCGAATGCCGAGGCTGGGGCGACAGGGGTGGATATCGACGCCACACGCGCAGGCGACGAGCTCGTTATTGCAGTGGCCGACCGCGGCCACGGGATGCCCGAGGTGGTGCGCGACACCGTGCGGCACGGACCAATTACCGAGCGCCCCGAAGGCATGGGCGTGGGATTGTTCCTTTCGCACGTCGCCGTGGAGCATCACGGTGGCACCCTCGATTTTCTTCCCCGGCCCGGTGGCGGCACTGTTGCCCGCCTGGTCGTTCCGCTGAAGAGTGCTCGCCAATGACTGCCGGTCCCCATCCCAGCCTGCTCGTGATCGACGACGACCTCGCGTTCAACCGCGTGCTTGTGCGCGCGCTGGACCAGCGCGGCTTCGATGCCCACGGGGCCACCGATCCCGAAGCCGCCATCGAACTGGCAAGGGATCACATGCCTGAGTTCATCGTGCTGGACCTCAATCTTGCCGGTGAGTCGGGCTTGCGCCTGATCCGCCCGTTGCTCGAAGTGAGCCCGGATGCACGCATTCTTGTCTTGACCGGATACGCCAGCATCGCCACGGCGGTGGATGCCGTGAAGCTCGGCGCCACGCAGTACCTCGCCAAGCCGGCCGACCTCGAGGCGATCATCCGTGCCCTGCATGCGGAGGATGTGGTGCTTGCGGATGATGCGCCGGAGGATCCGATGTCGGTCGATCGGCTCGAGTGGGAACATATCCAGCGGGTGCTTGCCGAGCACGAAGGAAACATCTCGGCGACGGCCCGGGCGTTGAAGATGCATCGGCGCACGCTGCAGCGGAAGTTGGCGCGTCCGCCAGCGACCGCCTGAGCGGCATCGACGCCGCGATACCAGGGGGCCCGCACGTGCTCGGCCGACGGGCCGAGCCTCAAGACAGGGAAACGAAGATCAGGACGAACACCGGCGCCCACAGGATGGCGGCAACGCTGTAGGCCATGTAGGTGATGTGCAGCGCCTGGATGTCATTGTCCAGCCGCAACTCCTCACGGATGTCGCGGTAGAGCCTGCGCAGCGCGACGGCGTGGGCGAGGAGGTGGGCGACGATCAGGGCGCCGAGGCTGGGCACGGCGAGCACCACGGCGGAGGCCCATAAGGGCGCCGCGGCGCGTGCGGCGATTGTGAGGGCGCGCGCGCGCGTCGGGCGCAGGGCATCGGCGGGTGTGGTCAGGCGCAGCATGCCGGCGACGACGGTCACCGAGGCGAGTTCGGCGAGAAACACAAGCAGCGCGACCCATTCCCAGTTCGTGGCTGCCGGATCGAGGCGATAGATCGCGGCATGATCGCGCATCGCCAGCGGGATCATCACCGGCGGCACCAGCGCGAAAGGCAGGACCATGCGGCCGAAGACGCCGCTGCGGGTCGATGGGTTCAAGCGGGCCTCCGTCGGCCGGCCTTCAGGTGCGGGGATCCTGCACGATGCCCTGTTCGACAGCAAACACCGCGGCCTGTACGCGACTGGTGAGGCCGAGCTTGCGCAGGACGTTCTGCACGTGGATCTTGACTGTGCTCTCGGCCAGGTCGAGCGTGCGCGCGATTTCCTTGTTGCTCTGGCCGCGCGCGACGAGCACGAGGATCTCCCGCTCGCGTGGCGAAAGCTTGTTCAGCTCGGAGGCGACCACCGCCGGTGCCGCCGCTTCGGCGCTGGCCTTGGGCGGGGCGCCGCGCACGCCCTGCACGAGCTTGCCCATCATCTGCGGCGAGATCACCGATTCGCCTGCCGCGGCCCTGGCGATCGCGGCGGTCAGGGTGTCGGCCTCGATGTTCTTGAGCAGATAGCCGCAGGCGCCGGCGCGCAGGGTCTCGATGAGGTCTTCGGCGTCTTCCGACACGGTCAGCATCAGTACGTGGGACCCAGGCGCCTCCTCGACCATCATCGCGGCAGCGTCGCGGCCCGAGAGGCCGGGCATGTGCAGGTCGAGGAGCACGACGTCGGGTTTGAGCTGCGCGGCGCGCTTGACGCCTTCCATGCCGTCGCCCGCCTCGCCGACGATCTCGAACTCGGGGTGGCGTTGCAGCAGGGATTTGATGCCGCTGCGGAACAGGGCGTGGTCGTCGACGAGGAGCACTCGGATCGGGGCGGACATCAGTTCGGTTCCTGGTTGATGCGGGGGAGTTCGAGGCGCACTTCGGTGCCGCGGCCGGGCGCGGAGCTCAGCGAGAGGTTTCCGCCGATGCGCAGCGCGCGCTCGCGCATGACCTGCAGGCCGATGTGTCCTTCCTTGTCCCGGGCGCTTTCGTCGAAGCCCACGCCGTCGTCGCGCACGACGAGGGCGAGTCCATGCACGCCGCGGTGCAGGGCCACGTGCACCGACTTCGCCTGGGCGTGCTTGCGCACATTGGACAGCGCCTCCTGCAGGATGTACAGCGCCTGCGTCTCGACTTCGGGGTCGAGCGGCGCGCCACCGCCTTCCAGTTCCAGCTCGGTCGCGATGCTGCTCTGGTCGGCGAGCCGGCGCAGCGCGGCGCCTATCGCGCCGGCGAGATCCTGCTTCGCGACGCGGGTGCGGAAGTGCACGAGCAGCTCGCGCACGTCGTCGTAGCTCTCCTGCACGCCCTGGCGCAGCATCGCGAGCGTCGACTGGGCCTGGTTCATGTCCTTGTGGCGCAGGGCGTCGTCGAGCATCTGCACCTGCAGGTTCATGAAGGCGAGCCCCTGCGCGATCGAGTCGTGCAGTTCGCGGGCGAGCAGGTTGCGTTCCTCGGACACCGCGAGTTCGCGCTCGCGTGCATGCAGGCGTTGGTTCTCGATCGCGATGCCGAGCTGCTGCCCCAGCGTTTCAAGCAGCTGGCGGTCTGATTCCCAGAGCGGGCGAGCCTCGAGGAAATACAGGTTGTAGATGCCCAGGGTCTGCTGGTTGGCGCCGATCGGCGTCGCGGTCACGAGTTTGAAGCCGGCACGTTTGCATGCGCCGAGGTCGAGCGCCGGGCCGGGTCGATCCGGTTCGCAGACGAGCGAGTTGCCACCCCGCGCCGCCTGCCCGCACACGCATTCGCCGCACTGGAGCGTCGCCTCGCGATCGATGAACGCTTCATCCAGCCCGGAATGCACCGTCATGCAGAGTTCGCGCGAATCGCGGTCGAGCAGCCGGGCGGAACTTGCCGCCGCGGCGAACATCTTTTGCACCCGTTGGAGGAAGCCGCTGCACAGCGCGTCGACGTCCTGCGGCTGGCGCAGGAAGGCCGCCATGTCGTAGAGGATCTCGAGCTGGCGGTTCTTCTCCTCGAGGCTGCGCGTCTTGACCGCGACGCGCTCCTCGAGCGTTCCATACAGGCCCTGCAGATGCACCGCCATGCGGTTGAAACCGTCGGATAGTTCGCCGAATTCGTCTTGGGCGAGCACCGGGACGCGGGCGCTGAAGTCTTCCTGCTCCATCCGCTTGATGCCGGTCTGGAGCTCGGTGACGGGCCGGATCACGAGCACGAAGAAAAAGCGGATCAGGAACAGGGTGCCGATCACCGCCAGTGCGATCAGGGATACCTGGGAGGCGCGCAGGATGTCGGTGCTGCGCGCGTAGCTCTGTTCCATCTTGAGCACCACGTCGTTGGTGCTGGCGACGAAGATCTTGATGGTGCGGTCGAACGCCGGAAGGTTCTTCGCAAGCCGTCCCGGTTCGGGTTCGGCGACCAGGGCTTCCAGCACCGGGCGGATTTCGCTCAGCCAGAAGCCCGCCATGCGCTCGATGTCTTCCGGGATGCCGCGGTCGCGCGGGATGAAGAGCGGACGCTCCGGGTTGCCCGTGCGCAGTTCGTCGAAAATGTGCTGAAACTCGTCGAGCTCCTGCCGCAGGGTCTCGGCGAACACCAGCGGTTCCGTGAGCGAACGGCCGTCCGCGCGCGACAGCAGCTGGTCGATGCGGTACGCACGCATGCGCAGGCTGCCGGCGTCGTTGATCGCGGCCGCAGCGCCCTGGAGCTGCCAGGACATGAACAGCGTGATGCCGATCGCCGTCAGGGCGACAAGGAAGAACACCAGCAGGATGCCGGTGATCTTGGTGCTGAGACTGTTGCCGAGGGGACGCATGAACGTTCGATGAAGCAGGGTGGCGTGCAGACTACGTCGCCTGCCGCCACCCCGCAAGCCGGGGGCTTCCACCCCCGGCATGGCCTCAGGCCGACGCGGTGGCCTTGACGCGCCGCTTCGAACGCACGATCTGGTAGGCGCGCCCGACGTAGGTCAGCGGCGCAGTGAGAATGTGCACGAGACGAGTGAAGGGAAACAGCAGGAACACCGTCATGCCCAGCACCATGTGGAAGCGGAACACGGGCTCCACTGCCGCGAGCAGCTCGGGCTTCGGCTGGAAGGTGAGCACGCTCTGCACCCAGCCCGACAGCGCCAGCATCACGCCGGGATCGCCGTGGTTCGCGTGACCGATCGACACCGGCAGCGTGGACAGGCCCGCAACCAGCGTCAGCAGCAGCCAGCCCAGGATGAAGGCATCCATGCGGCGGCCGGCGGCGCGAACGCGCGGGTTGAATATGCGGCGCAGCCACAGGATCGTGCCGCCGATCAGGCACATGGTGCCGAACACGCTGCCGGCGACGATCGCGATCCACTGGTGCTGCAGGTCGGAGACACCCAGGCTGATCCACAGCGCGTGCGGCAGCACGAGGCCGGCGAAGTGGCCGGCGAAGATCGACAGGATGCCGACGTGGAACAGGTTGCTCGCGATCCACATGTTGCTCTTCGACAGCAGCTGTGAGGAATCCGTCTTCCACGTGTACTGCTCGTTGTCGTAGCGGATCCAGCTGCCGATCACGAACACCGACAGCGCGATGTAGGGATAGACCCCGAAGAAGAAGTTGATTGCGTTCATGTCGTCTCCTCAGGCAGCCAGGCGCGTCAGGCTGCCCTGTTTTTCCACGATCCGAACCAGCGCGGCATACGGGCTGGCGGACTTTTCCAGGTTGTCGGCGAGCACCTTGAGCACCTTCGCGACGTCGCCGAGGAAGATCCAGGCTTCGCCGATGCTCAGCGTCGAGCAGAACTCCAGCATCACCGGCAGGTAGTCCGGCAGTTCCTTCTCGTCGGCCTGCAGGCCGTAGCTGCGGTAGAACTCGCCGAGGTCGATCAGCGCGGGGCCGCGCGTCTTCTCCTCGCCGAAGAGGTGGTGCGTCAGGTGCAGGCTGTGCTCGGCGGTGAGGTCGAAGCACTGCACGTAGGCGCCCTGCAGTTCGAGCGGGTCGGTGGCGAGCATCGTCGTGATGAAGTCGGCAACCCTGCGGTATTCCTCTGCGCTGAGGGCGCTTTCTTCATCCAGCGACTCGACGAAGGCGTATGCGTCAGTGCCCGCCATCTCGCGCAGGGCCTCGAGGAAGCCCTCGCTGGGGTAGTCGAGCAGGGCGGCCAGCAGTCGGAAGATTTTCATCGCGTTCTCCTTCAGTCGCGCTCGCCGGCAAGCGGGGCCGGTTCGCGTGGTTCGGCCGACTCGGTGCGGCGCTCGGGGAAGAGGGCGAAGGTGCCGTAGCCCTTGGAGTTGTCGGCGCCGAAGGTGAAGCCGTTCTGCCCCTGGAAGCCGTGGTAGTCGTCGAGGCGGATCTCCTCGTGCGCGGTCGGCACGACGAAGCGGTCCTCGTAGTTGGCGATCGCGAGGTAACGGTACATGTCCTTGGCGTTCTGCTCGGTGATGCCGGCGCGGTTCAGCGGCGCGAGATCCGGTTGGCCATCGACGTTGACCGAACGCATGTAGGAGCGCATCGCGAGCAGCCGGTTGAGCGCGCTGGTGATGTACTCGGTCTTGCCCGCGGTGAGCAGGTTGGCGAGGTACTGCACGGGCAGGCGCATCGCTTCGGCCTTCGGAATCACGCCATCGGCTTCGGTCGGCAGCTTCTTCTGGTCGATCTGCGACTGCACCGGCGAGAGCGGCGGCACGTACCAGATCATCGGCAGCGTGCGGAACTCGGGATGCAGCGGGAAGGCGATCTTCCACTCGACGGCCATCTTGTAGATGGGCGACTTCTGCGCGGCGTCGATCCAGCTCTGCGGCACGCCGTCCTTCAGAGCCTGGGCGATGATCGCGGGATCGTACGGGTCGACGAAGAGATCGAGGTGGGCCTTGTACAGGTCCTGCTCGTTGTCGGTCGAGGCGGCGTCCAGCAGCTTGTCGGCGTCATAGAGGATGATGCCGTTGTAGCGGATGCGGCCGACGCAGGACTCGGAACAGACGGTCGGCAGGCCGGATTCGACGCGCGGGTAGCAGCCGATGCACTTCTCGGCCTTCGACGATTCCCAGTTGAAGAACACCTTCTTGTACGGGCAGCCGGAGATGCACATGCGCCAGCCGCGGCAGCGGTCCTGGTCGGCGAGCACGATGCCGTCTTCCTCGCGCTTGTACATCGCGCCCGAGGGGCAGGAGGCGACGCAGGCGGGGTTGATGCAGTGGTTGCAGATGCGCGGCAGGTAGAGATGGAAGGTGTTCTCGAACTGCTTGTACATCTCCTTCTGCATGTTCGCGAAGTTGGGGTCCTGGGCGCGCGCGGCGAACTCACCGGCGAGGTCGTCTTCCCAGTTCGGGCCCCAGGTGATCTTGTCCATCTTCTCGCCGGTGATCTGCGACACCGGGCGTGCGGTCGGCGCGGCCTCCGACAGCGGCGCGTTGTGCAGGCGCGCGTAGTCGTAGGTGAAGGGCTCGTAGTAGTCGTCGATCTCGGGCATGTTGGGGTTGGCGAAGATCTGCACGATCTTCTTCAGCTTGCCGCCGGCCTTGAGCTCGAGCTTGCCGTTGACCTTCTCCCAGCCGCCTTTCCACTTCTCCTGGTTTTCCCAGTTCTTCGGATAGCCGACGCCGGGCTTGGACTCGACGTTGTTGAACCAGGCGTACTCGATGCCCTTGCGGTTCGACCACACGTTCTTGCAGGTCACCGAGCAGGTGTGGCAACCGATGCACTTGTCGAGGTTGAAAACCATCGCGAATTGCGCGCGAATCTTCATTTGAATCTCCTGTGTCCTGTTCGGTACCCCGCCGCGCGGGAGCGGGCCGGGCGAGGGGCTCGGGGGTTAGCCTCCCCTCGCCCTGCCGCAGCTGCCCGCGCGCGGAAGTACCCTTTCGTGTGCGTTAGCGGGGCCCGACGCCGACCGGATTGCGCTGCTGTTCGCGCTCCGGCGTCAGCGGGCGCTCCAGCCAGTCGATGTCCTGATCCGCGATCTTGTGCAGCACCACCACCTCGTCACGCTGGCAGCCCACCGTGCCGTAGTAGTTGAAGCTGTACGCCAGTTGGGCGTAGCCGCCGACCATGTTGGTGGGCTTCACGATCACGCGCGTCACGGAGTTCAGGATGCCGCCGCGCTTGCCCGTGGAAGGCGAACCCGGGACGTTCACCGTCTTCTCCTGGGCGTGGTACATCAGCGCCATGCCGCGCGGCACGCGCTGCGACACCACCGCACGGGCCATCGTCGCGCCGTTGGCGTTGATCGCCTCGACCCAGTCGTTGTCCTTGAGGCCGATTTCCTTCGCGTCGTCCTCGGACACCCACACATAGGGGCCGCCGCGGAACAGCGACAGCATGCGCAGGTTGTCCTGGTAGGACGAGTGGATGCCCCACTTGGAGTGCGGCGTGATCCACGACAGCGTCAGGTGCGGCTTCTTGCGCACCGAGTCCGGGATCACGTTCTGGGCCTTCATGTCGATCGGCGGACGGTAGGCGCAGAAGCCCTCGCCGAAGTCGAGGAACCACTCGTGATCCTGGTAGAAGTGCGCCCGGCCGGTGAGCGTGCGGAACGGGATGTGCTCGTGGATGTTGGTGTAGCCCGCGGTGTAGCTGACGGTCTCCGACTCGATCCCGGACCAGGTCGGCGCGGTGATGATCTTGCGCGGCTGGGCCTGGATGTCGCGGAAGGTGATCTTGTCCTCGTGACGGCCGGCGTACAGGTGGTGGTGGTCGATGCCGGTCTTCTTCGACAGGGCCGACCACGACTTGTGCGCCACTTCACCGTTGGTCTCGGGCGCCATGCGCATCACCGCATCGCACACCGAGATGTCCTCTTCCAGCGAGGGCATGCCGTAGGAGATGCCGGGGATCTGCACCGTGTAGTTGCACTTCTTCAGCTCTTCGTACTCGGCGTCCGTGTTCCAGTCGAGACCCTTCACGTTGTTGCCGAGCTTGGTCATCAGAGGGCCGAGCGCGATGTACTTCTTGTAGGTGTCGGCGAAGTTGCGCTCGACGACCTTCAGCAGCGGCATGGTCTTGCCCGGCACCGGCTCGCATTCGCCCTTCTTCCAGTCGCGTACCTGGCCGAGCGGCTGCGCGAGCTCGAACGGCGAGTCGTGCTGCATCGGCAGTGCGACGACGTCTTTCGCGACGCCCAGATGCTTCTCGGCGAGATCGGAGAACTTCTTCGCGATCGTGCGGAAGATCTGCCAGTCCGACTTCGATTCCCAGCCCGGCGTCACGGCTTCGGACAGCGGGTGGATGAAGGGGTGCATGTCGGTGGTGTTGAGATCGTTCTTCTCGTACCACGTCGCCGTCGGCAGGATGATGTCGGAGTAGGCACCGGTCGAGTTCAGGCGGAAGTTGATGTCCACCATCAGGTCGAGCTTGCCGACGGGCGCTTCCTCGCGCCACTTCACTTCCTTCGTGCCCTTGCCGTCGCCGCCTTCCTGCAGCACGCCGTTCTGCGCGCCCAGCAGGTGCTTGAGGAAGTACTCGTGGCCCTTCGCGGAGGTGCCGATCAGGTTCGCGCGCCACACGAAGAGGTTGCGCGGCCAGTTCTCCTCGGCGTCCGGGTCCGCGAAGGCGACGTCGAGCTTGCCCGACTTCAGCTGCTCGACGATGTGCTTGGCGATACCGGCTTCATCGGTCGCGCCGGCCTTCTCGGCTTCGGCGACGAGTTCCAGGGGGTTGCGGTTGAAGTGCGGGGCGGACGGCAGCCAGCCCATGCGGGTCGCGGCGACGTTGTAGTCGGCGAGCTTGTAGCCCTTGTACTTGCCCTTCGCGGCCGGCTGCAGCAGCTCGTCGGCGTCGATGGTCTCGTAGCGCCACTGGTCGGTGTGGAAGTACCAGTAGGAGGTCGAGTTCTGGTGGCGCGGCGGACGCTGCCAGTCGGTTGCGAACGCGATCGGAGCCCAGCCCGCCTGCGGACGCAGCTTCTCCTGGCCCACGTAGTGCGCCCAGCCGCCGCCGCTCTGGCCGACGCAGCCGCACATGTGCAGCAGGTTCATGATCGACCGGTACTGCATGTCGTTGTGGTACCAGTGGTTGATCGCCGCGCCCATGATGATCATGGACTTGCCGCGCGTCTTGGCCGCATTCTGCGCGAACTCGCGGCCGGTACGCTCGATGTCGGCGGCCTTCACGCCGGTGACCTTGGCTGCCCAGGCCGGGGTGTAGGCGACGGTCGCGTCGTCGTAGGACGTCGCGACGTTCTTGCCGCCCAGACCGCGGTCGATGCCGTACTGCGCGACCTGCAGGTCGAACACCGAGGCGACGAACACGGTTTCGCCGGAGGCCAGGGTCAGCTTGCGCACCGGCACGTTGCGGTACAGCAGGCCCGGCTCGCCCGGCTGGAAGTGCGGGAAGCCGACCGACACGACGTCGTCGCGCTTGTCGATGCACGACAGCTCGGCGTCGATGTCCTGCTGATTCGCGGCGTTCTTCGCGAGCAGGTTCCACTTGCCTTCCTCGCCCCAACGGAAGCCCACCGAGCCGTTCGGCGCAACGTAGCAGTTCGTGCGCGCGTCGAAGACGATGGTCTTCCAGTCGGGGTTGTTGGTCTCGCCCAGCAGGTCGTCGAAGTCGGACGCGCGCAGGTTGCGGTCTGGAACGAAGGCGCCGTCGTGCGAACGCAGGATCACCTGCATCGGCAGGTCGGTGTATTTCTGCGCGTACTCGATGAAGTACGGCTCCTGGCGCTCGATGAAGTATTCCTTCAGCGCCACGTGGCCCATCGCGAGGAAGGCCGCGGCGTCGGTGCCCTGCTTGACCGGCATCCACAGGTCGGCGAATTTCACGTACTCCGCGTAGTCCGGCGCCATCGACACGATCTTCGCGCCCTTGTAGCGGACTTCGGTCGCGAAGTGCGCGTCCGGGGTACGGGTCATCGGCAGGTTCGCGCCGGTGATGATGAGGTAGGTCGAGTTGTACCAGTCGGCCGCTTCCGGCACGTCGGTCTGCTCGCCCCAGGTCTGGGGGGAGGCCGCCGGCAGGTCGCAGTACCAGTCGTAGAACGAGCCGCAGGCCGCGCCGATCAGCGACAGGTAACGCGCGCCCGCCGCGTAGGAGATCATCGACATCGCCGGGATCGGCGAGAAGCCGTAGATGCGGTCCGGGCCCCACTTCTTGATCGTGTAGATGTTCGCCGCGGCGATGATCTCGTTGACCTCGTCCCAGTTCGTGCGCACGAAGCCGCCCAGACCGCGCACCTTCACGTACTTGTCGCGCTTCTTGCTGTCGGCCTGAATCGCCGCCCAGGCTTCGACCGGGTCCTTGCCGCTCTTCCTCTCGGCGCGATACACCTCGAGCAGGCGCCCGCGGATCATCGGGTGCTTGATGCGGTGCGGCGAGTACAGGTACCACGAGAACGACGCGCCGCGCTGGCAGCCGCGGGGCTCGTGGTTCGGCAGGTCCTCGCGGGTGCGCGGGTAGTCGGTCTGCTGCATCTCGAACGACACCAGGCCGTTCTTGACGAAGATCTTCCACGAACAGCCGCCCGTGCAGTTCACGCCGTGCGTCGAACGCACGACCTTGTCGTGACGCCAGCGATTACGGTACGCGTCTTCCCAGCCCCGGTCCTCGTTGGTGACGATGCCGTGGCCGCCGGCGAAGGTGTCCTTCACCTTGTCGAAGAATTTCAGGCGGTCGAGAAAATGACTCATTGCTTGCTCCTGTGAATCTTGCGTTTCGAAGTCGGTTCTTGTTCTGTCTGTTCGGGGTCAGGGGTTGCGGATGTATGCGTCTTTGCGCAGGTAGAACCACCAGTTGATCGCGAGGCACAGCGCGTAGAACACCGCGAAGCCGTACATCGCGTTCTCCGGCGTGCCGGCCTTGATCTGCTGGCCGATGACCACCGGCGCGATGAAGGAGCCGTAGCCTCCGATCGCCGAGGTCCAGCCCAGCACCGGGCCGCGCTGGTCCTGGTCGAAGACGAAGCCAACGGTGCGGAAGGTGGAGCCGTTGCCGATGCCGGACGCGGCGAAGAGCAGGATGAAGAGCAGCATGAACACCAGGAAGTACTGCTCCGGCGTGGCCGACTGGTAGGCGAGGTGCATCACGTAGCCGGTCACCGCGGAGGCGACGACGAGCACCAGCGAGATCCACTGCGTGACGATGGAGCCGCCCAGCTTGTCCGAGACCCAGCCGCCGACCGGGCGGATCAGGGCGCCGACGAAGGGGCCGATCCAGGCGTACATCAGCGCGGAAGGAGCGTTCGGGTTCTTCGCATGCACCCAGGCGCTGGTCGCCGGGTCGAACACGTGCGTGTTGCCGAAGATCACCGTGATCGACAGCGGCACGGCCATCGAGAAGCCGATGAAGGAGCCGAAGGTCACGAGGTACAGCGCCGTCATCGACCACGTGTGCTTGTTGCGAAAGATCGCGAACTGCTTGTCGAGGTTGGCCTTCACGTCGCTCGTCGCGACCGCCTTCATGCCGAACAGCGTGCCGATCGTCACCAGCGGCGGCACCGCCCACATCCCGTTGCCCGACAGCAGGCCGAGGCCGCTGGGCGCGGGCAGGTAGAGGTAGAGCCCGACGCCCGACACGACCAGCGCCACGGCGTACAGCGTCAGGATCTTGCCCATCGCGGCGCCAGTCGAGCCGATGTTGGGCGAGACGGTGCGGAGGTTGTTGAGACCGAACCAGCCCACCACCGCCAGCGGCACGAGCAGCACCAGCCACACGAAGCCGGCGTTCTGCACCCAGGTCGGCGTGCCGGCGGAGATCTTGCCGATCAGCGTCGCGGAGTCCTTCGCCAGCGGCAGCGCATCGCCACCCAGCGCGCCGAACACGCCGATGGTCATGACCGCCGGGATCAGGATCTGCGAGGTCGTGACGCCGAAATTGCCGAGGCCGGCGTTGAGCCCCAGCGCCGTGCCCTGCAGGCGCTTCGGGAAGAAGGTGCTGATGTTCGCCATCGAACAGGCGAAGTTGCCGCCGCCGATGCCTGACAGCAGGGCCATCAGCTGGAACACCCACAGCGGCGTGCTCTTGTCCTGCAGTGCGATGCCGGTGCCCAGCGCCGGAATCATCAGCAGCGCGGTCGTCAGCCACACCGTGTTGCGACCGCCGCAGATGCGGATGAAGAAGGACGCCGGGATGCGCAGCGTCGCGCCCGACAGGCCCGAGATCGCCGCGATCGAGAACAGCTGGTCGGGCGTGAAGGGGAAGCCGGCGTTGGCCATCTGCACCGTGATGATTCCCCACATCAGCCACACGGCAAAGCCGCACAGCAGGCTGGGGATGGAGATCCACAAGTTGCGGTTGGCGACGCGCTTGCCCTCGCGCGCCCAGAAGGTCTCGTCCTCGGGGCGCCAGTCGGCGATGTCCGCGCCGCGCCCGCGGTTGCCTGCACCGACGCCGGCGGGGACGGGGCCCGGAACCGGCGGGATCGGGCGGAGCTTTTCAGGTGCCATGCTTCCTCCTCACTCAGGATTTCGTGTTGTTTTGGGGGATCACTTCGTCGCCGCGGCGCCGCCGTGCATCACGTCGGTGCGGCGCACCTCGGTCCAGTACATCCAGATCAGCGACACCCAGGTCACGCCGTAGAGCAGCATGAAGGCGCTGGAGCGCACGCCCGTCAGGTCGAGCAGGGCGCCGAACATGATCGGCAGCAGGAAGCCGCCCAGGCCGCCGACGAGGCCGACGATCCCCGACACCGCGCCGATCTCGTGCGGGAATTCGTCCGAGATGTATTTGAAGACGGACGCTTTGCCGAAGGCCCAGGCGACGCCGACGGTGAACATCAGCACCGTGAAGAACCAGACGTTGTGATGGATCGCGAAGGTCTTCGGGCCGGACACGGTCATCACCGTGAATTCCGTGTGCGGGTACGAGAGCAGGAACAGGCACACCCACGACACCCACATCACCCACCAGGTCACCTTGTGCGCGCCGAAACGGTCCGAGAACCAGCCGCCCACCGCGCGCAGCACGCCACCGGGCAGGGAGAAACAGGCCGCGAGCAGGGCCGCGGTCTCGAGGCCGAGGCCGAACTCGGTGACGTAGTACTTGGTCATCCACAGCGCGAGCGCCACATAGCCGCCGAACACGATCGAGTAGTACTGGCAGTACTTCCACACGCGCGGATTCTTCAGCACGCGCAACTGGTCGGCGAACTTCACGCTCGACGACACGCGGTGCTCGGGGTCTTCGTAGGTGAACAGCCAGAACGCGATCGCGATCGCGAGCATTGCCAGTGCGAACGCCTTGGGCACGAACTCCCAGCCGAAGGCCACGACCAGCACCGGCGCGACCAGCTTGGTCACCGCCGCACCGGAGTTGCCGGCGCCGAACACGCCCATCGCGAAGCCCTGGTTCTTGCGCTCGAACCAGCGCGCACAGTAGGCGATGCCGACCGAGAAGGAACCACCGGCGAGGCCGACGAAGAGGCCCGCGAGGAGGAAGTGCCAGTACGCCGTCGCCTGGCTGATCAGCCAGATCGGCACGACCGTCGCCACCATCAGCGCAAAGAACACCAGACGGCCGCCGAGTTTGTCGGTCAGCATGCCCAGCGGCAGGCGCACCAGCGCGCCGGTCAGCACCGGGGTCGCCGCCAGCAGACCGAACTGGGTTTCGTTGAGGCCCAACTGGGCCTTGATCGGGATGCCGATCACCGCGAAAAGCATCCACGCCGCGAAACACATCGTGAATGCGGTCGTGCTCATCACCAGAACGGAGAACTGCTTGCGGCGTTGCGAGGCCATCTTCCTCATCCTCCAGGGCGGAGCGCACTGCGCTCCATGCTGGAAGCAAGGTTATGCCCCGGAACTGCTGGCGAACATTCGCCGAAAGCAGGGGGTGAAGTACTAGTCGCGTGGGGGCGGGACTAGTTCTTCGGTACTAGTCCCGCTGCGCGGGGGAGAAGGGAATCCCGTTGGGAGAGGGGTACAGGAGGCCACCCGAGCGCCGCGCAGCGTATTCCGCCACACCGCCGACGAGCCGGGCAAAGGGCTCCGGTCTGTCGACGCTCAGGCGGCGTGCGCCCGGCGATAGTTGCCGAGCACCTTGAGGATGTTGGCGAAGAGGAAGACGAATTCGCCGACGACGAGCAGACCCGCGAGGCGAATCAGCCACTCGTTGCCGACCAGCGCGGCCACAACCAGCGCTGCAAGCGCAGCGGCATGCAGCGCCAGGTGTCGCCGTATGGGCGTATCGGGCTGCAGCTTCTTCATGTTCGGCGCCTTGCCCACGTCCTGCGTCAGGTGCAGCCATGCCAGGAAGGGGATGATCTTGTACAGCATGCCGACGATCACGCTGATGAAGCCGCCGTGGAGGATCAATATCCCTGCGAGGAGGGGCCAGACCTGATGCTCCGACTGATGCGCGACGAGCACGCAGGCGAGCCCGGCGATGAAACTCCCCATCCCGATCTGGAAAGCACGCGTGGTCATGTCCGGCACCGTGCGTCGTGATTGCCGCTGCAAGTTCAGCGTGCTGACTGCGAACGTCGCGCACAGCACCGCGAGGACGGCTGACAGCGCGAACTCGGCCGAACCCAGTTCGCCATACACCGTCGCACTCCACATGAGCAGCACTGCCCCCGTCCCCATCGCCCAGAAGCGCGTGAGGGGCACCGGGTAGTTCGGCGTGATCTGGAACATCGGCACCACCACCCAGCTCGCCGCCGCCAGCAGCACGCCCGCACCGCCCAGCAGGGCCCAGCCGATGTGCAGCTTCAGCACGGTCAGCAGCCGCAGATCGAGTTGGCCGCCCAATGCCAGCGCCAGGGTGATTCCGAGCGCGACGGCAACCACGAAGCCGAGCAGGGCGATGCGCAGGTCGCGGGGAGTCGCCTGGGCGACCGGGATCCGTCGCAGCCCGAGGAAGGCGGCTACCACGAAGAGCGCGAGTCCTCCGCCGAGCAATACCGTCGCCGGCAACAGAAATGCGTGTGAGCTGTTGCCCAGCCCCCATGCGAGACAAAGCGCACCGATCGTCATCGCCAGATGCACGACGGTCGATACCGTTCCCGAGCGCGGAATCACCGCTCCCGCGACGACAGGCAGAATCTGGAACAGCGCCCCCAGCATTACCGTCAGCATGAAACCGACGGCCACCAGATGCGTCACCGCCAGCGCGCCGGGCGTCCAGCGCGAGTCGAGCAGCTCCGGCGCGGCGAGCAGGGCCGCGCCCGCTGCTGCGCCGAACAGCGGTGCAGTGAGAAAGAAACGCAGCGGCGTCGAGAAGGCGGGCGCCGCTTCGTAGCTGAGGGTCTGTCCGTCTGGAATCATGGATTCAGGATGTCGATCTCGACGACGCCGTCGTCGCGGATGCGGCTCTCGTGCTTGTAGCCGTCGCGGTCCAGGATGCGGAATAGCGGGTAGGGCATGCGGTCGAGCAGGAGCAGGAGGCTCTCGCCCTTCGGCAGGTCCGCCAGTGAATCCATCACCAGTTCGAAAGGCTGCGGTGGTTCAAGGCCGCGCGCGTCTACGGTTTTCTTCATCAGGCCCTCGCGTGAAGGCGCTCGCTCAACCCGGCTGCCACATCGGAGCCTGCCAGCTGCGAGTCGCACATGGGATAAAGGATATTCTCTTCCTTCATATTGTGCTGCTGCATCAGGATCAGCAGGGTTTCGGACTCGCCGGCGTAATCGTCCTTGTCCTTGTTGGCCAGCGCCTCGCGCATGCGGGCGAGGGCGCTACGCATTTCGGCATGCTCGCCGCGCATCACCTTGGTCGGGCCTTCGGTCATCCCCGTGGCGGCCTCGAACTTCGGGAAGAGCAGGGATTCCTCGGCATCGAAGTGCCCCTCCAGTTCGTTGGCGAACTGCTCCAGGGCGGCGCTCGCCTCGTCCCACTTGCCCTTGGCCACCGCAGTTTCGGCTCGGGCAAAGGTCTCGTCGCAGTGGCGATGGTCGTCGGTCATCAGGGAAGTGATCTGGCTCATGGTTGCGGGTCTCCTGTGTGGGTGGATGAATTCTCGCAATTCCGGCAGGGGGATCCTTGATGCGTGTCAAACCGTTCGTGTGTCCAACCAATTCGCCAAAGGCGCGGTCCGGCAGCCGTCTGCGCCGATGCGCAGCAAATTCAATTCCGATACTTTCGGAGACACTTGCGCCATGCCTGCAACAGCGCGATGGCTCAGGATCGAGGATTGGCGCGGCCGAGATTCACACTCCTGCTGCGGCCTGCTAGATTGCTGTCATGGACTGGAGGGTTCTTCCCATCCGTCCGGTATTTACTTGGAGGCTTTGCATGTCCGTCGAGGCACAGGCTCGTAGTTCGCGATTCGATTCTGCCCGGCTCAAGCGTCCGGCCAAGTGGCTGGCCGGCACCATCCTCGTGATCGCCGCGCTCGGTTTCCTGGCAGCGCCGCCGCTGGTGCGACATTTCGGCCAGAAGATCGCCTCCGACATTCTCGGGCGCCAAGTCACGATCCAGGACATCGACATCAACCCGTTCGCCCTGTCCGTCACCGCGACGGGGCTCGACATCGCCGAGGCCGACGGTCAGCCCGGCGCATTCTCGTTCCGCTCGCTGTATGCGAACCTTGAAGGCGAGTCGATCTTCCGCGTTGCGCCGGTGCTGCGCGAGATCCGGATCGAGGCGCCGCGCGTCAATTTCGTGCGGATCGACGAAGCCCGCCACAGCTGGAGCGACGTCCAGGAGCGACTCGCCGCCCGGCCGAAATCCGAGGACGACAAGCCGGCGCTGTTCTCGCTCAACAACATCCAGCTCGTCGACGGCGCGGTTCACGTCGACGATCGGCTGGTCGGGGTCAAGAATGAAGTCACCGACCTCACCATCGGCGTGCCCTTCGTCTCCAACCTGCCGGTCAAGGTCGAACTCTTCATCGAGCCGGTCGTCTCCGCGCTGATCAACGGCCGTCCGCTGCAACTCGTGGGGCGTACGCGTCCCTTCGCCAACGACCGCGATACCGTCCTCGA
Source organism: Aromatoleum evansii (assembly GCF_012910805.1). Lineage (GTDB taxonomy): Bacteria > Pseudomonadota > Gammaproteobacteria > Burkholderiales > Rhodocyclaceae > Aromatoleum > Aromatoleum evansii. Next base: position 28,959 of record NZ_WTVK01000053.1, read on the forward strand.
TCTCAAGCTCGACGGCTTCGACTTCACTCCCTATGTCGCCTATCTGCCTTTCAAGCCCGCATTCCGGCTGCCCGAAGGGCGCGTGTCGACCGACCTCGAACTCACCTTCTCGCAGGTCGCGGGCGAAACGCCGAAAGTCGCCCTCAAAGGATCGGTCGACTTCGCCGCGATCACGCTGCAGGACGCCAACGGCGCTCCGCTGCTCAACATTCCCACGCTCTCGCTCGGCCTTACCGACGTGCAGCCGCTCGCGCGCAAGCTGCATTTCGACCGCCTCGAGATCGCGCAACCGACCGTCGACGTCGTGCGCCTCGGCAACGGACGCCTGAATTTCCAAGAGATCCTACCTCCGCCGTCTGCGGAAGAGCCTGCTGCAGCCGCGCCCGAACCCGCCGCCACGCAGGTGGCCAGCCCGCCTGAGGCCGCACCACCTCAGCCAGCCCCCGCCGCAGCGCCCGTGGCGAGCCCGGCGGCAGCCGCTCCGCTGGTGTTCACGCTCGACAAGGCTACGATCACGGGTGCGACCATCCGCGTCGAGGACCGCGCGGCGGGCGGGCCGAACAGTGGCGGCGAGGCTTTCCGCACCGAGATCAAGGACCTGCAGTTCGAGGCCCGCAACGTCAGCACTGCGCCGGAAGCCGTCGCCGAACTCGCCCTCGACTTCTCCACGGACGCCGGCGAGAAGAGCAGCCATCGCGACCGCGTGCGCCTGAGTCCGCTCGAGGTCGAGGGCCGCATCGCGGCAGAGAACTTCCTTGTCTCGCGCTACCTGCCCTACTACGCTGCCCAGCTCCCCGGCGGCGACGTCCGCGCCGGCCGCGTCGACGCGACCGTGCAGTACAAGCTCAGGATGGCCGGCGACGAACCGCAGCTCGACCTGCTCGCCGACGCGCTGGTCCTGCGCGAGTTCGAACTCGCGCTCAAGGGGCAGAAACAACCCGTCGCGAAGCTCGCACGTTTCGCCGTCAACGACGTCAAGGTCGTACCGGCCGACCGCAGCGTGAGCGTCGGCAGCATCGAATCGAACGGGGCCGCGTTTGCAGCGGTCAGGGACAAGCAGGGCAAACTCGATGTCCTCGGCCTCGTCGGCGAGGGGAAGCCCGCGAAGGCCGCACCCGCAGTCAAACCGGCCAAGGCCGCCAAACCTGCGAAGGGCGGCAAGCCGTCCGTTGACGACGGGGCAGCCAAACCCTGGGGCGTGACGGTGAACAGGCTCGCCCTCGACGGCTGGGCTGCGCGCTTCGAGGACCGCACCCAGGGGACGCCGATCGTGCTGCTCGCCGAAGCGATCAAACTTGGTGCGGAAGGCATCAGCACGGTGAAGGGCTCCACGGCCAAGCTCGACCTCGCGGCGCGTGTGAACAAGCGTGGCAGTGTCGGCGTGAAGGGCGTCGTCGGCATGGAGCCGCTCAAGGGCGATCTCAACCTCGATCTCAAGGCGGTCGATCTCCTCCCGCTGCAGCCCTACGTCGTCGAACAGCTCAACATCGCCATCGCGCGCGGCAACCTCGGCACGCGCGGCAAGCTGGCGTTCGAGCAGGTGCGGGACGGCAGCTTCAAGGCGAGCTTCCGCGGCGATGTCGGCGTCGACAACTTCTCATCGATCGACAAGACCCAGGCCGCGGATTTCCTGCGCTGGAAGAAGCTCGCCGTCACCGGCATCGATTTCCGCCTCGCGCCGCTCGCGGTCGCCGTCAACGAGATCTCGCTGAACGACTTCTACACGCGCCTGATCCTCGACGAGCAGGGTCGGCTCAACCTGCGCGAGATCCGTCATCAGGACGCGCCGGAAGCGACGCCGCCCGCTGCCACGCCCGCGCCGGGCGAAGTGCCGCCAGTCCCCGCGCCGGCCCCTGCGCCGTCGGCGTCGGGCAAGGCGGAGGTGACGCTCCCGCCGCCGAGCGCGCCGCCTCCACCGATTTCCATCGGCAAGGTCGCGATCAAGCAGGGGAACATCGAGTTCAGCGACCGCTTCATCCGTCCGAACTACGATGCCAACCTCACCGGCATGGAGGGCGAGCTCGTCGGGTTGTCGTCCGATCCGTCGACCATCGCCAAGCTCGATCTGCGCGGCAAGGTCGACAATGCCGCCCCCGTGACCGTCGCCGGCCAGCTCAACCCCTTCCGGCAGGATCGCTATCTCGATATCGCCGCGTCGGTGAAGGATTTCGAGCTCACCGGCGTCTCGGCGTATTCGGGCAAGTACGTCGGCTACGGCATCGACAAGGGCAAGCTGTCGGCCGACCTGCATTACAAGATCGAAGACCGCAAGCTCAGCGCGACCAACCGCATCTTCCTCGACCAGCTCACCTTCGGCGACAAGGTGGACAGCCCCACGGCCCTCAACCTGCCGGTGCAGCTCGCGGTGTCGCTGCTGAAGAACAGCCGTGGCGAGATCGACCTCAACATGCCCATCGGCGGCTCGCTCGACGACCCGGAGTTCAGCGTCGCCGGCATCGTCATCAAGGCGATCATCAACCTCATCGGCAAGGCGCTGACGGCGCCGTTCTCGCTGCTCGGCTCAATGTTCGGCGGCGGCGAGGAGCTGTCCTACGTCGAATTCGCGCCGGGTCGCACGAGCCTCGATACGGCAACCGCCGAGAAGGTCGCGACGCTGGCGCGCGCCCTGGCCGACCGGCCGGCCCTGAAGCTGGAGATCACCGCCCACGCCGACCCCGCGACCGATCCCGATGGCCTCCGCCGCGTGCAGATGGAGCGCAGCGTCAGGGCGGCGAAGCTCAAGGAGATGGTGCGCAAGGGTGAGGAGGCGCCGTCGCTCGACGAATTGACGCTGACGCCGGAGGAGTACGCCACCTGGCTCAGGAAGGTCTATCGCGACGCGGATTTCAAGCGCCCGCGCAACGCGATCGGCTTGCTCAAGGACCTGCCGGTGGAGGAAATGGAGGCCCTGATCCTCGCCAACACCAAGGTCGACGAAGAGGCGCTGCGTCAGCTCGCACTGCAGCGCGGCCAGGTGATCAAGGACAAGCTGCTCGAGGACGGCAAGGTGCCCGCAGAGCGGGTGTTCCTGCTCGGCGCCAAGGTCGAGGCCGCGGGCGGCGAGAAGGCGGGCGAGGAGGGTGCCGCGCGGCGCACGATGTTCTCGCTGAAGTGACAGCGCCGCGGCACCCGCACGTGCATCAACCGGAGAAGATCATGATTCCGAAACTTGGTGACGACGAACGTGCCGCCGCGCTGGCGACGCTATCCGACTGGGCACTGGCGCCGGGACGCGACGCGATCACGCGCAGCATCCGCTTCAAGGACTTCAACGCCGCCTTCGGCTTCATGGCGCGCGTGGCGCTGAAGGCGGAGAAGATGGATCATCATCCGGAGTGGTTCAATGTTTACAACCGCGTCGACATCACCTTGTCGACGCATGACGCTGGCGGGCTCACCGAGCGTGACGTGGCGCTCGCTCGTTTCATCGATCAGATCGTGGTGGGTGGCTGAATAAAAGAAGCGCCGCGGGAGCCGGGGCAAGCCCGTTCGGGCGGCGCATCGCGGCCCCCCGGCTAAGGCCGGGGGGGTGTAGTGGTCAGGCCGCAGCCAGCGCCTGATCGAGGTCCGCGATCAGGTCGTCGACATGCTCGATGCCCACCGACAGGCGGATCATGTCTTCGGTGACGCCGGCGCGCACCAGTTCCTCGGGCGAGAGCTGGCGGTGAGTCGTTGAGGCCGGATGGCAGGCGAGCGACTTGCAGTCGCCGATGTTCACGAGGCGCGTCACGAGTTTCAGCGCATCCTGGAAGCGTCCGCCGCCTTCACGGCCGCCCTTCACGCCGAAGTTCAGGATGCCCGACGCACGGCCGCCCATGTAGCGCTGCACCAGCGGGAAGTCCTTGTGCTCTTCCAGGCCCGCGTAGTTCACCCAGCTGACCTTCGGATGATTGGTGAGATGGCGCGCGATCTTCACCGCGTTCTCGCAGATGCGGTCCATGCGCAGCGCCAGCGTCTCGATGCCCTGCAGGATCAGGAAGGCGTTGAAGGGCGAGATCGCCGCGCCCATGTTGCGCAGCGGCACCACGCGCGCACGCGCGATGTAGGCCGCCGGCCCGAGCGCTTCCGTATAGACCACGCCGTGGTAGGACACATCCGGTTCGTTGAGGCGCTTGAAGCGCTCCTTGTGCTCGGCCCAGGGGAACTTGCCCGAATCGACGATGATGCCGCCGATCGAATTGCCGTGGCCGCCCAGATACTTCGTTAGCGCATGCACGACGATGTCCGCGCCATGCTCGAACGGCCGGCACAGGTAGGGCGAGGGCACGGTGTTGTCGACGATCACCGGCACGCCGTGGCGGTGGGCCACTTCCGCGAGCTTCTCGAAGTCGGTGATGTTGCCGAGCGGGTTGCCGACCGACTCGCAAAACACTGCCTTGGTGCGGGCGTCGATCAGGCGCTCGAAGGCGTCCGGATCGCGGTAGTCCGCGAAGCGCACCTCGATGCCGTACTGCGGCAGCGTGTGCGCGAACAGGTTGTAGGTGCCGCCATACAGGGTGCTGGAGGTGACGATGTTGTCGCCGGCTTCCGCGATCGTCTGGATCGATGCGGTGATCGCCGCCATCCCCGAAGCCATCGCCAGCGCGGCAATACCGCCTTCCATGGCCGCTACGCGCTTTTCCAGCACGTCCTGGGTCGGGTTCATGATGCGCGTGTAGATGTTGCCCTGCACCTTCAGGTCGAACAGGTCGGCGCCGTGCTGGGTGTCGTCGAATGCGTAGGAGGTGGTCTGGTAGATCGGCACCGCCACCGCCTTGGTGGTCGGATCGGGCGAGTAACCGCCGTGCACGGCAAGCGTTTCGAGTTTCATGCGTTCATCCCGGATGGTTGGCGAGGTTCGGTTGCGAGTCGAAAAGTATAGCCAGCGCGCGCGCCTTGAAGAAGATGGCTTCCCGAAATCCTTGCGCGGATGCCCAGACCGGGCAAGTCCGAAGGAATATATGGTGATTCCTGTATTGAATGCTCACATTGGATATTGCTAATATAAAACCTTGTAAAAAATATAACGATTTCACCGGGTTGCAATGATCCGGCGGTATAAATAAAAAAGGAGGGAGATTCTCATGGACGCTGCAACGGCGATTAAGGGAAAAGTCGCAACCTGGCTGGAACTTGCGGTGGCACCGCAATGGCGCCGCGAGCGATGCAAGATACAGGTGCACGCGGTCGGTCCCCGCGATGGCACCTGCTATGCGATTTCGATGGACGGGCGCTGGCTATGCGCCGGTTCGGGGGAACTGACGGTATTCCATGGCTTGAGCGCCGCGCTGCATTTTCTCAAGCTGCTGGGCATCGAGGACTTCGAACCGGGCGAGCCGACGGGCATGCCCGCGGTCGGAACCGGGAACCATCATTGCATGTGCACTGATGGTGGCCGGGGCCTCCTGCCGTGCAACTGCACGACCCGGCGCTGCCTCACTCATTGAGCTCCAGTTCGACGCGGAACAGGCCGCGGGCTGCATTCGACAACAGGATGGCCCGCGCGCGTGACAGGTCCGCCCGGGTCAGGCATTGCTCGCGGGCCTTCCCTTCGTCGAGCAGCTTGCGCCGATAAACGCCATCCAGCACGCCGCAGTGCAGCGGTGGTGTGAGCAGGCAGTCTCCGCCAAGGTCCAGGTACACGTTCGTGCGGGCACCTTCGGCAAGTTCGTCGCGTTCGTTGAAGAACAGCGCATCGAAGTGGCCCCGCGCCATCGCGCCGCGCAGCTCCGCATCGTAGAGCTCGCGGGCGGTGGTCTTGTGCTGCAACAGGGGATCCGCGCTCGATATCCTGCGTTTCGATACGACGACGGTCGGTGTTGCCGCCGTGCCGTCCCCGAGGGGGGCGGCCGATAGCGCAAAGCTGCCGTCGGCAGCGAGCTCCAGGCGCACGCGCTGCGGGCCACTGAGGGTCTTCGCCCTGTCGAGCAGCGCGCGGGCGATCACGTCGGCATCCAGGGCGAAGCCGAATGCGGCGGCGGATCGGGCGAGGCGCGCAAGGTGGCGGGCCAGCAGCGGATAGGGCTCGGCCGCATCCGGTTCGCAGCGCAACGTTTCGATGAGGCCGAATGACGGTCGGAGATCGGTGAGGAAGCGCCCCTTGAGCAGGGACTCGGCCCATTCGGCTGCTGGTTCCGAGTCGGCGACGATGCCGCTGCCCAGTCCGAGCCGTGCGTCGCCGCCGCGCCCGATCTCCAGCGTGCGGATCGGCACGCTGAAGCGGAAATCGCCATCGGGCGCGATCCATCCCAGTGCGCCGCAATAGATGCCGCGCGGCGCCGTCTCGAGTTCGTGGATGATCTGCATCGCCCGGATCTTCGGCGCGCCGGTGACCGATCCGCAGGGAAACAGGGCGCGGAACACCTCCCCCAGGCCGGCCTTGACGGGTTCCGCGACGACCGTCGAGGTCATCTGCCACACGCTCGGATAGGGCTCGACCTCGCACAGCCGTTCGACCCGCACGCCGCCGCTGGGCGCGAGGCGGCCCAGGTCGTTGCGGATGAGGTCCACGATCATGATGTTCTCGGCGCGATTCTTTTCCGACGACGCCAGTGCCGCCGGATCGCTGTCGCGGGCCGCGGTGCCCTTCATCGGTCGGCAATGCAGGCGTTCGCCGCGGCGTTCCACGAACAGCTCGGGCGAGCGCGAGAGGACTGCGCCGTCGGCGTGGCAGATCAGTGCGCCGTGCCGAACCGGCTGGGCTGCGCGCAAGGCGCGGTAAAGGGCCAGGGGCGAGCCGTAGAGCCGCCCGCGCAGCGCGAAGGTGAAGTTCACCTGATAGCAGTCGCCGGCGGCGATGTAGTCGCGAATGTGCCGGACGGCGCGCAAGTAGTCTTCTTCAATACTTTCGCGCTGCAGGTCCATTACCCCGCCAAGCCGGGTGTGCTCGTCGCATTTGTCCAGCGCTGCGGCGATGCGTGCGTCGGTTTCCGACGCGGAAAGCCGTTCGGCGCGACCATACACCCATGCCGTCAGGAGGGGGGCGCCGTCATCGCGCAGCAACGCCCGCAAGCGGGGTTCGAGCGCGTAACCGAGTTCGTAGCGGGCGGCGATCGCGACCCACTTCCCGCCCTGGCGGGCACGTTCGATCGCGTGAAACAAGTCGTCGATCTCGCCTGCCGTCGAGCACCGGATGATCTCCTCGGGCTGTGTCAGGAGAAGGTCGCCTTGGCCGTCCTGGTTGTCGTCGAACAGGGCGAATTCGTGCGTGGAGTCGATCATCGTTGCCGGCGCCGGGTGTGGCGTCGCGAGTGTGGCGGGGGAACCGCATGTTAGCGCAAGGCGCCTGGCGTTCGCGCGCCGCTGCGGGAGTCCGTGCGGGTAAAAAGCCCCACTATCTTCATGGGGAAAATTTATTTGGCATTGGCTCAGGGCTATCTACTATCATTGCGGTATGTGGATGGTTTCTCCTCGTTTACCGGGCTCCAAGGGCTGATGGCTTCTTCCCGCACGTCGCTGAAAATTTTTCTCGTGGTGGCGTTCATAGCGCTCACGGCGCTGGGGCTCTGGATGCTGGATGGCGTGTTTGCGGCCGACGGTTTCGGTGGTGCCGCAACGGAAGTGAACATCTTCATGCCTTTTCTCGGCCTATCCCTGATGCTGCTCGCGGTGGTCGTCGCATGGGCGGTATGGCCCCTGATGCGCACTGCGGGCGAGCACTTGCAATCCGGATCCGAGGGGGCGGAAAGGGGCTTTCCGCCGCCAGCCGATTTTTCCACCGGGGAGATGCCGGATTTCAGCCATGTGGAGCTTCCGGTCAGCGAGTACACGCTGGAAACCTACAAGGCGGCGGTCGATCATGCCCCGACCGCGATCATGATCACGAACAACCGCGGCCGGATCGAATATGTGAATGCCGCCTTCCTCAGGACCTCGGGGTATTCGCGCAGCGAGATCCTCGGACGCAGTCCTGCGATGTTCAGCGCCGGGCATACGCGCAGCGACGTCTATGCTGACCTGTGGCAGACGATCCTCTCGGGCAACGTATGGCGGGGCGAGGTATGCAACCGCAGGAAGAACGGGGAGGAATACTGGGAAAACATGGCGATCTCGCCGCTGCGTGACCGCTTCGGCCGGGTGTCGCATTTCGTCGCGGTTCGCGAGGACATCACCGAACGCAAGGGGCGCGAAGAGGATCTGCGGCAGCTGGCGCAGCGTGACGCGCTGACGGGCATTGCGAATCGCCGCTATCTGATCGAGCGCGCCGAACAGGAGCGGCGGCGGGCGGAGCGATTCGGCCAGCCGCTGGCGGTCCTGATGGTCGACATCGATCATTTCAAGGCCATCAACGACGAGCACGGACATGCCCTGGGCGATCAGGCGATCCGGATGGTCGCGCAGACCTGCGCCGCGAGCGTGCGCGAGATCGACATCGTGGGGCGCTATGGCGGCGAGGAGTTCGTCATCGTCCTGCCGGGGACCTTGCCGGAAGGGGCTCGCGAGCTGGCCGACCGCTTGCGGCAGCGGATCGCGGAGATCGAGATCGCGGGTGCCGATGGCACGGCTGTGGCGGTCACGGTGAGTATCGGCTTCGCCGCTTTCGAGCCCGGCGACCAGCTGGAGCAACTGCTGGCGGCGGCGGATGCGGCGCTGTACCGGGCGAAGAGCCTGGGGCGCAACTGTGTGGTGGCGGTGACCGACTGCCTGCGCCTGATACCGCCGGGAGACGTGCAGTAAGGGGCAGGGGGGCGG
>NZ_WTVK01000054.1 GCF_012910805.1 Aromatoleum evansii
CCATCACCGCCCGCTTCGCGGTGCCGCTGCCTGCCACGGCGAAGCTGGGCGAGTCCGGCACCGCGAAGCGGGCGGTGATGGTGGTGGCGCAGGCGGACTCGCCCGAGGCGCTGGCGATGGGGCGCGGGCTGGCGGCGGAACTGGGTGTGCGGGCGGTGGCGGTGAGCGTGCGCGAGCTGGGCAGTTTCGCGGGCGTGACCGCCTTGCTCGATCGCGCGGGGCAGGGGCGCGTGATCGGTGTGATGGACGACGCTTCGGCGGTGATCTTCCAGCAGATCGCGGCGGCGCGCGGTGCGGGTCTCGTGATGGATGCGCATCGGCGCATCGGGGCGGCGAGCCTGGTTTCTTTCGCGATCAACACCTGACGCGGCGCGCGGCAGGCACAAGTACAACGGAGACAATCGAATGGTTTCGAAGAGCAAGGCGCTGCCGAAAGGCGTGAGCGCGGCCGATTTCGACAAGGCGGTGCGCGAGATCAGGGCCATCGTGGGCGACGAGCATGTGCTGGTCGATGAGGAAAAGCTGTCGCCGTACCGGAAGATCATGATGCCGGTGCCGGACGAGCAGCATGAGCTGTCGGCGTCGGTGATGCCGGACGGCGTCGAGCAGATCCAGCGCATCATGAAGCTCGCCAACAAGTACCGCATCCCGGTGTACCCGGTGTCGACCGGCAAGAACCTCGGCTACGGTTCCGCGGCGCCGGTGCAGCGTGGGCAGATCGTGATGGATCTGCGGCGCATGAACCGCATCATCGAGGTGGACCCCGAGTTGTGCACGGCGCTGGTCGAGCCGGGCGTGACCTACCAGCAGCTCTACGACTACCTGCAGGAGCACAAGCTGCCGCTGTGGTTCTCGTGCCCGGCGCCGTCGGCGATTGCGGGGCCGGTGGGCAACATGGTCGACCGCGGCGTGGGCTACACGCCGTATGGCGAGCACTTCCTGTTCTCGTGCGGCATGGAGGTGGTGCTGGCGGACGGGAAGGTGCTGCGCACCGGCATGGGGGCGATGGAGAACTCGAACACCTGGCAGGTGTTCAAGTGGGGCTACGGGCCGACGCTGGACGGAATGTTCACGCAGTCGAATTACGGTGTGGTGACCAAGATGGGGATGTGGCTGATGCCGGCGCCGCCGGATTTCCGTCCCTTCTGCATCCAGTATCCGAACGAGACCGACATCACCAAGATCGTCGAGGCGCTGCGTCCGCTGCGCATCGCGATGGTGATCCCGAACGCGGTGGTGATCGCGCACACGCTGTGGGAAGCGCCGTGCACGCCGGTGAAGCGCGCCGACTACCACACGGGGCCGGGTGCGATCCCCGACGAGGCGGTGAAGAAGATCCAGGCCGATCACAACATCGGCGCGTGGAATGTGTATGCGGGCCTGTATGGCACGAAGGAAACGAACGACGCCAACTGGAAGATCATCGAGGCGGTGGCGGCGGGTACGGGCGGCAAGATCATCACGCAGGAAGCTTCGAATGGCAGCCAGGCGCTGCAGTACCGCTTCGACCTGATGAAGGGCAAGCCCAACCTCGGCGAATTCGGCCTGTACAACTGGCGCGGGGGCGGCGGCTCGATCTGGTTTGCGCCGGTGTCGCAGGCGAAGGGCGCGGAGACGCTCAAGCAGATGCAGATGGCGAAGACCATTCTCGGCAAGTACGGCTTCGACTACGTCGGCGAGTTCATCGTCGGCTGGCGCGACATGCACCACGTCATCGACCTGCTGTACGACCGCTCGAAGCCGGAGGAGATGGAGAAGGCGTACGCGTGCTACGACGAGTTGCTGCATACCTTCGCGAAGGAGGGCTACGGCATGTACCGCGCGAACACGGCCTTCGCCGAGAAGGTCGCGGCGACCTACGGGCCGGTGAAGCGCGACGTCGAGAAGCGCCTGAAGAAGGCGCTGGACCCCAACAACATCATCGCGCCGGGACGGTGCGGCATCAGCCTGTAAGCGACGGTCTTGTGAGAGCGGCACAGTCGGATCGGCGCTGCGGGAGCTTCCCTGTGGGAGCGGCTTCAGCCGCGAACGGGCCGCTCAGCATGGAACGACGCCGATTCTCGGCTGAAGCCGCTCCCACGAAATGCAGGCATTAAATCGGGAGTGAATACATGAAGGAATACAAGCTGTTCATCGACGGCGAGTGGGTGGGCTCATCGACGGAGACCATCCTGGACGATATCAACCCGGCAACCGGCGAGGTGTGGGGGCGCGTGCATCAGGCCTCTGCCGGGGACCTGGAGCGGGCGATCGCTGCGGCGTACCGGGCGAGGGAGAGCTGGGGCAACACCCTGGCCAACGAGCGTGAGGCGATCCTGTTGCGCGCGGCCGACGAGCTGCAGAAGCGCATCCCGGAAGTGGCCGAGGTGCTGATCGACGAGGCGGGTTCGACCTTCGGCAAGGCGATGTTCGAGGCGAGCTTCGTCGTGAATCTGCTGCGCAGCGCCGCGGGCGAGTGCCGCCGCATCACCGGTGAGACGATGCCGTCGGATAGCCCGGGCGTGTTCTCGATGAGCGTGCGCCGGCCGCTGGGCGTGATCGCCGGCATCGCGCCGTTCAACTTCCCCTTCCTGCTGGCGACGAAGAAGGTGGCGCTGGCGCTGGCGGCCGGAAACACCTTCATCCTGAAGCCGGCGACTTATACGCCGGTGACGGGCCTCAAGATCGCGGAGATCTTCGAGGCGGCGGGGCTGCCGAAGGGCGTGCTGAACGTGGTGCCGGTGCAGGGCTCGGTGCTCGGCAACAAGTTCGTCGCCGATCCGCGCGTGCGCATGATCACCTTCACCGGCTCCACGGAAGTCGGCCGCGAGCTGTCGGCGGAGGCCGGCAAGCACTTCAAGCGCATCACGCTGGAGCTGGGCGGCAAGAGTCCGTTGATCGTGCTGAAGGATGCCGATGTCGACTATGCGGTGAATGCGGCGGCCTTCGGCATCTTCCTGCACCAGGGGCAGGTGTGCATGGCGAACTCGCGCCTGATCGTCGAGGCGCCGATCTTCGATGCCTTCTGCGACAAGCTCGCGACCAAGATCCGCGGCTTCAAGGTCGGCGATCCGCGCGATCCGCACACGGTGATCGGGCCGCTGATCGACCGCAAGCAGTGCGCGGTGCTGGACCGGCATGTGGCGGACGCGGTGGCGAAGGGGGCGAAGCTGCTTTCGGGCGGCAAGAGTGAGGGAGCCTTCTACCAGCCGACGATTCTCGCCGGTGTTACGCCCGACATGGTGGTGTTCCGCGAGGAGAGTTTCGGGCCGGCGGTGTCGGTGATCCGCGCCGCGGACAGCGAGGAGGCGCTGCGGCTCGCCAACGATTCCTGCTACGGGTTGTCGTCGGGGCTCATCACCAACGACCTGCAGAAGGCCTTCGACCTCTCGCTGCGGCTGGAGGCGGGGATGGTGCATATCAACGACGCCTCGATCATGGACGAACCGCATGTGCCGTTCGGCGGTATCAAGGACAGCGGGATGGGGCGCGAGGGCGGGCATCACTCGATGGACGAGATGACAGAGCTGAAGTGGATCACCGTGCAGATGGGCAAGCGGGCTTTCCCGTTCTGACCGGCATAAGAATCAGGGAGGAGACACGATGAAATTCAGATACATCACCGCAGCAGTCGCACTCGCAGTCCTCGCCGCCGGCAATGCCGTCGCGAAGGAGGGCGGCGACCAATATCCCAACGGCGCCGAAAGCTGGCTGGCGGGGGCGGTGCCGCCGCCGGGCAACTACTTCCTCAACTATTTCGGCCACTACAGCGGCAGGCTGCGCGACGGGAGCGGCGACAAGGTGCCGGGGGCCGAGGTGGACGCGTGGTTCGACGCGCTGCGCTTCATCAAGATGACTGACACGAAGATCCTCGGCGGCGACTGGGGGATGCATCTCATCGTGCCGGTCGTGCAGCAGAAGGTGAAGCTGGGCGGGGACAGCAAGACGGTGACGGGGCTGGGCGACATCACCTTCAACCCGATCATCATCGCGTGGCACACCAAGAACCTGCACTGGACGGTGGCGCTCGACCTCAACATGCCGACCGGGGCCTACAAGTCGGGCGACCCGAGGAAGAGTATCGGGACGAACTACTGGAGCCTGGAGCCGATCTTCGCCGCGACCTGGCTGTCGGACGACGGCTGGGAGGTGTCCGGCAAGTTCATGTACAACATCAAGCGCAAGAACAAGGACTTCCGCCTCGCGCCCGGCATGCCCAAGATGGATTACGAGTCGGGCGACGATTTCCATATGGATTACGTCCTAGGCAAGCACTTCGGGCCGTGGGCGGTGGGTCTTTCGGGTTATTACCTGAAACAGACCGAGAACGACAAGCTGGAGGGCGAGACTCTGCCGGAGGTACCGGGGGTGTGGTCGAAGGGGCGCAAGGGCGAGGTGTTCGCGATCGGGCCGAGCGTGAGCTACACGAACAAGAACGGCACGATGTTCATCGCGCAGTGGCACCACGAAACGGAAGCCGAGAACCGTTTTCGCGGCGACAAGGCGTGGTTCAAGCTGGTGCTGCCGTTCTGAATGCGCGGTGTCGCTCCCTCCCCTTGAAGGGGGAGGAATACGGTGCCCGTTCAGATTTCAAGTATCCGATTGCACGGTAATTAATCGGTGCGATAGACGGTGAGGTGGTCGGTGCCGGATTCCGGCGCCCACACCTCGCCGCGTCGCCCGAGGATCTGGCGGATTGCGGCGTTCGAATCGGGGGAGGGGAAGGTCTCGAAGCGCTCGCTCGCCGGGTCGAAGCGGTGCATCGCGTTTGCGCCGAAGTCGCTGACCCACACGTGGTCGCGCGCGTCGACGTAGACGGCGTAGGGCTTGGGGCCGTCGCCGGGTACCCGCCACGCGCGCCATTCCCGGGTCTTGGGGTCGAAGCGCGAGAGTTGCCCCGAGTTCCATTCGCTGACCCAGATCCAGCCCTTGCTGTCCGACCACACGCGCCGCGCGCCCTGGTTCGGCGTCGGCGGCTCGATGACTTCGGCCTTGCCGGTCTGCGTGTCGATGCGCGCGATGTGGCTGCCGGCGAGCGAGGCGTAGTAGATCTCGCCGCCCGGTGTGGCCGTGATGCCGTAGGGGCCGCGGCCGCGCGGGGCGTCGAACACCTGCACCGCGCCGGTCCTGGTATCGAGCCGACCGTAGATGCCCGACTGGCCGGTGAACCACAGGATGCCCCTGCCGTCGAAGGCGGCGGTGTTTAGGTTGGCGTAGCCGCCTTCGGGCAGGGGGTAGCGCGTGACTTCGAAGGACCTGGGATCGACACGGACGATCGCATTGAGCCCGCTGTCGGTGATCCATGGCGCGCCGTCCGGGCCGACGATCACGCCGTGCGGCGCGGAGCCGCGGCCGAGCGGGATGTGGCGCGTCTTCCCGGTGGCGGGGTCGAGGACGCCGAGCGCGCCCTGCCGCTGCGCGGTGTACCACACCGGTCCACCGGGTTCCGATGCCGGCGCGATGTCGTGCGGGTGTGCGCCCGCGGGAACTGCAAAGCGCTCGACACGCACTTCGCCTGCCCCCGCGACGGACGCCGCGACGAAGAGCAGGGCTCCGATCCAGTTGATCCAGCGCATCGCCCGTCCTCCTTCCTCCGCTCACTGTTCCCGCGCGAGCCGGATCCACTCCTCCGGCCCCACATGTGCGACGACCTCGAATCCGCCGCGACCGTCCGGACGTAGCACAGCCGCACCGGCCTCCACCGGGCGTCGGTCGGAGACCAGCATGAATACGTTTCCATGCGCGACCAGCACGGTGTTCGTTCCCTTCGGCGGCGGAGTGGCCATCAGCCGTTTCGCGGCGTCGCGCAGCGCGGCGGTTCCGCCGGCATGGTCGGCATGGGACTCGTTGATCAATGCGCGGGTTACGGCGACGTCGCCAAGGCCGAGCAATCGTGCCGTCTCCTGGGTGCGGCAGAATTCGCTCGCGAGGACTTGTCCGACCGGGATCTTCAGTCGCCGCAGTGCGTCCCCGACCTGGCGGGCCGTTTCACGGCCGGCCTCCGAAAGCTGGCGCATTCGCGCTGGCGCGCAGCTTGCCCAGCCCGCATCCTTCGATCGGTCCGATTGCGTCCAGTCCGTCTGGGCGTGCCGGAAGTAGAGTACGTAGCCGCCCGTGCGCAGCGCTTCGATCAGCGCCGCATCGGCCGCGTGCGCCGTGGATGGCAGGGCCTGCAGCAAGAGGACAAGGGCCGCGGCAAGGCAGCGCAGCGAGGACATTTTCGACTCCGGGCCGGTCGATGTTCCGCTATAGCACAGATCGCGAACCTTGCCCGGCGCACGGGGCGCGCGCCGGGGTGAGCGGGCCTTGATCAGCCGAGGTCGAGCTCGACCTTGGCGGTCAGCGAATTGGCGATGAAGCAGCGCTTGTGGGCGCTGGCGTGGATCGCGGCGAGCGTGTCGGCGTCGGGTTGCTTGTCGACGAAGCCGACGCGCGGCGACAGGACGATGCGTGTGAGCGCCATGCCCTTGTCCGTCTTGCCGAGTTCGCCGACCGGATTGTCGCTGTAGTGGGCCACCGGGAAACCTTTCACGTCCGCGAGCGCGAGGAAGAACAGCATGTGGCAGCTGGCGAGGGCGCTGATGACCATTTGCTCGGGGTCGGCACAGTGCGGATCGCCGAGGAAGTCCGGCGACGAGGACATCTTCACCTGTTGGCCGCCGGCCATGGTGGCGACGTGGTTGCGGGTGAAGGTCTTCGGGTCGGCTTCGTGCGGGGCGCGGGACCATTCGATCGTGGCGGTGTGCATGGACATCGGGGGCTCTCCTCAACGGTACTTCTTGTAGACGGCCCGCGCGTCGGCGTGGGCGCGGTCGAGCGTGCAAATCGACGGATCGTCGTCGTGCAGCGTGAAGAAATCGTCCGCCTGGGCGCGCATCACCATGTCGATGGCGGCCTGGTCCTCGACGTTGTATTTCTCGGTGATCAGCGTCGTGACTTCATCCAGATGTTCTTCGTAGGTCATTTCGTATTCCTTGCCTGCGCGCGCAGCATGTAGAGGTACAGCGATTCCACCTTTTCGCGCGCCCAGGGGGTGCGCCGCAGGAATTTCAGGCTGGAAGGGATGCTGGGCTCGTGCGTGAAGCAACGGATGGCGATGTGCTCGCCGAGCGACGCCCAGCCATAGTGCTCCACCAGGCGGGTCAGCATGGCTTCGAGCGTGACGCCGTGGAGCGGGTTTCCGGGTTGTGGGGCTGTCACGATGGGGTCGTGGCTGCGTTCCGGATGACGCAGTCGTAGAGCACGTCGGGGCACAGGTCTGCGCCATTTGGCCAGACGATCGTACCGAGTTCCGGAGCGACACGCACCGTGCGGAAGTAGCTGGCGTCGCTCAGCGGCGCAAATACTCCGTCGAATGTGCCGATGATGCTTGCGATGTCGACGACACCGATACTGCCGTCATCGAACCTGAGTTCGAGGCATGGTGGGGTGAGGACCTTCACGGCCGTTACGTCGTGCATCACCATCGCGTTTACTCCAATGGGGCAATACGCTTGAGTTCGGCATGAACCCTTGCAAGTTCCCAATCTTCCATCAAATCGGCGCGATGTGCTGCGGCCCATTCGATCAGGAGGCCGAGTGCCCGCGGCGGGAATGATCCGGCCAACACCGCAAGGGTTTCGATGGCGATCTCGACTTTATGTTCGCCGTACCGCGCATGAAAGTGCGGTGGCGCGTGGTCGTTGTAGAACATCGCCACGATGATGCCGAGAAAGCGGGAAATTTCGGGCATGCCCGGACGCCTCAGCGGTGCTCGGGAAAGATCTTCTGCAGCAGCGTGACCAGGGTCGTGCGTTCGTCTTCGCTGAGGTGCTCGACGAGCCGCTTTTCATGTTCCTGCACGCGGCGCTTGAGCTTCTTCAGCAGGGCGACGCCGTCGGCGGTGAGCACGAGGGAATTCGAGCGGCGGTCGTTTTCGGCCGGACGGCGCTCGACCAGGTTGCGGCGCTCGAGGTTGTCGATGACGGAGACGACGGTCGAACGGTCGAGGTGGGCGGCGCGGGCGAGCTCGGTCTGCTTGAGCCCCGCGTTGGCCTCGATGATCACGAGAATGCCGAACAGGCCGGGGGTGACGTCGAATTCGCCGAGCCCTTCGGCAAAGTCACGGAAGATCGCGATCTGCGCCAAACGCAGCTGGTAGCCAGCCAGACTGGGGAGCATGCCGAAGTCGAGGCCTTTCCTTTCCGTCGATTTTTTTTGTGTCATGGAATGAATATGGGGAAAAACAAAACGTTGGGTCTCCCAAGTATGCCGTCCAAACGTTGATAAAAATAGTGGAACACAAACAATTTGACATGGAGCAATGCGATCGGTAGAGTTTGCTCATCGGGGCGCGTGCTTCACGCGCCGATTCCAGTCGTCGCAGACGGAGGGTCGAATGAGCGGGCAGACGGTTTCCCTGGTGATGGCAGGCAGCGGCGGGGCGGGGGTGGTGACCGCGGGCAGCCTGCTGCTGGAGGCGGCGGCGCGCGCCGGCTGGTACGCGTACATGACGCGCTCGTCGGGCCCGCAGATCCGCGGCGGCGAGGCCGCGGTGATGCTGCGGCTGGGCACGGAGCCCATCGCCTCGCATGACGACTGCTTCCACCTCCTGGTGGGCGTCGACTGGCAGAACGTCGGCCGCTTCGCCGCTGAGATCCCGTTGGGGCCGCAGAGCCTGATCATCGGCGACCCCGGCGAAGGCGAGACTCCTGAAGTGTTTACCCGCAGCGGCGCGCAGCAGATCGCGCTGCCGATGAAGGCGCTGGCGAAGAAGATCCCCGACGGACGCCCCAACATGGTCGCCTTCGGCGCGATCGCCGCCTTGATCGGCCTCACCGAGGATGTCGTCGTCGGCGTGCTGCGCGACACCTTGAAACGCAAGGGCGAGGAGGCGATTGCCGCGAGCCTCGCTGCCTTCCGCGCCGGCGTCGAAGCGGCGGCCGATTTCCCCGCCGTGCCGCGCCTGCCCGCGGGCAAGGCGGACACCAGCGAGCGCTGGAGCATCACCGGCAACGAAGCGACCGGCATGGGCGCGCTGCGCGGCGGCGTGCGCTTCGTCGCCGCCTACCCGATCACCCCGGCGACCGAAGTCCTCGAATGGCTCGCTCCCGCGCTGCCCAAGGTCGGCGGCGTGCTCGTGCAGGCCGAAGACGAACTCGCCTCCATCAACCAGATCATCGGCGGCTCCTACGGCGGCGTGCCCTCGCTCACAGCCACCTCCGGCCCCGGCCTCGCGCTGATGACCGAATCGCTAGGCCTCGCCGTGGCGGCCGAAGTTCCGATCGTCGTCATCGACGTGATGCGCGTCGGCCCCTCGACCGGTATCGCGACGAAGTCCGAACAGGCCGACCTCAACATTGCCGTGTATGGCCTGCACGGGGATGCCCCGCACCTCGTGCTCGCCCCGACCTCGGTCGCCGACTGCCTGTTCACGACCCAGTGGGCCGTGCATCTCGCCGAAAGCCTGCAGACCGCCGCCATCGTCCTCACCGACCAGGCGATGGGGCAGGCGCGGGCAGTTATGCCGCGCGCGGCCGCAGTGAGCTTCATCGGCCAGCGTGAGAGGCCCGCGGCGCTGGCCGAAGGCGTGCAGTACAAGCGCTACGCCAACACCGCCTCGGGCGTCTCGCCCATGGCCATTCCCGGCATGGCGGGCTTCATGTACACCGCCGATGGCCTCGAACACAACGAGACCGGTACCCCCTCGTCGCAAGCGTCCGATCACCAGGCCCAGCTCGATAAGCGCCTGAGAAAACTCACCGGCTACAACTACGGCGACCACTGGGCCGACATCACCGGCGATGAGGATGCCGACACCGCGATCCTCACCTGGGGCTCGAGCGCTGGCCCCGCGCGCGAGGCGCTCGCCCGCCTGCGCGCCGCCGGTCACCGGGTGAAACTCGTCGCCGTGCGCCTGATCTCGCCGGTGCAGCCGGAGAAATTCGCCGCCGCGCTCGAAGGCGTCGAGCGCGTGCTCGTCGTCGAGCAATCGCACAGCGGCCAGTTCCACCGGTACCTGCGCGCCCAGTACGACCTGCCGCGTCAGGTGCGGGCACTGCACCACCCCGGACCGCTGCCGGTTCGCCCCGGCGCCATCGTCGAACACATCACCCAGTGGAGCTGAACATGGATGCCTGTGTCAAACAGCGGGAATACACCGCCAAGGACTATAAGTCGGAAGTGAAGCCGATCTGGTGCCCGGGCTGCGGCGACTACTCGGTACTCGCCGCGATCACCCGGGCGCTCGCCTCGATGCAGCTCGCGCCGGAGAATGTCGCGGTCGTCTCCGGCATCGGCTGCTCCTCGCGCATCCCGGCCTACACCAGCGTGTATGGCTTCCACGGCGTGCATGGCCGCGCGCTGCCGGTCGCCACCGGCCTCAAGATCGCACGCCCCGACCTCACGGTGCTGGTGACGGGCGGCGACGGCGACGGCTTCTCGATCGGCGGCAATCACTTCCTGCACGCCTGTCGCAGGAACGTCGATCTCACCTACATCGTCATGGACAACCAGGTCTACGGCATGACCAAGGGTCAGGCCTCGCCGACCACCGAGCCGGACTGGGAGGGCAGCAAGCTCACCCCGGACGGCGCGGGCATCGAGTCCTTCCATCCGCTGGTGGTGGCACTGGCCGCGGGGGCGAACTTCGTTGCGCGTTGCTCGAGCTCGGACCCCAACAACGTCGCCGACATCATCACCCAGGCGATCCGCCACCCGGGCTTCTCGCTGGTGCAGGTGTTGAGCCCGTGCGTGACCTTCCGTCCCGAACAGCAGGAGTGGAAGCACATGGTGCGCACCGCGGTGGTGGATGTGACCGACGACGCCGCCCGCGCCGCCCGGCGCCTGATGACCGACGACGGCTTCAACGTCGGCAAGGTGCTGTACAAGGGCAACCGCCCGGCCTGGCAGCCGGAGCCGAAGGGCGCAGTGGCGGTGGCGGAACTGGAAGCCGATTTCGCGCTGTGACGGCGATCAGCGCGGGGTGCGGGCCTATCGAGCGCACCCCCAACCCCAGCAGAGACAATCATTTCCAGAACAACGAGGAGATCAAGAAAATGGCGCTGCAAATCATCGACGACTGCATTACCTGTGACGTGTGCATTCCGGAATGCCCGAACGAGGCGATCTCGGCCGGCGGCGAATACTTCGTCATTGACGCTGGCAAGTGCACCGAGTGCGAAGGGCACTACGATACGCCGCAGTGCAAGGAGGTCTGTCCGGTCGATGCGATCGTGCCGCTGGCGGCGTAATCACCGTCAACGTGGGGCGGGAGGGGCGCAGCGCGTCCCGCCCCACGGCCGTACCGCCATGCTCCACCCGCGAACAGCGGGATACGCCTCTGGCTACTCCCGCCCTACGAAAACATTCCCGTTACCCTTGGGCGAAGATCAATTTTCCGCCGTTTCCGTTTCCGTGGGCTCCGTTTCGAGTCCGCCGAAGCGTTTGTAGTAGTAGGGCGCCGCGGCCGGCAGTGCGCCGCTCGGTGTTTCGCACACCGCCATCAGGTGCTGCTGTGCATGCCGCCAGGTGATCTGGTAGATGGCGCGTGACAGTGCGCGTGCCGCAGTCCCGCTCCAGTCGCGCGGCATCAGTTGCACGGGGAGTTGCGGATCGTGCAGCAGCGCGCGGCGGAACTCGTGCATGGTCAATGTCTGGATCAGGAAGCACTGCTCGGGGTCGAGTGCGCGCGTGCTGCGCAGGGAGCGGAGGACGGGGCGCATGCGCTCCGAGAATTCGCTGTAGGTCGCCTCGATGGCGTCGAGATTCCAGCATTCGCGTGCAAGATCCTGCAGCGGCTTGGTCGACAGGGCGCCGATCGTCGACGCCTGCATGGGCACGACCTTGTCCTGCGTGCCGGTGTCCTGAAGGATTTCCTGCAGCGTTTCGGTGTCGGGCGATGGGTGGCCCATGACGCCCGGTGCGACGTTGCCGTAACCCGCCCACGACAGCTCCTTGCGCAGGGTGTCGCGCTCGGGCGAGCCCAGCGTGGACGGCAGCACGACCAGCTGCCATTCGCCGTTCCAGGTGTCCTGCGGGGTGTCGTAGATGCGGCGGTAGGCGTGCTCGAAGCGCCGGCGGCCCGAGGCCGTGAGGCTGTAGTAGCTCTTGCGCCCGATCTGTTCCGATTCCAGCCAGTTGTCCTGCGACAGGCGATACACGCTGGTGCGCACCATTCGCTCGTTCAGGCCCAGGGGCTCGACCAGCCGGATGAAGCTGCCGAGCCAGACGGTGCCGCCGTGCGGCGCGATGAAGTCGCCGTAGACGGTGATGATCAGGGAGTTCGCGCGCACCCGGCGCTCGGCCAGGTAGTCGTTGATCCACTGTTCGAGAAAACGGCTTTTCATTGATTTTTCACTGTTATTTCGTACGTCCGCGGGCCGCTGAGGGGATGGGGTGGGACGATTCTAACGCCATGTCGGAAGCGCTGGATACGAGCACGATGCGACGGGTGAAGTGAAGCGCGCCGGGGGTGTTGTTCGTTATTGATGTAAGTCAAACAATGAGGAAAAAAGCGATACAAAAAGATTGACCGCGTGACGTTCAGTTTGTATCGTGAACGCAAGTCGTAGGGGCCGTGGCGTCGGTATCGGCAGGCGACTCAGATCCGGTTAGCGAGGTGGACGATGCGGCACGGTGCGATTTCGATGGCAGATGCTCACGGGATTTACGGCGTGGATCGCTGGAGCGACGGCGCAGCGGTTCGCGCCGAGGATTCGGTGGCCGAGGAAGTGCCGGTCGCGCTGGTGTACAACGGCTTCTCGCATGCCGTGATGATGGCCACGCCGCAGGACCTCGAGGACTTCGCGCTCGGGTTCAGCCTGAGCGAGGGCATCGCCGGCGACGCCCGCGAGATCCTCGACATCGAGGTCCTCGAGCACGCTCATGGCACGGAAGTGCAGATGCAGCTGGCGGGCGAGCGCTTCGCCCAGCTGCGCGCCCGCCGCCGCGCGATGACGGGGCGCACCGGCTGCGGCATCTGCGGCGTCGAGAGCCTCGATCAGCTCGCCTGTCGGCCGATCGCGAAGGTCGGGGCGACCGGCATGCTCGATGTGGGCGCCCTGCAGCGCGCCCAGGCCGAGCTGCAGTCGCGCCAGCAACTGTTCGAGCTGACCGGCGCAGTGCATGCGGCTGCGTGGTGCGGCTTCGACGGCCGTGTCGAACTGGTGCGCGAGGACGTCGGCCGGCACAACGCGCTCGACAAGCTCATCGGCGCCATTGCCGGCGAACGCCGCTCCTTCGCCGACGGTTTCCTCTTCATGACCAGTCGCGCGAGCTACGAGATCGTGCAGAAGTCCGCGGCGGTCGGCATCGCGGTGGTGGCGGCCGTGTCGGCACCGACCGGCATGGCGGTCCGTGTCGCGCAATCCGCGGGCCTCACGCTGATCGGTTTCGCGCGCGGCGAGCGCCACAGCATCTACTCGCATCCCGAGCGGGTTCACTAAAAAAGCAAACGGGGGAGACATGCCCACAACCACCAATCCGCAGTCGGTGCGAAAGGTCCCGAGCTACTGCTACAACTGCGTGGCAGGACCGGACTTCATGAACGTGAAGGTCGTCGACGGCGTCGCGACCGAAATCGAGCCGAACTTCGCCGCCGAAGACATCCACCCGGCGCGCGGCCGGGTGTGCGTGAAGGCTTACGGCCTGGTGCAGAAGACCTACAACCCGCATCGCGTGCTGCAGCCGATGAAGCGCACCAACCCGAAGAAGGGGCGCAACGAGGATCCGGGCTTCGTGCCGATCTCGTGGGACGAAGCACTGGACCTGGTCAGCGCCAAGCTGACGTCGGTGCGTGCGAAGGGGCTGGTCGATGATTCCGGCCTGCCGCGCGTCGCCGCGACCTTCGGGCATGGTGGCACGCCCGGCATGTACATGGGTTCGCTGCCGGCCTTCCTCGCCGCGTGGGGTCCGATCGACTACAGCTTCGGCTCGGGTCAGGGCGTCAAGTGCGTGCATTCCGAGCACCTGTACGGCGAATTCTGGCACCGCGGTTTCACCGTCGCGGCCGATACGCCGCTCGCGCGCTACGTGATTTCGATCGGGTCCAACGTCGAAGCCTCGGGCGGACCCTGTGCGGTGACGCGCCATGCCGACGCCCGCGTGCGCGGCTACAAGCGCGTGCAGGTCGAGCCGCACCTGTCGGTGACGGGCGCCTGTTCGGCGGAGTGGGTGCCGATCCGCCCCAAGACCGACCCGGCCTTCATGTTCGCGCTGATCCATGTGCTGGTATGCGAGCAGGGGCTGGACAAGCTCGACGTGGCCTTCCTGCGCGACCGCAGCTCGTCGCCGTACTTGGTCGGGCCGGACGGCCTCTACCTGCGCGACGCCGCTTCAGGAAAGCCGCTGCTGTGGGACGAACGCAGCGGCCGTGCAGTGCCGTTCGACACCGAAGGCGCGGTGCCTGCGGTGGCGGGACGCTTCCGTGTCGAAGGGGCGATCAGCATCGACGCCGACGACGCACGCCAGCAGTTCGACGTGGCCGAGGGCGTGACGGCCTACACCAAGCTCGTCGAGCACATGGAGAAATACACGCCGGAGTGGGCGGCGTCGATCTGCGACGTGCCCGCGGCGACGATCCGCCGCATCGCTCAGGAATACCTGGAAAACGCCTCGATCGGCGAGACCATCGAGATCGACGGCCAGACCCTGCCGCTGCGCCCGGTCGCGGTGACGCTGGGCAAGTCGGTGAACAACGGCTGGGGCGCCTTTGAGTGCTGCTGGGCGCGCACGCTGCTCGCGACGCTGGTCGGGGCGCTGGAGAACCCGGGTGGCACGCTGGGCACGACGGTACGGCTGAATCGCCCGCACGACAACCGTCTGCTGAGCGTGAAGGCAGGCGAAGATGGCTTCATGGCGCAGTACTTCAACCCGACGGACAAGGAGCACTGGGTCGCGAAGCCCACCGGGCGCAACATCCATCGCACGCTCGTGCCGATCGTCGGCAACACCGCGTGGAGCCAGGCGCTGGGGCCGACGCAGCTGGCGTGGATGTTCCAGCGGGAGGTGCCGGAAGACTGGAACATGCCCATGCCGACGCTGCCCGACGTGTGGTTCATCTACCGCACCAATCCGGCGATCTCGTTCTGGGACACGCGCACGCTGGTCGAGGAGATCGCGAAGTTCCCCTTCACGGTGTCCTTCGCCTACACGCTGGACGAGACGAACTGGATGGCGGACCTGCTGCTGCCCGAGGCGACCGACCTCGAATCGCTGCAGATGATCAAGGTCGGCGGCACGAAGTTCGTCGAGCAGTTCTGGGAGCACCGCGGCGTGGTGCTGCGTCAGCCGGCGGTCGAGCCGCAGGGCGATACGCGCGACTTCACGTGGATCAGCACCCAGCTCGCGAAGCGCACGGGGCTGCTGGAACAGTACAACAACGCGTTGAACCGCGGTGCCGGGGGCGGCGCGCCGCTGAAGGCGGATGGCTACGACTACAGCCTCGACGCGAGCAAGGAGCACGGTGTCGAGGAGATCTGGGACGCCGTATGCCGCGCGTCGAGCGCCAGCCTTTCGGAAGGGCGCGAGGTGCACGACCTCGAGTGGTTCAAGGAACACGGCTTCTACACCGTGCCGATGTCCAAGACCGAGTGGTACCTGAGCCCGACGCTGGCACAGCAGGGGCTGCGTTACGAGATGCCTTACCAGGAGCGTCTGCTGCGCATCGGCCGCGAGCTCGGCAATCGCCTGCACGAGCACGAGATGCACTGGTGGGACGAACAGCTTTCCGAATACGCCGCGCTGCCCGAATGGCACGATGTGCCGGGCCGCTGGGCGCAACAGATCAGGAACGCCGGCGGCAAGCCCGAGGACTTCCCGCTGTGGCTGCTCGCGACCAAGAGCATGCAGTACCACACAGGCGGCAACGCGAGCATCGCGTTGATGCGCGAGGTTGCGCAGAACGTGCGCGGTCACACCGGCGTGATCATGAACGCGAAAACCGCGAAGAGCCTCGGCATCAGCGACGGCGACCGCATCGAGGTGCGCTCTCACATCGGCGCGACCTACGGCGACGCCGTGCTGGCGCAGGGCGTGCGACCCGACACGCTAGTGATCCTCGGCCAGTTCGACCACTGGGCGACGCCGCTCGCCAAGGACTTCGGCATGCCCAGCCTGAACACGATTGCACCCATGTCGATGGAACTGACCGATGCAACCGGCTCTGGCTCCGACATCGTGCGGGTGGCGGTGCGCAAGGTCGCGCGCGAGGAGACCGCACAATGACCCGCTACGCGATGACCATCGACCTGCGCCGCTGCGTGGGTTGCCAGACCTGTACCGCCGCTTGCAAGAACGCCAACGCAACGCCGCCGGGTGTGCAGTGGCGGCGGGTGCTGGATCTCGAGACGGGCGAATTCCCGGACGTGCGCCGCAGCTTCGTGCCGGTCGCGTGCATGCACTGCGACGAACCTCCGTGTGAGGAAGTGTGCCCGACCAAGGCGACGACCAAGCGGCCCGACGGCCTGGTCGCCATCGACTACGACACCTGTATCGGCTGTGCGAACTGCGTGATGGCTTGTCCCTACGAGGCGCGCTCCATCGTGCATGAGGCGAAGTTCGCCTACGGCGACAAGCCGATCAAGTCGGAAGAGGTGCGCTTCGACCCGTCGCGCATCTCGGTGTCGATGAAATGCACCTTCTGCATCGACCGTATCGACCTCGCGGCAAAGACCGGACAGGTGCCGGGACGCGATCCGGACGTTACGCCGGCCTGCGTCAATTCCTGCATCTCCGGCGCGATGGCTTTCGGCGACCTCGACGACCCCAACAGCAAGGTCAGCCGCCTGATCGCCGAGAACAAGACTTTCCGCATGCACGAGGAGCTCGGCACCGGGCCGGGCGTGTATTACATCTGGGACAAGGGGTAAGCGGGGATGAAGACTCCGAAGATCCGGGCGGGCGAGCGCGTCGCGCCGCGGCAGCAGCACAACTGGGACTGGCGTGCGGCATCGAACTTCATCGCCGGTGGGGCGGGAGGCGGATTGCTCGCCTTCGCGGCCTTCGCCAGCCTGTGGGGCACGGACGTGCGCGCGCTGCTCGTCGCCGGCATGGCACTGATCGGCGCGGGGCTCACCTGCGTGTGGTTCGAGATCGGCAAACCGTGGCGCGCACTGAACGTGTATCGCCACGCGACGACCTCGTGGATGACGCGCGAGGCGGCGGTCGCACCCTTCGTGTTCGGCTGCGGCGTGCTGGCACTGCTGACGGGGCAGCTGCTCTTCGTACTGCTGACCGGCGTGTTCGGTGCCTGCTTCGTGTATGCGCAGGCACGTATCCTGGCCGCGGACAAGGGTATCCCCGCCTGGCGCCATCCGCGCTGCCTCCCTCTGGTTGCCGCGACCGGATTTGCCGAAGGCGCGAGCCTGCTGGCGGTGGCAGCACCCTTCGTGATTCCGCAGGTTGCGGGGCAGATCGCCGTGGCAGTCTGTGCGCTGGTGCTGCTCCTCGTGCGCGTCTTGCTGTGGCGCAATTATCTGCGCGGGTTGCGCACCGACGGCGCCCCAATCGGCAGCCTGCGTGCGCTCTCGGCGATCGACGGGCAATTCCTGAAGTACGGCAACCTGCTGCCGGCCGCGCTGCTGCTGGTCGGCGTGCTCGGCGCGCCGCTTGCCGGGGCCGCGCTGGTGCTGGCCGGCCTCGCGGCGGTGGCAGGCGGGTGGTGGGTGAAATACACGCTCGTGCGGCGGGCAGCCTTCACGCAGGGCTTTGCCTTGCCGCATCTGCCGGTGCGGGGGCGCGGCACCTCGGGTGCGGGCGTGAAACCAGGCTGGGGTGGCGTCTAGACGAGGGGAGTAGCGCGTGAAATTGAAGCGGACAAGGTCGTCGTGACCCCGTGGGAGCGGCTATGTGGGAGCGGCTATGTGGGAGCGGCTTCAGCCGCGAATTGGCGGTACCGCACGCTGCACGGCCCATTCGCGGCTGAAGCCGCTCCCACAGACAGTTGCTCCCACATGACGCTTCTGCACAAGGTTCGCGGTACTGACTAATTACAACTTGGGGCCATCGAGCCCCGTCCCTGCACTGCAGGAGGAGACGAGATGTACGAAGTACGCTTCCATGGCCGGGGCGGCCAGGGTTCAGTGATGGCGTCGGGCATGCTTGCCGCGGCGATGGTCGAGGAGGGCAAGTACGCCGTTTCGATCCCGTCCTTCGGGTTCGAGCGCCGCGGCGCGCCGGTGGTGTCCTTCCTGCGCATGAGCGATCGCGAGATACGCCAGCTCACCAACATCTACCAGCCCGACTGCATCGTGTGTGTCGATCCGACGCTCACCAAATCCGTCGATATCTTCGCCGGCATGAAGGCGGGCGGCACGCTGGTGCAGGCGACGCACCATCCGCTGTCCGAGCTCGCGCTTCCCGACTGCGTTTCGACCGTCGGCCTGCTCGACGCGGTGAAGATCGCGCTCGAGATCTTCAAACGCCCGATCACCAACACGCTGATGCTCGGCGCCTTCGCGAAGACCACCGGCGTCGTGTCGCTCGAATCGCTGAAGCGCGCGCTCGAAGATTCCGAGTTCCGCGACGCGGGGCTCGCGCAGAACATGACGGCACTGGAGCGCGGCTATGCCGAGGTGGCCGTGCATCACATCGAAAGGAGGGCCGCGGCATGAGCCGGCACCAAAGCTACCCGCTGTTCAACCTCGAACAGGCCGGCGTCCCGGACGACCTCTGTCCGGTCGCGACGGTCGTCAGCCCCATGCTGCCCGGCGACTGGCGCAGCATGCGGCCGGTGGTCGATCGCGACAAATGCGTGAAATGCGCGGTGTGCTGGCTGTACTGCCCTGTGCAGTGCGTCGAGGAGCACGCCGCCTGGTTCGACTTCAACCTCAAGACCTGCAAGGGCTGCGGCATCTGTGCCAACGAGTGCCCGCAGCGGGCGATCACGATGATCGGGGAGGTGCAATGAGCACCGCGACGCTGGAAAAGGCAGTGGCGGCCGAAGCGCCGCGCAAGCAGAAGGTGATCCTCGCCGAAGGTAACGAGGCCGCCGCGCTCGGCGTCGCGCTCGCGCGGCCAGATATGGTGTCGGTGTATCCGATCACGCCGCAATCCTCGCTCGTCGAGCACGTCGCCAAGCTGATCGCCGACGGCCGCATGGATGCCGACATCGTCGACGCCGAAGGCGAGCACTCGGTACTGTCCGTGCTGCAGGGCGGGGCGCTTGCCGGCGCGCGCACCTACACGGCGACCTGCGGCCCCGGCCTCGCCTTCATGTTCGAACCGTATTTCCGCACCTCCGGCATGCGCCTGCCCATCGTGCTGACCATCGTCACGCGCGACGGCATCACGCCGCAGTCGGTGTGGGGCGGCCATCAGGACGCGATGACCGTGCGCGAGGCGGGCTGGATCCAGGTGTATTGCGAGAGCGTGCAGGAGGTGCTCGACACGACGGTCATGGCCTTCAAGATCGCCGAGCACCACGACGTGATGCTGCCGGTGAACGTGTGCCTCGACGGCAACTACCTCTCTTACGGCGCCTCGCGCGTCGAGCTGCCGGACCAGGCCGACGTCGATGAATTCATGGGCGAGAAGAACGTTAACTGGCACGTCGCGCTCGATCCGCTGCGCCCGATGGCGGTCGATCCGCTCACCGGTGGCACCACCGGAAAGGGCCCACAGACCTTCGTGCGCTACCGCAAGGGCCAGTGCCGCGGCATGCAGAACGCGCTCTCCGTAATCGAGGAGGTGCATGCGGACTGGGCCAAGCGCATAGGCCGCAGCTTCGCGCCGCTGGTCGAGGAGTACCGGCTCGACGACGCCGAGTTCGCGATCATGACGCTGGGCAGCATGACCGGCGCCGCAAAGGACGCCGTTGACGAGGCGCGCGAGGCGGGCAAGAAGATCGGCCTCATCAAGATCAAGACCTTCAGCCCCTTCCCCGTGGAGGCGCTGAAGAAGGCGCTGGGCAAGGTCAAGGCCCTGGGCGTCATCGACCGCTCGGTGGGTTTCCGCTGGAACTGCGGGCCGATGTACCAGGAGACGCTGGGCGTGCTGTACCGCCTCGGCCGCCACATCCCGTCGATCAGCTACATCGGCGGGCTGGCCGGTGCGGACATCACGATCCCGCACGTGCATCGCGTGATCGACGAGACCGAGGCGCTGCTCAATGGCGCCGTCGCGCCTACCGAGCCGGTCTGGCTCAACGAGAAGGATTAAGCCATGGCACGAACCGTAGGGCGGGAGCAGCGCAGCGAATCCCGCCAATCCAGCGGCAAGAACACGGCGGGATGCGCGTTGCTCCTCCCGCCCTACGCAACCCGCCGTGCCAACCGAGATTGAGGCCAGCATGGACCGAGCCATCGAACACACCAAATACCTGATCGCCGGCAGCAGCCACGCTGCGCTCGAGGCGATCAACGCGATCCGCATGCATGACGCGGAAGGGCCGATCACCGTCGTCACGCGCGATGCGCACCTGCCGTACTCGCCGACCGTGCTGCCCTACGTCGTGTCGGGCAAGTCGGCGCCCGAGCGCATCTTCCTGCGCGATGACGACTTCTTCGCGCGCAACAAGGTCGCCTACCGTCCGAAAGCCGCGCTGAAGGCGCTGCACGCCGATCGCAACACGGCCGAGCTCGCCGACGGCTCCAGCGTGGTCTACGAAAAGCTGCTGCTCGCGACCGGCGCCTCGCCTGCGATTCCGCCGATCCCCGGCATCGACACCGTCTCCTACCACGTGCTGCGCACCTTGGACGACGCGTTGAAGTTGCGCGGCGCGATCGCCGAGTCGAAGCAGGCCGTCGTCCTCGGCGCCGGCCTCGTCGGCATGCACGCCGCCGAGAATCTGGTGAAGGCGGGCGCCAGCGTCACCATCGTCGAGATGAGCGAACAGCTCACCTCCGGCTACTTCGACAAGGTCGCTGCGGACATGATCGAGCAGGCCTTCCGCGACGCCGGCGCGAAGATCATGACCGGCAGCCGCGTCGTGCGCCTGGAGCCGACTGCCGCCGGCGCGAAGCTGACGTTGGAGAACGGCACGACGCTCGAAGCCGACCTGCTGCTCGTCGCGACCGGCGTGAAGCCCGAGATGGACTATCTCAACGGCAGCGGCGTCGAGCACGCGCAGGGCATTCTCGTCGATGACCGCATGCAGACCACCGCGGAGAACGTCTGGGCCGCGGGCGACTGCGCCCAGGCGCGCGGCTTCTTCACCGGCACGAAAGTGATGAACGCGATCCTGCCCGACGCGACGATCCAGGGCCGCGTCGCCGGCATGGCGATGGCGGGTGACCCGGGCGTCAAGGACTACGCCGGCGGCGTGCCGCTCAACACCTACCACTTCTTCGGCCGCCACGCGATCTCGGTCGGGTCGAGCACGGTGCCGGAAGGCGGCGAGGTCGTCACGCGCTTCGACGAGAAGACCGGCCGCTACCTGAAGGCGATCTTCGCCGCCGACGGGCGCCTCACCGGCATCTTCGGCGTGAATGAATTCTTCGACGGCGGCGTCATGGCGCAACTGATCCTGCGCCGCACCGACCTCACGCCGCTGCGCAGCCGCTTCGTTGCGAATCCGCTCGCAGTTGGCCGCGAAATCATGTCGCAGACCTGGCGCTAAGGAGCCATCAATGGGACGAGCTTACAGCACCATCGCCTTCGACCCCGCCAAGTGCGACGGTTGCGGCGATTGCATGACGGCCTGCGCGCAGGCCAAGACCGGCACGGACGACATCGCGCGTTCGCGCATCCAGATCTACGGCAGGGAGGGCGCCGCTGACAAGACCTTCGAACTCGCGCTGTGCCGCCAGTGCGCGGACCCCAAGTGCGTGACCGTCTGCCCGGCCGGCGCGCTGAACAAGGACGGTACGAGCGGCGTGATCGGCTGGGATGCCACGAAATGCGTCGATTGCCTATTGTGCACGGTGGGCTGCGCCTACGCCGGCATCGCGCTGGACGAAGCGACGGGTCACGTCGCCAAGTGCGACACCTGCGACGGCAACCCGGCCTGTGTGCCGGCCTGTCCGCACGGCGCGCTCAAGCACATCACCACCGCCAACATCTACAACGAGGTCGGCGACTGGGAAGACCTCTTCGCGCCGGGCCTCGCCGGCTGCCAGGGCTGCAACACCGAACTGCTGATGCGCCACACGCTGCGCCGCGTCGGCCCCGACACCGTGCTCGCGACGCCGCCGGGCTGCGTGCCGGGCATGGGCTCGGTGGGTTTCAACGGCACCACCGGCACCAAGGTCCCCGTCTTCCACCCCCTCCTCACCAACACAGCCGCGATGCTCGCCGGCATCAAGCGCCAGTACAAGCGTGTCGGCCGCGACGTGCAGGCGCTCGCGATCGCGGGCGACGGCGGCGCGTCGGACGTCGGCTTCCAGTCGCTTTCCGGTGCCGCCGAACGCGGCGAGCAGATGCTCTTCATGGTCGTCGACAACGAGGGCTACATGAACACCGGCATGCAGCGCTCGAGCTGCACGCCCTACGGCGCCTGGACCTCGACCACGCCGGTGGGCGAGACCTCGCGCGGCAAGACGCAGGACGCCAAGAATCTGCCGCTGATCATGGTGAACCACCGCTGCGCCTACGTCGCGACGGCCTCCACCGCGTACATGGAAGACCTTTACGACAAGCTCGACAAGGCCATCGCCGCCTCCAAGAACGGTTTCGCCTATCTGCACGTGTATTCGCCCTGCACGACCGGCTGGCGCTTCCCGTCGAACCTCAACATGGAAGTTGCGCGCAAGGCCGTTGAGACCAACTTCGTGATGCTGTGGGAATACACGCCGCAGGACGGCCTGCACTTCACGAAACCGGTGGATGACCCGCTGCCGGTCACGGACTACCTCAAGGCGATGGGGCGATTCCGACACCTCACGCCGGAGCAGGTCGAGCACATCCAGAAGAAGGTCGTAGAAAACCAGAAATTCGTTGAACGCATGACGGAGCACGCACATGTCGGCTAGGGATGGTTTTGCAGTACCGAAAGGGGCAGCACGGGACACACTGGATCCGATCGAGACCGCGAGCCGCGACGAACTCGCCGCGCTGCAGCTCGAACGGCTCAAATGGAGCCTGCAGCACGCCTACGACAACGTCGCGCACTACCGCCAGGCATTCGACGAGGCCGGCGTGCATCCGGCTGACCTGAAGCAGCTCTCGGATCTGTCGAAGTTCCCCTTCACGACGAAGAAAGAGCTGCGCGACAACTACCCCTACGGCCTTTTCGCGGTGCCGATGCGCGACATCGTGCGCGTGCACGCCTCGTCCGGCACTACCGGCCAGCCCACCGTCGTCGGCTACACGAAGAAGGACATCGCGATGTGGGGCACCGTGATGGCGCGCTCCCTGCGCGCAGCCGGCGGCACACCCGAAGACATCATCCTCAACTCGTACGGCTACGGCCTCTTCACCGGCGGTCTCGGCGCCCACTACGGCGGCGAAGCGCTCGGCGCGACCGTGATCCCGATGGGCGGCGGCAATACCGAGAAGCAGATCCAGCTGATCCGCGAGTTCAAGCCGACCATGATGATGGCGACCCCGTCCTACATGCTCACGGTCGCCGACGGCCTGCAGGAAATGGGCATCGACCCCGCCTCGACGACCCTGCGCGTGGGCGTCTTCGGCGCCGAACCCTGGACCAACGAGATGCGCCGCGAGATCGAGACGCGGCTGGGCATCGATGCGATCGACATCTACGGCCTGTCCGAGGTGATCGGCCCGGGCGTCGCGTGCGAGTGCATCGAGACCAAGGATGGCCCGCACATCTGGGAAGACCACTTCTATCCGGAGATCATCGACCCTGTCACCGGCGAAGTCCTGCCCGACGGCACGCCGGGCGAGCTCGTGTTCACGTCGCTGACGAAGGAGGCGCTGCCCATCGTGCGCTACCGCACGCGCGATCTCACCGTGCTGCTGCCCGGCACCGCGCGCACGATGCGCCGCATCGGCAAGATCACCGGCCGCAGCGACGACATGCTGATCATCCGCGGCGTGAACGTCTTTCCGACGCAGATCGAGGAAATCTTGCTGCGCCACGACAGCCTGTGCGGCCACTACCAGCTGCAGATCACGCGTCCGGGCCATATGGACGAGCTCACCGTGCTCGCCGAAATCCGTCACGACCTCTCCGACTCGGTCAATGAGGCACAACGCTCGAAGATCGCCGCCGAAGTCCGGCACGAGATCAAGAGCCGCGTGGGTGTCAGCGCGGACGTCCAGATCGTCGAGACCGGCCGCATCGAGCGCACCCAGGTCGGTAAGGCCAAGCGCGTGATCGACAAGCGGCCGAAGGAGTGATGCAGGGGTTTTGAGGCCAAGGGTCAGAAAACAAACAACGGCCACACCAGAAGTGGCACGGATGGAGACACACCAGTGAATGATCGGACCACCATCAGTCCCGGCGACGCGCTGAACGCAGCCACCGGCGATCTGTTCAAACAGGCAGCATCCGAAGGGCGCGACGCCCTCAACGCCGACGAGCTGCAGCGCTTCGTCGCGAGCTTCGGCGCAGCGCTCGCCGAAGGCGTTCCCGGCGGTGTCGACCTGCGCATCGCCCTCGAAAATACCCGCGAGTTCGGCGTGCTCCTCACGGCCGGGCAGGGCGGCCTCGACGGCGCCCTCGACCGCGCCAACTTCCGCAAGGACCGCGCCGCCGTCTCCGCGTCCGTCGAACTCACCGACGCGGCCGACTTCCTGCGTCTCTTCCGCCGCACCGTCGCCTACCAGAAGATGGCCGCGCTCGCGCAGCGCGACGGCCGCCGCGCCCCGGACCCCGTGCTCGAATTCTGCTTCGGCCTGATGCTGGGGCTCGGCCGCGAGTTTTCCGTGCAGAACCCCGAGGCCCTGTTCGTCATCCAGCGCATCGAACTCGACCAGGTGCAGTTCGCGAAGAAGCCGACCGTCGGCTCAGCGCGTGTCGAATTCGGCAAGCCCGTCGCCGGCCGCCTGCCGCGTCCCGTGCACAAGATCGACAAGCTCATCCATCCCCAGTCGATCGGCATCGTCGGCGTGTCCGCGAGCGGCATGAACTTCGGCCGCATCATCCTCAAGAACCTGATGGGCAGCGGCTACGCGAAAGAGAAGCTGACCATCATCCGCCCCGGCGAGACCGAGATCGACGGCGTGAGCTGCGTCGAGAGCCTGCGCGTGCTGCCCGCGAAGCTCGATCTCCTGATCGTCGCGGTACCCAACGACGCGGTATACGAACTCGTCGACGAGATCATCGCGACCGACGCCGTCGAATCCGTGATGCTGATCCCCGGCGGCCTCGGCGAAACGGCGAAGAGCCGCGAACCTGCTGCCGCACTGGCGGCGAAGATCAACGCCGCGCACGCCAATCCGGGTGGCGGGCCGGTTTTCCTTGGCGCCAACTGCCTCGGCGTCGTCTCGCATCCGGGCGGCTACGACTCCTGGTTCATCCCGCTCGAACGCCTGCCCAAGCCGCAGAAGAAGGCGCAGCGCAACTCGGTGATGCTCAGCCAGTCCGGCGCCTTCATGATCACGCGCATCTCGCAGAACCCCTGGCTCGACCCCGCCTACATGCTCGCGCTCGGCAACCAGACCGACCTCACGCACGGCGACATGCTGGGCTTCTTCGCCGAACGCGAAGGCATCGACACGCTGGGCATCTACATCGAAGGCTTCAAGGACGGCGACGGCCTCGACTTCGCGAGGGCGGTGCGCAAGGCGGTTCTGAACGGCAAGCAGGTCGTCGTCTACAAGTCGGGCAGGACCGAAGCCGGCGCGGGCGGCGTCATGGGCCACACCGCGTCGATCGCCGGCGACCCTGTGCTCTTCGAAGCCGTGCTGCGCCAGGCCGGCGCGATCGTCGCCGAAGACTTCAATACCTTCGACGACCTCTTCTACATCGCCGGTGCGCTGCACGGCAAGAAGGTAGGCAAGCGCCTCGGTGCGATCAGCGGCGCGGGTTTCGAGGCGGTCGGCATGGCCGATTCGATCGTGACGGAAACCGGTTCGCTGGAGATGGGTGCGCTCGAAGCCGCGACCGTCGAGCGGGTGCAAACCATCCTCGCCGCCAAGCGCCTCGACGCGCTGGTCGAGGTGCGCAACCCGATCGACATCAACCCGGGCGCCGACGACGGCGTGCACCTGCAGATCACCGAGGCATTCCTCGACGACCCCAACATCGATGCCGTCGTCGTCGGCCTCGACCCGACCGCGCCGTCGATCCGCGGCCTCGAAACCAGCAAGCTGCGCCCCGGCTACGACCTCTCGGACCCGAACGGCACCGTGCATATCTACCCGCCCCTCGCAGCGAAGAGCGACAAGCCGGTCATCGGCATCGTCGACGGCGGCTCGCTCTACGACGCCATGGCCGCAAAGCTGATGGACCAGGGCGTATGCGTGTTCCGCAACTGTGGCCGCGGCACGAGGGCGCTCGCACGCTACGTCGAGGCCCGCGTCGAAGCGGACGCGATCCGCGCACGCGAAAACTAATCCGATTCGCAATGAACCCCGCGCCGGCACGGACCGGCGCCTCACACGAAGGAGACTGAAAGATGAGCGAACTGAAAGCCGGACTGACCTCCACCCGCCGCTACGACATCGACAAGGGCCGCACCATCGGCTTCATGGGCGACGACTGCCGTGTCTACTCGACCCCGGCGCTGCTTTACGACATCGAAGTCGTGTGCCGCGACCTCCTTCTGGAGAACATTGAGGCGGGCAAGGACTCCGTCGGCACGCGCGTCGAGCTCGACCACGTCGGTGCCACCTTGCTGGGCATGTGGGTCGAGATCACGGTGAAGCTGGTTGAAGTAAACGGCCCGGCCGTGACCTTCGAATTCACCGCCCGCGACGCCCTCGAGGAAGTCGCCCGCGGCAAGCACAGCCGCTTCATCGTCGGAGCAGAGAAGACCGCCCAGCGTCTCAAGGCCAAGCTCGAAAAGGCGATGGCCGCAGCCTGATCTGCCGAAACGAAGCGGGCGTCCTTTCGGACGCCCGTCGTCGATCGGCGGGGAACCTGCTCGCGTTCAGGCCGGCCTGTGCCGGCGTCGTCCGAATCCCAGCCCGACAAGCCCGGCGCCGAGAAGCAGCAGCGATGAAGGCTCAGGAACCGCCTGCACCACGATCCCGTCAGTCGTCTCTGCCTCGAGCGGGGCCTTCGTCAGCCTGAACGTGGCGTAGATTTCGTTCGTGTTCGGTTTGCTCCATGTGCATTGGCCGCTGTTTCCTTCGCATAGCCAGACCGCCGGAGACAGGCTGATCTCCATCTCGCCGCCGTCGTCGAGCGCGAGCAGGTAAGACAGGAAGGTTGCAGCGAGGTCGGTGTTCGCCGGGCCGGCGCCCTTGTCCCAGAACGGACCCACAGTGGCCTGCACCGTTGCATCCAGATCCGCGGCGCCGCCACCAGGCGAATCGAACTCGATCAGGGCTGCGAGGGCCAGGTGATCGAGCTCCGATGTGCTGCCGCTGGCGCTGATCGCGTCATCCTCCTCGGCGAGGGTGCCCCAGCCGAAACGAATCGTCTCGAAGTCACCGTCGCCAGTGAGCATGAAGCTCGTGCCTGCAAGGTTCGGATCGATGCTCCAGGCGGCGTTGAGGTACCTATGTCCCTCATCGCAGCTCGCGCTCGTGCAGGCGGCGTCCCAACCTGAGCCCAGGCTCCAGCTGCCGCCGGAAATCTCCACACTGACGGGCGCCGCGCCGACAAATGCCGGTATCGATAGCGCTGCCGCCAGCGTGGTGCGCGCAAGCAGTCGATAAGCAGTCATTGTTCTTCTCCTTCGCGCGATCGCCCCGGGCGGTGGCCGTCCCGCGGTGCAGGCGTTCTCCCTGAAGCAGCACTGCCCCCTCAGGGGCTACTCCCGTCGTTTGAAACACTCTATTCGGGAACGGCACGAGGCAGTCGTGATATCGGCCACGGTTCCTGCAAATTGTTGATCCGTCGGCCATTTGCTGAGGATGTCGCGAGAATCTGGCTCAACGGGCGCGCGCTCCAGTAGACTTCGCCGCATGGAGAGCAAAGGATGAATGACGAAGACTACATGCGTGTCGCACTGGAGCAGGCGCGCGAGGCGGGGAGTTGCGACGAGGTGCCGGTTGGCGCCGTCGTCGTGCTCGATGGCGAGATCGTGGGCCGCGGATTCAATCAGCCCATCGGTCGGCACGATCCGACCGCCCACGCGGAAGTGATGGCCCTGCGTGACGCCGCCGCCCGGCTCGGCAACTACCGGCTTCCGGGTTGCGAGTTGTACGTGACGTTGGAACCCTGCGCGATGTGTAGCGGCGCGATCATGCACTCGCGCATTGCGCGCGTCGTGTTCGGTGCGCGTGACCCGAAGACCGGTGTCGCCGGCAGCGTCATCGACCTCTTCGCCGAATCGCGCCTGAACCATCACGCGACCATATCGGGCGGGGTGCTCGCTGAGGAGTGCGGCGGCCTCCTGTCGAGTTTCTTCGCGGCGCGGCGCGGTCGCACCCTCGTCGCCTGACGCCCATGCGCATCCTGATCGACCTGGCTACCCAGCGCCTGAGCCTCTTCGGCGCCGACGGCGCCTGCATCCGCCGCTACAGCGTCTCGACCGCCCTCAACGGCCCTGGCGAAGTGCAGGACAGCGGCTGCACGCCGCGCGGACGGCACCGCATCCGCGCGAAAATCGGCGCAGGGGCTACAACGGCCGCAGTGTTCCGCGGACGGCGCCCGACGGGTGAAGTGTGGACACCGGAACTCGCCGCGGCCAATCCCGGGCGCGACTGGATCCTCTCTCGCATCCTGTGGCTCAGCGGCTGCGAGCCGGGTCGCAACCGCCTCGGCAAGGTGGATTCGATGCGCCGCTACATCTACATTCACGGCACCCCGGACGATCAGCCGATGGGCGAGGCGCGTTCGCATGGCTGCATCCGCATGCGCAACGACGACGTGATCGAACTGTTCGACCTGGTGCAGGCCGGGACGGAAGTGGATATCGAGGAGACGACGAACGTGGACGCGGCGCCGAGGGTCCGCATTCTCGACTGGGACGACGCTGCAGCGCTCGCGATGCCGCTGCGCGAACGGGTGTTCGTGATGGAGCAGGGCGTGCCCGCCGAGCTCGAGCGCGACGCCAATGACCCGCACTGCCGCCACGTCGTGGCCACGGCTGCGGCCGGCGACGTCGTGGGCACCGGCCGGCTGCTGCCCGACGGGCACATCGGCCGCATGGCCGTCGCGGCTGCATGGCGCAACCGCGGCATCGGCGGACGGATGCTCGAAGCCCTCGTCATTGAAGCCGGCCGTCTCG
Source organism: Aromatoleum evansii (assembly GCF_012910805.1). Lineage (GTDB taxonomy): Bacteria > Pseudomonadota > Gammaproteobacteria > Burkholderiales > Rhodocyclaceae > Aromatoleum > Aromatoleum evansii. The sequence goes on from NZ_WTVK01000054.1 coordinate 29,145, forward strand.
GATTCCGCGAGGTCGTCCTGAACGCCCAGATCGACGCCGTCGACTTCTATCTGCGGCACGGCTTCAAGCCGGAAGGCGATGTGTTCGTCGAGGCCGGCATCCGCCACCAGACGATGCGCCGCGCCCTGGTGCCGGCAGGCGCCTGACGCTTTCAGCCGGAGACGGCAGTGTTGAAGCGGTGAGTAACTTCGCTCGCGAATTCGCCGCGCTCGTTCCAGGTCCATTCGCGGAACGTCACCTTGCCATCCCGATCCTGCAGGATCAGCGTCGAGCAGCGCGTACCGTAACCCGGCGCGCGGATGAATGCCGGCGACAGCCAGCGCTCCCAGTCCGCGCTCACACCGGTTTCCGGCAGGTGATGATCGGGCGCAGGCTCGTCGTCGCGCAGCAGGCCGAGGAACGCGTCGGCGTCGGGCAGGCGGGCGAGCGCCGCGGTGAAACGTTCGCGCGCCAGCTCCACCTTGGGCCAGGGCGTGTCGAGGACATGGTTCGACAAGCCGTACACGCCGGGCTCGAGCAAGCGCACCGAACCCGTCGTGCTCTCATGGATTCCCAGCAGGCGGCCGTCGCTCACCAGCAGGTTGAAGGCCGCATATTGCGCGCTGACCTCGGCCACTAACCGCAAGCGCTGCTCCGCGTCATCGGTTCCGGTCAGGCAGTCGCGCACCAGCGTGCCGCGCGAGGGTGCGCCCGGACGGTGCCGGGTCGGATCACGGTAGTTCGTCAGCGCGGCGAAGCGGCCGCCGCGGCTGAGGCCCATCCATGTTCCACCGGCTTCCAGATCGCGCCCCGCAAGCAGCTCGGGCGCGTCGGTCCACCAGTGCGCCGGAACCGCCGGACGGGCTAGAAACTCGTCGCGATTGGCGGCGACGACCAGCGGGTAGTCCGGATGGGCGTGCCAGCCGACGACGATCAGGCACATTCGACGAAGCGTTCCGTGTGACGCGCGGCCCCGGGTTCGACGAGATCCGCGACCTGGTGCGCGTCAGTCTCGATGCGCAGGGCCGCCTCGAACGCCTCCGGATCGGCCACGCCCTCGTACACTTCCATCCACGTCACTGCGTCGTCGCGCCGCTCCAGCAGGCGTCCCGCGACGCCGGTGCGCCGTTCGAGCGCCGCCTGCATGGCGCGCACGGTCGCCTCCGCGTCCTCGTGCTCGGCATCGGCACGGACGCGGTAATAGACGTAGTAATGCACGCAGGCCACAGGGTCACCGCTCATTTTTCGGGCAGCGCGTAGGGTAGGTCGAGGAACTGCAGCTGCGGTCCCTGCGGGCTGCCCACATGGACCTCCCCGGCTTCGGCGCAGCTGATCTGCATCACCGCCAGCGCCTCGAAGCCCCCCTTGGGCGCGGGCACCACGTTCACCAGCTTGCCGGCCGACTGGTCGCCGAACTCGGGCGTGAACAGGTCGGCGCCCACTGCCGGAGCCGCATCACCGGACACATGCACGTGATACATGCGCTTCTTCAGTTTGCCGAGGTACTGCGTGCGGGCGACGATCTCCTGCCCCGGATAGCAGCCCTTGTTGAAACTCACCCCGCCGATCACCTCGAAATTGAGCATCTGGGCGACGAATTCCTCCTGCGTTGCCGCCGTAATCAGCGGCAGGCCGGCACGGATCATCGCAAGCTGCCAGGCCGCCGTACCGGCCTTTGTCGCGCCGCCCGCCGCCAGCTTCCGGAACACTTCGGGCGCTTCGGCAGTCGGCACCGCAACGACCAGGTTGCGCAGGTCGAGCCGGATGCAGCGCACTTCCCCCGCCACCGCCTGCGTCATCGGCGCGACCGGCGCGGCAATCCCGGCACTCGCGAGCGCGGCGTCCGCAGCAGCCCCGCTTACCCCGATCAGCACCGTGTCCGGCGTCGCGTCCGCAAGCTTCACCTTGCTGCGCAGCACATACATGGACAGCTTCTTCTGCAGCATCGGCTGGACGTCGGCCGAGGCTGCGATCATCTGGCCGGAGTCGTCGCTCCACAACAGCAGGCTCGCAAGCATGCGGCCCTTCGGCGTATTGAAGCTCGACCACTGCGCAGACTGCGGACCGAGCTTCTTGACGTCGTTCGACAGCAGGTTGTGCAGGAAGGTGACCGAGTCGTCGCCGGCGCAGCGGATCAGGCCGAGGTGCACCAGCGGCACCGCCACGGTGCCGGATTCCACGGCGCGCACTTCCGCTTCCGGAGCATCGAAACGGATGCCGGAGTCTTCCAGCGTGGCGCCTTCGCGTACCAGAAATTCTGTCCAGGTCGTGTTCATGTGCGTTTGTCGGGGCGGTGGAGGGATGTGGAATTGGGATGAAGTATTATAGGGCCCCGCAGACGCAATGGTTGCGGGCCAAACATTCCAGCCAGACCTCTCGCCGCGCGCCGCGCAACGATATCCGCCCTGATGAAGCCCTTCGTTATCCGCCTGCTGATCGCACTCGCGCTCGCCGTCGCGGCCGTATCCGCCGCCGCGTGGTGGTATGCGCAGCGTCCGCTGAAGCTGGCGCAGCCGCTCGTCGATTTCACGGTCCAGCGCGGACACACGATGCGCCAGGCAGCAGCGACGATCGCTGCTGCGGGCGTCGACGTCAATCCGCGGGCGCTGTACTGGATCGCCCGCATCACCGGCAAGGCCGGCCGCATCATGGCGGGCAGCTACGAAGTCCATCAGGGCATCACGCCTTGGCTGCTCATCCTGAAGCTGTCCAGCGGCGACGTCTCGCAGGCCGAAGTCCGCTTCGTCGAAGGCTGGAATTTTCGTCAGGTGCGCGCGGCGCTCGAATCCAACCCCCACCTCCTGCAGGACATCGCCGGTCTCTCCGATGCCGACATCCTGCGCGCCATCGGAGCGACCGAAACGCATCCGGAAGGTCTGTTCTTCCCCGACACCTACCTCTTCGACAAGCAGTCGAGCGCCATTGCGGTGCTGCGCCGCGCCTATTCCGCGATGAAGCAGCGCCTCGCGCAGGCATGGGAGACGCGCGATCCACGGGTTCCGCTTGCGTCGCCCTACGACGCGCTGATCCTCGCGTCCATCGTCGAGAAGGAAACCGGCCGCCCCGAGGATCGCGGGCTGGTCGCCTCCGTCTTCGCCAACCGGCTGCGCATCGGCATGCGCCTGCAGACCGATCCCACGGTGATCTACGGTTATGGCGAGGGCTTCGACGGCCGCCTGAGGAAGTGGCACCTCGAAACCGACCACCTCTACAACACCTACACGCGCGCCGGGCTGCCGCCGACGCCGATCGCGATGCCGGGTGCCGAATCGCTCAATGCAGCGGTACGCCCGGCCCAGACCGAATACCTGTATTTCGTCTCGCGTGGCGACGGGACCAGCGAGTTTTCCTCCAACCTCAACGACCACAACAAAGCGGTCAATCGTTATCAGCGGGGATCGGGAAGTTGAACCAGACGCGCGCCCGCGGGCGCTTCATCACCTTTGAAGGCATAGACGGCGCCGGCAAGAGCAGCCAGATCGCGGCCGTCGTCGCACTCCTCCAGGCACGCGGGCTGACCGTTGACCAGACGCGTGAACCGGGTGGCACGGCCCTCGGCGAGAAACTCCGCGAACTCCTGCTGCACGAGCCCATGCACCTCGAAACCGAGGCGATGCTGATGTTCGCCGCACGTCGCGAACATCTCGCCGCCCGGATCCAACCCGCGCTCGCAACCGGAACCTGGGTCGTGTCCGACCGCTTCACCGACGCCACCTACGCTTACCAGGTCGGCGGGCGCGGACTCGACGCCGCGAAATTCTCCGCCCTCGAGGACTGGGTGCACCCAGGGTTCCAGCCCGACCTGACCCTCGTCTTCGACCTCCCGCCGGAGGTCGCCGCGGCACGCGTCGCCAATACCGGCACCGCGCCGGACCGTTTCGAGCGCGAGCAGCGCGACTTCTTCGAGCGCGTGCGCACGGCCTACCTCGAACGGGCGCGCATGGCCCCCGAGCGTATCCGCGTCATCGCGGCCGATCGCCCGCCCGAACGGATCCGCGCCGAGATCGAGGCGATTGTCGCGGAGCGATTCTTCCGATGATCCACCCCTGGCTGCAGGAGAGCTGGCAGCGACTGGTCGGCCTGGGCGGGCGGCTGCCGCATGCGCTGCTCTTCGTCGGTCCCGAAGGCCTCGGCAAGCGCGAGCTCGCCGATGCGCTCGCGGCACGCCTGCTGTGCGCCGCCCCTGCCGCGGACGGCCACGCCTGCGGCCACTGTGTTCCTTGTCAGCTGCGGCTATCCGGCAATCACCCCGACCTGCTGCCCATCGTCCCCGAAGCCGACGCGGCATCGGAGAGCGAAGCAGGGGAGGGCGGCGACGCTGGCGAAGCCGGTAGCGGCAAGAAGAAATCCTCGCAGATTCGTATCGAGCAGATCCGCGACCTGCAGGAAGCGCTCTCCGTGACTGGGCACCAGAGCAGCCGGCGCGTCATCGTCGTCGATCCGGCCGAGGCGATGAACGCCTTCACCGCCAACGCCTTGCTGAAACTGCTCGAGGAACCGCCGGAGGGCTGCGTGTTCCTGCTCGTGTCGTCGGCCCCGCGCCGCCTGCTGCCCACCATCCGCAGTCGCTGCCAGCAGTGGAGCTTCGCGCGTCCGGCGGCGGACGTCGTCGCGCAATGGCTCGCCGGCCCTGACGCACCGCCCGCGGACCTGCTCGCGCTCACGGGCGGCATGCCGCTTGCAGCCCAGCGCCTTGCGAAGACCGGTTCCGATGCCCTTCTGCGGCGCTTCGTGAAGGACATTGCGGCGCTGCCCGCCGGTGATCCGCTGAAACTTGCCGGCCAGTGGGAAAGCTGGCTCAAGTCCAAGGAAGCGCTCGCGGCCGGCTTCGGCATGCCGCAGCTCGTCGAATGGCTGCAACGCTGGGTCACCGACCTTGCCTCGCTGCGCCTTGGCGGGCGCCTGCGCTTCTTCCCCGGTGAGGATGGCGTCATTGCCGCGCTCGCGCAGCGCACCAGCGTGGCGGCTGTGACGAACTGCTACAATGAACTCGCCCGGATCCGCCGGGTCGCACAGCATCCGCTCAATGCAAGGCTGATGCTCGAAGACATGCTCCTGCGCTATGCGCGCGCCGTGACCGGAACCCGCCGATGAGCGAAGCTCCCAAACAAAGCGTCGCACGCCCCAGCGTGCTGTCGCTGAACATCAACTCGAAGTCCGCGCTCTACGCCGCCTACATGCCCTTCCTGGCCAACGGCGGCATCTTCGTGCCGACGCCGCGCGTGCATGCGCTCGGAGACGAAGTCTTCATGCTTCTGCAGCTCATGGACGACCCGACCAAGCACCCGGTCGCGGCGACCGTCGTGTGGGTCACGCCCCAAGGCGCACAGGGCGGCAAGACCCAGGGCATCGGCGTGCATTTCAGCTCGGACGAGTCCGGCAAGGCCTTGCGCGCACGCATCGAGCAGATCCTTGCCGGTCACCTTGGCTCGAACCGCCCCACCCATACCCTCTGACCCCTCTGACGTTTCATCGATGTTCGTAGATTCACACTGTCATCTGGATTTCCCCGACCTGGCCGAGCGTGAAGAGGCCATCCTCGCGGCGATGGCCCAAAACCGCGTCGGCCACGCGCTGTGCGTCAGCGTCAAGATGGAAGACTTCCCGCGCGTGCTCGCGCTCGCAGAGCGTCACCCCAACCTGTCCGCGTCCGTGGGTGTGCACCCGGACAACGACGGCGTCGAGGAGCCCGATGAAGCCCGCCTGCTGGCGCTTGCCGATCACCCCAAGGTCGTCGCCATCGGCGAGACCGGCCTCGATTACTACTGGCAGAAGGACGCGCCCGAATGGCAGCGCGAACGCTTCCGCACCCATATCCGTGCCGCCCGCCAATGTGGCAAACCGCTGATCGTCCACACGCGCTCCGCTGCCGACGACACCCTGCGCCTGATGCGCGAGGAGGGCGCCGGTGAAGCCGGCGGCGTGATGCACTGCTTCACCGAATCGCGTGAAGTTGCCGAGGCCGCTCTCGATCTCGGCTTCTACATCTCGTTCTCCGGCATCGTCACGTTCAAGAACGCCCGGGAGCTGAAGGCCGTCGCCCAATACGTACCGCTCGACCGCCTGCTCATCGAAACCGACGCCCCATATCTCGCACCGGTCCCACATCGCGGCAAGACCAACGAACCCGCCTGGGTCGTCCACGTCGCCGAAGAGATCGCCCGCCTGCGCAACGAACCGCTCGAGCGCATCGAATCGGCCACCACCGAAAACTTCTTCCGCCTCTTTCGCCATGCCCAAGCCCACTGAATCGATGAAGCGCCTTCTCGTCTCCGCGATCCTCGCCTGCGCGTTCCTCGGTTCGACCGCGCAAGCCGACAGCTACGAAGACGCCCTCAGCTCGGCGCGTCGGGGAGACACGCCGCAACTCATGCAACTCATCAAACGCGGCGTCGATCCGAACACCGTCGACGCGCAAGGCAGCACCCTGCTGATCCTCGCCGCGCGCGAAGGCAACCTCGACACCGTGAAGGAACTGCTCAAGCACCGGCCCAAGGTCTCGCTGCGCAACGCCGCGGGCGATTCGGCCTTGATGCTGGCCGTGCTCAAGGGCGAGACCGCCATCGTCGACGTACTGCTCGAAGCGGGCGCCGAGGTGAACCACGACGGCTGGACGCCGCTGATGTACGCAGCCTTTGAGGGACGTACCGAGATCGTCGATCGGCTTCTCGCGCGCGGCGCCGACGTCGGCGCGCTTGCCCCGAACGGATCCACTTCGCTGATGCTCGCAGCACGCAACGGCCACAGCGACGTAGTCCGCCGTCTGCTGAAGGCCGGAGCCGATCTCGATCAGAAGAACGACACCGGCTTCACTGCCGAAAGCTGGGCGCTGGACAACGGCAACACCGACATCGCCGGCCTGCTGCGCGCCGAACGCAGCCGCCGGCAGGCCGCCGGCGCCCGCTGAACGCGCCTACGGGCGAGGCGGTGCGGAACTGCGTGCCGCTCGTCCGCGCACGACGGCTTGCAGCGCAGGCGCGAAGCGGGCCGCCGTCGCGATCGTCGCCGCGTGGATGGCGACCGTGTCCTCGATGATTCGCGCGTACCCGCCCGCCATCGCGATCGCGACCGGTGTACCGTGCTCCACGCACCACTGCAGAACCATCTCGTCGCGGGCAGCCAGCCCCTCGAAGCTCAGCCCGAGTCGTCCCAGACGATCGTCGCGATACGGATCGGCGCCGGCAAGATAGATCGCCAGATCCGGCTTCATTGCCGCCTGAACCTCCTCCAGGCCACCGCGGAGCGCCGCGAGATAGGTCGCATCCCCCGTCCCGTCCGGGAGCTCGATGTCGAGGGTGGATATCGCCTTGCGGAACGGAAAATTCTTCTCGCCGTGGATACTCAGCGTGAACACATCCGGATCGCCGGACAGGATTGCCGCCGTACCGTCTCCCTGATGCACATCGCAGTCGATTATCGCCACGGTCCGCGCACGGCCCTCCGCCCGCATTGCCAGCGCCGCGATCGCCGCGTCGTTGAACACACAGAATCCCGAGCCGAAATCGCGGTGGGCGTGATGCGTTCCGCCGGCAAGATTCGCCGCGCTGCCTTCGACCAGCGCATGCCTGCAGGCGGCCAGCGTCGCCCCTGCCGAGCGCCGCGAGCGCTCCACCATTTGTAGGGACCACGGAAAACCGATCCTCCGCTGCTCCGCCTGATCGAGGGCTCCATGCGCGACGCGGTCGAGGTAGGCCGCATCGTGCGCCCGCCCGATGTCCGAGTCGCTGGCGGCTGCCGGAACGACGAAGTCGTCCGGTGAAAACCCGCCGCTGCGCATCAGCTGCTCGCGCAGGAGCGAATACTTCTCCATCGGAAAGCGGTGTCCCTCAGGCAGGGGAAGGACGAAGTGGTCGGCATAGAACAGTTTCACAAGACGAATCCTCGACGGGTTTCGAGTTGAGTGCAGCACAAACGGCTGCGACATCTCCCAAATAAAGCATGCCGCAAAAAAGCGCTTGACGGCTTGTTCAAGGTCTATATAATTCGCGCCTCTTCAGCGCTGCAGCGGTTTCGAGGCGGCGGTGGGGGAGCAGGAAAGAGAGGGTGGTGCGGTAGCGGTGTAAAAAATAAATCGCTGCGGTGCTTGACGAAGTGAAGTAAGTTTGCCAGAATCTCTTTCTCGCTGCTTCGGCGGCGGTTCTTTAAAAAATTGGACAACCGATAAGTGTGAGTGCTTGGTTGGCGCGACCGAGACTGCTTCGGCAGTTTTAATGTTGCAAAGATTGAGTGCTCA
>NZ_WTVK01000055.1 GCF_012910805.1 Aromatoleum evansii
GGCCGGGGCCGGGGCGCTGGCTTCGGCGGTGGTGGCGGCGGATAACGGGCTGTCGGTGCTGGTGGTGGAGAAGAGCGACAAGTTCGGCGGCACGTCGTCGATCTCGGGTGGCGGGATCTGGATTCCGAACAACCACCATTTCGCGGCCAAAGGCGGCCAGGACAGCTACGACAAGGCGCTGCAGTACCTGAAGGCGGCGACCGGCGGCGTGGTGCCGGAGCAGCGGCTGCGGGCCTACCTCGACAACGCGCCGAAGATGATCAAGCACCTGGAGGACAAGAGCCGGGTGCGCTATGCGGTCGCCGAGAAGTATCCGGATTACTACCAGCACCTGCCGGGCTCGCTGCCGGGCGGGCGGACGCTGGACCCCGAGCTGTTCGATACCAGCGTGCTGGGGGACGAACTGCCCAACCTGCGCCAAGGCGCGCCCTCCAACTTGCTGATGGGGCGGATCGCATGGACGGCGCGGCAGGCGCACAAGGCGATGTCGCGCGAATTCGGTTGGCGGCTGATGGTGTTGGGCCTGATGCTGCGCTTCAAGCTGGATTTCGCGTGGCGGCGCAAGTCGAAGTTCGACCGGCGCGCGGCGCTGGGGACGGCGCTGATCGCGTCGCTGCGGCGCTCGCTGCAGGACCGCAAGGTTCCGCTGTGGCTGAAGACCGAATTCCGCGATCTGATCCTCGAGGGTGGCCGGGTGTGCGGGGCGCGCGTCGTGCGCGAGGGGCGCGAGATGGAAGTGCGTGCGCGGCGCGGGGTGATCTTCGCGTCGGGCGGTTTCGAGCAGAATCAGGCCCTGCGCGAACGCTATCTGCCGCAGCCGACGCAGGCCGTGTGGAGCGCGACGCCGCCGGGCAACAACATGGGGGCGGCGCTGGAGGCGGGCGTTGCGGCCGGTGCGGCCACGGCGCTGCTGGACAAGGCCTGGTGGGCGCCGACGATCCGCGTGCCGAAGGAGGAGAAGCCGCGCGGCGTGTTCGCCGAGCGCGCTTTCCCGGGGGCCATCGTCGTGAATGGGCAGGGCCGGCGCTTTGTCAATGAAGCGGCGCCGTACCTGGAATTCGTCGATGCGATGTATCAGGATCAGCAGAAGAGCGGCGCCAAGTCCATCCCCGCGTGGGTGATCTTCGATGCGGGCTTCCGCTTCAACTACGCGATGGGGCCGCTGATGCCCGCGCAGATCATGCCCGACAGCCGCCTGAAGAAGGAGTGGCTGGGCACCGTGTATTGGAAGGCGCCGACGCTCGCCGAATTGGCGTCGCAGATCGGCGTCGATGCGCAGGGCCTCGAGGAAACCGCGCGCAAGATGAACGAGTACGCGCGCACCGGTCTGGACGCGGAGTTCGCGCGCGGCGGCAACGTCTTCGACCGCTACTACGGCGACAGCAATGTGAAGCCCAACCCCTGCCTCGCGCCGATCCAGAAGGGGCCGTTCTACGCGATGCGCCTCGATGCGGGCGACATCGGGACGAAGGGTGGCCTGCTCACGAACGAGCATGCGCAGGTCGTGCGCGAGGACGGCACCGCGATACCGGGGCTCTATGCCATCGGCAACTGCTCGGCAGCGGTCATGGGCACGGGTTACCCCGGCGCGGGCGCGACGCTCGGCCCGGCGATGACCTTCGGCTACATCGCGGCGAATCACATCGCCACGGCGGCGTGAGGGGCGTGACGATGAGCGAGCGCATGGCGAACACCATTCCCGCGCTGCTGCTGCGCGCGGCCGAGGACCACGCGGGGCGCGTGGCGATCGAGGACGGCGCGGTGCGCATCGATTACCGCGACCTGCCCGCGCGGGCGCTGGCGGTGACGCGCGCGTTGATGGCGGCGGGGATCGCGCACGGCGACCGCGTCGCGATCTGGGCGCCGAACTGCCACGAGTGGGTGCTGGCCGCGTTGGGCGTGCATTGCGCGGGTGCGGTGATGGTGCCGATCAACACGCGCATGAAGGGGGCCGAGGCGGCCGACGTCATCGGGCGCAGCGGCGCGCGGGTGTTGTTCGTGGTCGGGGAGTTTCTCGGCGCGGACTATCCGGCGATGCTCGCGCCACTGCGGCCGGACAGCCTGGATCGGGTGGTGGTGTTGCCGGACGGCACTGCGCGGGGCCTTCGCGACGGCGAGTGCGCGTGGGCGGAGTTCCTCGCCAGCGGGGCCGCCGTGAGCGAGGCCGATGCGCTCGAGCGGGCGAGGGCGGTGTGCCCCGAAGACCTGTCGGACCTGATGTTCACGTCCGGCACCACGGGCAAGCCCAAGGGTGTGATGAGCACCCACGGCGCCTGCGTGCGCGCGTTCAGCGAATACGTGCGCGTGATCGGGCTCGTCGCGGGCGACCGCTACCTGATCGTGAATCCCTTCTTCCACGCCTTCGGCTACAAGGCCGGCTGGCTGACCTGCCTGATCGGCGGCGCGACCATCCTGCCGCATCCGGTGTTCGACGCCGAAGTGGTGTTCCGCCGCATCGAGGCCGACCGCATCACCGTGCTGCCCGGGCCGCCGACGCTATATCTGTCGATGCTCGCCCATCCACGCCTGGCCGAGACGGATGTCACGAGCCTGCGCATCGCCGTCACCGGTGCGGCGACGATCCCGCCGGTGCTGGTCGAGCGCATGCGCCGCGAACTGGGGTTCTCGGTGGTCACGACCGCCTACGGTCTCACCGAATGTGGCGGCCTCGCGACGATCTGCGATCCGACGGATGATGCCGAGACAGTCGCCGGCACGAGCGGCCGCGCGATCCCCGGGACCGAAGTGCGTATCGTCGATGGCGACAACCGCCCCTTGGCGGCGGGGGAGGCGGGCGAGATCTGCCTGCGCGGCTTCCACGTCATGAAAGGCTACTTCGGCGACGCCAAGGCCACGGCCGAGACCATCGATGCCGAGGGCTGGCTGCACACCGGCGACGTCGGCACGCTGGACGCGCGCGGCTATCTGCGCATCACCGACCGCCTCAAGGACATGTTCATTGTCGGCGGCTTCAACTGTTATCCGGCCGAGATCGAGGCGGCGCTGACCGAGCACCCGGCGATCGCACAGGTCGCGGTGATCGGTCTGCCCGACGAGCGCATGGGCGAGGTGGGCTGCGCGTGCGTGGTCCTGCGTCCGGGCCGGCAACTCGACGAAGCGGGCCTCATCGCTTGGTCGCGTGAGCGCATGGCGAACTACAAGGTGCCGCGCTTCGTGCGCTTCCTGCCGGCGCTGCCGGTCAATGCGTCGAACAAGGTGATGAAGAACGAGCTGCGGGCGTTGGCTGGCGCGATGTAGGGTCGGTCAGGCTGCTTCCGCCGAGGGATATGCCTGCCCCCGGCTCTCCGAGCGGGAGTCGAGGTAGGCGCCGCCCGCGCCTTCCCCGTTTGTGCTCAGCGGCCTTCGAATCTCGCCGGCCGCTTCTCGATGAAGGCCTGCATGCCTTCCTTCTGGTCGCGCGAGGCGAAGAGCAGCGCGTTGGCCTTGCGTTCGAGCGCGAGGGCGGTGTCGAGCGGGGCGTCGACGCCGGCGAGGATCACTTCCTTGATCTGCTCGGCGGCGAGCGGCGGCATCGCGGCAATGCTGCGAGCGATTTCCAACGCGGTGTCGAGCACGCGCTCGTCGGGGACGAGGTCGCTGACGAGGCCGGCGATCCAGGCGTCGTGGGCGCTGATCGGCTGTCCGGTTAGCGCCATGCGCATCGCCTTGACCTTGCCGACCGCGCGCACCAGCCGTTGCGTGCCGCCGATGCCGGGCATGATGCCGATGCGGATCTCGGGCTGGCAGAAGCGCGCGCCTTCGCCGGCGACGATGAGATCCGCGAGCATCGCCAGTTCGCAGCCGCCGCCGTAGGCGTAGCCGCACACCGCGGCGATCACGGGCTTGGGGCAATGGCGGATCGGAGCCCAAAGGCGCTCGGTGTGGCGCCGGTAGATCTCGATCGGGCCGACGCCCGCCATGCTGGTGATGTCGCCGCCGGCCGCGAAGACCTTGTCGCCGCCGGTCAGCACGATGCAGCGCACGTCGGGGTCGTCCGCGAGTTCGCCGAAGTGCTGCGCGAGCAGGGCCTGCAAGTCGAGGCTCAGCGCATTCGCGGCCTGCGGGCGATTCAGGCGCAGCACGGCGATGCCGGCTTCGGGCCGCTCCAGCAGCACGGGGAGGGAGGCGTCGTCGGACATGGGTTCCTCGGTGGTTCCATTGAACTGCGGCCACGGGGCGCGCAGCGTGGGGATCGGGACCGATTATTCGATCGCCCTCCGCCCGGCTCATCGTCCGTTCAGACGACGTAGGGCTTTGCACCGCTTGCTTAAATTGCGATCAAGGCAGCAATCAGGAGATCGCAGTGGCAATCGGGACAGGCCTCGACTTCGAGGGCAAGGTGGTCTTGGTGACGGGCGGGGCGAAGGGCGTCGGACTGGGCATCACGCGCAGCTTTCTGGCCGCAGGGGCGCGCGTGATCGTATGCGGACGCAACGCGCCCGAAACCGAGCCGGAGGCCGGAACGGCGCGGGCGGAATTCATCGCCGCCGACGTGCGCGACCACGAGTCGCTGCAGGCCTTGTTCGCGACGATCCGCGAGCGCCACGGCCGGCTCGACGTGCTGGTGAACAACGCCGGCGGTGCGCCCTTCGCGCTCGCCGACAAGGCGTCGCCGCGCTTTCACGAAGGGATCATCCGCCTCAACCTGCTCGCCCCGCTCAACGTCGCCCAGCTGGCGAACGCGATGATGCAGGAGCAGAACGGGGGCGGCGTGATCGTCTTCATCGGCAGCATCAGCGCGCTGCGCGCTTCGCCCGGCACGGCCGCCTACGGCGCGGCGAAGGCCGCCGTGCTGTCGCTCGCGCAGTCGCTGGCGGTGGAGTGGGCGCCGAAGGTGCGCGTCGTCGCGGTGAGTCCCGGCCTGGTGCAGACCGAGCAGTCGCACCTGCACTACGGCGACGAGGCTGGCATCGCGGCTGTCGGCGCAACGATCCCGGCGGGACGCCTCGCCACGCCCGAGGACATCGGCAACGCCTGCGTGTTCATCGCCTCTCCGCTGGCGAGCTACGCCAGCGGCTGCAACCTCCTGCTCAACGGCGGCGGCGAGCGGCCGGCCTTCCTGGCCGCCGGCGCCGCGCACGAGTGAGCCCTTGCGAACAACCCAAACGATGCTGGAGACGAAATTGGCCGAACAGGACTGGATGAGCGAAGTGCGGGCGATGGTGGGGCGCGAATATGGTCGCGTCTACGCCTGGGACGAAGTGAATGCGCCGATGATCCGCCAGTGGTGCGAGATCATGGGCGTCGATAACCCCATGTACACGGACGCCACCTACGCCGCGACCACCGAGTACGGCGGCATCGTCGCACCGCCGGCGATGCTGCAGGCGTGGTGCCTGGAAGGGCTGCACGCGAACAACTACCCGCCCGGCTCGACGACGGAGAACCCCTACGAGGTGCTGCGCCTGATGGAGGGGCAGGGCTACCAGTCGGTCGTTGCGGTGAACTCGGATCTCAGCTTCGAGCGCTACGTGAAGGTCGGCGAGAAGCTCTACTACACGACCCGGCTGGATGCGGTGGGCGAGCAAAAGACGACCGCGCTCGGCACGGGCTACTTCGTCACGCTGATCATGAGCTTCTTCAGCGAGAAGCCCGCCGGGAACGAGAAGGTCGGCGAGCTCCTGTTCCGCGTCTTCAAGTTCAGCCCCGCCAACGCGCAATCCGCGACCGAGGCCCCTGTGGCCGACGCTGCGCCCGCTGCGCCGAAGATCAAGCGGCCCAAGCCCGGCATGAGCGACGACACGCGCTTCTTCTGGGAGGGCGCCGCCGCCGGCAAGCTGCTGATCCAGCGCTGCAAGTGCTGCGGCACGCTACGCCATCCGCCGGGGCCGGTGTGCACGAAGTGCCACTCCTTCGAGTGGGACACCGTCGAATCGGCGGGCAAGGGCAGCATCTATTCGTTCGTCGTCATGCATTACCCGGAGGTGCCGCCCTTCGATTATCCGAATCCGGTCGGCCTGATCGAGCTCGATGAGGGCGTGCGTCTCGTCGCGGGGCTCGTGGGCGTGAAGCGCAACGAGATCGGCATCGGGCAGCGCGTGCAGGTGGAGTTCCAGTCCTTCGACGACGGGGAACTGACGCTGCCGCTGTTCCGCCCGGTGGCGCCGTAAGGGAGGGATCATGGACTTCGAACTGAGCGAGGACCAGCGCGCCATTGCCGAGATGGCTGGCAGCTTGTTCTCGGACCATTGTACCGACGAGCGCCTGCGCGCCTTCGACACTGCCGGCACGCCCTTCATGCAGGACTTGTGGGGCAAGTGCATCGAGACCGGCCTGCATGCGCTGGCGTTGCCCGAAGCGGCTGGCGGCAGCGGTCTCGGGATGACCGAACTGATGCTGGTGCTGGAGGCGCAGGGCCGTGCGCTGGGGCAGGTGCCGCTGTGGCGCCACCAGCTCGCCGCGGCGACGCTGGCGCGGTTCGGCGGCGAGGCGTGCGCGGAAGTCGTGACCGCGGCGGCCGAGAGCCGCATGCTGGTCACGCTGGCGCTCGACGACCCGCAGCGGGGTGCGGCGCTGACCGCGCATGCGGTCGACGGCGGCTGGCGCCTCGACGGCCGCGCCGATGCGGTGGCGCTCGGGGCCGACTGCTGCCGAGGCCTGATCCTCGCGCAATGCCCGGACGGCCCGCGCCTGGTACTGGTGGACCTGCGCGCCGCCGGCATCACGAAAACGGCCGGCGTCTTCACGCACGGCGAGGCGGTGGCCGACCTGCGTTTCGACGGCGTCGCGATTGCCGCGAGTGCCGTCCTGCCGGAAGCCGCGCTGGAATGGCTCGAACCGCGCGCGATCGCCGCGCTGGCCGCGCTGCAGCTGGGCGTGAGCAGCGAGCAGATCCGCCGCACCGTGGCCTACGTGAGCGAGCGCCAGCAGTTCGAGCGCGCGATCGCCACCTTCCAGGCGGTGCAGATGAGCATGGCCGACGCGCACATCGCCGTCGAAGCGCTGCGCTCCGCCCTGTGGCAGCTGTGCTACCGGCTCGACGCTGGTCGGCCGGCTCGCCCGGAGGCACTGGCGACGAAGTACCTCGCCTGCGAAGCCGGCCACATCGTCGGCCACAAGGCGCAGCACGTGCATGGCGGCATCGGCGTCGACCTGACCTACCCGATCCACCGCTACCTCTACTGGAGCCGCGCGCTGGGCATCACGCTCGGCGGCGCGACCGCGAACCTCGCGCGGCTGGGAGACTGGCTCGCAACCAACGACACGCTGGGATGGAAATATGACCTCGAAGAACACCAGACGCTTTGACGAAGTGCGCGCCGGCGAGGCCCTGCCGGAGCTGGCGATCCCGATCACCGTGCCGCTGATCGCGGGCGGCGCGATCGCCACGCGCGACTACTTCCCCGGCCACCACGACCGCGACGCCGCGCGCAAGCTGGGCTCACCGCACATCTTCATGAACATCCTGACGACCAGCGGGCTGGTGCAGCGCTATGTCGAGGAATGGGCCGGTCCCGGTGCGCGCTTCGGGTCGCTGAAGATCAAGCTCGGCGCCCCGAACTACCCCGGCGACACGATGACCTTCACCGGCGAGGTGAGCGGCTGCGATGCCGCCAAGCGCAGCGTGGAAGTGACGCTGAAGGGCAAGAACTCGATGGGAAACCACGTGACCAGCACGGTCGCGGTGGTGCTGCCCTGAACCGCGGAGCACGGCACACATGACGAACCTGTCTCTTTCCGGACGCGCCGCCATCGTCGGCCTGGGCGCGACCGAATTCTCGAAGAACTCCGGCCGCACCGAACTGCGGCTGGCGATGGAAGCGACGCTGACTGCGTTGAAGGATGCCGGAATCGACCCGTCCGAGGTCGAGGGCTTCAGCAGCTACACGATGGACAAGGTGCCCGAGTACGAGATCGCGCGCCTGCTCGGCTGCAAGAACGTCAAGTTCTTCTCGCAGATCCCGCACGGCGGCGGTGCGGCCTGCGCGCCGGTGATGCATGCGGCGATGGCAGTCGCGACCGGCGTCGCGAAGGTCGTCGTCGTGTATCGCGCGATGAACGAGCGCTCCTGGTACCGCTTCGGCACCGGCAGCTACGGCTTCGGCTCGACGCCGATCTTCGAGAACGTCAATTACGGCTGGTACATGCCGTACGGCTTCCATACGCCGGCGGCGTGGGTGGCGATGTTCGCGCAGCGCTACATGCACACCTACGGCGCGACCTCCGAGGACTTCGGCCGCGTGGCGGTTGCCGTGCGCGACTTCGCCGCGACGAACCCGGCGGCCTTCTTCCACGGCAAGCCGATCACGCTCGAAGACCACCAGGCCTCGCGCTGGATCGCCGAGCCGCTGCACCTGCTCGATTGCTGCCAGGAATCGGACGGCGCCGTGGCGATGGTCATCACTTCGGCCGAACGCGCCCGCGACCTGCGGCAGAAGCCGGTGATCGTGAAGGCGGGTTCGCAGGGCATCACCGAGGGGCAGCAGAGCATGACCTCCTTCTACCGCGACGACATCGCCGGCCTGCCCGAGATGGGCGTGGTCGCGAAGGAGCTGTATGGGCAATCGGGCCTTGGCCCCGACGCGATCCAGACCGCGGTGATCTACGACCACTTCACGCCCTTCGTGCTGCCGCAGCTGGAGGAGTTCGGCTTCGCGAAGCGCGGCGAGGCGAAGGATTTCATCCGCGCCGGCCATCATGCGCGCGGCGGCAAGCTGCCGATCAACACCCATGGCGGCCAACTCGGCGAGGCCTACATCCACGGCATGAACGGGGTTGCCGAGGCGGTGCGTCAGGTGCGCGGCACGGCGGCGAACCAGGTGGCCGGGGTCGAGAACGTGCTCGTCACCGCCGGAACGGGCGTGCCGACGAGCGGCCTCATCCTTGGCACGGCCTGAGTCCGGGAGACCATCATGTTTGTCGACCTGACGCCCGAACAGCACGCGCTGCGCCGCAGGGTGCGCGACTACTTCCAGGACCTGATGACGCCCGAACTGCGCGCGCGCCTGCGCGGCAAGGAGGGCGGCGACGAGTACCGCAGCGTGATCCGCAAGATGGGCCGCGACGGCTGGCTCGCGGTCGGCTGGCCGAAGGAGCACGGCGGCCAGGGCTATGCGGCGACCGAGCAGCTGATCTTCTTCGAGGAGGCCAACATCGCTGGCGCGCCGCTGCCCTTCGTGACGATCAGCACCGTCGGGCCCGCGCTGATGGCGCACGGCAGTGCGGCGCAGAAGGCGAAGTTCCTGCCGGGCATCGCCGCGGGCGAGATCCTGTTCGCGATCGGCTATTCCGAGCCGGGGGCGGGCAGCGATCTGGCCGCGCTGAAGACCACCGCGCGACCCGAAGGCGAGCACTTCGTCGTCAATGGCAACAAGCTCTGGACCTCGGGCGCGGAAGCCGCCGACTTCATCTGGCTCGCCGCGCGCACGGACCCCGAGCGCCCGCGCCACAAGGGCGTGTCGATCCTGATCCTCGACACGAAGCTGCCCGGCTTTTCGCACACCGTGATCCCGACCTGCAGCAACCCCACCGCGGCGACCTATTACGACAACGTGCGCGTGCCGGCCGACATGCTGGTGGGTGAGCTGCACGGCGGCTGGAAGCTGATCACCGCGCAGCTCAACCATGAGCGCCTCGGCCTCGGATCGTGGTCGGACAAGGTCGCGGGCCTTTTCCGCCGCGTCTACCTGTGGGCGAAGAGTGCCGACGAGCAGGGGCGCCGTGCGACCGACCAACCCTGGGTGCGCTCGCTGCTGGCGGAATGCTATGCGCGGCTGGAGGCGATGCGCCTGATCAACTTCCGCATCGCCGCGGATCTGGACCGCGACCGGATGGATGTCGCGCTGGCGTCGACGACCAAGGTCTATGGTTCGGAATCGGCGATCGAGATTCTGAGGAAGCTGTGCGAGATCGTCGGGGCGCGCGGTCTGATCCGTTCGGGCTCGGCCGCCGCGGCGCTGCTCGGCGAACTCGAGTATGAAGTGCGGGCCTCGGTTACATTGACCTTTGGCGGCGGCACGAACGAGATCCAGCGCGAACTGATCGCCCAGTTCGGTTTGGGCATGCCGCGTTCGCGCTGACCGGAGACAACAGGAAGGATCATGAGCACGATCGAAGATTTCCGTCGCGAGACCCGCGCCTGGCTGGAGGCCAACTGCCCGCCGTCGATGCGCACGCCGATGCCCGATGGCGAGCTGGTGTGGGGGGGCAGGACGGTCGAATTCAGGACCGAGGACCAGCGCCTGTGGTTCGAGCGCATGCGCGACAAGGGCTGGTTCTGTCCTGATTGGCCGGCTGAGTATGGTGGCGGTGGCCTGAGCGCGGAGCAGAACGCCGTGCTCGAATCGGAGATGCGCCGCCTGCACTGCCGTCCGCCGCAGATCAACCTCGGCATCTGGATGCTCGGGCCGGTGGTGCTCGAGTTCGGCAGCGAGGAGCAGAAGCGCGAGCTGATCACGCCCATGGCGCGCGGCGAGATCCGCTGGTGCCAGGGCTTCTCCGAGCCCAATGCGGGCTCTGATCTCGCCAGCCTGAAGACTTCGGCGGTCGACGAGGGCGACCACTTCGTCGTCAATGGCACCAAGATCTGGACCTCCTACGGCGACAAGTCGGACTGGATGTACATGCTGGTGCGCACGGATCCCAACGTGCCGAAACAACAGGGCATCAGCCTGCTGGTCGTGGACATGAAGTCGCCCGGCATCGAGGCGCGGCCGATCGATCTCATCAGCGGCAAGTCGTCCTTCTGCCAGGTCTTCTTCGACAACGTGAAGGTGCCCAAGCACCAGCTCGTCGGCCCGCTCAACGGCGGCTGGACGCTGGCGAAGGCGCTGCTGCAGCACGAGCGCCGCGCGATGTCGAAGTTCGGCGAGTTCAGCTTGCCGAACCATGTCGATCTGCTGTCGATGGCGGGGCGCTACCTGCCGCCGGCCGATGCCGCATCGACCGCAGACGTGGCGCTGCGCGCCCGCGTGCTGGCAATGGCGATGGACGAGCACGCCTACACGATCACCACCCAGCGCATGGGCGAGGAGATGCGCACGCGCCAGGACGTGTCGGGCCTGATGGCGATCATGAAGCTCGTCCATTCCGAGCAGGAGAAGGACAAGCTCGAAGTGCTGCTGGACGTGATGGGTCACCGCGCGCTGGGCTGGGAGGACGAGGCCTTCGATAGCAGCGAACTCGCGCTCACCCGCGCGTGGCTCGGCAGCTTCGCGCAGACCATCGCCGGCGGCTCGTCCGAGGTGCAACTGAACGTGATCGCCAAGCGGGTGCTGGGTCTTCCCGAAGGCAAACAGGGTAAGTGAGGAGTCGTCTGCCATGAGTCTGGTGTATTCCGAAGAGCAGCGCTTGCTGGCCGATACCGCCGCCGAGTTCCTGCAGGCACGCAGCCCGGTCGCCGCCCAGCGGCGGCTGCGCGATGAAGGCGCCGCTCCGCGCTTCGACGACGCGCTGTGGAAAGAGATGGTGGGAATGGGCTGGAGCGCCATTCCCTTCCCCGAGGACCTGGGCGGACTGGCCTTCGGCTGCATGGGCCTGGGCGCGGTGTTCGAGGCGCTCGGCCGCAATCTCGCCGCCACGCCGCTGTTGTCGAGCATCGTGCTCGGCGGCACGCTGATCGAGTTGGCCGGCTCCGGCGCCCAGCAGGCCGAATGGATGCCCTTGCTGATCGCCGGCGACAAGCGCATCGCGCTCGCGCTCGACGAGCACGCGCGCCACGATCCGGCCGCCACCGCGCTGCGCGCGGAGCGCCGCGACACGGGTTACGTGCTGCAGGGCGAGAAGGTGTTCGTGGCCGACGGGCAGGGGGCGGACGCCTTCGTCGTCGTCGCGCGCACCGGCGGTATGCCGGGCGAGCGCGAGGGGCTCAGCCTCTTCGTCGTGCCGGCGCACGCGCTCGGCCTGAACGTGTCTGCGACGGGGATGATCGACTCGCGCAATCACGCCCGGCTGCGCCTGGACGGGGTGCGCGTCGACGCGGGCGCCCTGCTGGGGGTGGAAGGGCAGGCGTGGACCGCGCTCGATGCCGCCCTCGACCGCGGGCGCGTGTGCCTCGCTGCCGAGCTCCTGGGGATGACGCAGAACCTCTTCGACACCACCGTCGAGTATCTCAAGACGCGCGTGCAGTTTGACGTGCCGATCGGCTCCTTCCAGGCGCTGCAGCATCGCGCGGCGTGGTGCTACGCGCATCTCCAACTCGCGCGCAGCGCGGTGATGGCGGGGCTTGCGGCGATGGACGACCCGACGCTCGATGCCGCCGGTCGCGCCCGCCTCGCGAGCCTCGCGAAGTGGAAGGCCGGCGATGTCGCCCACCGCATCAGCCGCGAGGCGGTGCAGATGCACGGCGGCATGGGCGTCACCGACGAACTCGACGTGGGCCTCTTCCTCAAGCGCATCCGCGTCGCGCAGGCCCTGCTGGGCGATGGTGATTTCCATGTACAGCGATACGGCGACATGACGCCGGTGGAGGCATGAAGCGATGAAGGAGCCCGGCAGCGGGCTGCTGGGCGGCAAGGTGGCTGTCATTACCGGCGCCGGCCAGGGCATAGGCCGTGGCGTTGCACTCCGTTTGGCGGTGGAGGGCGCGCGTGTCGTGGTGTCCGACATCAATGCGCAGGCCGCAGCCGAAACCGTGTCCCTGATCCGGTCTCACGGCGCCGACGCAGATGCGATCGGATGCGACATCGCCGACAGTGCCAGCATGGAAGAGCTGGTGCGCGATGTCGTCGGCCGCTTCGGGGCCCTCGACATCCTCGTCAACAACGCTTACCTCGGCAATCTTCCGGGCCCGCTCGAAGCCAAGCCCGCGGCGGATTTTGCGCGGGCCCTGCAGGGCAGTCTCTACGCCCCGCTGGCCGCGATGCAGAGCGCCTTCCCCCACATGAAGGCCCGGCGCTACGGGCGCATCATCAACATGTGCTCGCTCAACGGCGTCAATGCTCACCCGTACACCGCCGACTACAACGTGAGCAAGGAGGCGCTGCGATGTCTGACTCGCAGTGCCGCGCGCGAGTGGGCAGCGCACGGCATCACGGTCAATGCGATCTGCCCCGCCGCCCGCACGCCGGCCTATGAACGCTTTGCCGCCGCGTCACCGGAGAACGCCGCGCTGTTGTTGAAGCAGAACCCGATGGGGCGCATGGGCGAAGCGGAGCAGGACATCGGGAATGTGGTCGCATTCCTCTGCAGCGACGGGGCGGGCTACATGACCGGCAACACACTGTTCGTCGACGGCGGCTCCCACATCAACGGGGTTTCCTGGCTGCCGTCGGTGGCCTGACCGAAGCCGTCTGCTGCTAACTCGGTGTTAGCCGCCCCTGTGGCTCCTACCGGACCCGCAGGGCGGGGCGAAAAGCGTCTATCGCGGCTGATCTATTCTGCATACCAGGAACGGCTACTCCGCCTTGTAGAACCCGCTCTCCCTTAGCCGCCCCTCAAGGGTTGCCAAACATTCAGCCTCGCTTTCACCGAACCGAACAGCGCAGTATCGTTGAAGCGCCCGGCGCTTCACGTCGGGCATGTCTTGAACGTGGTGCATCACTCGAAATGGCTCAACAGGGAGCGAGAAGACCAAAGCCAAGGCCGGCTGTCTTTTGATGAATGGCACAGGCACAGTACTAAGCTCATGGTCCGACAGTACAGGCTCCATGTCGATCCCGACGAACAGTGTGAAAACCAGCAGGAGGCCGGCGCCAATCGCCAGTTTCGGCTTATTTCGGAACATCGAGGCCATACCGATTCCGTAAGTCGCGGGCGATTTTCAACCCGTGCGCTCCTGGGCAGGCCCGCCCTTGATCGTTCGCCGAAGCAAACTCGCGATGGCCGCCAAGCATCGCAATCTTGAAGTATTCAACGAGCGTCTTCACCAGGACATCGACGGCATTAAGTTGTGGCGTTGTCGGTGTGTCCCAACTCGTTGAAACAGCATCCTTGGCTTGGCCAAGTATTTCAGCGACCCCAGCCTTTGCACCCCGCTTGAAGCTGTCACTCAATGAGGGGCCATGCGCGGCCGCTTCACCAGGTAGGGAAAAATCTGATAAGAACACGATGCCGATTTTCCCGGTATTGGCCGCTTTCAAATGCGCACCCTTTTCCCGTATATCCAACGCCTCGTAAATCGTGCCCTTGCAATCTATCGCGTAGTGGTAGCTGATGTGTCCGAAGCTCGCAATGTCCGTATTTTCCGCCTTGCGGATCAACTCGGCACCATCGGCCGAACACGAATAGCTGTTTCCCGCGTGGTGAATCACGATAGCGCGGTAGTCCCAATCCGGACCATCGGAGCGTGCGGACGGCTTGGCCTTCCACTCGGAGCGGGTCATTAACGGAATGCCGGCCTTGCGGACCGCGACAATGATCGCTTGGCGCGTCGCTGCCTTGTGGTCGACCTTGACCGTGACAGTTTTGACCGCCTCGGCACGTTTTGCTTCGATAGTGGCCCAGGTATCAAAGGAGCCTGTTTTCAGATCGTCGATGCGGACATCACTCATGCCAAATCCCCACGCTGGATGGTGTCACCGCTCGGCGAGCGGAAATAAAAGTGCACCGATACATCCTCGGGCTGATCCGCATTGATGATTTCGGTAAGGCCGTTGCCATCGGTCACGCCCTCGGTCCGCGTGCCATCCTGGGGGGGCACGACATACGGGTTATGCGGCACCGGTTGTCCGGTTGCGGCATCGAGCGCCTGAAATCGGATCTCGTGACGAAGCGCATCATTTTTAAGCTTATCGCCGGCCGCCGCCGGCTGCGCGAACGAGTTGCCGGAAGGCGAATAGCCGACGGCGCTTTCATTGTCGACATAGGTCAGTATCTGGCTGGAAATCAGCGTCGCTCCGCAGGCCGTTTTGTCGCCATGTCGAGCCACCGGCTGACCATCGATGATCGCCGTCAAATCCCCTGTCACGATGGTAGTCACGGAACCGTGCCCTTTCTGTGGACACGTTACCTTGTCGCCGATTCGGGCAACCGCTTTCCCGCCGACATCGGTGAATGGGGAACCGGTGATTACCACACCGCCATGCGATGTTCGATCACCTACAACAATTACCGGTCTTCACATAGGGCTACTCGGAAACCCAAAAGGCATATTTTACACGGGCGTTGCCCATTTTGGACGGTCGCCCTTCGGGACCAGCAGGACGGGCCGAAAACGGTCTGTCGCGAATATCTGCCAACCGACAATGAGTACCCCGAAATGGGTGTGGAGCGCGTGGTGTCGTCGTGGGGGTTATCCCGCTCAGCTCAAGCCCGAGCCTTCAAGTGCTTCGCGAAGTCCACGGTCTCCCGCGCCACACGCACGCGGTCGTCTGCGCTGCGCATCAAGGTGTCAGTGACATGCACCGGCACGGCGATCCGCTCGCGCAGGGCGGCATCGCGTTCATCCAGCACGAAGCCGGCGAGCAGGTCGTCATACTGGCGCGTGATTTCGTCAGCAGTCACCGGCACGCCGAGTTCGGCCATGATCTTCGCCGTCGGCCCCTTGACCGCCGCGCCGCCCACCAGCGGCGAGACGGCGACGATGGGCACGCCGGCTTCACGCAGCGCGTCGCGCAGGCCGGGCACGGCGAGGATCGGGGCGATGCTCAGGTAAGGATTGGACGGGCAGATGACGATCGCGTCGAGCGCGTCGTCGGCCAGCGCCGCCAGGACGGCGGGGGAGGGGCGCACGTCGTCCCCTTGGGCGAACTCGATCGACCGGGTCACCGGCCGGCACTGGTGGCGGACGAAATAATCCTGGAAGTCGAAGATGCCCTCGTCGCTGTGGACACGTGTGCGCAGCGGCTGGTCGGACATCGGCACGACATCGGCCTGGATGCCGAGGCGGCGCGCAAAGTCGGCCGTGATCGCGGAGAGCGCTTCGCCGGCCGCGAGCCGGCGTGTACGCTCGACGTGGGTGGCGAGGTCGCCGTCGCCGAGCCGGAACCAGGTTTCGCCGCCGAGTCGGGCCAGCGTGTCCATGAAGGTCCAGGTCTCGTCGCGCCGTCCCCAGCCGGTCTCGGGGTTGGCCACGCCGCCGAGCGTGTACAGAGCGGTGTCGACGTCCGGCGAGATGTTGAGGCCGAGGTGGGTGAAATCGTCGCCGGTGTTCACGACCACGGTGAGGCGGCCATCGTTGCAGGCTTGCTGCAGGCCGTCGGCAAGCTTCGCGCCGCCGACGCCGCCGCTCAGGGCGAGGATGTGTCTTGCCGTCATTGGAACAGGTCCGCCCCGAGTGGCCTCAGCAGCGCTTTGCAATCGATCTCCGGGGCGGCGGGCAGGAAGCCGCTCGCGAGCACCACCGGCATGCCTTCGTCGCCTTCGCCCATCACGACCGCCGCACCGGCGGCGATCGCGTCGGCGAACGCGGTCTGGGTGATCTGCAGCGTGCGTCCGTGGCGATCGGGCTCGCCGCGGCGATCGATCAGCGCCGGAATGCCGGCCGAGCCGAGGGCCACATTCACGACACCGTTGCGCCACGGGCGGCCGAAGCTGTCGCTGATGATCACGCCGACCGACGTGCCGGTGCGCGCGCGCAGGGCTGCGCGCAACGCCGCGGCGGACTGATCCGGAGCGAGCGGCAACAGCAAGGCCCGCTCGCGTCCGCCTTCGTCCGGCACGTTCGAGAGGTCGATGCCGGCATTGGCCATGACATAGCCCAGGCGATGGCGCACGATGAGCACACCCGGCACCGCACGCAGCACGCGGGTCGATTCGGCCAGCGTAAGTGCAACCAGACGTGCATCCTTGCCGGTAATGCGCGCGAGTTCGAGGGCCTGGCTGGATGGCGTGACCTCATCGAGCCACGCGAAGCGGCCTTCGGCCTTGGAGACGATCTTCTGCGCGACGACAACGATGGTGTCGGGAGCGAGTTCGATCGCAGCAGCATCGAGCGCGCGCATGACGAGTTCGTCCAGCGCATCGCCCGGCCGCACTTCCGGGATGCCGGGGAGGGCTTCGAAGCAAAGCCGGCGACGCGCGGCGGGCACTGCGGTACGGTCGATGGGCATGGGATCCGTCTCAGTGGGCGGAACGAGGCGCATCGCCCCGTCCCTGGCGCGTTCAGGCGGACAGCCCGGCAAGCATGCCCGAGCGGATCGCGCCTTCGATGTAGCCGAGCTGTGCGCCGTCGCCGACCGAGCTGACCGGCACGCCCGCCGCTTCGAGCGACCGCGCGAGGCTGTCGTCCGGACGCGCGCCCACGGCCAGCACCACGGACTCGGCGGCGAGTTCGCAACGATTGCCCTCGGCGTCGGTGTAGATCAGCTTCTTCTTCTCGATCGCTTCCACCTTCGCCTTCGTGTGCAGCGCAACGCCGTGCTGACGCAGCGTGTCGAGCACGCGCCAGCGCCGCACGATGGAGAGTTCGCGGCCGAGGCTGGGGCCTTCCTCCAGCACCACGACCTCGCGCCCGCGGTCGACGAGGAATTCGGCGAGTTCGACGCCGACGAGGCCGCCGCCGATGATCGCCACCTTCTTGCCAAGCGGCATCCAAACCCGCGAGAGGTTCTGCATCGCATCGGTGCTGTCGGTGACGCCCACCAGGCTGCCGGCCTTCATCAGCGCGCGCTGGGCCAGGGAAAGCTTGCGTTTGGCGATCTCGTCGGCGCGATCGCCGGTCATCAGGCGCCGCAGCTCGTCGCCCGACCACACGTGATCGAGCTCCGCGCCGGGAATCGGCGGTGCGCTGCGCTCGGCCCCGCTCGCGACGATCACCGCCGTGGCCTTCAGTTCGCGGATCAGCTCGGGCGTGGCGGTCGTGTCGAGACGCACGTCGATGTCGAGCTTGTGCATCTGCGTGACGAGATAGTCGAGCAGCGCGCCGTTCTCGGCATAGGCGAGGGCGGCGAAGAACAGCGTGCCGCCCAGGCGACCGCTGCGCTCCAGCAGCGTCACCTTGTGCCCGCGCAGCGCCGCGGTGCGCGCGGCCTCCATGCCCGCCGGGCCGCCGCCGACCACGACGACGTGGCCGGGCCTGGCCGCCGGCACGAGTTGCATTTCGGCCTCGTGGCCCGTCATCGGATTGACGGCGCACTTGACCCGTTCGTTGATGAAAATCTGGCTGACGCAGGCGTAACAGTAGATGCAGGGACGGATGTCCTCGGGCCGGCCCTCGGCGAGCTTCTTCGGCAGATCCGGGTCGGCGAGCATCTTGCGCGCCATCGCGACGAAGTCGCACTGGCCGGCCGCGACCGCGTTGTCGGCGACCTCGGGTTCCAGTCGGCCCACCGCGATCACCGGGATCTCCAGCCCTTCCTTGATCTCGGCCGCCCACTGCAGGAAACCGGCCTTCTGCTGCACCAGCGGCGCCTCGGTGAAGGCCACGCCAGTGTTGGTATTGGCATAGGCCGACACGCTCACCGCGTCGCAGCCGGCCGCCGCGGCCATCTTCGCGAACACCTTGGCCTCTTCGAGCGTGATGCCGCCTTCCATGCGCAGCTCGTAGGCGTCGAGCCGCAGCCACACCGGGTAGTCTGCGCCGACGCGCTCGCGCACGGCGGCGATCACTTCCAGCATGAAGCGGGCGCGATTCTCGATGGAGCCGCCGTACTCGTCGTCGCGTCTGTTGAAGTAGCCCGACAGGAAGCCGGCGATGATGTAGGTGTGGGCAGCGTGGATTTCGACGCCGTCGAAGCCCGCGCGGCGTGCGCGATCTGCGGCCGCGGCGAACCACTCGGTCATCTGCGCGATGTCGGCCTTGTCCATGACGCGGATCTTCACGCCGGCCTTCTCGCGGCCCTTCGACGAGCTGATGAAGGAGCCCAGTTCTTCCTGGGTCAGCGCCGCGAACATGTCGGTCTTCACTGCCGGCGGCATCGACGGCACCCACAGCTCGCGCCCCTCCACAAGGTCGCGGACCGAGGTCTTGCCGGCGTGCTGGAGCTGGATGGCGATCTTCGCGCCGTGCTTGTGCACGCGATCGACCACCCCCTTCAGGCCGGGAATGAACTTGTCGTCCGACAGGCCGAGCTGGTAGGGCTCGGCCGTGCCGTGCGGGTAGGCGATCGCGCCGACGCCCATCGTGATCAGGCCGGCCCCGCCGGCCGCGCGCGCCTCGTAATAGGCCTGGATGCGCTCGCCGCAGGTGCCGTCGGATTCGGCGAAGTTGGAGCCCATCGGCGCCATCACGATGCGGTTCCGGAGTTCCAGGCTGCCGATGCGGCCGGGCTGCAAGAGATTGTCGAAGGCTCCCATGACTCGGCTTACCCCTTGGTCAGAAAATCGATGCAACTGCGGTTGAAGAGATTACGATGTTCGACCTGCACCCAGTGGCCGCAGCGGTTGAGCAGGATCATGCGCGCATTGCGGGCGTTCTCGATCAGCTTGAGGGCACCGCTGTGCGGGTTGAACTTGTCGTCGGTGCCCCAGAAGCCGAAGATCGGCGCGCTGATCTCATGCAGGCGCTCCGTCATGTTCGGCACCAGCATCGTGGAGAACAGGTTGGCCGGCTGCAAGGGGGCAATGGCGGCGCGCTCGGCGATGATCGCGTCGTCGAGCAGTGCCGGATCGAACACCTGCAGGCTCATCACATGGCGCATCTGTGCCGGGCCCATCGGCCCCTTGGCGAAGGTCTCGACCATGCGCACGATGCCTTCCATGCGGAAGTAGGTTTCGCGCTCCTCGACGCCGCCCGGCGCCATCAGGATCAGGCGCTCGACCGTCTCGGGATGCGCCAGCGCCTGGCCCAGCGCGATGGCGCCGCCGAGCGAGTTGCCGAGCAGGGTGCAGCGCTCGATGCCGATCGCGCGCAGGAAGGCGTGCAGGTTGGCGACGAAGAAATCGAGGTCGTACTGCGCGTCGGCGGGTTTGTCCGACCGCCCGAAGCCGGGCAGGTCGAGCACGATGTTGCGGAAACCGGCCTCGGCGAAGGCCGGGTAATTGCCCTTGAAGTTGCTGTAGCCGCTCGCCCCCGGGCCGCTGCCATGCAGCCATACGACCGCCGGCCCCTGACCGACGTCGAGATAATGCAGACGCAGGCCGGTGTCGAGCTCGACGAACTGCTCGAGAGGGATGGGCAGGTCGGGTGAATTCATCAGGGGGCTCCTGGCGGGAAGGGGGTGATTGATTGTTCAGGCGTCTGAAATGGCGTGGACGAAGGTTCTCATTGGAGGCTTATTCTCCCGCTCCGAAGCAGGGAGGCATCGTCCATTCAGACGAATCGTGCCGCGATACCGCCGGCGGCGCGTAGTCTCAACGGACGATGAGGCGCACGGAGGGGCTTCGGACAATTCGGGGGAATTTCCATCAGGTCTGTCGCGCGGCGTCGGCCATTTCGGGAAGAAACCGTCCGCTGTTATCGTCCGACCTGGAGACAGGCCGGCGATGCCGGAATGGACAGTCTGGGGAAGCTTGCATGGACGAAAACGACATCACGCCGGCGCGGCGCAATTTCCTGAAAGCCGGTGCCGCGCTGGGTGCAACCGCGGTGGCCGGGCTGGGCCCCGGCATGGCTGCTGCGGCGCGGCCGCAATCCGCACTGCCGCTGCCCGAATATGAGCGCTGGGATGCGATTGAGATCGCGCGCCGGATCCGGCGTGGGGACGTGAGGCCGAGCGAGGTGCTCGAAGCGGCGATCGCCCGCGCCGAAGCGTATTCAGTCGTCAATGCCGTCACCACGCCACATTTCGACCTCGCCCGGGAGCTGGCACGGGCGCTGGATGCCGCCGGCCGGGCCGAACGCGAGGCGAGGCCGCCCTTTTCCGGCGTGCCCTTCGCGTTAAAGGATCTTGCCGTCGCACTGAAGGGGACTGTCACTACCAACGGCTGCGCCTTCTTCAAGGATGCGGTCGCCGACCATGACTCCACGCTGGTGCAGCGCTACAAGGCGGCGGGGATGAACATCTTCGCCAAGCTCGCGACGCCAGAGTTTGGGCAGACCGGAACCACCGAGTCGCGCCTATTCGGCCCTACGCGCAATCCGTGGGACCTTGGACGCAGCTCGGGCGGTTCGTCTGGCGGCGCGTCGGCAGCCGTTGCGGCGGGAGTCCTGCCGGTCGCGCATGCCAGCGACGGCGGCGGCTCGATCCGCATCCCCGCGTCGCACTGCGGCCTGTTCGGCCTCAAGCCCAGCCGCGGCCTCATTCCGATGGGGCCGGGGGCGCTGGAGGGCTGGATGGGGCTGTCTGCGCACAACGTGATCAGCCGCAGCGTGCGCGACACCGCCTGGTTGATGCAGCTGAGCCAGGGGGCCGAACCGGGAACGCGCGCGGCGCCCGCCACCGCCGATCTCGTGAAGGCGCTCGGCCGCTTCCCCAAGGGGCTGAAGATCGGGCTCTTCGACACCAATCTCTTCGGCATGGGCGTTCATCCCGAATGCCTCGAGGCATTGCACAAGGCGGCGACCTTGTGCGCCGGGCTCGGCCATCATGTCGAACCCATCTCGCTGCAGCAACTGCCCTTCCTCGAAATGTTCGGCAGCATGGGCGTAATGACCGGCACCGGCATGTTGTACACGGTGCGGGCGCGCGAGAAGCTCGTCGGGCGCCCCGCGCGCGAAGCCGAATTCGAGCCGATCAACTGGCTCACGCTGCAGAAGGCGCAGAAATACACGGCTGAGCAGCTCTACGCGGCGCGATCGGTCTTCGACCAGGCGGGGCGGATCATCGACGAGGTGTGCGGGCGCTACGACCTGATCCTGTCGCCGACCACCGCTGCGCTGCCGCCCAAGCTCGGCGAACTGTCGCTGGATCAGCCCTTCGACGACTTCGCTAAGCGGGCCGTGCTCGCCTCGCCCTTCACCGCGATGTTCAACATGAGCGGACATCCCGCGATGTCGGTTCCGCTACACTGGAGCGCCGAAGGCATGCCGATCGGCGTGCAGTTCGCGGCCCCGTATGGCGGCGAGGCGCGGCTGATTGCCCTCGCGGCGCAGCTCGAAAAGGCCGCGCCGTGGGCCGACCGCCGTCCGCCCGCGCTCGCGTGAGGGCGATCGGATGAACGCCGCTCCCTCGACCGGCGTTGCCGTCGTCACCGGCGCCAGTCGCGGCGTCGGGCGCGGCATTGCCGAGGCGCTCGGCGCTGCGGGCATGACGGTTTACGTCACCGGGCGCAGCGAACGCGAAGGTGAATGCCGGGTGGGCGACGCCGTGCTCGCCGGTACCATCCACGACAGCGCCGCGGCAGTCAGCGCCACCGGTGGCCACGGTATCGCGGTGCATTGCGACCACGGTGACGATGCCCAGGTCGAGGCCTTGTTCGAGCGCGTCGCGCGAGAGCAGGGACGCCTCGACATCCTCGTGAACAACGCCATCTGCATCGACGACAGCCTCATCGAGCCCGGCCCGTTCTGGGAGAAGCCGCGCAGCCAGGCAGCGATCCTGGACGTCGGCCTGCGCTCCAACTACATCGCCACGCACTGCGCCGCACCGTTGCTGTTGCAGAGCGGACAGGGACTGGTGGCCTTCACCTCGTCCTACGGCGCGGGCTGCTACATGCACGGGCCGGCCTACGGGGCGCAGAAGGCCGGCTGCGACAAGATGGCGTACGACATGGCGGTCGATTTCGAAGGCACCGGCGTCGCGGTGGTGTCGCTGTGGCTCGGCATGCAGCGCACCGAGCGCACGGCGTTCGCGGCCCGTCGCCGCCCCGACGCGTACGGCGGCATCGGCACGCGCAGCGAAAGCCCACAGTTCTCGGGGCGCGTGATCGAGGCCCTTTGGCGCGACCCGGAACGGGCGAGCCTGTCGGGGCAGACCCTGATCGTCGCCGAACTCGCGCTGCGCTACGGCCTCCGCGACGAGGATGGGCGTCAGCCGCCGTCGTGGCGCGCGACCCTGGGCGCCCCGCGCGAGTTCCACCCGACCCGCGTGGCGTGAGATCCGGCGGCACGTGCCGCTGGCCTTTCTGCCCGCATCCCGTCCGTTTTGACGATGCGGCCGGGTAGGCGGGGCCTCAAGAATGGCGTCGTATCCATTCTTCGAGGTTCACGCCGTGAGACAAGCGCCTTCCTACGTGCCCGGCCATCAGCTGCTCGCCGGCAAGTCCGTCCTCATCACCGCCGCAGCCGGCGCCGGCATCGGCTTCGCCGCCGCCCGCAAGGCCGCGGAGGAGGGCTGCCGGGCGTTGATGATCTCGGACATTCACCCGCGCCGCCTGGAAGAGGCGGTCGCCCGGCTGAAGTCCGAAACCGGACTGCAGGCAGTCTGGGGGCAACTGTGCAACGTCACGAACGAGGAGGAAGTCCAGGCCCTCGTGGCGGCGGCCGAAGACCGGCTGGGTGGCGTCGACGTGCTGATCAACAACGCCGGCTTGGGCGGCGAGAAGCGCGTCACTGAAATGAGCGACGAGGAATGGACGCGCGTCCTCGACATCACGCTCACCGGCACCTTCCGCATGACGCGCGCGATGTTGCCGCACATGGAACGGCGCGGTCGCGGCGCCATCGTCAATAACGCGTCGGTGCTAGGCTGGCGCGCGCAGAAGGGGCAGGCGCACTACGCGGCCGCCAAGGCCGGCGTGATGGCGCTGACACGCTGCTCGGCGCTGGAGGCGGCCGAGCACGGCGTGCGCATCAACGCCGTGTCGCCCTCGATCGCGCTCCATGATTTCCTGAAGAAGGCCTCCAGCGAGGAACTGCTCGCGCAGCTTGCGAGCCGCGAGGCCTTCCGCCGCGCCGCCGAGGTGTGGGAGGTCGCCAACGTGATGGTCTTCCTCGCCAGCGACTACGCGTCCTACATGACCGGCGAAGTGCTCTCCGTCAGCTCGCAGCACGCGTGAGGAGATCCGCATGAGCTTCGTTTTTTCCAGCACCGACGAGCTCGTTGCCGCCGAGGGGCGCGACCTGGGCGCCACCGATTGGGTCGAGATGACGCAGGACCGGGTGAACCGCTTCGCAGACGCGACCGACGACCACCAGTGGATCCACGTCGACCCGGAACGCGCGAAGGACGGCCCCTTCGGCGCGTGCATCGCGCACGGTTACCTGACGCTCGCGCTCGCCAACCTGTTCCTG
Source organism: Aromatoleum evansii (assembly GCF_012910805.1). Taxonomy (GTDB): domain Bacteria; phylum Pseudomonadota; class Gammaproteobacteria; order Burkholderiales; family Rhodocyclaceae; genus Aromatoleum; species Aromatoleum evansii. The sequence goes on from NZ_WTVK01000055.1 coordinate 23,870, forward strand.
CCGCGGCTGATCCGCGCCGAGAACCTGAAGATGGGCGTGAACGTCGGCTGCGAGCGCGTGCGCTTCCCCGCCCCGGTCAGGGTCGGAGCACGCATCCGCGGGCGCGGCGAGATCCTCCGCGTCGAGCGCATCCGCGAGGCCGTGCAGTCGACCGTGCGCGTGACGATCGAGATCGAGGACAGCGAGCGCCCGGCCTGCGTCGTCGACACCATCAGCCGCTACACCTTCGCAGACTGACCCCGCAAATCATTCCATCCCCTCCCGATTCCAGACGCAACCGGAGAACACAAGCCATGAGCGAAGCCGTCATCGTATCCACTGCGCGCACTGCACTGACCAAGTCCTTCCGCGGTTCCTTCAACGATACGGAGGCCCCCGTGCTGGGCGGCCACGTCGTGCGCGCCGTGGTCGAGCGCGCGGGGATCGAGCCCGAAGCGGTCGAGGACGTGATCATGGGGGCCGCCGTGCAGCAGGGCACCCAGGCCTACAACATCGGCCGCCTGTGTGCCTACACCGGCGGCCTGCCCGACAGCGTGCCGGGCATGGCGCTCGACCGCATGTGCGCCTCCGGGCTGATGGCCATCGGCGTCGCCGCCAAGAACATCCTCGCCGGCGAGATGAAGATCGCGGTGGCGGGCGGCGTCGAGTCGCTGTCGCTCACGCAGACCAAACACAAGAACACCTACCGCGCGCAGTCCGAAGCGGTGAAGGCCGTCGTGCCGGCGGCCTACATCCCGATGCTCGAGACCGCCGAGATCGTCTCCCGCCGCTATGGCATCAGCCGTGCGGCGCAGGACGAGTTCTCGCTGCAGAGCCAGCAGCGCACCGCGGCGGCGCAGGCGGCAGGCCGCTTCGACGACGAGATCGTGCCGCTGGCGGCGAAGAAGCTGCTGTTCGACAAGGAAGGCAAGCCCGCCGGCCACGAGGACGTGATCGCCACTCGCGACGAGTGCAACCGCGCCTCGACGACGCTGGAAGACCTCGCGAAGCTGCAGCCGGTCTTCAAGGACGGCCAGTGGGTCGGGCAGGGCGAGTTCATCACCGCCGGCAACGCGTCGCAGCTCTCCGACGGCGCCTCGGCCGCGTTGGTGATGAGCCGTATGGAGGCCGAGCGTCGCGGCATAGCCCCGCTGGGCGCGTATCGCGGCATCGCCGTCGCAGGCTGCGCGCCCGACGAGATGGGCATCGGGCCGGTCTTCGCGATCCCCAAGCTGCTCGACCGCTTCGGCCTGAAGGTGAGCGACGTTGGCCTGTGGGAGATCAATGAAGCCTTTGCCTGCCAGGTGCTCTACAGCCGCGACAAGCTGGGCATCCCCAACGAGCGCCTGAACGTCAATGGCGGCGCGATCGCCATCGGCCACCCTTTCGGCATGTCGGGGGCGCGCATGGTCGGCCACGCGCTGCTCGAAGGCCGGCAGCGCGGCGTGAAATACGTCGTCGTGTCGATGTGCATCGGCGGCGGAATGGGCGCTGCGGGCCTGTTCGAGGTCCTGTAGGCGGCGGCCCGATGGACGCCTGGAAGATGATCTACCTCGCGCGGCGCAATCCGGCGCTCCGCGCCGAGGACTTCCCGCAGGCCTGGCGCGAGCACTCCGCGCTGGGGCGGCAGTGCGCCAACGTGCGCGACAAGGTGCTCGCGGTGACGCAGTGCTCGCGCGTGCTCGATCCCCCGGCGCCGCTGCCCGGTACATCCCCGGATTACGACGGCGTGAACCTGCTGGCGTTGCGTGACCGACAGGCGGCCGACGACATCTGGAACGACCCGGAGACGCTCGCGATCATGCGTCCCGACGAGCCGCGCGTGTTCTCGACCTACGTGCGCGACTTCACGCTGATCGCACGGGAAAGCGTGATCGTCGACGGCCCGCGCAGCGATGTCTGCGTGGCGTTCTTCCTCCGCACCCGTGACGGGCCGGCGCCGGCGGCTGCGCCGATCGGCGGGCCGGACATGACGCCCTGGCTGCGTGCCCGGAGGGTGGTCGCGAACGTCGTCGATGGAGCCCGCCCTGCTGGCTACGAGTTCGATCTGATCGTCGAAGCCTGGTACGAATCGGTCGAGCGCGCCCTCATGGGGTTCGCCGGCCGGCCGGTATGGGACCGGCTGCCGAACTCCCTTTCCAGCCGTGTCGACGTCGGGCGGTCCGTCTGCCTGCTGACGCACGTCACCCATCGCCGGCCTTGACGAAAGACGCTTTGGAGCTATTACTTTCGACATAGTTTGCCCCGTTTAGTCCCAACGGACGATGTGAGGGCTGGTCAAGGCGAAAAAAATGGCGACAGATGCGCAGAAGCGTTAGCACAACGACTGGTGGCATCTACACAAGTGTTTAACCGAAACACAGAATAAAGACGCCGAATAGGCAGGAGACATAGATGATGAGAACCCGTATCTGGATACCGGTCATGGCGACGGTGGCGCTCGCGGTGACCGGGGGCCAAGCGGCGGCCAAGGTCAGCGATGCCGAGGCAGCCCGGCTGGGCAAGGATCTGACCTGCGTCGGCGCCGAGGCGGCCGGCAACAAGGACGGCACTATTCCCGCCTTTTCCGGCAAGTGGCTGGGTACCCCGCCGGGCGTGAAATACACCCTGCACGTCGGCCAGCATCCCGTGGATCCCTATGCCGACGACAAGCCGCTATTCGAGATCACCGCGGCCAATCTGGAGCAGCACGCGAGCAAGCTCAGCGACGGCCAGAAGGCGATGTTCAAGAAGTATCCCGATACCTTCCGAATTCCTGTTTATCAGAGTCGGCGCGACTTCAGATATCCGGATGCCATTTGCGAGCTGGCCAAGAAAAACGCGCTTGAAGCCGAACTGATCGACGACGGCCTCGGCTATACGGGCCACAAGGGACCCGTGGGCTTCCCGATTCCGAAATCGCCGATGGAAGTTCTCGCCAACATGAACTTCCCGTACCGGGCCTTCACGGAGCACGTGGTGCGGGACATCGCGGACGTAGGGTCGGATGGCAGCATCACCTGGGGTCGGCAGCTCAACAAGAACCTGAACATCGTCTCGCAGCCCGGCGAATTGGGTAAGCCGATGGAGGGTCTGATGGCCTACTCGCTGTCGGGGACCCTGTTGCCCGAGCGCGACCGTGGCAGCTTCACCGCCTCTCAGGAGCCCGTCAACTTTGCCCGTGCGAAACGCCTTGCCTGGACCTACGACCCGGGTACGCGGCGGGTGCGCCAGTTGCCGACCTATGGGTTCGACACTCCGATGGGCGGCACGAGCGGCAAGATGACCATCGATCAGGATCGCCTGATGAACGGTGATCCCAGCCGCTACGAATGGAAGCTGCACGGCAAGAAGGAGATGTACATCCCGGCGAACGCATACCGTCTGCACTCCAGCAAGGTGAAGTACGCGGATCTCTTGCAAAAGGGACACGCGAACCCGGCGCATCTTCGGTACGAGCTTCGTCGTGTGTGGGTGCTGGAAGGTTCGCTGAAGGAAGGTTACCGCCATCTGTTCGGCAAGCGCGTGCTGTTCATCGATGAAGACAACTGGCAGGCCTCGATGGGGGACTTCTACGACCAACGCGGAAAGCTTTGGCAGCACGGCTTCATCAACCACTTCTATGCGTTCGACCTCAACGCCTGGCAGGCCGGCACCGCCTTTTATCACGACCTCGATTCAGGCGGCTACGTCGCCTTCAACCTGATCCAGGAGCGTGAGAAATCCTGGGTCCTCAACGGCGGCGACCTCTCGCCCGACATGTACACCCCCGCCGCGCTGCGTGCGCTGGGCCAGTGATGCACTTGACTTTCCGGGGAGTAGACATGATGAAAATGCACAACAAGATGAAGCCGATCGCGCTCGCCGTGGTCGGCATGGGCATCGCGATTCCCGCGTCGGCCTTCGAAACGAAAGTGTTCGAAAACGGGGCGACCTTTGAATCGCGCGTGACGACGACCTATACGCTGTCCACCCGCCTCGAAGACCGCGATTCCTTGCTGACGAAGAATGCCGCGGGCAATGACGGCAACAATAACTTCGACAAGGGGGCATTGACGTCGAATCGCGTGAGCGCCTTGCTGGACACTCACTTCAAGAAGGGAAATTCCGGTTTCGTTCTGTCTGCCAGCACCTTCTACGACGACGTTTACCACAATTCCAACGACAACGACGGCACCTCGTTTCCGAACAAGATCGGCGGAGACGCCGACGAGTTCAGCAGTGACACCAAGCGCTACCACGGCGGTTACAGCCGCTTGCTGGACGTCTACGGGTACACCTCGTTCGACATTGGCGAGCAGGGGCGGGCGACTGTCCGCCTCGGCAAGCACGTCGTGTCATGGGGAGAGACGCTTTTCATTCCGGGTATTTCGGGTGCTCAAGGGCCCGCGGATGGCACCAAGGCTGGCATCCCTGGCACGGAGGTCAAGGATCAGTTGCTGCCCGAGGACCAGATCTCGGTGCTTTACGAGGTCAATGACAGGCTGTCGCTGATGGCGCACGCCCAGTACCACTGGCACAAGACGCTGATCAATGCGCCGGGCTCCTTCCTGAGTACTTCGGATATCGTCGGGCCGGGCGCAGTTTGCATGACACCTGGGCCGGGTCCGTGCAGGATGCCCCGGAGGGACGATGAGAAGCCGGGCAAAACCGGGCAATGGGGTGTCGGCGGCAAGTACCGCGTGACCGACGAAACCGAGCTTGGCCTGATCTACCTGCGATACCACGATCGCGCACCGATGGTCGATGTCGATTCTCTCCTTTCGGATGGCAACGGTTTCGGTTTCAATCATCGCTACTTCGAAGACATTGAACTGCTTGGCGCGACCTTCAGCACGACCTTCGGTATCGCCACCCTGGGCGGTGAAATTTCCTATCGGAAAGATGCCCCTGCGCTCGTGAATACGCGGCTGGGCTCCAGTGTGATCCCGACCGCCACGACTGCCGACGTGGTGCAGACCAACGTCAATACCTTCATCAACCTGGGCCGGACCTTCCTTGCGCCCCAGGCCAACTTCCTCGCCGAATTGGCCTATACCGACGTGCGTAATCCGGATGCCCGTCGGGTGCCGGGCGCGACCGGTGATGTCTCGCGGACGTTTGCGCCGGGCTTTGGGGTCGTGCCCGTGCCCACGCCCGTGTCGGAATCGTTGAGCTTCGGCAGCTATGGTCTCGCCTTCGCATCGACGCTCAGTCTGACCTATCCGGGTATCCTCGAGAATTGGGAGCTCGGTGTTCCGATCAGCTACTCACGTCAGCTGAAGGGCCGCACCCTGCAGGGCAACCTCGGCATGGGGGAGGGCGACCACCGTCTGAGTGTCGGCGCGACGATGACCTATCGCCGCAACCTGCAAATCGGCCTGACCTATCTGGGGTATTTCGGCGATGCCAGTCTCGACCCGGTCAAAAACCGTCAATTGACCGATCGGGACCAGCTTTCGCTGGTCGTCAAGTATTCGTTCTGAGCACGCTTTCCTCAAGACACGAAACCGGGCTTGAAGCCCGGTTTTTTTTCGACCGTTGTGGCGAGCCGTGCAGGGCATCCCGATCCGCGCGTGTGCCGGAGCGGATCCCGGTTTCCTGCTCGCTGCCGGAAGCGGTCCCCGCCTCGAACGCCCGATCTCAGCGCGCCGCCGACTCGTACTCGGCGCGCAGCCGCGCGACCAGTTCCGCGACGTCCGGGACGTCGTGGATCGTGCCGATTCCCTGGCCCGCCGACCACACGTCTTTCCAGGCCTTGGGCTTGTGTTCCTGGCCGGCGAAGAGGTCGTCCTTGCCGCCGTTTTCGCGCGCGGCCAGTGCGGCCGGATCGATGCCTGCGGCGATCACGCTGTTCCTGAGGTAGTTGGCCGAGATGCCGCTGAAGGCCGGCGTGTAGAGGATGTCCGCGGCGGTGTCGCGCACGATCATCGCCTTGTGGCCGCGGACGGCCGCGGCTTCGCGCGTGGCGAGGAAGCGGGTGCCCATGTAGCCCAGATCGGCGCCGAGCACCTCGGCCGCGCGCAGGCTGCGGCCGGAAGAAATGGCGCCGGCGAGCACCAGCGGCCCGTCCCAGAATTCGCGCACCTCGGAGACGAAGGCGAAGGGCGACAGGGTGCCGCCGTGGCCGCCCGCGCCGGTGCAGACAAGGATCAGCGCATCGACGCCGCATTCGATGGCCTTGCGCGCATGGGCAACGCTGATCACGTCGTGCAGGACGATGCCGCCATAGCCATGCACCTTCTCGACGACCGTGTCAGGGCGGCCGACCGAGGTGATGACGATCGGGACTTCGTGCGCGACGACGCGGGCGAGGTCTTCGGCCTGCCGCGGATTGGATTTGTGCAGGATCAGGTTCACGCCGAACGGAGCGGCAAGGTTGCCGGGATGAGCGAAGTTCCAGGCCTCTAGCTCCGCGCGGATGCGTTCGAGCCAGTCGTCGAGGGCCGCGGACAGACGGGCGTTCAAGGTCGGGAAGGTCCCGACCACGCCCGCCTTGCATTGTGCGATGACGAGTTCCGGGCCGCTGGCCAGGAACATCGGGGAACAGATGAGGGGCAGGGACAGGCGCCCTGCAAGGATCTCGGGAATCGGCATGACGTCTCGGCGGACGGTGAAAAGAGCAAAGCGGGGACGCTTTGCGCCCCCGCCCCTTTGTTAACGCGACAACTCCGTACCCTTCGGAGAACGGATGTCTATGCGTGCTGCATCAGCAGTTCAACGCGGACCCGGCGACCTCGCGCGCCCAGGGATAGTTGGCCTTGCCGGCCGCTGAGCGCTTCACCTCCGGAACGAGGACAATGTCCTTGGGAATCTTGTAGTTCGCGATGTGCTGCTGGCATAGCGCCCGCAATTGCTGCGGGTCGAGGCACAGGCCGGGGCGGGGGGCGATGACCGCGACGACCTTCTGCCCCCAGCGCGGGTCGGGCAGGCCGACGACGAGGGCATCGAGCACGTCCGGGCTCATGCGCAGGACTTCCTCGACCTCCTCGGGGAAGACCTTCTCGCCGCCGGTGTTGATGCAGTTCGAGCCGCGGCCGAAGACGACGATCGCGCCGTCGTCGGCGACCTGGGCGGCGTCGCCGGTGAGGACGTAGCGCCGCCCTTCAATGGTGACGAAGGTCTGGGCGGTCTTTTCCGGATCACCGTAATAGCCGAGCGGCAGGTAGCCACTACGCGCGAGAATGCCGGGTTCGCCCGGGGCCGCGAGGCGGCTGCCGTCGACGACGACCGCGAGGTCGGGCCGCGCGGCGATGCGGATCATGCCGCCGTCGGCGGGCTTGCTGCCGAGCCCGAGCTGCCCGCTTTCCGAGGAACCCAGGCCGTTGCTGAAATAGACGTTGCGGGGCAGGTAGGCCTTGAGGCCTTCCTTGAGGTGCTCGGAGAGCACTGCGCCGCCGTTGCCGAACACGAACAGGGCGGAGAGATCCCAGCGGTCCGGCTGCGCGTTGAGGGCGTCGAGGAGCGGCAACGCCATCGCGTCGCCGACGATGGTGAGGCAGTTCACCCGTTCGCGGACGATGAGGTCGAGGATGTGCTCGGCGTCGAAATGATGCTGGTCGTTCAGCACCACGGTGTGGCCGGCCAGCAGCGACACCATCGTTGCCCAGTGGGCGGCGCCGTGCATGAGCGGCGCGACCGGCATGAAGCGCATCGGCGCACCCTTGCGGATGCGGTCGGCCAGTTGTTCCGGCGTGGCGACCGGCCCCTCGGCCGGCACGTATGACGCGCCTCCGCCGAGGCTGCCGAAAAAAAGATCCTTGTGGGGCCACATCACACCCTTGGGCTTGCCGGTGGTGCCGCCGGTGTAGAGCAGGGAGATGTCGTCGTCGCGGCACTGCACGGCGGCGAGGGCCGCCGGGTCGGCGTTCAGGGTGTCGTCGTAGCGTGTCGCGCCGGCCAGCGCGGGGGTGCCCGCGCCGGTGCGCACCTTCACGCGCAGCCCGGGCGCGGCATCGAGGGCCTCGGCGACGGCAGGCTCGAGCTCGGCGCTGTAGAACAGCGCCTTCAGCCCGGCGTTGTCGTAGAGGTAGCGCAGCTCGTCGGCAACGTAGCGATAGTTGATGTTGGCGGGCACGGCGCGCACGCGGCAGGCGGCGAGGAAGGCTTCGAGGTATTCGGCCGAGTTGTACATCTGCAGGCCGACCACGTCGCCCGCGCCGATGCCCTGCCCATGCAGCCAGGCGGCCAGGCGTTCGATGCGCGCGGCCATCTGCCCATAGGTGTGGCGGCTGGCGCCGATCACGAGCGCATCGCGCTCCGGTACGGTCTCGGCGGCGATCGCGAAGAGATCGGCCAGGCTGAAGGTGCGAGAGGTCATGGTGTCTCCGGTGTCTTCGTTGGGGCGGCCGGTCACGCGATCGCGCCGTCGGCCTTGAGTCGCGCGATGGCCTCGGCGGCCCAGCCGAGTTCGCGCAGGATGTCCGCGTTGTGCTCGCCCAGCGCGGGCGGCGGGCGGTCGAGGCTGAAGCGGTAGTTGCTCATCTTCACGGGGAAGGCGAAGTAGGGCGCGCTGCCGCCATCCGGCAAGGGGGTCTGCACGGTCATCTCGCGGGCGGCGGTGTGCGGATGCGCCAGCACCTCGTCGATACGCAGCACCGGGCTGACGCAGGCATCCACGCCGTCGAAGGCCGCGATCCAGTCGGCCAATGTGCGCGCCTTGATGATCGCGGCGACCTGCGCCTTCACCGCGGGGCCGGCCTTGCCCGACGCCCAGCCGCTCCGGGCGAGTTCGGGGCAGCCTGCGGTGTCGCAGAAGTTCTGCCAGAACTTCGGCTCCAGCGCGCCGACCGCGAGATGGCGCCCGTCGGCCGTCTCGTAGGTGGCGTAGCAGGGCAGTCCGCCGCTCAGCGTGTCGTGCCCGGCCGGCACTGCGCGCTTGTACGTGTGCAGACCGGCGAGCGGCTGCACGTTGAGGGCCATCGCGCAATCGGTCATCGAAACGTCAATGAAGCGGCCTTCGCCGCTGCGCTGCGCATCGAACAGCGCGGCGAGGATGGCCATCGCCGCCGAGAGCGCGCCGCCGGCGAGATCGGCGATCGGGAAGTTGCCCGGATGCGGGCTGCCCGTGGCGGGGGCGCTCTGTTCGAGGATGCCGGCGTAGCTCTGGTAGTTGATGTCGTGGCCGCCCAGCGCGGAGAGCGGGCCGTCCTGCCCGTAGCCGCTGATCGAGCAGTACACGAGCCGGGTGTTGGTAGCCTTGAGCGCGTCGTAGCCGAGGCCGAGGCGTGCCATCACGCCGGGGCGGAAGCCTTCGACGAGGATGTCGGCGTTCCGCACCAGCGCGAGGATCACGTCGCGCGCCCCGGGCGCCCGCAGGTCGATGGCCAGCGAGCGCTTGTTGCGATTCACGGCCTGGAAGAAATGCGAGATCGGCGTGCCTTGCGGACCGCGCGCGGCTTCGCCCGAGCCCGGCGGCTCGATCTTGATCACTTCCGCGCCGAGGTCCGCGAGTTGCAGCGTGCACATCGGGCCGGGCAGGAGCTGGGTGAAATCGAGGACCTTGATGCCGCTGAGGGGCTTCGTCGTCATGGATGGACTCCTCCTGCTTCTCAGGCGCGATCGAGGTCGCGGAACGGCACGTTGCGATCCGTGCGGACCTCGCCCGGCAGCCCGAGCACGCGCTCGGCGATCACGTTGCGGAGCACCTCGTCCGTGCCGCCGGCGATCCGCGCGCCGGGCGAGCCGAGCCACAGGCGCTGCAGGTAGGGCCAGTCGCCGCCCAGTGCGTCGGCACCGAGCAGACCCTCGGTGCCGGCGAGTTCCATCGCGAAGGACGAGATGTCCTGCATCGCCTTCGCGGCGACGAGCTTGGTGATGGACATCTCGGGCCCGGGCGTCTTGCCTTTCGACAAGGCGGTGAGGCCGCGCGAAATGATGAGCGCGACGCCCTGCTGGTCGAGATAGGCGTCGGCGATGCGCGCGCGTACCCGCGCGTCCTCGATCGCCGGGCGCTCGTCCCACGTGCAGGTCCGCGCGAGCTCGATCAGGTGCTCGTGCAGGTCGGTCGGCAGATTGCCGCCGACGGACAGGCGTTCCTGCATCAGGGTGCTGAGCATCACCTTCCAGCCGCCGCCCTCCGGGCCGAGGCGGTATTGATCCGGGATCCGCACGTCGGTGAAGAACACCTCGTTGAATTCCGAATCGCCCGACATCTGGTGGATCGGGCGGATCTCGACGCCGGGCGCCTTGAGGTCGACGATGAACATTGTCAGCCCTTCCTGCTTGGGCTTGTCCCAGTCCGTGCGGGCGAGCAGGATGCCGTAGTCGCCGAAGTGCGCCGACGATGTCCACACCTTCTGCCCATTCACGACCCATGCGTCGCCGTCGCGTACTGCGCGCGTGCGGACCGCGCCCGTGTCGGAACCGGCACCCGGTTCGGAAAAGAGCTGGCACCAGATCTCCTCGCCGGCCAGACCCGGGCGCAGGAAGCGCGCCTTGAGTTCGGGAGCGGCCCAGCGCAGCACGGTGGGCAGGCCCATGCCGATGCTGACCTCGAAGATCATCTGCGGGACGAGATAGGCGGCCTCTTCCTGCTGGTAGATCACCTGCTGCATCGCGGTGCCGCCCAGACCGCCGGCTTCGCGCGGCCAGGTGATCGCGGCGTAGCCGGCGGCGGCCTTCTTCGCCTGCCAGGCCTTGGCGCGGGCGAGCTTCGCGGCCTCGTCGAGACCTTCGCCGAACATCTCGTCCGCGCGCGTGCGCCGTTGTCCGTTGGCGGCCAGCCAGGCGCGCACTTCCTCGCGGAACGCGGCTTCTTCGGGAGTATCTTTGAAGTCCATGAGTGGTGCTCCGCTTACGCGGCCTCCTTGATCAGTTCATCGGCGAGGCGGGCGCGCCAGGCGTGTTCACTGCCGATCACCTGCGCGAGGTGACGGGCGCGGCGGTAGTAGAGGTGGCAATCCATCTCCCACGTGAAACCGATGCCGCCATGCAGTTCGATGCCTTCTTCCGCGGCGAACAGGAAGGCGCGCGTCGCGGCCACGCGGGCCGCGGCGGCGGCTCGAGGCAGCTCCGGGGCGTCCGAGGCGAGCGCCCAAGCGCCGTAGTAGGCGTGTGCGCGGGCGAGCTCGATGCGAGTGTAGATGTCGGCCATCTTGTGCTTGAGCGCCTGGAAGCTGCCGATCTGGCGGCCGAAGGCCTTGCGCTCGAGCGAGTAGTCGCGCGCGAGTTCGAGGCTGCGGGCCGCCCCCCCGACCTGCTCGAAGGCCAGCAGGACGGCCGCCCCGTCGAGCACCCGGCGCGCGACGGCTGCGCCATCGGCGGTCGCCAGGCGCTCGGCTGGCGTGGCGGTGAACGCGATCTGCGCCAGCGGGCGCGTGGGGTCGACTGTCGGCAGCGCGATACGCTTCACGCCCGGGCCATTTAGGTCGACCAGGATCAGCTCGGTGCCGACCTGCAGGATCGCGAGCTGCGCGATGGCGCCGTCGAGCAGCACCGGGCTGGTGCCGTCGAGGCGTTGGCCGTCGAAGGCGAGGGGCTGCGGCGCGCGGTAGCGTTCGCTGCCGCCGAGGGCCGCGGTGGCGATCACCTCGCCCTGCGCGATGCCGGGCAGCCAGCGCTGTTTCTGCGCCTCGCTGCCGGCGCGCAGCACCGCTTCGGCGGCGAGGTAGATGCTCGACGACAGTGGCACCGCGGCGAGGTGGCGGCCGGCTTCCTCGGCCACCAGGCATAGTTCCAGATACCCGAGCCCGGCTCCGCCGTAGGCCTCGGGGAGGGCTGCGGTGGCGGCTCCCATCTCGTTGAGGTTGCGCCAGACCTTCGCGCAATAAGTCGCGCGGCCTTCCAGCACCTCGCGCACCGCCTGCGAGGTGCTGTTCTCGGCGAGCATGCTGCGGACCGCGTCCTGCAACAGGCGCTGGTCGTCGGAAAAATCGAAATTCACGGTGTGCTCCTGACTAGGGGGGCGTGCGTGGCGGTTACGATCAGCGCGCGGCCGCGGGCGGGGTCACGCGGTTCGGGCCGTAGAAGGTCCGGCCTTCCGCGGCCATGTCGCGCAGCAGCTTCGGGGCGGCGTATTGGTCGCCGTAGCGCGCCGCGAGGTGATCGCATTCGGCGACGACCTGCGCGATGCCGACGGTGTCCATCATCGAGAACGGACCACCCAGGTAGGCAGGGAAGCCGACGCCGAGGATGGCCCCGACGTCGCCGTCGGCCGGGTCGATCACGATGCCCTCGGCCATCGCCTTGGCGGCGTCGACCAGCTGCGCATACAGCATGCGCGCCTTGACCTCCTCGACCGTCGGCTGCTCCGCGAGCGGCGGGAAGAGTTCTCCGAGGCCCGACCACAGCTGCTTGCTGCCGTCCGCGGCATAGTCGAAGAAGCCCTTGCCGTTCTTGCGCCCGTGCCGGCCGAGTTCGCCGACCAGCTTCTCGACGAGGCGGAAGGTGGGCGTTTCCCTGAAGGCCGCACCTTCGTCCTTCTTGCGTTGCTGGCTGGCGTGATAGGCGGTGTCGAGCCCGATCTCGTCGGACACCGTGAGCGGCCCCACCGGGATGCCGGCCATCTTCGCGGCGTTCTCGATCAACGCCGGATTCACCCCCTCGGTGACCATCGCGAGGCTCTCGTTGACGTAGGCGCCGATGAAGCGGCTGGTGAAGAAGCCCGGTCCGTCATTCACGACGATGGGGGTCTTCTTCATCGCCTGCACGAGATCCAGCGCACGCGCCAGCGCCTCGGGCGAGGTCTTGCGCCCGCGGATGATCTCCACGAGCGGCATGCGCTCGACGGGCGAGAAGAAGTGCATGCCGATGAAGTTCTGCGGCCGCTCGCCCGCCTCGGCCAGCTCGGTGATCGGCAGGCCCGAAGTGTTCGACGCGATCACCGCATCCTTCGGTAGCACGGCCTCCAGCCTGCGCGTCACGTCGGCCTTGATTGCGCGGTCTTCGAAGACGGCCTCGACGACGAGCTCGACATCCGCGAGGCCGGCATAGTCGGTGGTCGGATGGATGCGCGCGAGGATCGCGTCGGCCTTCTCCTGCGTCATGCGCCCCTTCGCGATGTCCTTTTCGAGGCGCTTCATGGAGTAGACCTTGCCCTTGTCGGCGCCGGCCTGGTCACGGTCGATGAGCACCGTCTCGATGCCGAGCTTCGCGCAGTGGTAGGCGATGCCCGCCCCCATGAGGCCCTGTCTCTTATACACATCTG
>NZ_WTVK01000056.1 GCF_012910805.1 Aromatoleum evansii
AAACCGCCCATGCTCATCATCGGTGCCATGATGCGAAAGCTCGTTCATGTCGCCTTCGGCGTGCTCAAATCGGGAAAGGCTTTCGATCCCGCTATACATGGCGCTTGACCCGGATAACAGTATCTACGGACGGCCCCCGTCGAGCAACGGAGCAATCGAGTAAGCTTGCCGTTCCGCCAGCGCATTCGCATCGAGGTCGAGAATTGACGGATCGTTCTGCAGCCCCCTCCGGCATCGTCGGCATCCTGCTCGCCGCCGGGCAGGGCTCGCGCTTCGGCAGCAACAAGCTCTGTCATCCACTCCCCGACGGCACGCCGGTCGCGCTGCGCAGCGTGCTGAACCTGCGCGAGGCGCTCGGCGAGGTGCTGGCGGTCGTGCGTCCGGAAGATGCGGTGTTGCGTGCACACTTCGATCAGGCCCTCATTCCCTACGTGCAGTGCGCTGACGCGGGCGAGGGCATGGCGGCCACGCTTGCCTGCGGGATTCGCGAGACGCACGAGGCTGCGGGCTGGGTCATCGCGCTGGGCGACATGCCCTACATGCGGCCGGACACGGTCGCTGCGGTCGCTGGGAGGATCTGCGACGGCGCGTTGCTCGCCGCGCCGTTCTTTCAGGGCCAGCGCGGCCATCCGGTCGGCTTTGCGGCGGCGCTGCGCGACGAACTGTTGGCGCTGGAGGGCGACGAAGGCGCGCGGCGCGTGATCCTCGCGCACAAGGAGCAACTGCGCCGCATAGACTGCGACGACCCGGGCATCCTTGCCGACATCGACGTGCCGGCTGACGTGCGTCCCTGAGGCACGCCGCGACGGGTCAGTCGTCCAGCAGCGCCTCGGTCAAGGCAGCAGGACTGGCGAACGCGCGCCAGTGCGTCGCCATTTCCTCCGGCACCAGGCTGCCGTAACCCCAGGTCGCCGCGAAGAACGGGAGCTTGTTCGTGTCGGCCGATTCACCGTCCTCGCTGCGATCTCCGACGTAAACGGAGACGTGATCCGGGATGTCGTGGTCGGCCATCAGCCGCGCGATCATCGCCGCCTTGGTCGGCAGGCGCGGCTCGAAGAGATCCAGCGCGTACACGGTCTTGAAGTAGTCGCTCCAGCCGAGGTGGTCGAGGATCAGGCGGGTCGGATGCAGGCGCTTGTTGGTCGCGATCGCGAGCGTGCGGCCGCTCGCCGCGAGGCGTTGCAGCATCTCGCCGACGCCCGCATAGGCCGCGGTCTCCCGGTAGCCGGTCGTGTCGTAGCTCGCCTTGAAGTGGGCGGCGAGTTCATCAATGACCTGCGGGTCCTTTGTTCCGGCGAGTATCTGCAGCGTCTCGATCAGCGGCGGGCCGACGATGGATTCGTCGATCGTCACGGCCGGCGCACGGCCGGCGGCGGCGAAGGCCTGGCGGTAGCTCGCGAGGATCGCCGGGGCGGAGTCGATGAGCGTGCCGTCGAGGTCGAAGAGGACGTACTGGAAGCGGGGCATAAGTAAGGGGGCGTCTGCGGTCAAGGCGGCATTTTACGGTGCTTCTCGGGGCGATGCGGCGATGTCCGAACCTGTCTCGCCGGAAAGGCGCTTCCCTTTTTCGCCCTGCGATTCGCGCGTGCCATGCGAGATTGGCGTGGGGGATTGCTGTGGGAGCTTCAGCCGCGAGTCGGCGGTGTTGCGCGCAATGCGGCCTCTTCCCGGCTGAAGCCGCTCCCACGGAGCTTGTCCCGCAATTTTGCGGCTTCGCGACTCAGAGAACCGGGAGTTTCTCCGCCGGCACGCGCTTGGGCCGGAACTGTCGCGTGTCGCGGTAATACGCAGCCGACTCGTTCTCTCGCGTCACGCCCGGAATTCCAAGCAGCGGCAGCGGTGCCAGTTCGCGCGGCGTGCGCAGCAGCCCGGCATCGAGCAGTTGCGCGGCGAGCCACGCGTCCGTTTCGGTCTGTCGTTCGGCGGCGGGGCGCGCCAGCCACCCCGCATCGACGACGCGGTACAGCGCCTTCGCGCACAGCCCGAAGAAAGGTTCGCGCAGCTGCTCCCAGGTGCCGTGGCCGAAGACCATGAAGCGGGTACTCGCGATCAGCCGCGCGCGCCGCGTCCAGAACGCATCTTCCCATGCATGGGCGGCGAGAAAGGCGGGAATCTCCGGGTCGCTCGACACGACGACGATGCCGCATTCGTCGAACTGGGTCAGCGCATCGCGCCGCGGCCCGCGACCGGGTAGTCCGGCCGCCGTGCGTGCGTCGCGCTCGCGGCGATGGAGGATGTTGCAGGCGGATTTCGCGCGCGGCCAGACGCACCACGCGAGCGCGTTGAAGAAGTCGTGCCAGTCGTCGGCGCGGGTCGGCACCTCGCCGGTGGCGAAGATGTGCTCCTCGTAGGCGAGGGCTTCGGCGGGTGGCCGGACGAAGCGGATCGGCTGCCCGGCCCCGCTCGCGGTGCCCGGCGCGACTTCGCGCAGCAGCGCGTCGAGCTGCGCGGTGCCGGGAAGCTCGGACGCGGTGAAGCGTTCCAGCAGCGCCGCGATCGGTTCGAAGAGCGCGCGGACGGCCAATGCCGCGGGGGGCGATTTCCCTGTGGGAGCGGCTTCAGCCGCGAATGGGCTGAGCAGAGGGAAATGCCGCCGATTCGCGGCTGAAGCCGCTCCCACGCAAAGCTCAGGCCCGCAGTTCGCGCGCGTGTCGTGGTCGGGTCCGGCCGTCACCGATCTCCTGTATTACTTCATGCTGATGCGTTTCACCCCGGCGACGAAGCGGGCCAGAGTGGTGGACAGCACGCCGCGCGGGATCGTTATCTCGATCAGCTGGAAGCGGCCGCGCGTGGCGATCGCTTTGTCGAGCGCTGCCTTCAGTTCGGCCCGCGTGGACACCCGCACGCCGTCGCCGCCGAGGCCCGCGGCCATCTCCGCGAATCCCCAGTGGCCGAGGTCGTTGAAGCCCGATTCCGGCTGGAAGGTGCGCAGCATCTCCCAACTCGCGTTGTTGAACAAGAGCACGATGGGGTCCCAGCCGTAGCGCTTGCAGTTGCCGAGCTCCCAGCCCGTCATCTGGAAGGCGCCGTCGCCGACCAGGATCAGCGGGCGCTGGCCGCTGGTCGCCTGAAGGCCCAGCCCCGCGGGCACGCCGAAGCCCATCGTCGCGTAGTAGCCGGGGGCGAGCAGCGCCGTCTGTTCGATCTCCATTGCGGTGAACAGGCAGTCGCCGATGTCGGAGGCGATCGGAAGCTTGCCGTGTTCGGCGAAGAGGTCGTTCACGGCCTTGGCGATGTCCGTCGGAGCGATCGTTTCGGCATCCGCGACGAGGCCCCTCGGGTACTGGTGCGGCGCAACCGAGAAGGCCTTGTCGGCGCTGGCCTTCACGCGTGCGAGCATCTCGTCCACGAGTTCCGCGAGCGGGATGTTGGCGTACATGTGGTAGCCCAGCGTGACCTGGCCGTTGTGTGCCTGGATGGTCTTGCGCAGGTCGATACGGGTCTCCGACACCGCGAAGTTCGTGTCCGAGATGATCTCGCCGAGCAGGAAGAGTCCATCCGAGCCTTCGACGAGTTGCGTGACGTCCGGCAGTCCTGCGACGCCCATGTAGGTGCCGACCAGCGGCGCATCGCAGTCGGTGAGCAGGCCGCGACCCATGAAGCTGGTGACGACCGGCAGGCCGAGGCGGCGCGAGAGGTCGGCGACCTTCTCCTCGAGGCCGAAGCGGCGCACCTCGACGCCCGCCATCAGGACGGGAGTCTTCGCGACGTCGAGCCGGCCAAGGATCTCGTCCACACAGGCAGCCAGCGCGTCCCGGTCAATCGCTCGTGGCGCCTCGCGGACGACTGGCGCGCATTCCTCGCGCACCATGTCGCGCGGGATCTCGATATAGACCGGTTCCGAGTTGCGCAGGCAGCTGGCGAGCACGCGGGCGATGTCGGCCGGCGCGCGTGCGGCGTCGTCGAGCTTTACCTGGTCGCAGGTGATCTCCTTGAAGATCTGCAGTTGCGAGTCGAGCGTCTTGGCCTGATGGTGCAGCAGCAGGCCCGAGCTCGCCTCGCCCTTGCCGGGGCCGCCGGAGATCACGACGACCGGCGACTTCTCGGCGTACGCGGCCGCGACGGCATTGACCATGTTGAACGCGCCCGCGCCGTAGGTGACGGCTGCGACGCCGAGTCCGCCGCGCATGCGCGCGGTCGCGTCCGCCGCGAAGCCGACCCCCGGCTCGTGCGAGAGCGTGTACAGCGGCAGGATCTGCGATTCCTCGATGATGCGGAAATACGGCAAGGCGAAGTCGCCGGGGATACCGAAGATCTCATGGGCGCCATGGTCCTTGAGCGCGTGCAGCAGGGATTCGACCAGGTTCATGGGTTGCTCCTCCTATGTGTTGTTGTCGAGCATTATTGCGCGCACCTTGCGCACATTGCGTTCGTTATGTGCGCATAATTGAGTATTCCGTGCACGAAATTCGTATGAGGACAAGAAACGATGCAACAGATCGTCGTGGATAAGTTCGACCTGCAGATTCTCGATGCGTTGCAGCGCCGCGGCAACGCCACCAACAGCGCACTCGGGGAGGAGATCCATCTCTCGGCCTCGCAGATCAGCCGGCGCATCAGCCGCATGGAACAGGGCGGCATCATCGCGTCCTACGCGGCGCTGCTCGATCCTGCCGCGGTCGGGCTGGACGTGTCGGCTTTCGCGCAGGTGACGCTGGAGCGGCACGGCGAGTCGCGCAGCGATGCCTTCGAGCGCGCCGTGGCGGCGCTGCCGGAGGTGGTGGCGTGTTTCTCGGTGAGCGGGGATGCCGACTACGTGATGCACATCGTCGCGCCGGACCTGGTGGCATTCTCCGACGTGATGATGAAACGCATCATGCGCCTGCCGGGACTCGCGCACCTGAAGACCAACATCGCGTTGAAGAAGGTGAAGCAGACGAGTGTGCTGCCGCTCGATCACATCATGCACGCGCCGCAGCCGCGGCGGCGGATGCAGTTCGCGTCCGCCTAGCCGACCCAGTGGCGCACGCGCCCGGTGTCGAGGTGCACGAAGTCCGACTCCGGGTAGTAGCCTACGCCGCCCGCTTTCAGTGCAAGCGCGGCGTCGCGCAGCGCGGCGGTGTCGAAGCCGGGGACGCGCACGTCGATCGCGCGGCCGTCCATGTGCAGGCTGCGCGTGGCGACGCCCTTGCCGTCGGCCTTGTGCAAGCGCTCGTTGGTCGCCGGCGAGCGGAAAGCCGAGATGATTTCGAAACTTTCTCCACCGCACGCCGTCCCCAATGTATGGAGAATATCGAGCAGGCGGGGGTCGATGCGGGCGACATCCCCGGTGCGGAAGTCGCGCATCAGCCAGTCGATCCGCTCGAGCGCCGACGGTAGGTAGATCCCGCCGCTGCGGTAGACGACGCGCAGGCTCTCGTCGGTATGCGTGTGACGAAAGCATAACTCGCAGTCGGGTTCGTCGAAGCTTGCCTGTGCCGGGCCGAAGTTCAGGCCCAAGGGCAGGGTGGCAAGACCTTTCAGCAGGAGCCGGCGGTGCGCGGCGGTGCGGAGGTGTTTCGACATGGAGATGCGGGAAGTGAAGCAACCGGAGAAGGGCGCAATCGTAAACCGGGCGGCACGACTTGGGCTGGTGATCGGGCGGGTGTTACAAGTTATCGCGTTGGTCCTGGTCGTGGCCGCCGGGATGCCAAACTCGGTGGCCGCGGGGGAAGCCGGCGACGAGCTGGTGCGGCAGGCCCTGCGCGATCGCATCGTCGCGCTGCGCAACAACGGCGAGTTGCGCCCAGCTGGCGGGGAGATCGCCGCGCGCAGGCTGATCCCCGAGTTCTATGCAATCCGCGACTACGCACCGGTCTGGAGCAACCCGGATCGCCGGCGTGCTCTGCTGCGGGCGGTCGACGACAGCGCGAGTCACGGCCTCGATCCGTCGGATTACCAGTTCGACCTTTTGCGCACCCTCGCCGATGACGGCGTACGCGATGCCGGCAGGCTCGCCGACCGCGATCTGTTGTTCACCGAAGCGCTGCTCAGGCTCGTCTATCACCTGCGCTTCGGCAAGGTCGATCCGCGCGAACTCTACGAGGGGTGGAATTTCTCGCGCTCGCTGGGGGCGGTCGAGCCGGTGCAGGCGCTGGAGGCGCTGGTCCGCGCCGAGCCGCTGGGCCCCGCGATCGAGCTCTATGCGCCGCGGCTGGAAGCCTACCGTCAGCTGCGCGCGGCCTTGCTGGCGTACCGGGCGATGGAAGTGCTGGGCGGTTGGCCGTCGGTCCCCGCCGGCGCCACGCTGCGGGCGGGCGACCGCGATCCGCGGGTCCCGATCCTGCGCGAACGGCTCAAGGCGAGCGGCGACCACCTGCAGCCACCGCCGCATGATCGCGAACTCTTCGACGAGGCCTTGCGCGAGTCGGTGGTCGCGTTCCAGGCACGCCACGGACTCGAGCCGGATGGGGCCGTCGGGCGCAGGACGTTCGCCGCGCTGCACGTCGACGTCCGCCGCCGCATCGACCAGATCCGCGTCAATCTGGAACGCCTGCGCTGGATCGCACAGGACGTTGCCGGCGACTACCTCCTCGTGAACATCGCCGGCTTCAATGCACGCCTGTACCTGGATGGAAAACTCGCGTGGCAGTCGCGCGTCGTGGTCGGGCGGCCCTATCGCAAGACGCCCGCGTTCCGCGCCGAGATGCAGTACCTCGTGTTGAACCCCGAATGGGTGATTCCGCCGACGATCCTGAAGGAGGACGTGCTGCCCAAGGTGGCCCGCGAGAGCGGATATCTCAGGGAGCACGACATGCGTGTCGTCACGAACGCGGGGAAGGATGTCGATCAGCGCGAGGTCGACTGGACGCGCTACCGCGAGGGCGGCTTCCCGTACCAGATCGTGCAGGCGGCGGGGCCCGACAATCCGCTCGGCCGGATCAAGTTCATGCTCCCCAACCCCTACTCGGTGTACCTGCACGACACGCCGACAAAGAAACTGTTCGAGCGTAGCGAACGGGCTTTCAGCTCGGGCTGCATCCGGCTCGAGCGACCGATGGAACTCGCGGTGCTGCTGCTCGACGACCCTGTGCAGTGGACTGCCGAGGCGCTGGAAGGGGAGATCGCTAAGGGCGAGACGCGCAACGTTCAGATCGGCCGAAGGGTGCCCGTGATGATCCTCTATCACACGGCCGAGGTCGGCGAGGACGGACGCACCTATTTCCACCCCGACCTGTACGACCAGGATACCGCGGTGCTCGAAGCGCTCGGGCGCCCGTTCCGCTTCGGCGCGGTCGGGCGCAGCAGGTCGGCGAAGTAAGCCCGCAACAGGCAGCCACTCCGTCAGGTCGGCTTCACAAGGTCCGCGATCACCGCGCCGAGGAAGCGGCCCGCCTCGCCGCCCGTCACGACACGATGGTCGAAGGTGAGGCTCAGCGGCAGCACGCGATGCACCGCCGGCTTGCCGTCGAACGCGACTACCGCCTCATGCACGCGGCCAGCCCCGAGGATCGCCACCGTGGGCGGCACGACAATGGGTGCGGCGTACTTGCCCGCGATCATGCCGAAGTTCGACAGCGTGATCGTATTGCCTCGCATCTCCTCGGCCGGAATCTTGCGCGCCGCGACGTCCACGCGCATGCGGTCGAGCCCGGAACGCAGGTCCGCCGCATCGCGGTTCGCGACGTCGCGCAGCACTGGCACGAAGAGCCCGTCGGTGAGGTCGACGGCGATGCCGACGTCGATCTTCTTGAGCACGCGCCGTCCCATCGTGTGGCTCTCGTACCAGGCGTTGAGGCCGGGCTCGGCCTTGCAGCCGGCAACCAGCGCACGAATCAGGCGGATCGTGATGTCGGTGCCGGCCGGCCAGGCATGAATGTCGGCGTCGTCGATCACGGTCGCTGCGGCGACCTCGTTCTGCGCAAGCGCCATGTTCTGCGCCATCGCCCGGCGCACGCCGCGCAGGATCTCGGGCGGGCCCACTTCGGCGAGGATCTTCGCGACGCGCTGCACGTCGGCGAGCGTGATGAGCCCGTCGGGCCCGGATGGCGTGACCATCGACAGGTCGACGTTGAGCTGCCGCGCCTGCGCGCGCACTGCCGGGGTCGCCTTGATCGCCGCGGCCGGCCGCCCGACCGCGGCGGGCGCCTCCTGCTGCACATTCGTGCCGACCTTCACCTCGCCGACTACCGTGCCGGCATCGGCATCGCCCGCGGCGCCTTCGAAGCCGATCAGCGGCGCACCGACCTGCACGATCTGGCCCGCCGCGCCGAACAGCTTCTCGATGCGTCCGTCCCACGGGGCGGGAATCTCGACGATGGCCTTTGCCGTCTCGACCGACAGCAGCGGCTGGTCGGTCTTCACCTCGTCTCCCGGCTTGACGTGCCATTCGACGATCTCTGCTTCCTGCAGTCCTTCGCCCAGGTCGGGCAATTTGAAGATCTTCATGCGCCCTCCAGCGTTTTCCTGACCGCCGCGACGATGCGCTCGACGCTCGGCATGTACTGGTGTTCGAGTCGCGACAGCGGCACCACGACGTCCCACGCCGTGACGCGCTGCACGGGGGCGAGCAGCGAATACAGCCCGTGCTCGGCGAGGTTCGCCGCGATCTCGGCGCCGAAGCCGCCGGTGCGCGTCGCTTCATGCACGATCACGCACCGCCCCGTGCGCGAGACCGATTCGAGGATGGTCGTCATGTCGAGCGGCTTCAGCGTCGCGACGTCGATCACCTCGGCCATCACCCCTTCCTGCGCGAGTGCCTCGGCCGCGGCCTGGGTTTCGTTCAGCATCGCGCCCCAGCTCACCAGCGTGACGTCGGTGCCTGCGCGCAGCGTGAAGCACACGTCGAGCGGCAACGCCTCGCCATCGTCCGTCACTTCCTGCTTGAACAGGCGGTACAGCCGCGTCGGCTCGAGGAAGATCACCGGGTCCGGGTCGCGGATCGCAGCCAGCAGCAGGCCGTAGGCACGCGAGGGCGAGGAGGGGATCACGACGCGCACGCCCGGCAGGTGGGCGAACAGGGCCTCGGGGCTCTCCGAATGGTGTTCCGGTGCATGGATGCCCGCGCCACAGGGCGAGCGCACGACCAGCGGGCAGGACAGCCGGCCGCGCGTGCGGTTGCGCAGGCGGCCCGCGTGGTTCCAGATGTGGTCCATCGCCGGGTAGATGAAGCCGGAGAACTGGATCTCTGCGACGGGCTTCAAGCCCTGCGCCGCCATGCCGATCGCCGTGCCGACGATGGCGGTTTCGGCGAGCGGCGTGTCGATGACGCGCTCGGGGCCGAAGCGGTCCTGCAGCCCGACCGTCGCGCGGAATACGCCGCCGTTGATGCCGACGTCCTCGCCCAGCACGACCACGGATGGATCGTGCGCCAACTCCCAATCCAGGGCGCGATTGATGGCCTCGACCAGATTCAGTTCAGCCATGGCTGCCTCCTCCGTCGTGCGATGCAAACCACTGCGCCGCCTCGCGCTGATCCTGCAGGGCGGCCGGCAGCGTCGCGTACAGGTGATCGAACATCGCCACCGTGGTGGGAGGCGGAATCGCCAGGTAGGCCTCGACCGCGGCATTGACCTGGTCAGCGCATTCCTTGAGCAGCCGCTCTTCCTTCCCCGGGTCCCACGCGCCGATGCGCGCGAGGTAGTTGCGCAGCCGCCGGATCGGCTCGTTCGCCCATTGTTGCTGCACGGTGTCCGCATCGCGGTAGCGGGTTGCGTCGTCGGCGGTGGTGTGGTCCCCCAGGCGGTAACTGATCGCCTCGATCAGGGTCGGCCCGCCGCCCGCACGCGCCTTCTCGACGGCCTTGCGTGCGGCGTCATGCACGGCGATGACGTCGTTGCCGTCCACCTGCACGCCCTCGATGCCTGCCGCGATGGCCTTCTGCGCGAGCGTCGGCGTCACGGTCTGGTGCTCGCGCGGCACCGAGATCGCCCACTGGTTGTTGTTGATGACGATCAGCAGCGGGGCGCGCCATACCGCGGCAAAGTTCATCGCTTCGTAGAAGTCGCCCTTGGATGTCGCGCCGTCGCCCAGGAAGCAGGCCGCGACGCGCGCCTCGCCGCGCAGCCTGAAGGCATACGCGACGCCGGCCGCATGGCACACCTGCGTGCCGATCGGCACGCAGATCGGGAAGTCCTCGCGCGGCACCGCAAAGTCGCTGCCGCGCTCGTCCCCGCCCCAGTACAGCAGGCTCTCGGCCATGGTCACGCCACGCATGAACTGGGCCGCGTGGTCGCGGTAGGACGGCACCAGCACGTCCTCCTTGCGCATGGCGCCGGCGACGCCGACGCCGATCGCCTCCTGGCCGAGCGCAGAGGCGAAGGTGCCGATCTTGCCGGTGCGCTGCAACGCGATCGCCTTGGTATCGAAGGCGCGCGTGAGCTGCATCGCGCGGTAGAGGGGGATCAGATTGGCGGGATCGAGCGCGAAGGCGGGAAGTTCCTGCGTCGCCCCGCCCTCCGCATCGAGAAACCGGGTGAATTCGACTTCGAACCGGGCAGCGATAGCCATGGCCAGTCTCCTCGTTCGTCGTTTTTCTTGACCCTGTCAAGTTTCAGTCTAATGCATGCCTGCTTTCGGACGCGCGGCGATGGCCCGTCCCGGAGGAAAGACGTCACGCCAACGCAGAGATTCGACGCGATGCGGTACTGCGGCGATGGCGCGCCCGATAAGTCGACCGTCGCCGCGCACGGCAGTTTCCCGCTCATGGCGCGATCTACAAAACCGCGAAATGACGAGCATTTCCCAGCCTCTTCATGACGTGACGCTGGGGCGATGTAGATAGAATGTGATACGTGGCTATTGGTGGGCGTGCGATTGGCTTCACGGCGCCAATCGCACGGCGCGCGGGGTTCGGCCCCGCGGCAGCCCGAAATTTTCTTGCCCTTGCATCGGGCGAAGGTGGAACGAAATGCTGCGGACTTCCGATATCAAGATCTGGGTTCGACTGACTGCGTCGATCTGGGCGCTGCTCATCGTCGTCTGGGCGGGAATGATCTTCTGGGACAGCCACAACAGCCGCAAGCTCGCGGTCGAGCAGGCGATGGACTTTTCGCTAAGCATGCACGACTCGGCGCTCGCCGGGCTGACGGCGATGATGATCACCGAGACGATGCACAAGAAGCACGTGCTGCTCGACCAGATCAGCCATCTTGCAGCAATCCGTGAGCTGCGCGTGGTGCCGGGCGAGCTGGCGCGCGAGGGCGTCGAAAGCTCCAAGGACGAGGGCAAGCCGCGCAACGACCTCAAGCCGAACGAGCTCGAGGCGCAGGTCCTGCGGACAGGCGAGCCCTACATCGAGGTCCGCGAGGACGACAAGGGGCCGTACCTGCTGGCGATCCGTCCCACGAAGAACGTCACCAAATACCTCGGCAAGAATTGCGTCGAATGCCACGACGCGCCGGAGAACGCGACGATCGGGACGATCGGCATCAAGATCTCGCTCGACAAGATGCATGATGCGATCACGGCCAAGCGGCTGGAGTCCTTGGGCATCGCGCTCGTCGCGAGCCTCGTGGTCCTTGTCTTCATCTGGTCCTTCATCCGGGGTGCCGTCACCGGGCCGCTGGAGCGCATGGTGGCGGGCCTGCGCGCGATCGTCTCGGGCGAGGGCGACCTCACGCGCCGCCTGGACGTGCGCGGGAGCGACGAGATCGGCGTTGCCTCGGCGGTGTTCAACGAGATGATGGCCAAGATCGCAGGATTGGTGCGCCATGTCGGCGAATCGGCGGCGCAGGTGTCGAATGCCGCGGCCGAGTTGGTCGTGCGTGCCGATCAGGTCGTCGCGTCGTCGCAGAACCAGAGCGCAACTTCCGCAACGACGGCCCAGGCGGTCGAGCAGATGGTAGCGAGCATCGCCACGGTCGCCCGCAGCGCCGAGGAAGTGCGCAAACTGTCGCGCGAGAGCCTGCGCCGGTCGGACGAGGGCAACGCCAGCCTCACGACGCTGGATGAACGTGTCGGGATGGTGGAGACCACGGTGCGCGACATCGCCGATTCGGTCGGTCAGTTCGTGTCGAGCACGACAGCGATCACGCATATCACCAGCGAGGTCAAGGAATTGGCCGAACAGACCAACCTCTTGGCACTCAACGCGGCCATCGAGGCGGCGCGGGCTGGCGAGCAGGGCCGAGGCTTTGCGGTCGTCGCCGACGAGGTGCGCAAGCTCGCGGAGAAATCGGCGTCTTCGGCCAACGAGATCGACGCCATCACGCACACGCTGGGCAAGCAGTCCGAGCAGGTCACGCGCGCGATTGCGGACGCCATGGATCACATCGCCACCAGCCGCGAGTCTATGATGACGGTGAATGGCGTGCTTGCCGCCGCCAGCGAATCGGTGGCCGCCGTCGGACACGGCCTGGACAACATCGCGGCGGCGACGCAGGAGCAGGAGCGGGTGAGCGCCGACGTCTTCTCGGGCATCGAGACGATCAAGCAGATGGCGCAAGGCAACAGCGAGGCGGCAAGCCAGACGGCGGCGGCAGCCCGCAACATGGGCGCGTTGGCAGGGGAACTGCAGGGGGCGGTGGGCCGCTTCCATACCTGATCGCCGGCGCCCGTCCGGCATGGGGAGGAGAGGGCGATGAGCGACGGGTTCGGTTTTGCGGACGATCTCGGTCCGGCGAAGATCATCCATGTCCATGAACCGGGCATCGACCTGAAGGCGGTTCTGGTGGTCGACAACGTCGCCAGCGGACCCGCGATCGGCGGTGTGCGCATGGCGCCGGACGTGAGCACGGAAGAATGCTTCCGGCTCGCGCGCGCGATGACCTACAAGAATGCTGCGGCGGGCCTGCGCCATGGCGGCGGCAAGGTCGTGCTCTACGGGGACCCGCGAATGCCGCGTCCCGACAAGGAGCGCCTCCTCCGCGGACTTGCATGTGCGCTGCGCGACATTCGCGACTACATTTTCGGTCCCGACATGGGTACCGACGAAACCTGCATGGCCTGGGTGCGCGACGAGATCGGCCGGGCCGTGGGCCTGCCGCGCGAGCTCGGCGGCATTCCGCTCGACCAGATCGGCGCGACCGGCTGGGGCGTCGCCCACGCGGGCGAGGTGGCAGCCGCAGCCTGTGGCCTCGACCTTGCGGGAGCACGCGTGGTGATCCAGGGCTACGGGGCGGTCGGTCGGCACTCGGCCCATTTTCTCGTGCAGAAGGGGGCCATCGTCGTAGGCGCCGCTGACTCGGCTGGGGCGCTCTGGGACCCGCACGGAATAGACCTTGCCGTGCTGGACGTGCTCAAGGCCGAAGGCCGGTCCGTGCTCGACTATCCGGGTGGGCAGAAAGGTGCAGCGGACGCCGTGATCGATGTCGAATGCGACATCTGGATTCCTGCCGCGCGTCCGGACGTGGTGCACGAAGACAACGTCGGGCGCTTGCGCACGCGGCTCGTGCTGCAGGGCGCGAACATCCCCTTCACGCGCGCAGCCGAGGAATACCTGCATCGCAAGGGCGTCCTGTGCGTCCCGGATTTCATCGCGAACGCGGGCGGAGTCATCTGCGCGGCAGTCGAATACGCGGGCGGGAGCCAGGCCACCGCGCTGGCGACAATCGCGGAGAAGGTGCGCGAGAATACGCGCGCGGTGATCGAGGCCGCGTCGGCACAATCGATACTGCCGCGCGAGGCGGCAATCGGACTGGCGACGGCACGGATCCGGAAGGCCATGTCCTTTGGTCGGTGGCGTCCGGCGTGAACGGAGCGCCGGAGCCAGGAACAGGTATTGGAGTCATGGATGGGATTAAACGCTGAGTATTCGCCAGTCGCGCCCGAGCGCAAGGACGTCGACGCGCTGAAGGATGCGACGGTGCTGGAGTTCGGGACCGGATGGTGTGGCTTCTGCCGCGGGGCGCAGCCGCTGATTGCGGAAGCCTTCGCGGCTTATCCGCAGGTCCGTCACCTGAAGATCGAGGACGGCCCCGGCCGACCGCTGGGACGATCATTCCGGGTGAAGCTGTGGCCGACGCTGGTCTTCCTGCGTGACGGCGTCGAAGTCGCGCGTATCGTGCGCCCCGGCAGCGCCGCGGAGATCACCGAGGCGCTGCGAGAGCTGCAAACGGCACCCGCGAAGGAGTAGGGGCGCCTCCTGCGTCAGTCAGCGGCCCGGTATGCGGAGGTCGATGCGACCGTCGCGCGTCGGGGGGCACCAGTAATAGCCGCCCGTGACCGGCTGGCTGAAGCGGAACAAGGCATCGACGATGCCGTCGTCGAGCCCGGCCATGCGGCGGAGTTGCGCCTCGAACGCGTCGAACGAGTGCCCGAACGCGACGAACACGAGCCCGGACTGCGTACCGTCCGACCAGGGCATGGAGCGACGCAGCACGAAGGCCTCCGGGTCGAAGCTCTCCTGTGCGGTACGCTTCACGTGGGCGGACGCGGGTGCGTCCTCGAGTTCCTCGTTGTCGCTCTTGCGCCGGCCGATGATGTGGTCCTGCTCGTTTCCCGGCAGGCGCTCGAAGTGGTCGAGATCGTGTCGCCAGTGCTGAATGGCGGCGAAGCTGCCGCCGTGCAGCGCGTCGGCACCCGACGAGGTGAAGGCGACGGCCATCGCCTCGTCGCCTTCGGGGTTCTCCGTACCGTCCTCGTAGCCCGTCAGGTCGAGCCCGCTGCCGTAGCGGAAGGCGTCCGTCGCCTGCACCAGGCGCAGGGCGGGGGCGAGGGCCGCCTCGACGCGGCGGCTGCGATGCAGGAGTTCGCCGCGATCGTCTCCGCGCAGCCAGCACCACATGCCGTGCTGGGTCGAGGGGATATCGACCGGGCTGCCGCCCAGGGTCGGGAAAGGGCGCAGGCCGTCGATATGGCCACCCGCGGCGCGGACCAGCGATTCGCCAAGGCCGATGACGGTGGCGTCGCCATCGGCCAGCGGCGCCAGCCGGTTCAGCGCATCGGGCAATTGGGCGACCGACTCCAGGGCGAAGAAGAGGTGGCGTGCCAGGGCTGGCACCGACTTCATGATTCCGGACTGGTGTCGGGGCGTGTCGGGGGTCTTGTCGTGGGTCATGTCGTCTCCCGGTGGGACAAGGAAAGGAGGCGCGGCGACGCGGGCACGCGCATGCTGCCGGCAAGAGTAGCGCATTCGACGGGCGTCCTGTAAGGCGCACCGCACGCCGCACTGCGCCGCCGCGCTTGCTCATCCGTGGAGCAGGAAGCGAAATTCCTGCGGGATGAACGACTTGCGCGCGTCATCCAGTCGCGGCCCACAGGCTTATCCACAGCCGCTGGGGAAAACTCGCCTCATTTCCACATCGCGCGCATCCGCTCGGAGAGGTCGAACGCGATGCGGCGCGATTCCGCGGTCGGACGCGGGGCAAGCGCCGGGGGCGGCCAGGAGGCCTGCTCGAAGCGTTCGAGTATCCGGTTCGGGATGAAACGCGTGCGGCTCGCGTACACGTGGCGGTCGCCGCGTCCCGGCTGCTGCGACACGTGGAAGCGCTGCGGCACGATCAGGTCGAGCACGTCCTTGGCCCGCGTCATCGCGACGTAGAGCAGCCGGCGCTCCTCTTCGATCTCGTTGCTGCTGCCGGTCGCGAGGTCGGAGGGCAGGCAGCCGTCGACCGCGTTCAGCAGTGTCACGGCCGACCATTCCTGCCCCTTCGCGGAGTGGATCGTGGATAGGATCAGGTAGTCCTCGTCGAGCAGGGGGATGCCGGCCTCGTCGCTCGTCGCGCTGGGCGGGTCGAGCGTGAGCTCGGTGAGGAAGCGCTCGAGGTTCGGGTAGGTGGCGGCGATCCGCGCGAGCTGTTCGATGTCGCCCGCGCGGATGGCGGCATCGTCGTACAGGCGCGCCATTTCTCCCACGTACCATTGGCAGATCGGCTCCAGGCTCGCCGGCCATGTCGCGGCTGCGACCGATTCCAGCAGCCCCGCAAACGCGGTCCAGGTGTCGCGTGCCGCCTCGGGGACGGGCTGCTCGGCGAGGAGCAGGCAGCCGGGTGCCGCGTTGGCGATGTTGTCGAGGACGCGTCCCGCCGTCTTAGGGCCGATGCCGGCGTGAAGCTGAATGGCGCGGAAGCCCGACACGCGGTCGCGCGGATTGATGGCCCAGCGCAGCACGGCGAGCACGTCCTTGACGTGTGCCGCCTCGAGGAACTTGAGTCCGCCGAACTTCACGAACGGGATGTTGCGCCGTGTGAGCTCGACCTCGACGCGCGCGCTGTGATGGGATGCGCGGAACAGCACGGCCTGCGACTTGAGCCGCGCGCCCTCCTCGCGGCGCGCAAGCACGTTCTCCACGACGCACGCCGCCTGGTCGGCATCGTCGCGTACCGAGATCAGGCGCGGTTTCCGGCCCCCCCCGCGCTCGCTCCACAAGTCCTTGGTGAAGCGCTCGCTCGCGAGCGCGATGACTGCGTTCGCAGCTTCGAGGATGGGTTCGGTCGAGCGGTAGTTGCGGTCCAGCGTGACGTGGTGCGCCGGCGGATCGAAATGGGCGGGGAAATCGAGGATGTTGCGTACCGTCGCGCCGCGGAAGGCGTAGATGGCCTGCGCGTCGTCGCCGACGACGGTGAGGCCGCGTCCGTCGGGTTTCATCGCGAGCAGGATGGCCGCCTGCAGACGGTTCGTATCCTGGTATTCGTCCACGAGCACGTGGGAGAAGCGCTCACCGATCTCCGCGGCGAGATCGCCGTCGGTGATCATCTGTGCCCAATAGAGCAGGAGGTCGTCGTAGTCGAGGACCTGCTGCGCCTGCTTGGCCTCGACGTAAGCCAGAAAGAGGCGCTTGAGGTCGGCTTCCCATTCGCTGCACCAGGGGAAGGACCGCTGCAGCACCTCGCCGAGGGGCGCCTGGGTGTTGATCGCGGCGGAGTAGATCGCGAGGCAGGTTCCCTTCATCGGAAAGCGCTTCGCCTTGGCGGACAAACCCTGTTCGTGGCGAACCAGGTTCATCAGGTCGGCCGAGTCCTCGCGGTCGTGGATCGTGAATCCGGGTTCGAGCCCGATGCGGCCGGCGAACTCGCGCAACAGGCGCGCACCGATGGCGTGGAAGGTGCCCGACCATTCGAGGGACGCCGCGGCGAGCCGCGGGCGGGATTTCGCCAGCTGCGCGACGATGCGGGTGACGCGGCGGTTCATCTCGTCGGCGGCGCGGCGCGAGAAGGTCAGCAGCAGGATGCGGCCGGGATCGGCGCCGCAGGCCAGCAGGTGCGCGACGCGGTGGGCGAGGGTGCTGGTCTTGCCCGAACCGGCGCCGGCGATCACGAGGAGCGGACGATCACGGTCGGCGGACTCCGGCTGCGTGCCGAACAGCACAGCCGCCTTCTGGGCTTCGTTGAGGTGCCCCAGGCAGGCGAGCGGGTCCTCGATCGACGTTGCGTTCTCCATCTTCAGCGGCATTCGGGCAGGACGCCGACGGCGGACCCGGGCGATGGCGTGGCGACGCCCGCGTGTTCACCGGCGTCGGGTTCGGAGCGCTGCAGCCACGGGGGAATGCGCGGAGCGTCGCGCAGCGCGAAGAACACCGCTTCGTCGCAAGCCGGACAGATGCGGTACTCGGCGAGATCGCTGTATGCGCGCTCCATCGCGTGCGGATTCACGGGAGCGTGGCAGTGGGGGCAAATGAATCGGGCTGACATGGCATGATCCTCTTATGACTGAAACTATATACAGTATTCAGGCCGATGCAAGCCCCGTCTTGATGGTCGCGCCGGCGCGGGGAAAGCCCCGGCATGTGAGTGCGCAGCGGAGGGTAGGCGTGTAAGATTCCCGGTTTTCGGGCATCCATCCAGTCATCATTTTCCGTGCTGCCATCTTGCCCACGAGCCTAGCCAATCGCGTCGCTCCCGCCTTCTATCGCTGGCTTTCATGGCTCGCGGCAGCCGCGGTGCTGCTTGTCGGCACAGCCGTCGGGCTGGTGCTCGGCTCGCTCGATGCCGCGCGGGCGCTGAGCGAGGCGCGCAGTCGCACGATCGCGGAACTCGCCACTGTTCAGGCGCAACTCGACGGGGTGCTCAAGCAGGCGATCATCGGCGGCGACGGAATTGTCCACCTGATCCAGCATATGGGCGACCTGCCGCCACATTTGTTCGATGCGATGGCAAAGCAGACCATCGCCGACCAGCGCCTGATCCGCAACATCGCCTATGCCCCCGACAACGTCATCGCACGTCTGTACCCGTTAGAGGGGAACGAGAAGGCGCTGGGCATCGACTACCGCAACATTCCCGAGCAGTGGGTGACGGTGGAGCAGTCGATGCAGTCGGGGTTGCCGGTGCTGTCCGGTCCGGTGCAACTGGTGCAAGGCGGGCGGGCGGTGATCATCCGCTCCCCGGTGGTAGTGCGCGAGGACGGGATCAGCGCTCGCAGCGGCTACTGGGGCACCGTGTCCATCGTCGGCAACATCGAGAACATCCTGGCCGACGGCGGGGTCACCGGCTCGCAGGTGCTGCGCATCGCCATTCGCGGCAAGGACGGGCGCGGCGAGGAAGGCGAAGTGGTCGGTGGCGACCCGGCCGTGTTCGCGGACGATCCAGTCAAGACGCGCCTGGGTGTCCCCGGCGGCTCCTGGGTTCTGGCGGCGACGCCGCAGGAGGGCTGGCCGAGGCGGGCGGCGTTCCAGTCCCAGTACTTCGTCATCGCCATCCTGAATTCGCTTCTGCTCGCATGGCTGGCGAATCTCCTCGTCGCACGCATCACTGAACGCAAGCGCTCGCAGGATGCGCTGCAACTCGCTTCGACGATCGTCGAATCCACGGCCGACGGCGTCGTCGTCACCGATCCGCGCGGACTCATCATCGCCACCAACCCGGCCTTCACCGAAATCACCGGCTATACGGCCGAGGAGGTCAGGGGGCGCACGCCGAGCATCCTCAAGTCCGACCGCCAGGCAGAGGACTTCTACGGCCAGCTGTGGGCCTCCATCCTGACGGCGGGCGAGTGGCAGGGCGAGATCTGGAACCGGCGCAAGTCCGGCGAGGTGTATCCGGAGTGGCTCACGATCAGCGCGGTGCGTGGCGCGGGCGGGGAGATCCGCAACTTCGTCGGCGTGTTCTCCGACATCTCGGCGATCAAGCGCACGCAGGCCGACCTCGAGCGGCTGGCGCATTTCGATCCGCTGACCTCATTGCCGAACCGGGTGCTGTTCCATGACCGCATGCAGCATGCTCTCGATCGCGCGCAGCGCTATCGCCATCGCGTTGGCGTGCTGCTGCTCGATCTGGATGGTTTCAAGACGATCAACGACAGCCTCGGTCATCCGGTCGGCGACCAGCTGCTGCAACTCGTCGCGGAGCGCCTCGGCACCTGCGTGCGGGTCGAGGATACGGTCGCGCGGCTTGGCGGCGACGAGTTCGCGGTGATCCTGTCGGAGCTGGGGGATGGTGCCGATGCCGTCGAGGTGATCCGGCGCATCCTCGCGGCGATCCAGGTGCCATTCGAGATGGCCGGCGGTACCGGGATGGTGACCACCAGCATCGGCATTGCCGTGTTCCCCGACGACGGGCCGAACGTAACCGAGCTGATCCGCAATGCGGATGCCGCGATGTACGAGGCGAAGGGGGCGGGGCGCAACACGTACCGCTTCTATCAGCGCAGCATGACCGCCGAGGCGCAGAAGCGCCTGCACACCGAGAGCGCGCTGCGCCGTGCGATCGACCGCAACGAGTTCGAGGTGTGGTTCCAGCCGCAGTTCAGCCTGGAGGATGGTGCGTACCTTGGCGCGGAGGCACTCGTGCGCTGGCGCGACCCGGAACGCGGGCTCATTCCCCCGGGCGACTTCATTCCGCTTGCCGAACGCAGCGGTCTCATCATCCCGCTCGGCGAACAGGTCCTGGATCAGGTAGGTGCCGCAGCGCGCGGCTGGCTCGACGAGGGGCTGGAGATCGGGCGGCTCGCGGTCAATGTGGCCGGGCCGCAGATCGACCGCAGCGACATCGTCGCAACGCTGCGCGCGGTGATGGGGCGCTGGCGCCTGCCGCCGTCGGTGTTGGAGATCGAGATCACCGAAACCGTGATCATGGAGAACCCCGATCACGGCCGACGCGTGCTCAACGACATCATGGCGCTGGGCATCACCACGGCGATCGACGATTTCGGAACGGGCTACTCTTCGCTGGCCTACCTGAAAAAGCTGCCGATCGGCACGATCAAGCTCGACCGCGCCTTCGTGAACGACCTGCCGGACGATCCCTCCGACATCGCGATCAGCCGCGCGGTCATCGCTCTGGGCCACAGCCTGGGATTCAAGGTCATCGCCGAAGGTATCGAGACGGAAGCGCAGCGCCGCTTCCTGCGCGAGGAAGGATGCGACGAGGGGCAGGGCTTCCTGTTCGCACGGCCGATGCCCGCGGCGGAGTTCGGCAAGTGGCTGCGGGCGGTGTCGACGCTCACGTCTTGACCGGCTGCTCCTGCAGCATCAGCTTCACCGCGAGGATGCCCGGCTCCTCCGACGCCTTGATGGTGAAGCCGAACACCTTCAGCAGCTTCAGCATCGGCTCGTTTTCCGCCATGACTTCGCCGGCCAGCACCCGCAGGCCGCGTTCGCGGGCGTAGCGGATCACCTTCTTCATCAGGGTCAAGCCGACTCCGTAGCCTTTCATGTCGGAACGCACGAGGATGGAGAACTCCGCCGTGTGATTGTCGGGGTCGGCCACGGCGCGAACCACGCCCAGCGTCTCCGGGCGGCCGGAGTCGTCGCGCCCGCTGGCGATGAAGGCCATTTCGCGGTCGTAGTCGATCTGGGTGAGACGCGCCATCTCCGTGCGCGGCAGCGTCCCGATGTAGTGGAAGAAACGGAACAGGATGTCTTCCGGCGTCACGCGCGACAGGAATTCGTAGTGCGTGGGTTCGTCTTCGGGACGAATCGGGCGCAGGACGACCTTGCGGCCGTCGCGCAGCGTCGCCGCTTCGGCGAGGTCTTCGGGATAGGGGCGGATCGACAGTCGTTGGGGGTTCGGCGGTGTCGTCGACAACTGGATGTGTGCATCGACGGCCAGAACCCCCTGGTCGTCCACGAACAAGGGGTTGATGTCGAGTTCCTCGATCTCGGGGATGTCGACGATGAGCTGCGAGATCCGGGTCAGCAGCTGCGCCACGCCGTCGCGATCGGCTGCCGGATGGTTGTGGTAGGCATGGAGCAGCCCCGCCGCGCGGCTGCGGTTGATGAGGTCGTGGGCGAGCGGCAGGTTGAGCGGCGGCAGACCGATGGCGAGGTTGCGGTACACCTCCAGCCCCCGCCCGCCTTCGCCGAACACGATCATCGGCCCGAACAGCGGGTCCGTGACGACGCCGACGATCAGTTGCCGGGTGTGGGGGCGCGTTTCCATCGGCTGCACGGCGAAGCCGCTGATCCGCACGTCCGGCCGCGCGGCGGCGACGCGTGCGAGCATGGCCTGGGCTGCCGATTCCGCGGCCTCCGGGGTCTCGAGGTCCAGCGCGACGCCGCCCACTTCCCACTTGCGGCGGATGTCGCGCGACATGACGGTGACCGCAACGGGCATGCCGAGCTCGGTGGCGATGGCGGAGACGTCCTGCGGCGTCGCGGCCAGGTGCGTCTGCACGACGGGGATCTCGTACGCCGCAAGGATGTGCTTGGCCTCGGGCTCGGTCAGGCGCGTGCGGCCTTCGGCGATGGCCTTGCGCACGACGGTGCGCGCGCCATCGACGTCGGGGCGGAAGTTCTCCGAGGTGGAGGGGGGCGCCTGCATCAGCACTTCGCGCGTGTGCCGGTGATTGACCATGTGCACGAAGGCGCGTGTGGCGTTTTCCGGCGTGTCGAAGGTGGCGATGCCGGAATCCGCGAACAGTTTGCGCTCGGCGGCGGCGGTTTCGTCGCCGATCCAGCAGGTGAGGAGGTTGCCGCCGACGCTGCGGATGGTCTTGATCACCGATTCGGCGACCTCCATGCTGGGGGTGAGTGCGTTTGGCGTGTGGATCACCAGGATCGCGTCGCCATCCTGCTCCTCGCACAATATCTTCAGCACATCCTCGTAGCGCTTGGGCGGCGCATCGACGCGGATGGCGATGGGGTTGCGGCCGTTCCAGTCGGGCGGCAGCAGGCGGCGCAGGCGCGTGAGGGTGTTGGGGTAGAGGTCAGGCAGCGCGTAGCCGCCGAGATGCAGGCTGTCCTCGGCCATGATGCCGGCGCCGCCGCCGTTGCTGATCACGACGAGGCGGTCGCCGTGGATCGGGCGCGAGCGCACGACGGTCTCCACCGCACCGAAGAGTTCGTTCAGATGGTCGACGCGCAGGATGCCGGCGCGGCGCAGCACGGCGTCCGCCACGTCGTCGCTGCCGATCAGACCGGGGCTGTCGAGGAACAGGGGGTCGCCGATACCCGGCAAGGCGCGCTGCGCACGTCCGGCCTTGATCGCCACCACCGGCTTGTTGCGGGCCGCCGCGCGTGCGGCCGCCATGAAGCTGCGGCGTTCGCGGATCGACTCGATGTACATGAGGATCGCGCGCGTGCCCGGATCGCTGCCGAGGAAGTCGAGCACCTCGCCGAAACCGATATCCAGCGCATCGCCGAGCGAGACGAAATGCGAGAAGCCGATCTTCCGCGGCATGGCCCAGTCGAGCACCATCGTTCCGACGGCGTCGGACTGCGAGACGAAGCCGATGTTTCCCGACAGTCCGCCGACCTGGGAAAAGGTCGCGTTCAGGCCTGCCTGGGGCACCATGACGCCGAGGGTGCTGCCGCCGAGGATGCGGATGCCGTGACGGCGGGCGATCTCGAGGATGGTCACGTCGAGCGGCCGCCCGTCCGTGCCCAAGGTGGTGCCGAGCTGGCTCGCCATGACCATGGCCGCTCGCGTGCCGCGTTCGCCGAGCTGTTCGAGGATGCCCGGGATGGCCGACGGCGGGGTGCAGATGATCGCGAGGTCGGGCGTGCGCGGCAGGGCGGCGACGTTGGGATAGGTGAGTACTCCGGCCACGGCGTCGCGCTTGGGGTTGACCGGCATGATCGCACCGCCGAATCCGCCCGCCAGGAGGTTGCGCATGACCACGCTGCCGATGCGCCGGGGGCGGGCGCTGGCGCCGATCACGGCGATCGACTGGGGGTTGAAGAGGCTCTGCAGGTATCTGAAGCTCATGTTCGGAACGGGCGGTCGGGTTTGTCGATGGCGGTCAGCGCACGCGTTGCCACAGCATGGCGTGCGTGACGATGTACTGATACTTGCGTGCGTGCTCGCGGATCACGAGGGGTATTTCGGCTTCGCGGCGCAACTCGAAGCCGTCGGCGCCGAGGAGCGCCTTGAGGGTGTCGGCGCTGCGCACGGCACGTTCGCCGTCCATGTAGCCGCCGAGCCAAGCGCCGCGGGGTGTGAATTGTTCCAGCCAGGTGTAGGGCGACAGGATGGCGACGACGCCGCCCGCGCGCACCAGCCCGCGCGGCCCGCCGAGGCGCCCGAGCAGCGACCTGGGGCTCGGCAGGCGGCACAGCAGGTTGGCGAGCAGCACCGCATCGTAGTCCGTGAGTTCGGCGGGCAGCGAGCAGGCGTCGGCCTGGCGGAACGCGACACGGCTGCGGTCGATGGCCGGATCGACGCGCGCCAGCAGCGGGTGGGCGAGTTCGCCTTCGTCGCGGCAGGCGTATTCGAGGACGCCTCGATCGCGCAAGGTGGCGGCCGCATCGATGAAGGAGCGGCTCAGGTCTATGCCGAGGACTTCGCCGAACATGTGTGCGAGTTCGAAGCTCGCGCCGCCGACGGCGCAACCGACGTCGAGTGCCCGGCCGCCAACGATCCCGAGTTCGCGTGCGCCTTCCATCAGCCAGCGCGCTGCACGCAGCGGGAACTGGCAGGCATCGCGGGGCCCGGACGCGTGCGGCATCTGCTCCTGCGGGCTGCCATAGTGCAGCAGCAGGTACTCGTTGGTGATCCCGGCGCTTTCGTAGGCCTTGCCCGGCGCGCCTTCCGCATCGAGACGCACGGCACCGCCGTCGTGGGCGGCCTGCACGACGCGAAAGCCCGCGTGCTGGAAGAAGTGCGGGCGGAAATGGAAGCGCGACCACACGCTGGCCTCGTCGCCGGTCGAGATCCACGAACCGCCGAGGATCATCTGGTGCTCGCCGTCGTAGCAGGGGCTGCTGAAGTCGTCGTAGTACGGGTGGACCTGGGCCCCGGGCAGCGGATTGAACTGGTCGCCCAGCCACTGCCACACGTTGCCGAAGACGTCGCGGAAGCCTTTTGCCGTGAGCGCGCCGGCGGTGACGGGGGAGGAGGAGCCGCAGCCGAGGTTGAGGTTGAGGCCGCGTTCGTGCAGCAGGGCCGCACCGTCCGCGGCCATGACCGGATCGTCGGTGACGGCGGCGACGGGGTCGCGCAGGGCATTGTGCTCTGCTTCGCTCGGCAGGCGGCAGGGCTGGCCCAGGCGCGCGCTCAGCCACGCACAATACGCGCTGGCCTCGTGCCAATTGACTTCGGCGGGCCAGTTCCAGCGCATGTCGATTTCCTCGAACAGCGTGCGCAGGCGGAAGCGGTGGGATCCTGCGGGGCCGTCGGGCACCCAGAACGTGGGCCACTTGATGTTGCGGTAGGTGCGCCAGGACCAGCCGGTTTCCGACCACCACTGGCGGTCGCGGTATCCGCCGTCGGCGACGAACTGCCAGAACTCTCCGTTGCTCACGAGGCTGCGGCCCGCGCGGAAGGGCTGCACATCGACTCCGCGGCTGCCGTATTCGTTGTCCCAGCCGTAGGAGGGCCATTCGGCGGGTTTGCCGAGCTGCAGGCGGGTCGCAGCGACGGGGAGGAGTTCCATTTCCGGATAGTCGCGTCCGGGAATCGGCGGGAATGCCGCGGGGCTCGCTGCGGAGGAATGTGGCGGCATCCATCCCGCTGGCCGCCGGACGAGCCGCAGCGGCAGCTCGTGGATCAGCACGGACGAGGTCTCGAGATGGATGCGCTCGTGCTCGAACCCCATGAACAGCGCCCACAGGGGATCGTTCTGCGTGATCGGCGGATGGCCTTCGGCGAGTCCGGGGTGCTCGTCGATGACACGGCGCACCAGCGCGTACACTGCCTTGCGGTAGGCGTGGGCCTCATCGAACGCGGGCCAGCGCATCGCGTTCTTCGACATGTCGTCCCAGCGCATCTCATCGACGCCGGTTTCGAAGATGCGTTCGAAATACGGGTTGAGCGGCGCAGGGATCAGCCCCGCCACGCGCAGCTTGTTCACGTAGAGCGCAGGGGGGTGGCAGTAATAGAACACCATCGGATGTCGCAGATGATGGTACGGCGGGCGATAGAAGGCTTCCTCGCCGATCAGTCCGGAGAACAGCAGCTCGGTGAGCGTCCAGCCGTTGTCGAAGTAGGCACGGACCTGCTCGCGGGTGCAGGTGGCCAGATTCGGTAGCGGCAGCGAGGTGAGCACGCCATCGGTCGTCCTGCCCGGGCAGCGCTCGGGCGGCAAGCCGGTCCACCAGTCCGGGCTTCGGACGGGGCCAAGGCGTTCGTCGAAGCGTCCTTCAATATTCTGTCGCCAGCTTTCGTCGGTCAGGTCGTCGGTCATCTCGGATCGCCCTCGCTGGTGGTCCCCGCCCGAAAAGACGGGCCGCTACGCATTCGCCATCGGTGGAGGCCCCGCGGAGCCTCATCCGGCGAGGATACCCCTGGAGCAGGCTGCACGCCAACGGCTGCCTCGTGCTGCGGGCGTGACGAGGCGCACGCAGCGGGCGTGATCTAAAGTTAAGTCACCGAACGGCGTGTCCAATCATGGTCGACGGTCGGCGCTTCGAGGAGACAGCGATGGAACAGCGGAAACTTGCACTGATCGTCGGCGCGGGGCCGGGGCTCGGACGCTCGCTCGCGCGCCGTTTCGGCGCGGCGGAAATGAATGTGGCGCTTGCTGGCCGCAACCTCGATCGGCTGGAGAACCTCAGCGTCGAATGCGCGGGGATCGGCCGCGGCGCGCATGCCTACCGCTGCGATGCGGCGCGCGAGGAAGACGTACAGGCGCTGTTCCGCGCCGTGCGCGCCGACTACGGGTGCCCCGATGTCGTTGTCTACAACGCGGGGGCTTTCGTCGCGCGCGGCATCGTCGAGACCAGCGCCGAAGAGTTCGAACGCTGCTGGCGCGTCGGCTGCCTGGGCGGCTTCCTCGTCGGTCGCGAGGCGGCCCGGGCGCTGCTCGAACGCATCGAACAGGGCGGTCCCGGCGGGACCATCCTGTTCACCGGGGCCACGGCGAGCCTGCGCGGGAGCGCGGGTTTCCACAACCTTGCGGTCGGCAAGTTCGGCCTGCGCGCACTTGCGCAGAGCATGGCGCGCGAACTTCAGCCCAAGGGTATCCACGTGGCGCACGTGGTGATCGACGGCCGGATCCGGCCGACGGCCGTCGTCGAGCATACCGACACCCACGACGACGACGCGCTGCTTGCCCCCGACGCGATCGCCGAGGCGTATTTCCAGCTGTATCGGCAGCCGCGTAGCGGGTGGACGCAGGAACTGGACCTGCGCCCATGGGTGGAGCGGTTCTGAGGGTCAGGCGACGGTTTCGCTGTCGAGCGTCGGGTAGTCCGTATAGCCTTCGGCTCCGCCGCCGTAGAAGCGGTCCGTGCGCGGCGGGGTGAGCGGGGCGTTCTCGCGCAGGCGGCGGACAAGGTCGGGGTTGCTGATGAAGGCCTTGCCGAATGCGACGAGATCCGCCTTGCCCTCGGCCACCGCCTGCATGGCCAATTCGCGCGTGTAGCCGTTGTTGACCATCCACGCGCCGGCAAAGCGGCTGCGCAGCGCGTTGAAGTCGAACGGACGGGCGAGGTCCGCGGGTTCGCGCTTGCCACCGGTTTCGCCCTCGATGACGTGGATGTAGGCGAGCCCCAGCGGCGCGAGCCGTTCGACGACATGGTTGTAGAGCGCTTGGGGATCGCTGTCGCGCGGGGTGCCATTGCCGCTGGTCAGGGGGCTGAGACGGATGCCCGTGCGGCCGGCACCGATCTCGCCGCACACGGCGTCCATAACCTCCAGCAGGAGGCGCGCGCGGTTCTCGATGCTGCCGCCGTAAGGGCCGTTGCGATCGTTCACGCTGTCGCGCAGGAACTGTTCGAGCAGGTAGTTGTTGGCCGCATGGACTTCGACACCGTCGAATCCGGCCTCCATCGCGAGACGGGCTGCGCGCCGGTAGTCGGCGACGATGCCCGGAAGTTCGTCGTCCCGCAGGGCACGCGGCGTGGAGACGGGAACGAAGCCGTCGCGGGTGAAAGTCTTGGCCCCGCTTGCGGGGCGGTCGGTGCTCGATACCGGCGCAGCGCCCTCGGGCAGCAGCGAGGTGTGCGAGATGCGACCGACGTGCCACAGTTGGATCACGATGCGTCCGCCGGCGGCATGCACGGCATCGGTGACCTTGCGCCATCCTGCGACCTGTTCGGCGCTGTGGATGCCCGGGGTGTCGAGATAGCCGTGAGCCATCGGATTGATCGGACTGGCCTCGGTGACGATGAGGCCGGCGCTGGCCCGCTGGCGGTAGTACTCGACGGTGAGCGGGCCGGGCACGTTGCCGGGGAGGGCGCGGTTGCGCGTCAGCGGCGCCATCACGATGCGGTTGGACAGGTCGATGTCGCCGATGCGAACGGCGTCGAACAGGCTTTTCATGCGGGGGCTCCTGGGCGTGGGTCGCCGCTCGATCCGACTGGCATCAGCGGCGCGATGACCGATTCCATGACTTTAGCAATGCCTGAACAAGTTGAAAATCCGACGATTGCGTGACAATCAGTTTTCCGATCGGAAACGATGGCGCGCAGCAGGGGATTCCCCCGCGCGGGGGCGTCTCCGGAAGGCGGACGGACTACTGCGCCAGCGCGCCATCACCGCGCCTTGCAACTTGTCCGGCGGTGTGTGAAGATTCGCCCCTTGTCATCTTCTGGCGGCGTTGTAACTGCATGTTTTGTAATGAAAAACATGCAAGATTGCGAGGTTTCCGGAATGCCCGGAATCTCGTCCTTTCCCGTGCGGGGAGATCTTCTTCGCCGCTTGCGATCCTCTCCCGTCCTGCGCCCGGGGCGAGCGCCGATTCGCACGGGGCTTCCGACTGCCGTCGTTCATTCCGGGAATCCATTGCCCCTGTGCAGGAAAGCTTGATGTGCTGATGAGTCTGGTTCGCGGTTTGTCCCTGGCATACATGCCGATGTCGTCCGTCCGGGAATGCGCGCCGCAGTGGTGGGATGAGGTGCTCGGTGTCGCGATCCTTGGCGAGGGGGATGCGGGCTGCGTGCCGTCCGGAGTTCCGCTCGCCCGGGTCGCGACCCCCGTGCTGGCCGGACCGCGCTCCGTGTGCGAGGTGTGGCGTGCCGGCAGGCCGACAAGGGCAGGCGTGCACGGACGGGTGCGTTATCGCTGCACGGAGAGCATGCTGTTCGGGGCCATCGCGCTGGACGAGGGCGAGATGCCTGTGGACGCGGACGGCGTTTCTGCACTGCAGCGGGCCACCCGCGCAGCGTACCGGGAGGTGTTCGATCTGCTCGACGAGGCGGGTTATCCCGCGCTCTTCCGTGCCTGGAACTACTTTCCGGCGATCAATGCCGTGATCGACGGCAGCGAACGCTACTGGCAGTTCAACGCCGGCCGCCAGGACGCCTTCGGGGCCGGCGGCCGCAGCACGATAGGCAGCGTGCCCGCTGCGTGTGCGCTCGGTTCGGCGTCGGGGCCATTCACGCTGTACTTCATCGCGCTGCGAGATGCGCCGCAGGCGATCGAGAATCCGCGCCAGGTGTGCGCGTATCATTACCCCCGGCAGTACGGTCCGCGCAGCCCGACCTTCGCGCGCGCGAGCCTCGCGCCGTCGCTGACATCGCCGACGCTGTTCGTATCGGGCACGGCAAGCATCGTCGGGCACGAAACCCTGCATCGGGGCGACGTCGTCGCGCAGACGGCCGAGTCCTTCCGCAACATCGAGGCGGTCCTCGGCGAGGCGCGGCGGGCAGCTCCGGCAGGCATCGCGCTCGCTCCGGGGGATCTCGCGTACAAGGTCTATGTGCGCCACGCGGGCGACCTCGACGCCGTGCGGAGATGTGTTCGCGAGCATCTCGGCGATGCGGTGCCGGTGGTGTACGTGCAGGCGGACGTGTGTCGCGAGGACCTGCTGGTGGAAGTCGAGGCCTCGGGCGGACATGCGATGGAGGATTGGCGATGAGGGCAGGAGCGGGGAGCCGGTGGCTGCAGCGCGGACTGCTCGCCGCGCTGCTGGCGCCCGCGTTCGCTCCGGTCGCCGCGGCGGCGGAAAAGCCCCTCTGGGAACTCGGTGCGGGACTCACCGTGCTGCAGTTTCCCGCCTACCGCGGTTCGGACGAGGATCGGTTGTTCGTGCTGCCCGTGCCCTACGTGGTTTATCGTGGCGAATTCCTGAAGGCCGACCGGCAGGGGATCCGCGGCACCTTCTTCGACAGCGACCGCGTCGAGCTGAGCCTCAGCTTGGGGGCTTCCCCACCGGTCAGCAGCGATCGCGTGAAGGCGCGCGAAGGCATGCCCGACCTGAAGCCGACCGTCGAGATCGGACCCTCGCTCGATGTGCGGCTGTGGCGTTCGGCCGACGAGCGCCTGCGCCTGCGCACGCGCCTGCCCTTGCGTGCGGGCTTCACGGCGGAAGGCGGCCCCGAATCGACGGGCTGGCAGTTCACTCCGCAGCTCAACCTGGACTGGCGTGATCCGGCCGGACTGGGCGGCTGGACGCTCGGCGTGATCGCCGGCCCGGTCTATGGAGACCGGCGGCAGCACCGCTATTTCTACACGGTCGAGGCGAGCGAGGCGACGCCGCAGCGTCCGGCCTACGACGCCCGTGGCGGCTACGGCGGCACGCAGGTGCTGGCGGCGTTGTGGAAGCGCTATCCGGGGTTGTGGGTCGGGGGTTTCGTGCGCTACGACAGCCTCGCCGGCGCGGTGTTCGAGGACAGCCCGCTGGTGAAGCGCAAGGACTATTTCGCCGCCGGTTTCGCGCTGACCTGGGTGCTGGGCGAATCCTCGCGTCGAGTCGAAGCGGATGAGTAGCGGCGGCCGGACGCGGCAGGGGGCGCTGCGGCGCGTGCGCGAGTATGTGCTGCTGTACCTCGGCCTCGGTTACCTGGGAGTGATCTGCCTGCTGTGGACGCCGTTCGCTATGGTGTTCTACCCGCTGCTGCCGGCGCGCGCCGGCCGGCGCCTGGGGCGCTTCGTCATCAACCGTGGGTTCAACAGCTACATCCGCTTCCTGACCCTCATCGGCGCATGCCGATTCGACCTTGCGGCGCTCGACAAGCTGCGCGGGCAGGGGCCGCTGATCCTTGCGCCGAATCACCCGAGCCTCCTGGATGCGGTAATGGTGATCTCGCGCCTGCCCGACGTCGCCTGCATCATGAAGGCCGGGCTCATGGACAACATCTTCTTGGGCGCCGGCGCACGCCTCGCCCGTTACATCCGCAACGATTCGCCGCTGCGCATGGTGGGCTGCGCGACGAACGACCTGTCGGCGGGCAGCTTCCTGCTGGTATTCCCCGAGGGCACGCGCACGACGCGCATGCCCGTCAATCCGCTGATGAGCAGCGTAGGGCTGATCTCACGGCGCTCGGGGGTGCCGGTGCAGACGATCTTCATCGAAACCGATTCGCCCTATCTGTGCAAGGGCTGGCCCCTTTTCCGCAAGCCGGAGATGCCCGTCGGCTACCGCGTGCGGCTCGGGCGCCGCTTCGATCCGCCTTCCAGCGTGCAGCCTTTCATGGCCGAACTCGAGCGCTATTTCGTTGCCGAACTCGAGGATGCCGTTCTGCCGCGACCGCCGGAGAGGGACGGTGGCACAATGTCGTCGTCCACGATCTGAACCCTGTTTCGCACGCTGCCATGACGCCCCATCAGGTCACACTGCCGAAATCCGCGCCGCTGCCCAGTCCGGTCGAGGCGCCCACCGCCACGCATCTGGTGCTGATCCCGAGCTACAACCCGGGGCCGAAGGTGTTCGAGACGGTGCGCGCCGCTCGGCACCAGTGGATGCCCGTATGGGTCGTCGTCGATGGCAGCACGGACGGCACCACCGACGGCTTGCGCCGCATGACCGAGGAGGATCCGGGCCTGCGCGTGATCGTCCTGCCGAAGAACTCGGGCAAGGGAGCCGCAGTGCTGCATGGCATCGAGCTGGCTGCGAAGCAGGGCTTCACGCACGTACTGACGATGGATTCGGACGGCCAGCATCCCGCGGAGCTGATCCCCGACTTCATGGCGGCGTCGGCGGCACGACCGGACACGATGGTTCTCGGCCTGCCCGTCTTCGACGCCAGCGCCCCGGCGCTGCGCGTGCGCGGTCGCAAGCTGTCGAACTGGTGGGCGAACCTCGAGACGCTGTGGATGGGGATCGGTGATTCGCTGTTCGGCTTTCGCGTGTATCCGATCGCCCCGCTGGCCAAGGTCATGCACGGCCAGCGCTGGATGCGCCGCTTCGATTTCGACCCCGAGGCCGTGGTGCGCATGGCGTGGCTGGGGGTGCGGCCGGTGAATCTGCCGGCGCCGGTCAAGTACTTCCGCCCCGACGAAGGAGGCGTGTCCCATTTCAACTACGCGCGCGACAACCTGCTGCTGACATGGATGCACACGCGCCTGTTCTGTGGCTTCCTAGTACGCCTGCCCGTCCTGCTCGCGCGACGCTTCAGATCATCCCGCCGTTGATCGAGATCACCTGGCCGGTGATGTAGGCGGCC
Source organism: Aromatoleum evansii (assembly GCF_012910805.1). Classification (GTDB taxonomy): domain Bacteria; phylum Pseudomonadota; class Gammaproteobacteria; order Burkholderiales; family Rhodocyclaceae; genus Aromatoleum; species Aromatoleum evansii. The sequence continues at coordinate 31,502 of NZ_WTVK01000056.1, forward strand.
TGGGTCGAGGCAAGGAAGCCGACCAGGTCGGCGACCTCTTCCGGCTTGCCGGCGCGCTTCATCGGCACGATGCGCGCGATCGCATCCGCGTCGAAGGCGTCTTCGCTCATCGCCGTGTCAATGATGCCGGGCGCGACGACGTTCACCGTGACCCCCCGGCTCGCGAGTTCCTGTGCGAGCGATTTGCTGGCCGAATGCAGGGCGCCCTTGGCGGCCGCGTAGTTGGCCTGGCCGCGATTGCCGGTGATCGCCGCCACCGAAGAGATCGTGATGATGCGCCCCCAGCGCGTGCGGAGCATCGGCATCGTGAGCGGCTGGGTGACGTTGAAGAAGCCGTTCAGCGACACGTCGATGACGCGCTGCCACTGGTCGGCGCGCATGCCGGGGAAGACGGCGTCGTCGTGGATGCCGGCGTTATTGACGAGGATCTGCAGCGGGCCGTCAGCACCGATCGCGTCGAGTGCGGCCGCCGTGGCGGCGGCGTCGGTGACGTCGAACGCGACGGCCTCGGCGCTGCCACCCGCGCTGCGGATTTCGTCGGCGAGGGCCTCGGCCTTGTCGGCATTGCGGTTCGCATGGATGAAGACGTGGTGGCCGTCGCCGGCGAGACGGCGGCAGATCGCCGCGCCGATGCCGCCGCTTCCGCCGGTGACGAGTGCGCGTTTCAAGATGGGCTCCCGCTGGGGCCGGCGCCCAGGGCGCCCGCGTCGAGGATCACCGCGGCACGGCCGGAAACGAGCACGTGGCCGTCCGCAGCGACGGTGAAGGAGTAGAGGATCTGGTTGTCGTTGCCGGTGATGCGCTCGGCACCGATGTAGAGGTCTGATGTCACCGTATCCAGCCGTTCGACCGCGATCTCCACCCCGCGCACGCTCGCGAGGTAACCCGCGCGCGGGGCATCCCCGGCGTTGGCGACCAGGGCGCCATGCACCGCCATCGCCTGCGCGGCATACTCGATGGCGCTCGTCGCAGGCAGGCCGTCAGCATCGCGCAGCGGGTTGTCGGCGTCGCGGTGACTGGTCGCCCGGCAACGGATCGCGTCGGCATCCCATGCTTCGACGCTGGCGAGCAGACACATCCTGCCGTGGTGCGGAATGCGTGCGGCGATGCCGTCGTGGTCGAGGGTGGTTGGCAGGGTCATGCCGTGTAGTCCACCGCGAGGCGGGCGTGGGCGAGGTAGTCGAGCACGACACGGCCGCTGCGGCTTGCCGCGATCGCCTCGAGCAGCGGAAGGCTGCGTGCGGCGGGAATCGAGCACCGCAAGGCGTCGAGGGCCGGGTCGGCGAGCGTGTCGGGCGGGGCGTCGGTGAGCTTGGCGGCGAGGCGTCCGCAGCTGTTCGCTTCCCGCTCGGGGGTCAGCAGCAGGGCGACGCCGAAGGCATCCGGGATGGGGCGGGCCGCCCGCAGCGGCTCCGGGTAGTCTGCGTCGTAGGCGAGCAGCAGGCAGGGCTGGCCGTCGAACCGGACCTGGGCGAGCGCTTCAAGGAGGCCCGCGCCGAAGCTGCCGTCATAGGCGCACAGTACGGCCGAGGGGGCGGTCGCGCCGGTGGCGATGCCCCAGTAGCCGGCGGCGGCGTTATGCACGGAATTGTGAAAACGCGTCGGCGAGATCTGGCGGTCGTCGGATGCGAGGGTTTCGCAGATCTGGTGGCAATTGACCCCGTCGCCCCCGGAGGACGAGAACACCGTTGCAAGCCCGGACGGATCCATACCGGCCGCTGTCGTCGCCTGCAGGCCGATACCGAGCGCGAGCTTCACGACCCGCACGGCACGCCGGCGTTCGGCCGGCGGCAGTTGCTCGGGGGCGTTGAGTACGGTCTTTTCGGGGCTCCACGCGGCGTCGCCCGCGAGGATCGCGGCGCAGGCCGGCCAGTCGGCCATGCCCGGCCCGATCAGGCCGATGCTGCGGATCCAGGCCGCGGGCGGATTCGTCATGGTGGGCCTCATGCCGGGCTGCCGAGGATGAGGCTGCAGTTCGTGCCGCCGAATCCGAAGGAATTGCTGAGAACGCGGCGTACCGGTTGCCGACGCGTCGCGAGTACGTAATCGAGCCCCTCTTCGGGATCGGTGGTGCCGGCGCCCGCCGGAACGAAGCCGTCGCGGATCGCGAGCGCGGCTATCACCGCCTCGATGCCGCCGGCGGCGCCGAGGGTGTGGCCGGTTGCGCCCTTGGTCGAACTGCAGGGCGTCGCGTCGCCGAAAAGCCCCTTCACCGCCTTGCCTTCGGCGGCGTCGTTGCTCGGCGTGGCCGTGCCGTGGAGGTTGATGTAGTCGATGTCGCGCGCAGCGAGGCCGGCACGCGCCAGCGCCGCATCCATCGCCTGGCGCGCACCGCGGCCCTCGGGGTGCGGCGAGGACATGTGGTAGGCGTCGCTGGACTCTCCGTAGCCGAGCAGCAGGATCGCATCGCGCGGCATGGAGGCCGGCACGGGCTCGACCAGCGCGAAGGCGGCCCCTTCGCCGATCGAAATACCGTCGCGGGCGCGATCGAAGGGCCGGCAGGCCCGCGACGAAGTGAGCTCCAGCGAATTGAAGCCGTACAAGGTCGTGAGGCACAGCGAGTCGACGCCTCCGACGAGGGCCGCGTCGATCAGCCCGCTCGCGATCATGCGCGCCGCGGAGGCGAACACCTTGGCGCTGGACGAGCAGGCGGACGAGACGACCACCGCGGGTCCCTTCAGTCCGAACCAGTGCTGCACGAAGTCGGCGAGCGAGAAGGTATTGTGCGTGCCGGCGTAGTTGAAAGTGGCCGGGAGGGCGCCGGTGTCCGGGGCTCGGTGGCGGTAGGCGAGTTCGGTTTCCAGGATGCCCGAGGTGCTCGTACCGAGGAACACGCCGATGCGATCCGCGCCGTGGCGGGACATCGCCTCGCGGACCGCATCGGCGAAGCCGTCCTGCACCAGGCCGAGCTGCGCGAGCCGGTTGTTGCGGCAGTCGAAGCGCGCCAGCGAGGCGGGGAGCACTTGGTCGTCGGTGCCTTCGACCTCGCCGATCCATGTGGGCAGGGATACGGTCTCGAAGTCGCAGGGCTTGAGCCCGGAGCGGCCGGCGAGCATCGCTTCGCGCAGCGGCTCCAGTCCGCGTCCGAGGCAGGACGAGGCGGTGTAGGCGGAAATCAGCAACGGATGCACGGTGCCTCGGCGGCTCGAAAAGAAAGCATTTTATCAAAAGGTCGGAGTGGCTCGCGGACGGCTCGTTGCGGCTCGGCAGCAGGCGGAGGAGCGCGGTCGTTTCGGGAGCCCCCGGGGCTCAGGGAATGGCTGAAGCGAGCGTGACCGGCTCGAGGCCCTCGCGCGCAAATCGCACGAGCAGGCGCGGCAGCACCTCGAGAATCACCGGCGCACCCGTGCTCGTCCGGGCGGCATTGCCGTCGTGCAACAGCAGGATGTCGCCCGCGCTGAGGTTCTCCGACAGGCGCCGGCGGACGATCGCGGCGTCGCCCGTACGGGTGTCGTAGGCGCGTCGCGTCCATGATGCGAGTTGCAGGTCCAGGCGGGCGAGGACCGGTTCCAGGAACGGGTTGCGCAGGCCCGCCGGGGCGCGGAAGAAGCGCGGCTGCCGGCCGCAGACGTCGGCGATGGTGTCCTGCGCGGCGCCGATTTCGCGCGCCAGCCAGCGCGGGCCGCGCAGCGAGAAGGTCTTGAGGTGGTGTTCGCTGTGGTTCTCGACGGCGTGGCCGCGCGCGACGATCTCGCGCGCAAGTGCCGGATGCTCGCGCACGAGCCGGCCGATGACGAAGAAGCTCGCGCGGGCGCCATGGGCGTCGAGGAGATCGAGCACGTACGGCGTGACCTCCGGGTCGGGGCCGTCGTCGATCGTGAGCGCAATCTCCCTCCGCGCGACCGCGGCGGCTGGCAGTCGCGTCCAGTTCGTCCCCAGCAGGGTGCAGCGCGGAAACAGCCCGGCCGCGGTGAGCAGGCCGTGGTTGGCCGCGACGGCTGCGGCGGCCCACGGCCAGGCGTCGGGTCGCAGGGCGATGCCCGCGGCCGCTGCGGCGTGCAGTGCGGCCGAAAAGCGGATCAGGGTGCCGGGGCGCCAGGGACTGTCTC
>NZ_WTVK01000057.1 GCF_012910805.1 Aromatoleum evansii
GAGCCCCCGTCCGCCATGAGCTATGCCCTCGATGCACGCTTCGCGCGCGAGCCATATCCGTATCTCCTTATTTATCATATTCGCGCTCCGTCGGCGTGTACGCGTGCAAACGCGTTGCGGATCGTGCTGCGCAGTTCCTCGTCGTCCCACGGCTTGAGCAGGAACTTGCTCACCGCTCCGTTGTTGATCGCGCGCGTGATCGTGTCGACATTGGCATATCCAGAAAGCACCATGCGCACCGTCCCGGGATGCAGGTTCTTCACGCGCATGAAGAACTCGCTGCCGTTCATGCCCGGCATGCGCTCGTCGGACAGCAGGACGTGCACCGGATGCCGGGCGAGGATTTCGAGCCCCTCCTCGCCCGAGCCCGCAGAGGGGGCGCTGTCCGACGCTGATTATTGCCTGTCGCAATTCGGCGAAATTGCGCCGATCGATAGACGCGAGGGCGATCATATGACCACCTGCGTCAGACGGTCACGTTGGTTGAACAACCGACCATCGAGGCAAGTTGCGGTGGAATCCCTTCGCGCGTGAGGGGCCTGTCCAATCCGCGGCGCGACTCGTGCTCAAGGAGGGCAAGCGGGTGAAGGCTGCCGTCGAAGCCTGCACATTGACGAGCTGGTCGGTCAGCAAGGCCGCGCGTCGCTTCCTGGAGACGTGCGCCCTACTCTACGCGGCCTATCAACCGCGGTTTGAGAAATCCGAACGCGAAGCTCGAACAGCCGCAGGGGCAGCATGAACTGCCTCTGCGGAGATGCCCGTCCGGGCCGGTCAGGGTGATCACCTTCATGTACGCACACCTCGCCCACGGGGGCGTGCAGGTGTATCCGGGACAGCGTGTGACAGCCGGTGAACAGATCGGATTGGTGGGCTCTACGGAATAGCCGCCGGGCCCGCAGTTGCATTCCGTAGTGGTTGTCCGGAACGGCGACGATCTGGGAGTAGCTTCCATCGCGTTTCGGTTCTACGTGGGCAACCCGCCAGTTCGGTTCCACCCAAAATCCGGCGCACTCGACGTCGGCATCTTTGACGAGCGCACGGGTTCGATGATCCGCATCGTTGGCGCCAAGCAGCAGCCCGCTTACGCCGCGGGGCGCCGGTAACGCCGACCCGCCGAATTTGCGAATTGTTGCCGCATCGCTGGCAGTCTTCCGACACGGACCGCTGAACACTTCCTGCCCTGTTCGCCTTCTGCGGTCGGTGACCCAGCCGCTTACCTCGGAATGACTTTCGTCAAGGTTTCGCAGAAGTATCGACCGTATCCTCGCGGCCGGTCATCACTCTCCGTGCCTCCCCGAACTTGCGAAGCTGCAGCCGACCATTGCCTTCACCCGTCGAGAACGTCGGGCGCCGCCCGTGTTATCGGGCGTGGCGACGCCTTCGGCAGTCGAGACCCGTTCACGCACTGATCGTCCTTGGGGGCCTCGCATGCGCGGCCATTCTCGCCGCTGCCGCGCTAATCGTCTGGAACCACTACGAAATCGAGGTCGCCGCGACGGAGCGGGAAATCGTCGCCCTCAGCCACGCCCTCGCCGAGCAGACGGCGCATGCGCTCGGGAGCGCCGACCTCATCCTGTTGGGGGCGCGCGAGCGCTTGGCACGTGATCGCCCCAGCGGCTATTTGACCGACGAGCGCGCGCTCCACACTTTGCTGCACGCCAGAATCGCAGGCGTGCCGCAGGTGCGCGCCCTATCCCTGATCGACGCCGGAGGTCTGATAAAGGCCACATCGCGCGCATACCCGATTACCCCGACCTTTGTGGGCGACCGGGATCACTTCCTGTTCCTTCGGAATACCCCGGACGACGTACCGCATGTCGGGACAACGCTGCGCAGCCGCATCGACGGGAGTGGACTGCTCCCCCTCAGTCGCCTCTTGCGCAGCGGGGCCGGCGGCTTCGAGGGCGTGATCACCGCGGCGATTGATCCGAACTATTTCGCGGAGCTCTACCGGACCCTCGATCTCGGCCCCGGGCGCACGATCTCGCTCTTCCTGCGCGACGGCACGCTTGTCGCACGCACGCTAGGCGGTGTCGCGGAACCCGGCGACGTATACTTGAACGCCGCGCTGCTCTCGGCTTTGGGAGAGGCCGCAGAATCGGATGCTACCCCCCGCCTCGTCCGGACCAGCGACCAGTTCATGGCCTACGCCGCCGTGCATGGCTACCCCCTCGTCGTTGCGGTGACTGCAGCGACGGACACGGCACTTGGCGGCTGGCGCACGACTACGGCGCAGATGATGTGGGGCGCAGCGGCGATGATCGTTGTCCTCGTCGCCATCACGCTGCTCTTGGCGCGCCAATCGGTCCGCGGCGATGAACTCGGCGCCGCGCTGCAGCGCAGCGAGGCGCGTCTGCACGGCATCATCGACTCCGCGCGTGACGCGATCCTGACCGTGGACAAGGAGCAGCGCATCGTCGTCTTCAACCGCGCGGCGCAGAAAATGTTCCGCTGCACGGCGCAGGACGCGCTTGGCGCGCCCCTCGCATGCTTCCTTGCGGAGCGCCCGCAAGCGACGGAGCGCCGCCTAGCCGCCGCACTGGCCGCAGACGCGGGGGCGGCAGACCGCACGCTCGAAGTTGTCGGCAGCCGGTCCGGGGGGGAGGAGTTCATTGCAGAGGTGTCGATCTCGCGATTCGAGGGTGAAGGCGACGGTCTCCTCACGGCATTCGTGCGCGACATTACCGGGCGCAAACAGGCGGAGGAGGCGCTGCGGAAGTTCTCCCGCGTGATCGATCAGACCGCCAGCACCGTTGTCATCACCGATCCGCGGGGTGTCATCGAATACGTCAACCCACGGTTCGTCGAAACCACCGGTTACACGGTCGGCGAGGCACTCGGCAAACGACCCAGTCTGCTCAAATCAGGCGAAACGCCACCCGACAAATATGAGGAGCTGTGGCGCACGATCACCAATGGCAGCGTGTGGCATGGTGAGTTTCACAACCGTCGTAAGGACGGCACACGCTACTGGGAATCGGCCATCATCTCGCCTGTCCGCGACGAGTACGGCATGATCACGCACTTCGTTGCGGTCAAGGACGACATCACCGAACGTAAGCGCGCCGAGGTCGCGCTGTGCGAGTCGCATCACCAACTGCGTGAAATGGCGGCGACCCTCCACTCCTTGCGCGAAGAAGAAATGATCCGTATCTCGCGCGAACTGCATGACGAGTTGGGTCAGAAACTGACCGGCCTGATGATGGATCTGTCCTGGCTGGATGGCAGGCTGCAGGACCAGCTGCCGCTCCGCGAAAAAGTTGCAGGTATGAAAAAGCTGGTCGATTCGACGGTCAGATGGGTGCGCCGCATCTCGACCAGTCTCCGCCCCCTGGTGCTCGACGATCTCGGTCCCGTCGCGGCGGTCGAGTGGTTGGCCGACGATTTCGCCGAGCACAGCGGCATCGAGGTGGATCTTGTCCTCGAGGTGGAGCATCTCGACGTGAACGACCGGACGGGGACGGCCCTATTTCGTATCGTCCAGGAATCGCTAACCAATGTCGCGCGCCACGCGCGCGCTACGCGGGTCGAAATCTCGCTCGCACTCAAGGACGGCGGGGTGCTTCTGAGTATCGTTGACAATGGCAGGGGCATGCCGACCGACGTCACGGCGCAGGCGGGGGGGTTCGGCATGGTGGGGATTCGCGAACGGGCCTTCATGTGCGGAGGAGATTTCCAGGTGTCGAGTCGGCCCGGTGAAGGCACGAAGATCACTGTCAGCATCCCGCGCCAGTCGCGTGAGCCGGCGGAGCTCCCCCAATGATCCGGGTACTGGTGGCCGACGACCACACGATCGTCCGCGACGGCCTCAGGCAGCTCCTCGCGGACACGCCGGATCTCGTCGTCGCGGGCGAAGCAGCGAACGGGGACGAGTTGCTGGCGAGGGTGCAGGAAAATGACTGGAATGTCCTTGTGCTCGACATTTCGATGCCGGGACGCAGCGGCCTCGATCTCATCCGTCAGCTCAAGCGCGAGAGGCCCGGCTTGCCGATCCTGGTGTTCAGCATGCATCAGGAGGAACAGTACGCCGCCCGCGCACTGCGGGCCGGCGCATCCGGTTATCTCACCAAGGAGGCGGACGGCACCCTGCTCGTGGCAGTCATCCGCAAGGTGGCCCAGGGCAGCGTGTACCTGAGCGAAAAGATGACCAGGCTGCTACTGCGCGAGCTCCAGCCCGGCAGCGAGAGGCCCCCGCACGAGACGCTCACCGACCGCGAGTTTCAGATCTTCCGCCGCATCGTCGCCGGCGGATCGGTTTCGGTCGTGGCCGACGAGCTCAGCCTGAGCGTGAAGACGGTCAGCACGCATAAGGCCCACATCCTGCAGAAGATGGGGATGAGCAGTACCGCCGAGCTCGTCCGCTACGCGGTCGAGAACGGTCTCGTCGAGAAAGCGCCACGCTGATCCGCGCCGCCGGGACGGGCGGTTCGGCGCCCTTCGGCGTCCGCCCGGCATAGGACGATTCCTACTCACGCCTTCCGCCGGTCCTATCCGAAAGTTCAGCCGGCGCCGATTTCTTGCCGCGACGCGGACCGTCATACTTGCAGCTCATGTTGCTGCGGTAGAGAGTCCGATGAACGTCTATGTCGTGGAAGATTCCCCTGTCGTCCAGGAGCGTCTAGTGGCGATGCTTCGCGACATCCCCGGGGTGGTGGTGGTGGGTGTCGCCGACAACCCTCCCGAGGCGCTCACGGCCATCCGCCGCCTGCGCCCCGACGTTGCCGTGCTGGATATCCGCCTGCGGGGCGGCAACGGCATAGACCTGCTGAAGGGCATTCGCAGCGATGCTCCCGACACGACGACGATCATCCTGACCAGTTACGCCCATCCGGCGCTGCGTGAGCGCTGCCGGAGTGCGGGTGCCGACCATTTCTTCGACAAGAGCAGCGAGTTCGACCGCATCAGGTTCGTACTCGAGGCACACAACGAGGCGCCCGCGTCTGGTCGCCTGGATACGTAGAACGAGGCAAGGAGACGAGCAATGTACGCAGCGACATGCCCCTTGGCTGATGATTCCATCTCGAGCGAAGGTTTCTCACCCCCGCACCACCTCGCCGCAGCCGCCGCCGCGGAGGGGGCACGGCATGGAATCGTGGTCCTGGATACTCACGGAATCGTTCGTTTCTGCACGACGGACGCCGCGCAAGTGTTCGGGGGCGAAGTCGGGGATCTGGTCGGTCGCCCGGTCGCCTCGCTGGTGGCGGAGCTGAAGCTCAGGCGGGATACTCCCGGCTACAACGTCGCATATGCGCTGTTCTGCTTCCCCCGGCAACAATGGCGGACGGTCCAGGCGATGACGCATGACGGCCGGCCGTTCCTGCTGGAGCTTTCGATAAGCCTGGCGCGGATCGATCGCACGCATCACCTGTTACTGTCCGTGTGCCGGTCGCGTGTAAGAGCGCGGCTTCCTCCGCGGGACCTGGCACCGACGGCGGGCGCGTTTCCCAATCAAGGCGACGGCAATGGTCCCTCGCCGGTCCGGCGACCGTCCTCAACGACCGGAGCTTCCTTCCGCCAAGGGAGCAATGGATGCAAGGCGCTCGCATCCGCAAAAAATTCCAAGGGCATGCCGGTGGCGCGATACCTGGAGCGGGCTGTGGATACCCCGGCGATGCTGCTTGCCGAGGGCGCCGACTCCCTGGGAAATGGGGATACGTGCGACTTGCATGGAAAGGACCGCCGTGTACGGCCAGTCCCGCGGAGCGGGCTCAACCCATCCGGGGTGGCAAATGATCGCACCTGAGCATCGTGCCCCAACGGCGATGACGCGGCATCGGCGCACGCACGCGGAGGACGAACGTGTGCGGCTGGCTTGCCGCATCGCCGAACTCGGCCGCACCCTGATGTCGGTGCAGGAAGAGGAGCGCCGCGAACTCGCGCTCGTGCTGCACGATGTGGTGAGCCCGAATCTCGCTGCCATCGGGCTTAACCTGAAGCTCGCGACTGACGCACTGGGCGGGGCGATCGGTGAGGAAGCGCAGGCGCGCATCGAAGCATGCCTCGTTCTCCTGCATCAGACCGCACGCAGCCTGCGCACGATCTGCACGGACCTGCGCCCCCCCGCGCTCGAGTATGGGGGGCTGCTCGAGGCACTCGAGAACTATGCCGACCAGATCAGCGCACCGGGCAGCTTGCGGGTGCGCTTCAGCGGACCACCTGCCGGCTGGCGGCGCTTGCCCCGACAGACTGAAATCACCCTGTTCCGCGTGGCCCAGGAAGCGATCACGAACGCGGTGAAGCACGCCGACGCAACCGCGATCGACGTCTGCCTCGGGCAGAACAAGCGCCGGACGATCTTGGCGGTCGCCGACGACGGAAAAGGTTTCGATCCCGGGTTGCTGGGGGCCGTCGGGCAGAAGCCGGGCATCGGTCTGCTCACGATGAGCGAGCGCGTCGAATGCGCGGGCGGCAAGTTCACCCTCCGGTCCGCGTCCGGGCAAGGAACCCGCGTGGAGGTCGTGATACCGCACACGGCGGGGGGCGCTGCGGCACGCTCCTGAGCGGCGGTTAACCCGGCACCGAATACCGTACAGGTTGCGCTCGTCGCCGCCCTGCCATTGCCGTTCGACAACCCGGTCCCGAGCGAAGTTGAAGGGCACGTGCCGAACGGAAGTGTTTCGTTGCCGGCTTATTGAGAGGCGGAAGCTCTCGCGGAACAACGGCCGCGGGCCTGGAGCGGCGATTACTCTTCGGCGCGCCGCGTACGTGCAACGCTCTGCGCCTCCAGAGAGAAATTGGGAGAGGAAGAAATGGGAACTTCAGTCATTAGCAGCAACGTTGCCACCTGGCTTGAACTCGCCGTCGCCCCGCACTGGCGTCGCGACAAGTGCCGGATTCGGGTTCATGCGATATCGGGATACGGCGACAACTGCTATGCGATATCAATGGACGAGCGCTGGCTGTGCGTCGGCCAGGGGCGACCGACGATCTTTCACGGTCTCAGCGCTGCGCTGCATTTACTCAAGACCCTGCGTATCGAGAATTTCGAACCTGGCGACCCGACCTCCCTGCCGCCTCTCAGCGCGGGCGACACCTACTGCCTGCGCTTGGACGGTACCAAGGGTATACAGCCATGCGGGTGCGCCAGGACACGCCGCACTGCCGCTCACTGAGTCGTAGCGACCAATTCCAGGAGGAGAACGCCGCACCGCGGCGGCGAAGGCGTGGATCTTTCTGCGTTCTCGCTGAAGTGATCTCCGCTAGCAGCGGTGATGCAAGAACGCGCGCCAAGGGACCAGGGGGAGGTGCGGATTGATTTCCATGGCGACATCCTCGCAAGCATTGAATTTTCAACCTGCTTCGAATTGCCGAAGCGGCTGCCGGCGTGCGCCGCGGCGGCCTGTTCCGGCCCCCGGTTCATGCCTTCATCTCCGAATCGATCAATTTTGCGATTGGTATGCAGGTCGCCGACTGTCTGAAGTTTCATGCGAAACCACATGGCAGCAGACCGCTCAGTCTTGTATGTCAAACGGGCAAAGGCACCGTCAAAAATTCGCGGAAGAATCCGGTGTGGCATATACTCTTTTCGCATTAACGATGCTTGTCCGACCCTGACAGAGCGCGCGTGACGCACGCAGCAACGAGCGCAACCGCCAAGGAGTCCGCCATGCCTTTTCACCGATGGTCGCGGCGCGCGAGTACGTTGATTTTCATCGCAGCTGTGGCGGCCCCGGCGCGTGCAGCGCCCCTCATGCTTGCCGAGGCGCTCACCGACCTCAGCCTCGAGGAGCTGGCGAACGTCCAGGTGACCTCGGTTTCGAAGAAGAGTCAGCGACTGGCCGACGCTCCGGCCGCCGTCTTCGTCATCACCCAGGACGACATTCGGCGTTCCGGCGTCACCTGCGTGCCGGAGGCCCTGCGTCTCGCGCCGGGGGTCGAGGTCGCACGCATCGACGCCAGCAAGTGGGCGATCAGCGCGCGCGGGATGAACGCCCGTTTTGCGAACAAGCTCCTCGTACTGCTCGACGGGCGCAGCATCTACACGCAACTGTTCTCCGGCGTGTACTGGGACGCGCATGACGTGCTGCTCGAAGACATCGAGCGCATCGAAGTGATTCGCGGTCCGGGCGCCACGCTGTGGGGTGCAAACGCCGTCAACGGCGTCATCAACATCATCACCAAGCGCCCCCGCGACACGCAAGGCGGCCTGCTCTCGGCCACCGTCGGCACCCAGGACCGCGCCATCGCGGGGGCGCGCTACGGAGCCGCGAGCGAGGATGGCGCGTGGCGTATCCACGCGAAGGCCTTCGAACGCGCCGCCGGACGAGATGCGGACGGGCACGCGGCCGACGATGACTGGCGCATGGCGCGGCTCGGCTTCCGCTTCGAGCACGGCGCCCACCTCACCCTGGAAGCCGAGGCCTTCACGGGCACCGAAGGCTATACCGCGCGGGTGCCGAGGTTCTCCGATCCCGGGGCCACGCCGCCCTTCTTTCGGGCGGAGAATGCGCCGGTGGCCGATGACCTGGACACCCAGGGCGCGCATCTGCTCGCGCGCTGGACGCATGCCGATGCGCGCGGAGGCGAGTACGGCGCTCAGGCCTACTGGGACTACGCCGATTACTCGGCGCTGACGATGGCGGAAAAGCGCCACACGCTCGACCTCGAATTCCAGCATCGCCTCGGGCAGCGCGGCGCGCACGAGCTCATCTGGGGGCTGAGTTACCGCGCCAATCGCAGCGAGACGGGCGTCCGGCTGGCCACCTTCGATCCGGCCGAGCGCAGCGATCACCTGATCTCGGCCTTCCTCCAGGACGAGATCACGCTCGTGCCCGGACGCTGGCGCCTCACGTTGGGATCGAAATTCGAGCACCACCGCTACAGCGGGTTCGAGCTGCAGCCCAACATCCGCTTTCTGCACACGCCGAACGACACGCATTCGCTGTGGGCGTCGGTCGCGCGCGCAGCGCGCACGCCGGCACGCGCCGACCGCGAGGTCTTCATCAACTCGCGCGCCGAGACGCTGACCGTGCCACCCGGCATTCCGGTCGCGGCCCGCATCACGGGCGGGGGTACCCGCGATTTCGAAGCCGAGACGCTCACCGCGTACGAGTTCGGCTGGCGCCTGCGGGCGAATTCCACCCTGAGCTTCGACCTGGCCGCCTTCTATAATGAATACCGCGACCTGCGCACGCTGGAACGCGCCCGCGTGGACAACTCGACGCTCCCCGTCGTGGTCGATTTCCGCACCGCCAACATGGCCTCGGCATCCAGTCACGGCCTCGAAGCTGTGGCGGACTGGCGCCCTGCCTCGTGGTGGCGGCTGCATGCCGCGTGGACCTGGTTGCACCTCGACGTGCGCCACGCCGCGGACAGCCGTGACAGCGGCGTGTTACTGCAGGGCGAAGGCGCGAGCCCCCGCTCCCAGTTCTCGCTGCGTTCGTCGATGGATCTTGGCGGCGATACGGAGTTCGATGTCTGGGCCAAGTATGTCGGAGCCCTGCGCGACGTCGGCGTATCCGGCTACACGATGCTCAATGCGCGCCTGGGCTGGAAGCTGCGGCCGGACATCGAGGTCGCACTGGTGGGCCAGAACCTGCTGGATGATCGCCATCTCGAGTTCCAACCGGAACTCTTCAGTTTCGCCACCGCAGTCCCCCGTTCCGTGCACGCCACCCTGCACCTGCGATTCTGACGGGAGCCCGGCGTGCGATCCCGGATTCATCTGTCGCTGCTCGCCGCCCTGCTCACCACGCTGGCACAGATGACGCACGCCCAGTCCGCCGACCCCACGGAACACGAGGTCAAGGCGGCCTTCCTGTACAATTTCGCCAAGTTTGTCGACTGGCCGCCGCAGGCCTTCACCAGCGCCGACGCCCCGCTCGCCCTGTGCGTGCTCGGCCACGACCCGTTCGGCGCCGCACTCTCCGCCGTCGACGGCAAAGCCGCGCGCAGCCGTACGGTACAGGTGCGGCGCCTGCAACACGATGGCGCGGTGCGCGACTGCCACATCGTCTTTCTCGCCGCCGCCGAAACCGTGCGCCTGCGCGAACTCGTCGCGACGCTGCGCGGCTGGCCCGTGCTGCTGGTCGGCGAGAGCGAGGACTTCGCGACCCAGGGGGGTATCATCAACCTCACGGTCGGCCGCGAAAACCGCGTCCAGATCGAGATCAACCTGAACGCCGCGCAACGGCACGGCCTGAAGATCAGCTCGCAGTTGCTCAGGCTGGCGCGCATCGTGGGAGGGGAATAGCCATGTTCGCGAACTTTTTCCGGCGCCTGCCGCTGGGGCGCAAACTGGTCACGATCATGATGCTCACGGCGACGTCGGTGCTGATCATCTTTTCCGTCGCGGAAGTCGGCCGCGAATTGATCTGGCTGCGCTCCGAAACCGCCGAGGAACTCGAAAGCCTGACCGAGGTGATCGCGCAGAACAGCGCCGCCGCGCTGGTCTTCGGCGACCGCGAGTCAGCAAGGGTGACGCTGTCGGCGCTGCAGGCCAAGCCCTCCTTGCTGGTCGCGCAGATCGTCACACCCGACGGCAAGCTCTTCGTCGAGTATCGCTCGTCTACCTACGCCTGGGACGAGATCCCCGCCGGGTCGGAGATCGGCAACCCGTCGATCCATCAGGGGGAAGTGTTTCACTTCGATGCCGACCACATCGACATCGCAAGAGCCATCCGGCTCGACCATGAGACCCTGGGCCTGCTCTATCTACAGTTCGGCACCGACGAATACCTGCAGGAGCTGACCACCTTCCTCGCCGTCGTGGCCGCCGTCTTCGCCCTTACCCTGTTCGGTGCGCTGTATCTGTCGACCCGGCTGCAGCGCCTGATTTCCGACCCCATCATCGCGTTGGCCCGTGCCGCCGAAGCGGCTGGTAGGGAGCGCGACTACCGGCAGCGCGTATACCGCCAGACCGACGACGAAATCGGCGCGCTGGTCGATCACTTCAACGCGATGCTCGGCCAGATCGAGGACCGCGATCGGCACGTCGAGCGCCTGCTCGCCGAACGCACGCGGGAACGCGCCTTCCTGCAGGACATCATCGACGCCGTGCCCGAACCCGTAATGGTCATCGCCGCGGACTACCGGGTCCGCCTGCTGAACAAGGCCGGCGCACGACTCGCGCCGGCCGGCGTGACCGATCTGCGCTGCTATCAGGTGCACGGCTGCGGCGGCGGGCCGTGCGACCGCAGCGGCGTGCGGCGCTGCCCCCTGTCCGAAGTGCGCATCAGCGGCCATCCCGTCATCATCGAACACGAATGCGGCACGCCCGAAGGCGGGCTGCACGCCATGGAGATCACGGCCGCACCGCTGCTCGACGCCGAAGGCGGTTTCGTCGGCATCGTCGAGTCGGAAAAGGACATCACCGATCGCCGCATCGCGGAAATCCGCCTGCTGCAGAACCAGGAGCGGCTGGATCACTTGGCGCACCACGACACGCTGACGGGGCTGCCCAACCGGCTGCTGTTCCAGGAGCGCTTCGACGAGAAACTCGGACACGCGCACCGCGAGAACGCCACGCTGGCACTGCTGTTTCTCGACCTGGACCGCTTCAAGAATGTCAACGACACCTTCGGTCATGCCATCGGCGACCGGCTGCTCGAGGCGGTGACACACCGCCTGCGCCAGTGCATGCGCTTGAGCGACACCGTCGCGCGCCTCGGCGGCGACGAATTCGCGATCATCCTCGAGCCGGTGCCGGATCTGGATGCCGTGTCCCATGTCGCGCGCAAGATCAACGACGTGCTGAGCCAGGTGTTCGACATCGAAGGACACGAACTCTATGTCGGCACCAGCGTCGGCATCAGCCTGTTTCCCGTCGACGGCCACGACGTCGAGACCCTGTGCCGCAACGCCGATGCTGCCATGTACCTCGCCAAGCAGGAAGGCCGCGGCACCTTCCGCTACTTCACCGCCGACATGAACGAGAGCGCCCGTCGCCGTCTCGATCTGGAGGTGCGCCTGCGCCATGCGCTGGAGCGCGGCGAGCTCGAGTTGCATTTCCAGCCCCAGCTCGCCTTAGAACATGGCGTCATACGCGGCACGGAAGCGCAGCCGCGCTGGCATGTCGATGGCGTAGGCTTGCTGGCGCCTGCCGAATTCATTCCGGTGGCCGAGGAGTCCGGTCTGATTCTGCCGATAGGCGAATGGGTGATGGAAACGGCATGCCGCCAGGCCGTCGCCTGGCAGGCGCTGGCCGGCGCACCGCTGCGCGTCGCCGTCAACCTGTCGGCACGGCAGTTCCGCCAGCAGAAGCTGGTGCACATGGTGCGCGACATCCTGGCGAGGACGGGGCTGGCGCCGGGCCTGCTGGACCTCGAACTGACCGAGAGCATCCTGCTCAGCGATGTGGAATCCGCGATCGCGCTGATGCACGAACTGCGCGCGCTCGGCGTGAACCTGTCCCTCGACGACTTCGGCACCGGCTACTCGTCGTTGTCCTACCTCAACCAGTTCCCCATCCAACACCTCAAGGTGGCACAGGAATTCGTGCGGCACCTCCCGCAAGACCGGCGCAGCCGCGCCATCGCCGAAGCGGTCGTGTTGCTCGCGCACTCGCTCGATATCGAGGTCGTCGCCGAGGGCGTCGAGACCGAAGCGCAGTTCGATTATTTCCGCCGCCTCGGCTGCGCCTACATCCAGGGCGACTACTTCAGCCGCCCCCTCCCCGCCCGCGAGTTCGAGGATCTGCTGCGTGCCAAGCCCCCCCGCGGGGAGGCGCGGCAGTTCGCCGCATGACCGACGAAACTGCGGGCGGCACTCGCCGCACACGGCGCGCATACGGCTCGACAATGCGCAAGCAGCAAGAACATGATGCCGACGCACTACAAATGCATTTTCGAAACACCTTCGCATGACTGGCGGAGATGGTGCGTCGGACGGCAGGCCGGTTGCATCTCCCCCACCGACGGACCATGTTCGCGCGACCGCAGACCACCTCGTCAGGTGTTCGCCCTGCCAGCTGCCCGCGTTCCGCGCTGCGACAGCCGCCGACGTTTCCGCTCAGGACTTCCCGCCGGCGCGCCGTGGCTCCGACTGACGCGGTAAGAAAGCTCAGGGGGAACACAAGAAGTTCAGAACAGTTTTTCCTGGTCGAGAACTCCGCGACCATTCTCCTCAGCATCTACGGCATCCTCGCCAAGAGCGGCTATGCCGTCGAAAAGCCGGCCAGCGCTGAAAGAATTCGATGCCGGACTCAAGGTCGACCTGCTCATCACCGACCTCAACATGCCGAGCATGAACGAGATCGAGTTGATCCGCGAGCCGCGCAAGCTGCCGGCATACAAGCTCATACCCATCCTGTTCCTGACGACCGAATCGCATCAGAGCCACAAGACGGAGGCCAATGCGGCCGGAGCTTCGGGCTGGATCGTCAAGCCCGCGACCGCGGATGAATTGCTCGACACCATCAGACTCGTAATCAAGTGAGGGAACGGCGACGAGCACGTCTTTCAGTGACCAGTACCGCCTCTACCGTCGCCGCTCGCTCATCATCCGGATCTCCGCCGCAGCGGTGGTCGGGCTGCCGATGTTTGCCCTGCACGACGGGCTTTACGAACTGACCGAACTCTCAACCGGGCGCTCGACGCCGCAAGTGTGCTCGTAGTCATGCTGGGTTTCATCGGACTGCAACGGGCCCTCTTCACGCGCTTCCACCACGACATCCGCTACGGCATGAAGTCGCTGCTCAACGGCGAGCGTCGCCGCTGCCGAAGCAACCAGGCCTGCAAGCGGGTCGCGGTCCCGGAGCTGCGCGATGTCCCGCGTTACACCGGTATGCTCGGCAAACACCTCCGCAGCATCACCGAACCGTCCGAACAGCCCGCCTGCGAGCTGACCTCGCGACTGCAGACGATCGACGAGGTGGTATCGCCGCGGAACCGTTTCGTCGTCCGGGCTACCGCGGAATCGGAGTCGATGGCCGAGGAATCGGCGCGTACAATCGCCGAGAACCGCGACCTGATCGCCCGCCGGGAGGCCTTCATCCAGCGCCGCATCGAGGAGTCGCAGGCCGACGCGGAGCGCGGCGCGGCGGCGGTGCGCGAGACGAAATCGCTGCAGACGCTGGTGGACCTGATCCACCACGTCACCGATGCGTGGAGTCGAATTGTGGCGTTTCTGCACGCGCACAAGCCCGCAGGTGGCAGATGGGCGTTCACGGGCTGACCAAGCCAATGCGGATGGCGTAGCGGGTAAGGCCGGGGACGTCACGGATACCGAGCCGCTCCATCAGCTGAGCGCGGTGGGTCTCGACGGTCTTGACGCTGACTTCGAGGCGGAATGCGATCTCCTTGGTGCTCTTGCCTTCGGCGATGAGCTGCAGGATCTCGCGCTGGCGCGGCGTGAGCTGCACCTGCGGCGACTCCTCGGCGTCGAGACGCTGCACGTAACCGTCGACGATCTGCTTCGAGATCGCCGGCGACAGGTAGGTTTCGCCGCGCATCACCGCCTGCAGCGCGAGCTCCAGCTCCAGCGGCGCCGCATCCTTGATCAGGTAGCCCGCGGCGCCGGCGCGCAGCGCCTGCATCACGTAGTCCTCGCTGACGTGCATTGACAGCACGATCACGCGCGCTTTCGGAACTTCCTTGCGCAGCAGGGCGGTCGCTTCCAGGCCGTTGAGGTCCTTCATGCTGATGTCCATCAGCACGACGTCGGGCTGCAGCGCGCGCGCGCGTTCCAGCGCCTCGCGCCCGTTGGTGGCTTCACCCACCACGGTGACGCTGGGGAAGGTCGTGAGCAGGGCGCGGAGGCCGGCGCGCACCAGGGTATGGTCGTCGGCCAGCAGTATGCGTAGCTGAGTCATGGCGTTTCGGTCGTGTGTGCCGGGCGGTTTGCATGGAACGCCACCGGGAAGCCGGCGCGCACCGTACAGCCCGCACCGGGGGCGGACAGGAGTTCGAGGCGGCCACCGGCAAGCTCGCAGCGTTCCTGCATGCTCAGCACGCCGAGGCTCGCGCCGGCGGCGGCGCGGGCGGTGGCCGCGGCGAGGTCGAAGCCGCGGCCGTCGTCGCGCACGCTGAGCAGCAGCCCGCCGTCGATGCGGCGCAGTTCGAGCCACACCGCACTCGCCTGCGCGTGGCGCTGGACGTTGGTGATGGCTTCCTGGGCGATGCGGAAGCAGGCGGTGGCAACCTGGTCGTCGATCGCGCCGGGCAGCAGATCGGCCGCGAAGTGGATCGGCGGACCGCCGTGGCGGCTCACCCAGTTCGCGTGGGCCTGCAGCGCCGCCGCCAGCCCCAGGTCGTCGAGCTGCGGCGGGCGCAGGTTGCGCGACAGCGTGCGCACGTGTTCGAGCGCGCGGTCGGTGATCGCGACCGCGTCGGCGAGCTCGGGGCAACCGCCGCAGCTGCGCGATAGGGCCGAGGTCTGCAGCACGATCTTGACGGCCGTCAGGCTCTGGCCGATTTCGTCATGCAACTCGCGCGCGACGCGCTTGCGTTCGGCCTCCTGCACGTCGATGAGGCTCGCCGACAGCATGCGCAGGCGCTGCATGGCCTGCTGCAGGGCGGCCAGCGTGGCGCGGCGCTCGCTGACGTCGCGGACGACTTTGGCGAAGCCGCGCAGGCGCCCATCGGCGTCGTGGATCGCGGTGATCGCCACGTTGGCCCAGAATTCGGTGCCGTCCTTGCGCCGGTGGAGCGACTCCTCCGCGGTGAAGCGTCCATGCGCGCGGGTCATTTCCAGCGTACGCCGGGGTTCGCCGGCGGCGATTGCGGCGTCCGGGTAGAACAGGCTCAGTTCGCGGCCGAGCACTTCGTCGGCGGAATGGCCGAGGATGCGCTCGGCGCCGCGGTTCCAGCTGGCGATGCGGCCGTGCGCGTCGAGCATGAAGATCGCGTAGTCCTCGACCGCATCGACCAGCAAGTGGAAGCGTGCCTCGCTTTCCGCAGCCGCCTGTTCGGCGCGCTTGCGGGCGTCGATGTCCTCGACCACCGAGATGAAGTAGTCGGGCGCGCCGGCGTCGCTGCGTACCAGCGAGACGGTCAGATTGATCCACACCACGCGGCCGCTGCGGTGCAGGTAGCGCTTTTCCATCTGGTAGGTGGCGAGCTCGCCGGCCAGCACGCGCTGCACCAGGCCCAGATCGGCCGCGAGGTCGTCGGGGTGGGTGATGTCCTGGAAACTGCAGGCGAGCAGTTCGTCGTGCGTGTAGCCGACGATGCCACACAGGCGCTGGTTGACCTGCAGCCAGCGCCCGTCGGGCGCGACCAGTGCGATGCCCACCGCGGCCTGTTCGAAGGTCGCGCGAAAGCGCGCCTCGCTCTCCGCGGCGGCCTGTTCGGCGCGCTTGCGGGCGTCGATGTCCTCGATCACCGCGATGAAGTAGGCGGGTTTGCCCGTCGGGTTGCGCACCAGCGCGACCGACAGGTTGACCCACACGATGCGGCCGCTCTTGTGCAGGCAGCGGTTCTCCAGTTGGTAGCCGGTGATCTCGCCGGCCAGCAGGCGCTGCGACTGCGCGAGGTCGGCGGCGAGGTCGTCGGCATCGGTGACGTCCTCGAAGCTCGCAGCGAGCAATTCGTCGTGCGGGTAGCCGAGGATCGCGCACAGGCGCTCGTTGACCTGCAGCCAGCGGCCACTGAGCGACAGCAGCGCGATACCCGTCGCGGCCTGCTCGAAGGTGGCGCGGAAGCGCATCTCGCTCTCGCGCAGCTGCGCCTCGGCCAGCTTGCGCTCGGTCACGTCGGTGAAGAAGATCGTCAGGCCGTCGGCGGACGGGTAGATGCGGTTCTCGAACCACAGGTCCCAGGGTGCGTAGTGCTGCTCGAGGGTCTGCGGCTGCTGCTCGGCGAGGGCGCGCTGGTAGGCGTGATAGAAGGGTTGGCCGACGCCTTCCGGGTACTCGGTCCAGATGTGCCGGCCGAGCAGGTCCTCCGGCTTGTCGCGCCCGAGCATGTGCGCGGCGCGCCGGTTGAGGAAGGTGTAGCACCAGTCGTGGTCGAGCGCGACGATGCCGTCGTTGATACGCTCGACGACCTCGCTCAGGCGCTCGTGGGAGGCAATCGCTTCTTGGCGGGCGGCGACGACATCGGCGAAGAGCTCGTCGCGCTGCGCTTCCAGGCGCCGTCGCTCGTCGATCTCCTGACGCAGCGTCCGTTGCTCGTCGCGCAGGTGGTCCACGACGGCGGTGAAGATCTGATCGAGCTGCGCGAGCTCGTCGGCGCGCGGCGGGAGCCGCGCGTCGTAGCGCACGGCACGGCCGCTGCGCACGGCCTCGGCGGCGGCTGCCATGCGCTGCAGCGGGCGCGCCGTGTGGCTGGCCGCGGCCCAGCCCAGCGCCGCGAGCAGCAGTCCGGTGAGCAGCCCGGCGGCGAGCAGCCGGGCGCGGCTGGCATCGTAGGCGGCGAGGGCAAGCATCGCCGGCTGACGCGCGAGGACAGTCCAACCCAGCCCGGGGGCGTCGCGGTAGCCGGTGGTCGTGGCCGAGCCGACGACGTAATCGCGCTCGGCGGCGTCGCGGGCCGACTGCGGGCCGAGCAGCAGCTGGCCGTCCCGGCCGTGCACCAGCACTTCGATGCCGCGCGCGCGGTGATGCCCGGCGAGCAGCGCAGTTTCGATTTCACGCGCCCAGTCCCAGTACAGGTGTGCGCCGACGACGCCGAGCGGCCGGCCGGTGGTGTCGAGCACCGGCGCGGCGATGTCGACGAAGCGCGGCGGCTCGCCGTCGGCGCTGGCGGGCAGCATGCGCGCGAGCAGTTGGGCAGGGTGCACGTCGCCGAGGTAGGGGGCCTGCAGGCCTGAGGTGAACCATTGCCGTCCGCGCACCGACTCGCCTTCGAGCAGCCTGCCGGTGGCGGCCGTGATCTGCCCGTCGGCGTTGGCGAGTCCGAGCCAGGCATACAGCGGGTAGGTGCGCTGCAAGTTCTCCAGTACCGCGCGCTTGTCGGCGGCGGAGAAGTCCGCGCTGCGCATGCTCGGCAGCGCGGCGATCGCGCGCACCTCGCGGTGGCGCTCGAACAGGCCGCGGTCAAGCTGTCCGGCGACCTGGCGCGCGAGTTCGTCCAGCGCCGCGCCGACTTCCTGCTCGGCATTCGCGTGCCCGATCCGTTCGAAGACCAGGGACGCGAGCAGCACCAACGCGAGGCCGCTGCCCCCCATCAGCAGCGCAAGGCGGGCGCGGAAACTGCGCCGGTAGTCGAGTAAGGCGGTCATCGCGGCTCGGCAGCGAGGGGGAGGCGGATGGTGGCAGGCGCACCATCCCGAACAGATTCAAGATTACCACAGCGTCCTAGGCGCGGCGCGGCGCGACCGGGGCGGGCCCCGGGGATCTAGGGTATTTCCCCGGGGGGACTCAGGGATTCACCGATGTGCGGCGGGACGGCGTTCGCGGAGGATGCAGCTGTAAATTCGCCACGGAGCCCTTCCGCCATGGATCTACCGATCCGCACCCTGTTCGCCGACGATAGCCCCGAGTTTCGCCGTGTGCTGCACGGCTTCATCGCTCTGCAGCCAGGGATCGAAATCGTCGGCGAGGCCGGCGACGGCCTCGAAGCCTTGTGCCTGGTCGACAGCCTGAAGCCCGACCTGCTGGTGGTCGACCTGATGATGCCGGGCGCGAGCGGCATGGAGGTGGCGATGCGGCTGGCGCGGCGCCCCGTGCGGCCGAAGGTGATCGTGGTGTCGATGCACGCGGCGGACGACTACCGGGCAGCGGTGCTCGCCTGCGGCGCGGACGCGTTCGTGACCAAGGGCAGCATCGTCAGTGAGCTGCCATGCGTGATCGGGCGTCTCTTCGCGGCCGGGGGACGGCAGTGATGCGGATGCCGGACTGGAGCCCGCTGGGGTGGGCCGGACTTGCCGTCGGGGTGGTGCTCACCGCCGTCGTGTGGGTGCACGACCTGCGCGCCCACCACGCGGAAGAGGCGTTGCGCCTGGCGCGCGCCGGCGATGTAGCGCGCGACGCGCTCGAGCGCCGGCTGCAGGGCGATATGGAAGTGCTGCGCGGCCTGCAGGGCTTGTTCATGGCCTCCGACGAGGTCACCCGCTTCGACTTTCGCCGCTACGCGTTTCAGCTCGATCTGGCCAACCGCCATGCCGGCGTGCGCGGCCATGCCTTTGTCCGCCATGTGCCGGCGGCTGCGGCGCCCACCTTCGTTGCCGCCGTGCGCGCCGACCGCAGCCTCGACCCGCTGGGCTACCCGCGCTTCGCGATCCGCCCACCGCGCACGGCGGACGACGTGCATTACGTCGTCGATTACGTCGAGCCCTTCCTCGCCAACCTGGAGCAGTTCGGCGCCAACTTCGCCGCCGACCCGGCGCGCCGCCTGGCGGCCGAGCAGGCGGCCACGAGCGGCGCTGTTGTGGGGACCGGCGTGGGCGACCTGGGCCTGGCCGAAGGCGAGCCGATCCGCGGTTTCGTGCTGTTCGCTCCGGTGTACACGCCGGAGCGCCGGCTGCGCGACGTTGCCGACCGCCGCGCCGCCCTGCAGGGTTGGGTCGCCGCGATCGTCGACTTCGACGAGCTGATGCGCGACGCCTTCCCGCCACCGCTGCTGGATCAGGTGCGCGTGCGCCTGCGCGACGCGGTCAGTGGCGGCCGGGTGGCGCCGTGGCTGCTCTACGACAGCCATCCTGCACTGGGCGCGTCGCGGACGGATGCCCGCGATGTGGTGCATGCGCTGGAGTTCGGCGGGCGGTCTTGGCTGCTGGAGGTGAGCGCAAAGCCCGAGTCGCTGGCGACCGATGCCAGCCTGGTCGCGGTGCCCCTGCTCGGCGCGGGCGTGAGCTGGATGCTGGCCGTGGTGCTGACCGGCTTGTCGCGGGCGCGCCGGCAGGCCGAGAGCACCGCGAACCGGTTCGCCGCGGATGCCGCGCATCACCAGCGGCTGCTGCAGGGCCTGTTCGACGTGAGTCCCGACTGCATCAAGCTGATCGATTTGCGCGGCCGGCTGCTGACGATCAACCAGGCGGGCCTCGCGATGCTCGAGGCCGAGCACGTCGATGAGGTGTTGGGGCATGGCGCCGAGCACCTGCTCGTCGAGTCCGATCGCGCGCCCTTCGCGGCGCTGGTCACGCGCGTGTTCGCGGGCGAGCCCGGGAGCCTCGAATACGCGCTGATCGCGTGTCGCGGCACGCGCCGCGTGATGGAAACCTATGCGGTGCCGCTGCGCGACAGCGCCGGCGCGGTGAGTGCGATGCTGGCGGTGAGCCGCGAGGTGACCGCGGCACGCGCGGCCGAGGCGCAGACGGAGCGCACGCTGCACGAGAAGGAGACGCTGCTGCGCGAGATCCATCATCGTGTGAAGAACAACCTGCAGGTGATCTCCAGCCTGCTCAGCCTGCAGACGGCGCATGTCGCCGAGCCCGCGGTGCGCGCGCTGCTGCGCGAGAGCCAGGGGCGCGTCCGCAGCATGGCGCTGGTGCATGAAAAGCTCTACCGCGCGGCCGACCTCGCGGCGATCGACCTCGCCGATTACACGTGGACGCTGCTGCGCTGCATCGAGGACGCCTGGGGGCGCCGCGCGCGCCTCGAGGTCGCGATCACGAACGTCGCGCTCGAGATCGGGCAGGCCATTCCCTGCGGCCTGATCATCAACGAGCTCGTGTCCAACGCCCTCAAGCACGCCTTCCCGCTGACACCAGGAACGGTGCGCGTGGGCGCGGCGGTGGCCACCGGCGAGGTGGTGCTGGAGGTGGCCGACGACGGGGTCGGTTTCCCCGGCGACCTGGATTTCCGCAATACCGCCTCGCTCGGCCTGCAGCTCGTCAACACCCTCGCCGACCAGCTCGGCGGCCGCGTCACGCTGGAGGGCAAGGCCGGCTGCGCATTCTGTATCGCGTTCCCCCATGCGGGGCGCAAGGAGCAACAAGCATGAACTCCCCGAAGATCCTCATTGTGGAAGACGAAGGCATCGTTGCGCTCGACCTGCAGCGGCGCCTAGCCGCGCTCGGCTACGCAGTGTCGGGCCGAGCCATGAACGGCGCTGCGGCGCTGGCCGCGGCCGCGGCAGAATGGCCTGACCTGGTGCTGATGGACATCGCGCTGCAGGGCGAGCTGGACGGCATCGAGACCACGCGGCGGCTGCACGCCGCGGGCGACGTGCCGGTGATCTTCCTGACGGCCAATTCGGACCCGGCGACGTTCGAGCGCGCCAAGGCCGTCGCGCCGCACGGCTTCCTGCTCAAGCCCTTCGACGAGCGCGAGCTGCACAGTGCGATCGAACTGGCCTTGCACAAGCACGCGCTCGAACACGAGCGCCTGCGCGCCGTGGCGGCGCTGGCGGAGAGCGAGGCGCGCTTTCGCGGCATCCTTGAATCGGCGGCCGACGGCGTGCTGATCTCGGACGAGGCGGGGCGCATCATCCTCGCCAACGAGCGCGCGGAGACGATGTTCGGCTATCCCGCGGGGGAACTCGTCGGCCACCTGCTCGAGGAGCTGGTACCCGAGCGCAACCGCGCGCGGCACCGCCAGGTTCGGGCCGAATACACCATCGCCGGCTCGGCGCGGCCGATGGGGCGCGGCCTGCGGATCAGTGCATTGCGGCGCGACGGCAGCGAGTTCCCCGTCGATATCAGCCTGAGCACGCTGGACACCGGGCGCGGCGTGGTGGTGAGCTGCTTCATTCAGGACATCTCCGACAAGGTGCGCGCCGATGCCGAATTGCAGCGACTCAACCGCACGCTGCAGGTGCTGTCGGCCGGTAACCAGATCCTGGTGCGTGCCCGCGACGAGCAGGACCTGCTGTTCGCGTCCTGCGGCAACCTGGTCGACACCGGCGGCTATCCGCTGGCATGGATCGGCCTGCCGGTAGACGAGGCGGCCAGTGCCGTGACGATTGCCGCACGGGCAGGCGACGACGGCTATCTGGATTGCGTGAGCGATTCGGACCGCGGGCGCGGGGCGACGGGCATCGCGATCCGCCGTGGAGAACCGGTGGTCGTGCGCGACATCGCCAGCGATCCCGCCTACGCGCACTGGCGCGAGGAGGCGATGCGGCGCGGTTTCGTCGCGTCCCTGGCCTTGCCATTGAAGTACGACGGGACCTGCCTCGGTGCCTTGCGCCTCGTCTCGCGCGAGCGCGACGCCTTCCAGGAGGAGGAGCTGCGCCTGCTCGTCGAGCTCGCCGGCGACGTCGCCTACGGCATCGCCATGCAGCGCGCGGCGCTCGCCCGGCGGGCCGCGGAAGACAGGCTGCGCCTGTTCGAGCGCGCGATCGAGTCGTCGGCCAACGGCATCATCATCAGTGACGTCTCCCAGTCCGACAACCCCATTGTCTATGCCAATCCGGCCTTCGGGCGCATCACCGGCTATGCGGAGGAAGAGGTGCTCGGACGCAATGCACGCTTCCTGCTCGGGCATGACACCGACCAATGCGAGGTCGCAGAGCTGCGTCAGGCGCTGCGCGAGCGCCGTGAGGCGCAACTGGTGCTGCGCAACTACCGCCGCGACGGTGCTCTGTTCTGGAACGAGCTTTCCGTGGCGCCAGTAAAGAATGGCGGAGTGACCACTCATTTCGTCAGCGTCATCAACGACATCAGCCGGCGCAAGCGCTACCAGGAACAGTTCGAGCACCTGGCCAATCACGACGCGCTGACCGGGGTGGCCAACCGCAACCTGCTGAATGACCGTCTGCAGCAGGCGATCATCCATGCCGAGCGTAACGGTCACGTGACCGCAACGCTGCTGCTCGATCTCGACCGCTTCAAGCATGTCAATGACAGCCTGGGCCACGGAGTCGGAGACCAGGTGCTGCAGGAGATTGCGCACCGACTGAAGACTTGCGTCCGTGAGGGGGATACCGTGGCGCGGCTGGGAGCCGACGAGTTTGTCGTGGTGCTCGTAGACATCGCGCAAGAATACGACGTGGCCAGCATCGTGGAGAAAGTGCGCGACGCGCTGTCGGTACCGCTGGCGGCGGCCGGTCAGGAGATCTTCCCTTCCGCGAGCATCGGCGTGAGCGTGTTTGCGCGCGACGGCCAGTCCGGCGAGGAACTGCTGAAGAATGCGGACATCGCGATGCACCGCGCGAAGGAACAGGGTGGCGGCAGCGTCTGCTTCTTCGCGCAGGAGATGCAGGTGTGCGCCAGCCGCCGCTTGAGTCTGGAGGCGCGCCTGCGGCGCGCGATTGAGCGCGACGAGTTCATCCTGCACTACCAGCCGCAGGTCGAACTCGACTCGGGCCGCATCGTCGGCGCCGAGGCGCTGGTGCGCTGGCGGACGGCTGAGGGCGAGATCGTCAGCCCGGCCGAGTTCATTCCGGTGGCGGAGGAATCGGGGCTCATCGAGGCGATCGGGCGGCACGTGCTGAACCAGGCGGTGTGCGAGGCGAGCACGTGGGAGGCGGCGGGCCTGCCGCCACTGAGCGTGGCGGTGAACCTGTCGGCGCGCCAGTTCGCCGACCGCGGTCTGGCGCGCATCGTCGGCGACGAGCTGCAGGCGGTCGGGCTGGACGCGGGGCGGCTGAACCTGGAGATCACCGAGAGCATGGTGATGGGCGATGCCGAGCGCGCGGTGGCGACGCTGCACCAGTTCAAGGACATGGGGGTGACGCTGTCGCTCGACGATTTCGGCACCGGCTATTCCAGCCTAGCCTACCTGAAGCGCTTTCCGATCGATCACCTGAAGATCGACCGCTCCTTCGTGCACGATGTGACAAGCAACCGGGACGATGCATCGATCATCGCCGCGATCATCGCGATGGCGCGAAGCATGAACCTGCAGGTGATCGCCGAGGGCGTCGAGACCGAGGCGCAGTTGCGCTACCTGCGCCACCTGCGGTGCGACGCCTTGCAGGGTTTCCTGTTCAGCCGGCCGCTGCCGGCGGCGGATTTCGTCCGCCTCGTGCATGCCGGGCACCGCCTCGCCGCGGACGCCGGCGGCATGTCGCTGTGCGCGTCGTGAGCGTGACGCAACCCCTGCCCCGAACTCGCTACTCGATCAACTGACTGGATTTGCCGGGAGATCTACCGATGCTGGCCGCCCCCATCCCCTTCGACGAACCCGAGCGCATCGCCTCGCTGCGCCGCATGCAATTGCTGTCCACCCCGGACGAGGAGGTCTTCGACCGCGTGACGCGCACGGCACAGCGAGTCTTCGACACGCCCATCGTGCTCGTGTCGCTGATCGACAGCGCGCGCCAGTGGTTCAAGTCCTGCATCGGCCTGCCGGTGCGCGAGACGCCGCGCGAGATCTCCTTCTGCGGCCACGCGATCAACGGCGACCACCTGCTGGTCGTGAGCGATGCGGCGGCCGACTGGCGCTTCGCCGACAATCCGCTGGTGACGGGCGAGCCCTCGATCCGTTTCTACGCCGGGCGCCCGCTGCGCAATGCCGAAGGGCATGCGGTCGGCACCCTGTGCGTAATCGACCGCAAGCCGCGCGACTTTACCACGGCGGACCGGGTGGTTCTCGACGACCTCGGTGCGTGGGTCGAGGCCGTGTTTCTCGCCCGCGAGCTGAGCGAGACGCAGCGCAAGATGCTGCACGAGCTCGACGCCGCGACCGCTGCGAGCCGTATCGATCCGCTGCTCAACATCTGGAACCGCGGCGCAATCATGGAGGCGCTCGCCAACGAAATGCAGCGTGCGGAGCGTTCCAGGAGCGACCTGTCAATGCTGATGATCGATTTCGATCACTTCAAGTCGATCAATGACCGCTATGGCCATCCGGGCGGCGACGCGGTGCTGGTCGAGGGCTGCCGCCGCATCCGCGGCGCGCTGCGCAGCTACGATTCGCTCGGGCGCTACGGCGGAGAGGAGTTCATGGTGTTGCTGCCGGACATCGGCCGCGACGCGGCCGTCGCGGTGGCGCGGCGCGTCCGGCAGGCGGTGGCGGGGGCGGCGGTGTGCTGCGCAGCGGGAGAGATTGCCGCGACAGTCAGCATCGGCGTCGCCCACTCGGAGGCGGCGAGCCGGCGGACCATCGCTGAACTGGTGGCCAGCGCCGACAAGGCGCTCTACCGGGCCAAAGCGAACGGCCGGGATCGCGTCGAACTGGGCGGCTGAACGCGCCACGCGTCCGTCGCAAGTACACTCAGATCCGTTGGATCGTGCGCGGCCGGACCGCCCTACACGTGCAGATGGCCTCGACTCACGTCTGGTCTCCCTTTATTGCATTGGCGAGCGCGGTGAAGAGCGTGCTTCCGGACCCTGCTCAAACAGCGAGCAGGCAGGTTAATCACCAAGGTCGCACTTCAGCGTGCACAACCCGCGAAAGGGGGTCAATTTTCAATGCTTAGCAGCAATTACCACCCAAACGTATCCAAACGTCCTTGAGTCGGCGCTCAAGCGACCACTTCCAGTCTTCCGATTCTCGGCTTTGCTGCCGGTGGCCTCAAATCTGTTTGGGTGGTCGGTACACGCTGACCAAGACGCTGATCATCATTGAACGATATGGCGAGCAGTTTGCACCGACCGCGGTGCCGTAGCGGTCCAGGACCGTCATCGCGGCACGGGAGGGCCGTCCTCGCGAGCGTGAAATATGTCCTATTCATGCCAAATTCATCATGATCTGGTCGACAGAGCGGTACGTCGGCTACGGTAAGATGCGACTGGCCTACGACGAACCGTCGCAGCCCCATTCATCCACCGACTTGGCGACCATGGGTACATTTTCGGCAGCGGATCCGGCGCCTCAGCCTCATACGGCGAGCGAGTTGTTTGTCGGTCGCCAGCCCATACTCGATCGTGCGCAACGTCTCCACGCATACGAACTGCTTTTCCGGACCAGCGGCGGAAACCATGCCGCGGTGACGAACGATTTGCAGGCGACGGCAACCGTGATCACGAACGCCTTCTCGGAGCTAGCGATCGGCCGCGTGCTCGGTCCCCATCGGGGCTTCATCAATCTGGATCGGCGCCTGCTGCTTTCCGATGTGATCGAGATTCTTCCGAAAGGGCAAGTGGTTCTGGAACTGCTCGAAACGATCGAACCGGACCACGAGGTCGTCGCGCGCTGTCGCGATTTGCGCCAAAAGGGGTACACCCTGGCGCTGGACGATATCGTTCAGCTAGGCCCGGCCTACGAAGAGTTGCTGCCGTTCATCGACATCGTAAAGGTGGATCTGCACGGGATCGAGCGACGTAACTTGTCCGCCCTTGCGAGACAGATCCGCAGGCTCGGCAAGACGGCGCTCGCGGAAAAGGTCGATTCGCACGAGCAGATGGAGTACTGCCGGGACCTCGGATTCGATCTGTTCCAGGGATATTTTTTCGCGAAACCCGAAGTCATCAAGGGGCGCAAGCTCGACCACGCGCAGATGGTACTGATGAACCTGATGACATTGATCGAACAGGATGCCGACAGTGATCGGCTCGTGGACAGCTTCAAACTGCAACCCGGTCTGAGCCTGAATCTGCTGCGACTCACGAACTCGGCGGCATGCGGGCTTGGGGTGCGCGTGACCTCCCTGCGTCATGCGATTACGGTGCTTGGCCGCCGGCAGCTCATGCGCTGGTTGCAGCTGCTTCTGTTTGTCGGCGAGGCGCCACCGGCCGAGAATCCTCTTCTTCAGCTGGCGGCAAGCCGCGGTCGGCTGATGGAGTTGCTGACGTTCGAGATCGACCACAAGGCGGGCGTGCTTGGCGAGCATGCGTTCATGACCGGCATCCTGTCGCTTACACCTGCGCTGCTCGGTCAACCGATCGAGGAAATCGTCGCAGGCCTGCCAATCGGAGCCGAGGTCGAGGCGGCACTGCTCAAGCAAGCCGGGCTGCTGGGCGCCCTGCTGGCGCTGGTCCAAAAGATCGAACTCGAGGCGGGCGTTGTGGACGCCGCCGCCTTGGCAAAGTTGCGCTTATCGACCGATAGCTTGAACTCGTCGATTGCGCGCGCCATTGCGTGGGCCAACGAACTCGGATACGAGCGTGGATGAGCGCTTCAACGCGCGCCTGTAAGTCCCGTGGGCTGCCGGCAGCGTTCACCGCTACTGCGGATGCAGAGAATCTTTCATGACGCCGCGTGCATGACGAACACTCAAGACGCATCTTACGAGGACATCGCCCGCAAGGTTATCGCGGAGGATTCGCGTTACGTCTCTGCAATGACCGCGATGGGCGAGCGCAGGGAGATCACGGTAAGCGAGGATATCTGCGCGCACGACGGCAGGATCCTGGTCGCAAAGGGCTGCGTCGTCACGAGCGAGCTGCGCGAGTGGCTGCTCGACCATAAGCTACTCAGGCCCATCGACTGCTGCCTCGACGTCGCCGAGGCGGTGTCTGCAGATTCGCTGGCCCGCGACGCCGCTCGCCTCATCGACGAAAATGCCTTTCTGGGCCAATTGGCGTACCAGTCCGGCGATCCCCTGGCGATGCGCCACGGGATGGCTCGTCTGGCTTTGCCGCGCCGTTTGATCTTCAAACTTACCGTTGCGCAGGAACAACGGCCGGAGCTTTTCCGGCATCTCCTGATGGTCGCGTTGATTTCTCATTACCTGGCGATTCGTGCCGGCCTGGATGAGCAGGACACGACCCGTTTGCTTGCGGCCGCCCTGCTTCACGATGTGGGGGAGTTGCATACGGACCCGGCGCTCCTCGATCCGCGCCGTCAGCTTTGCGAGCACGAGTGGCGTCATATCTGTGTACATCCCATCACCGGCTATCTGATCGCGCGCGAGGCCGGCGGGCTAGGCGAACCGGTTCTGGCCGGCATCCTGCAACATCACGAACGCATCGACGGAAGCGGCTATCCTTACGGCCTGCGCGACAAGCTGGTGTGCCAGTTCGCCCGGATCATCGGCCTTGCGGATGTCGGTGCCGCGATCCTGACGCGGTTTGGTAGCGTCGCGCGCCTGGATGCCGTCGTAAGGCTCAATCAGGGCAGATACGATCGGCAGCTGCTGTCCTTCCTGCAGGGCGGGCTGCGGAGGAGCACTGCGGAACCGGCCCCGGCCCCGATTTGCCGAGTCACCCGCGCCCAACTCGATACTGCCATGTACCTGCTCCAGGGCTGGGGTGAGCTTTATGCGGCACTGTGCGACTCCGACGGTAATCCGCCGCCTCCGGAGCTGGCGTTTCTTCTCGAGCGCATGTTGAGCGTGCGCTCCATGCTGCTCCAGTTCGGCTTCGATCCGGACAGCATCGAAGGTCTGTTGGAACTCGCGGCCGAGGATCCGCTCATCGCCGCCGAACTGAGCACGGCACTTGATGAAATGAACTGGCAGTTCCGCGATCTCGCCCGCGAAATCGAGTTTCGTTGGGATCTGATGCTGCGCGGTCTGAGCGAGACCCAGGGCGAACGTCTCGAGCGGTGGCGGTCACACCTGGCGGAACTGGCAGCGTTGCCGGTGCCTGCCTGTAGTTGGGCTATGACCGGGATGAAGGGAAAAACTGTACATATCGCCTGTAAGTAATTGATCTGCAGATCATCCTGATAACACACAAACCCCCGCAATCTCCGTTACCCTTGCGTGCTGGCACGGATACCGGAGGATCAGGATGGCGTCGCTGGAGCGCACCGCATACCCGCAGTTTCTGAGCTACTACTCACCGGGTGACCTGCGACAGTTCTTTACGCTGCAGGATGAAGAAATCGACTGGCTGAAGTCGGCCGGCCGTTCTGCCGGGAGCCGACTCGGACTGGCCGTCCTGCTCAAGGTTTTCCAGCACCTGCGCTTCTTTCCCGGCCTCGAGAAGATACCGTCCGAAGTGATCACTCACATCCGGCATGCTATGGGATTCGGTGACACGATACGGATCGAATACTCCGTCGAGCGCACCTTCTTCCGGCACAAGGCCATGGTGTTGGCCTACCTTAAAGGCCGGCAGGAAACCACCCCATTCCACCTCGAAATGCCGCACGGCGGAGGCGTAGCTGCGGCGTGTATTGGCGCGTGTTGCAGCCTGTAGGTAGACATCGACCTCATTCATGAGAGCGTCCTGACAATCCATTCAACATGGTGTGCCGTATGCCTCACAGGGTATGGGTCGCCCAACCGCCTGCTGTTCCAGTTCATCTGTGTCAACGCGAGGATCTTGTGTGCGAAAAACCCCGGCTCTGACGCGACGTATGGCCGTGGCCTTCATGGGGTGCGCGCACGGACGCCGCCATGCACGCCATGCACGCCATGCACGCCATGCACGCCATGCACATGCCCGCCCCCGGTAGTCCCTCCCGGACGCGAAGGCTGTGACAACTCGTTCAGGATGCCGCAGTGGGCGGCATCCTGGGCCTCGTGGCAACGGTCGCGCAGGCTCTTGAGCTGCCTTTCAAGCGCGCGAAGTTCGCGGATGCGCGCAGCAACGTGGCCGATGTGCGCATCCAGCAGCGTGTTCACGTCGCCGCAGTTCTTGGTGGGTGCGTCCTTGAATCGCAGCAGGATGCGAATCTCGTCGAGTGCCATGTCCAGCGATCGGCAATGGCGAATGAACGACAAGCGCTCGACGTGGGTGTCATCGTAGATGCGGAAATTACCCTCCGTCCGAGCCGGGGCGGCCAGCAGCCCTTCACGCTCGTAATAGCGGATCGTCTCGATCTGCGTGCACGTCACTCTTCCCAGTTCGCCAATTCTCATCGTGCTTGCCTTCAAGGCCGGGATAAAGGCTCCTGCCTGCATTTTAGTCGCTTGACTCTGTAGTGACTACAGATTGTTAAATGACCATTAACGCCAGACAAAGGAACCGAACATGAGCGAATGCAATGTCAGCGGCTGCGGTTGTCCCTCCGGGGCGCCATCACCGGTCGAATCTTCCCCCCGCGACCCCGAGAGGGCGCTGTATCGCATCGACAACATGGACTGCCCCACCGATGCTGCGCTCATCCGCAACAATCTGGAACCCCTCGACGGCGTGACGGGACTGGATTTCAGCCTGCCGCAGCGCACGGTGGCCGTGAGCCACCGCCTCGACTCGCTGGCCGTGGTCGAAGCGGCTCTGCAAGCCTCCGGCATGCGGGCACGACGCATCGATACGGCAGCTGACCAGGTTCGCACGGTGCTCACGATCGCCGGGATGGACTGCCCGACCGAGGAGGCGTTGATCCGGAACAAGCTCGCCGGCATGGACGGTGTGACCGCGCTCGATTTCAACGTGATGCAGCGTCGCCTGACCGTGACGCACAGTCCGGGGACGTTGGACGCGACCCTGGCAGCCCTGCACGCCATCGGCTTCGAGGCGAAGGTCGAATCGGGGGGCACGGCGAATGCAGTCGCGCCGGCAGAATCATTACCCAAAACGAACTGGTGGCCGATGGCGCTTGCCGGGGTCACCGCGACGCTGGCCGAGGTCGTGTATTGGCTCAACGGCGGCGACCACTGGACCGTCGTAGTGCTCGCGCTGGTGTCGATTTTCAGCGGTGGCCTGTCCACCTACAAGAAAGGCTGGATCGCGCTCAAGAATCGCAATCTGAACATCAATGCACTCATGGCGATTGCCGTGACGGGCGCGATGCTCATCGGACACTGGCCGGAAGCGGCGATGGTGATGTTCCTCTTCGCGCTGGCCGAAGTGATCGAAGCGAAATCGCTCGACCGAGCGCGTAACGCGATTCGCGGCTTGATGAGTCTTGCGCCCGAAACCGCGACCGTGCGCCAGAGCGATGGAAGCTGGGTGGCAATGCCGGCCAAGGCCGTGCCGTTGGGAGCCGTAGTACGCCTGCGGCCCGGTGAGCGGATCGCTCTCGACGGCGTGGTGACCAGCGGACGGTCAACGGTAAATCAGGCGCCCATCACTGGCGAGAGCCTTCCGGTGGATAAGGCCGAAGGCGACAGCGTGTTCGCCGGCACGATCAACGAGGCGGGATCGTTCGAATATCGGGTGACGGCCGAGGCAAGTCATTCAACCTTGGCCCGCATCATCCACGCGGTCGAGTCGGCTCAAGGGAGCCGCGCCCCGACCCAGCGCTTTGTTGACCAGTTCGCCCGCATTTACACCCCGGCCGTGTTCGCTGTCGCACTGCTGGTGGCAAGCGTGCCTCCATTGGTCTTCGGTGGCATCTGGATGGACTGGATCTACAAAGCCTTGGTGTTGCTGGTGATTGCCTGTCCGTGCGCACTGGTGATCTCGACACCCGTCACCATCGTCAGTGGTCTCGCTGCGGCGGCTCGCAAAGGCATTCTGGTGAAAGGCGGCCTGTATCTCGAAGAGGGGCGCAAGCTGGCCGCACTGGCATTGGACAAGACCGGCACGATTACCCACGGCAAACCCGCCCAGACTGACTTCATGGCGCTGAGCGGTGATGCGAACCGAACGCACATTCTGGCGGCCAGCCTTGCCGCACGCTCCGATCATCCGGTGTCACAGGCGATCGCCCGTGCCGCGACCGAACTGGGATGGGTGTTGCGCGACGTGGCCGATTTTTCTGCCATTCTGGGCCGGGGGGTGCGCGGCAGCATTGACGGTCACATGTATCAACTCGGCAACCATCGGCTGATCGAAGAGTTGGGGCTGTGTTCCGCGGATATCGAGGCAAAGCTCAGCGCGCTGGAACGTCAGGGCAAGACCGCAGTGCTGTTAGCGAACCAGACCGGAGTGCTCGCCATTTTCGCGGTTGCCGACACGGTACGGGACACGAGCCGCCAGGCGATCGCCGACTTGCATTCGCTCGGCGTGAAAACGCTGATGCTCACCGGCGATAACGCCCATACGGCCGAAGCCATCGCCCGCGCGGTGGGCATCGACGAGGCACGAGGCAATCTGCTGCCGGAAGACAAACTCACGACGATCGAATCGCTCCTGAAGAACCGGCAGGGCGGCACAGTCGGCATGGTGGGGGATGGGATCAACGATGCCCCCGCATTGGCCCGCGCGGACATTGGCTTTGCGATGGGTGCGGCAGGCACGGACACCGCCATCGAGACAGCGGACGTGGCGCTCATGGATGACGACCTGCGCAAGATTCCCGCCTTCGTGCGCTTGTCGCGCGCCACGGCTGCGGTATTGACGCAGAACATTGTCCTTGCACTTGGCATCAAGGCGGTGTTTTTGATGCTTACCTTTACCGGGGACGCCACCATGTGGATGGCGGTATTCGCCGACATGGGAGCCAGCCTGCTGGTGGTAGCAAATGGACTCCGGTTATTGCGGAGATGAGGATCACACGCCCCCCGCAACGTGGCTTGTCACCGCGCCTAGATTTTCCCGGAAGGCTGCAGCGCGATGACTACCATGCCGACCGGTGCGATCGTCGCATCCACCAGATCCCAGCGCGTCAGCGCGATCCCGTCGACGAGACGCGACCACCGCAGCGCAACGACGATGTCCATGCCCCCATAGGCCGCGTAAGTGCGGCCCGCTGTCGACGGATGCAAGCTCAGCAGCCAGGCGAAAAGTACCAGCGACGCGGCGACCGGTATAACAGCCAGGTTGCCCTGGCGTGCTCTGAAGCCCGCGCGATTGCTTAGCGTACGATCTTTTCCGAATTCAGGCGGCTCCCCTGAAAGTGAGGGCCGGCAGCGCCATCGCCGCGCCTCGCGAAGTCCGGCATGTCGGCCCCAGAGTGAATGCGCTTGCCATTCACTCGCAAATTCATTAGATTGAACGAATGAACCAGAAAATCCTCAAGGAACTCCTTTACGAACAGGTCGCCCGCATCGGCAAGGCGGTCTCCAGCCCCAAGCGGCTCGCGCTGCTGGAGTTGCTCGCGCAGGGCGAGAAGACGGTCGAGCAGCTCGCGGAGGAGCTCTCCATCGACATCAAGCTCGCCAGCGCGCACCTGAAGGTCTTGAAGGACGCGCGGTTGGTCGGTTCGCGTCGCGAGGGCAAGTACGTGATCCACCGCCTGAGCGGAGCCGACGTCGCCGGCCTGTGGGTCAGCTTGCGCGAGGTCGCCGAGGAGCACCTGCTCGAGTTGCGGATGGCGCTCGACAGCATGGCGGCCGACCCCTCGCAGCTCACCTCCCTCGATCGCGCGGCACTCCTCGAGCAGGCCCGCAGCGGCGAGATCGTGGTCATCGACGTGCGCCCGCGCACCGAGTACGACACCGCTCACCTGCCGTGCGCGCGCTCGATGCCGGTGGAGGAGATCGAGCGGCGCGTCGCGGAGCTGCCCCGCGACAAGGAGATCGTCGCCTACTGCCGCGGCCCGTTCTGCCTGCTCTCGGATGAGGCGGTGCGCCTGCTCGCGGCCCGGGGTTTTCGCGTGCGCAAGATCCTCGATGGCGTCAGCGAATGGCAGGCGGCGGGGCTTCCGGTCGAAGGCGCTGGACCGAACAACTGACGAAGGGCCCGCAGTCGGCGCGGGCCGGCGCGGCGCATGCGGGCAATCCGGAACGCAATAGGGGAAACGACATGGCGACGATGCTCTTCATCCTCAACGACGCGCCCTACGGCAGCGAACGCGCGTACAACGCGCTGCGCCTCGCGGGTGCGGTCGCCGGCAAGCCGGAGCAGCGGGTGCGGCTGTTTCTGATGGCCGACGCGGTGGGCTGCGCCAAGGCCGGCCAGAAGGTGCCGGAGGGCTACTACAACGTCCAGCTCATGCTCGGCAAGGTGCTGCGCCAGGGCGAGGTCGCGCTGTGCGGCACCTGCATGGACGCGCGCGGCATGACCGAGGCCGAGATCACCGAGGGGGCGAGGCGCTCGACGCTCGCCGAGCTTGCGCAGTGGACGGTCGAGGCGGACAAGGTCCTCGTCTTCTAGGAGGATGGGACGATGTTCTTCAGACAGCTCGCAACCCGGGAATCCTCGCTCTCCTACTTCTTCGGTTGCGCCGGGCACGCGCAGGCGGTGGCGGTGGACGTCGTCGCGGGCGACGAGGACTGGTTCGTCGAGGAGGCACGCAGGGCGGCGGTCGAGATCCGCTACGTGATCGACACGCACGTCCACGCCGATCACTACTCGGGTGGGCGCGAGCTTGCCCGGAAGGTGGGTGCGCCGTATTGCCTGCACGAGTCCAACGAAGGGCGGGTGACATACGACTTCCAACCGCTGGCCGACGGCGAGGTGCTCGACGTCGGCAACGTCAAGGTGAAGGTGCTCCACACCCCCGGCCACACCCCGGACAGCGTCTGCCTGCTGGTGACCGACACGCGCCGGGGCGAGGCGCCGTGGTTCGTGATCACCGGCGACACGCTGTTCGTGGGCGCGGTAGGGCGGCCCGATCTCGCGGGCCGGGAAGCGGAGATGGCGGGCCTGCTCTACGACAGCCTGCACGCCAGGCTGCTGCCCTTGCCCGACGCGCTGGAGATCTACCCCGGCCACCAGGCGGGCAGCGTGTGCGGCGCGGGTCTTTCCGGCAAGCCCTCGTCCACGCTGGGTTTCGAAAAGCGCTGGAACCCAGCACTCGCGATGGACCGCGCGGCCTTCGTCGATTGCCTGACGCGCGAGATTCCGCCGCGGCCGGCCGACATGGACGCAATGGTGCGCGCCAACCTCGGCCTGGCGGACTGAGCGATGCACACCGCCGCGGTCCCGATCCGGCTCGGCCTGCGCGAGAACCTCGGCCAGTTCGCGCTGCTCGTGCTGGTCAACGCCTTCGTCGGCGCCATGGTGGGCCTCGAGCGCAGCATCCTGCCCGCCATCGCGGAAGGCGAGTTCCACATCGCGGCGCGCACGGCAATCCTTTCCTTCATCGTCGTCTTCGGCGTCACCAAGGCGCTCACCAACTACTTCGCCGGGCGGCTTTCCGACCGCTTCGGCCGCAAGCATGTGCTGGTGGCGGGCTGGCTGGTGGCGATCCCGGTACCCTTCCTGCTGATGTGGGCGCCGGACTGGGATTGGGTGGTGGGCGCCAACGTGCTGCTCGGCGTGAGCCAGGGGCTGACCTGGTCGACCACGGTGATCATGAAAATCGACCTGGTGGGGCCGAAGCAGCGTGGCCTGGCGATGGGGCTGAACGAGTTCGCCGGCTACTTCGCGGTGGCGGGGAGCGCGCTGGCGACCGGCTGGCTCGCGGCGACGTACGGGCTGCGTCCGGAACCCTTCTATCTGGGCGCGGTGTATGTCGCCGCCGGGCTGCTGCTGTCCCTGTTTGCCGTGCGTGAGACCCGCCACCACGTGACCCACGAGGTGCGCGCCCATCACGCGGAAGCGGACACGCCGACGCAGGGCGAGATCTTCCGCCGCACCTCGCTCACCGACCGCAACCTCTCCAGCGTGAGCCAGGCGGGGCTCGTCAACAACCTCAACGACGGCATGGCCTGGGGCCTCTTCCCGCTGCTCTTCGCGGCTGCCGGGATGACACTCGCGCAGATCGGCGTGCTCGCGGCGATCTATCCCGCGGTGTGGGGCGTCACCCAGATCTTCACCGGTGCGCTGTCCGACCACATCGGCCGCAAGGGGCTCATCGTTGGGGGCATGTGGGTGCAGGCCGTCGGCATCGCGATCACCGCGGCGAGCGGGGGTTTCGCCGTCTTCGCGCTCGGGGCGGTGCTGCTCGGGCTCGGCACCGCGATGGTCTATCCGACCCTGCTGGCCGCGATCGGCGACGTCGCGCATCCCGCCTGGCGCGCCTCGGCGGTGGGCGTGTAT
>NZ_WTVK01000058.1 GCF_012910805.1 Aromatoleum evansii
GCCCAGTCAGCACCCGCCCCGGACGACACGGCGCCCGCAGCCGCGCTGCCCGGCCAGGAACTCAGCGCCCGCACGCTATATACCTTCCTGCTGGCCGAAATCGCGGGCGCACGCGGCGAGATCGGCGTCGCCGTGCAGGCCTATGCCGACCTCGCCCAGCGCACGCGCGACCCGCGCATTGCGCGCCGCGCGATGGAAGTCGCGCTGTATGCGCGCAACATGCCCGCGGCGATCGACGCCGCCCGCATCTGGTCCGAAGCCGAGCCCGACTCCGAGGAAGCGCGCCGCATCCTCGCCGGCCTGCTGGCCGGCGGCGACGGACAGCTCGAACAGGTCCAGGCACAACTCGCACGCCTGCTCGCGCAGTCCCCCGAGAACCTCGACAACCACCTGATGGGCCTCAACCGCGCCTTCTCGCGCGTGCAGGACAAGGAAGCCGTCAAGGGCATCGTGATGCGCCTGACGGAGCCCTACACCAGCCATCCCGAAGCCCATTTCGCCCGCGCCCAGGCCGCCGTCGGCGCCGGCGACATCATGGAATCCATCGCATCGATCGACACCGCGCTGCGCCTGCGCGCGGACTGGGAGCCCGCCGTGCTGTTCAAGGCGCAGCTCCTGTCGCAATCCGGCGCGATGCAGGAGGCCACGAAACTCGTTCGCGAATACCTCGAGCGCCACCCCGACAGCCGCAACGCCCGCCTCGCCCATGCGCGCGCGCTGGTGTCGACGCGGCAGTTCGAGGCGGCGCGCGCGGAATTCCGCCGGCTGCTCGACGGCGCGCCCGACGACCGCGAGCTGATGTACGCCGTCGGCCTGCTGTCCGCCCAGCTGGAAGACTACGACGTCGCGGTGACCCAGCTCGAACGCGCACTCAACGCCGGCCACCCGGACGACGACAGCATCCGCCTCAACCTCGGGCAGGTCGCCGAACGGCGCAATGACAGCGAAACCGCCCTGCGCTGGTATCGTGCTATCGAACCGGGGCCGCAGCACTTCGACGCCCAGTTGCGCATCGCCTCGGTGCTCGCACGCGACGGCAAGCTCAAGGAAGCGCGTGAGCACCTGCGCGGCGTCAAGGTCGAACAGTCCGAGCGCAAGCGCCTGCTGCTCGCCGAGGCCCAGCTCCTGCGCGGCGCAGGCAAGGACGCCGAAGCCTTCGAGCTGATCGACGGCGCCCTGCGCGACAACGCCGACGACACCGACCTGCTGTATGAATCGTCGATGCTGGCCGAGAGCCTCGGCAAGCACGAGATCATGGAAGGGCGGCTACGCAAGCTGATCGCGCTGCGCCCGGACTTCTCGCACGCCTACAACGCGCTGGGCTACTCCCTCGCCGACCGCGGCCTGCGCCTCGACGAGGCCGAGGCGCTGATCGTGCGCGCACTCGAACTCACCCCCGACGACCCCTTCATCCTCGACAGCATGGGCTGGGTACGCTTCCGCCGCAACGACGCGGCCGGCGCCCTCGCCCACCTCGAAAAGGCCTACGGCATGCGCCAGGATCCCGAGATCGCTGCCCACCTCGGCGAAGTGCTGTGGACCCTCAAGCGCCAGTCCGACGCATCGCGCGTGTGGGACGAGGCGCTCAAGACCAACCCCGACAACGACGCGCTGAAATCCACCGTCAAGCGCCTGCGCGGCCAATGAAGCGCGCAGCCCCCCGGACCGCCGTGCGGGCGTTCGCCGCGACGCTCGCGGCTCTGGTGCTGGCCGGCTGCGCGAGCCAGACGGCACGCAGCCTCGCCGCCGTGCCGCGCCCGGTGGCCGCGGCGTTCGAGCTTGAAGGACGCCTCGCCGCCAGCGACGGCGAACGCGCCGCGAACGGATCCATCACCTGGTCGCACACGCCGGTCGCCGACGAATGGACCGTGTATAGCCCGCTCGGGCAGATCGTCGGCCAGCTCGTGCGCACCCCGCGCGGCGCGATGCTGCTCACCGCCGACGGCAGCGCCGAGCAGGCCGCCGACGCCGACACCATCCTGCCGCGCCTGCTGGGCGTTCCCGCCCCGATCGACGGACTGCAGCACTGGGTGCAAGCCTCGACCCGACCCGGCGCGCGCGTGCTGAGCCTCGACGAAGCCGGCCGCCCGACACGCATCTCCGACGCCGGCTGGATCATCGACTACGTCGAGTACGCCGGCCCGGCAGCCGACGCCCCGCCGCGCCGCATCGACGCCACCTGGGGCGATGCCCGCATCCGGCTCCTCATCGACCAATGGACGCCCCGCCGTTGACCCGCCTCGAACGCTGTCCCGCACCGGCCAAGCTCAACCTCTTCCTGCACGTCGTCGGCCGCCGCGCCGACGGCTATCACCTGCTGCAGACTGCCTTTCGCATGCTCGACTGGGGCGACAGCCTCGACTTCGGCCTGCGCGCGGACGACGCCGTGCGCCGCACGACCGAAGTCGCCGGCGTACCGGCGGAACAGGATCTCGTCGTGCGCGCGGGCCGCTTGCTGCAGCAGGCGACCGGTTGCCGCCGCGGCGCGGACATCTCCATCGACAAGCGCCTGCCCATGGGCGGCGGCCTGGGTGGCGGCAGCTCCGACGCCGCAACCACCCTGATCGCGCTGAACCGCCTGTGGGGCACCGGACTGAGCCGCGCCGCGCTCGCGCATCTGGGCCTGCAGCTCGGTGCCGACGTGCCCTTCTTCATCTTCGGGCGTGACGCCTTCGCCGAGGGCGTCGGCGAGGAACTGCAGCCGCTCACGCTGCCGCCGGCGTGGTACGTCGTCGTCGCACCGCCGGTGCTGGTGCCCACCGCAGAAATTTTCCGCGCAGAGGAGTTGACGCGAAACACGGAACCAATCAGAATTACGGACTTCGCAGCAAGCACCACCCGTAACGATCTGCAACGCGTAGCATGCAATCGGTATCCAGAGGTCGGTGCGGCAATCGAGTGGCTGGCGCAGTTTGCGCCCGCGCGGATGACCGGATCGGGCGCCTGCGTGTTTGCCGAGGTTGACAGCGAGATGGAAGCGAACGACATCGTCCAAAAGTGCCCTGCGCCGATGCGGGCATGGAAGGCGAAAAGTCTGGCAAGACATCCGTTGAACGACTGGCTCGATTGAGCGGGCGAAACAGGTTTCATTGGGGAGTCGCCAAGTTGGTCAAGGCACCGGATTTTGATTCCGGCATTCGAGGGTTCGAATCCTTCCTCCCCAGCCAACACATTCGGGCAGGCCTCGCGCCTGCCCGAGTCGTTTTTACCCTGCCATTCTAGCGGCATCGGAGATTCGGACATGGCCTACGGCAGCCTGATGGTCTTCACCGGCAACGCCAACCCCAAACTCGCGGCGGATGTCGTGCGCAGACTGGGCATTTCCATCGGCTCGGCCACGGTGGGCCGCTTCTCCGACGGCGAGGTCAACGTCGAGCTGCTCGAGAACGTGCGCGGCAAGGATGTCTTCATCCTCCAGCCGACCTGCACGCCGACGAACGAAAACCTGATGGAACTGGTGGTCCTGGTCGACGCCCTCAAGCGCGCGTCGGCCGGCCGCATCACCGCCGCCATCCCCTACTTCGGCTACGCCCGCCAGGATCGCCGCCCGCGTTCGGCGCGTGTGCCGATCACCGCGAA
Source organism: Aromatoleum evansii (assembly GCF_012910805.1). GTDB lineage: Bacteria > Pseudomonadota > Gammaproteobacteria > Burkholderiales > Rhodocyclaceae > Aromatoleum > Aromatoleum evansii. The sequence continues at coordinate 3,580 of NZ_WTVK01000058.1, forward strand.
GGTGGTCGCCAACATGCTGCAGGCCGTCGGCGTCCAGCGCCTGCTGACGATGGACCTGCACGCCGACCAGATCCAGGGCTTCTTCGACATCGCCGTCGATAACGTGTATGCCGCACCGGTGCTGCTCGCCGACCTCGACAAGCAGAACTACGACGACCTGCTGGTCGTCTCCCCCGACGTCGGCGGCGTGGTCCGTGCGCGCGCCTTCGCGAAGCGCATGGAATGCGACCTCGCGATCATCGACAAGCGCCGTCCGAAGGCCAACGTCTCCGAAGTCATGAACATCATCGGCGAGGTCAAGGATCGCACCTGCGTGATCATGGACGACATCGTCGACACCGCCGGCACGCTGTGCAAGGCGGCCACCGCGCTGAAGGAGCACGGCGCCCGCCGCGTGCTGGCCTACTGCACGCACGCCGTGCTGTCGGGCGCCGCGGTCTCGCGCATCTCCGAGTCCGACCTCGACGAGCTGGTCGTCACCGACACGATCCCGCTGCGCGACGACGCCAAGGCCTGTTCGCGCATCCGCCAGGTTTCGGTTGCCTCGCTGCTCGCCGACACCATGCTGCGCATCAGCAACGAGGAATCGGTCAGCTCGCTGTTCATGGAATGAATTTCGTCCCCGGCTCTGCCGGGGATTCAACCCATCCGTCTGGTCGCGGACGGATCGTTTCAACCAGGAGTATCGCAATGCAAATCGAATTCAAGGCCACCAAGCGCGTGGAACAGGGCACGGGTGCGAGCCGCCGCCTGCGTCGCGCCGGCCAGATCCCGGGCATCATCTACGGTTCGGGCGAAGCCCAGGCCATCGCTCTGGACCACAACGAGCTGTACCACCTGCTGCGCAAGGAAGCCTTCCACGCATCGATCCTGTCGGTGAACGTCGACGGCGTGAAGCAGCCCGTCCTGCTGCGTGACACCCAGTGGCACCCGTTCCGCCAGCAAGTCCTGCACCTGGACTTCCAGCGCGTCGATGCGAGCCAGAAGATCCACCTGAAGGTGCCGCTGCACTTCGTGAACGGCGACGTGAGCCCGGCCGTCAAGCTCGGCGGCTGCATGATCTCGCACACCATCACCGAAGTCGATGTCTCCTGCCTGCCGGGCAACCTGCCGGAGTTCATCGAAGTCGACCTCGCCAACCTGCAGGCCGGCGAGTCGATCCACGTGTCGCAGCTCCCGCTGCCGGCCGGCGTCGAGCTGGTTGCGCACGGCGAGGGCGACCCGGTCGTCGCGACCGCCGTCACCGTCAAGGGCGCTGCCGCTGAAGAAGGCGCCGAAGGCGCTGCTGCCTGAGGCTGACGCCTCGGGAAGCCCCGCCGGGATGACGCAGGAACCGACACGATGAGCGCCGCAGCACCGCGTCTCATCGTCGGCCTCGGCAATCCCGGCGCCGAATACACCGAGACCCGGCACAATGCCGGGTTTTGGTTTTGTGAGCGCCTTGCCGACAAGCTCGGCGTGCGCTTCAGCCACGAATCGCGTTTCCACGGCCTGGTCGCCAATGCCCGCGAAGCCGGCGTCTGGCTGCTGATGCCCCAGACCTTCATGAACCGCTCGGGGCAAGCCATCGGCGCCCTCGCGCGCTTCTACCGCATCACCCCGGCCGAGATCCTCGTCGTCCATGACGAACTCGACATCCCTCCGGGCCAACTGCGCCTGAAATTCGGCGGCGGCCTGGGCGGCCACAACGGCCTCAAGGACACCTCGGCCCATCTCGGCACCAACGACTACTGGCGCCTGCGCATCGGCATCGGCCATCCGGGCGACCGCAACGAGGTCGTCAACTTCGTGCTGAAGCCCGCGCGCCGCGAGGAGCAGACGCTGATCGACGAAGCCATGGAACGCGCGCTCGCGACCTGGCCGACGATCGCCCGCGGCGACTGGAACGCTGCCGGAACCCGCCTGAATGCCCGTCCGGCCGCACCCAAACCGGCCAAATCCAAGGAAGAACCCAGCCCATGAGCCTCAAATGCGGCATCGTCGGCCTGCCCAACGTCGGCAAGTCGACCCTCTTCAACGCCCTCACGAAAGCCGGCATCGAAGCGGCCAACTACCCGTTCTGCACCATCGAGCCGAACGTCGGCATCGTCGAGGTGCCCGATCCGCGCCTCGCCGCGCTGTCCGAGATCGTCAAGCCGCAGAAGATCCAGCCCGCGATCGTCGAGTTCGTCGACATCGCCGGTCTGGTCGCGGGCGCGTCGAAGGGTGAAGGCCTGGGCAACCAGTTCCTCGCCAACATCCGCGAGACCGACGCGATCGTGCACGTCGTGCGCTGCTTCGCCGATGACAACGTCGTGCACGTCTCCGGCACCGTCGATCCGATCCGCGACATCGAGGTCATCGATACCGAACTCGCGCTGGCCGACATGGCCACCGTCGAGAAGGCCGTCAATCGCTACAAGCGCCCCGCCGCGGCGGGCGACAAGGACGCCAAGATCCTCGTCGCGGTGCTGGAGAAGTGCCTCGCCCAATTGAACGAGGCGAAGCCGGTGCGCGCGCTGGACCTCAGCAAGGAAGAATGGGCGAGCCTCAAGCCCTTCTGCCTGATCACCGCGAAGCCCGTGCTGTATGCGGCAAACGTCGCCGAGGACGGCTTCGAGAACAATCCGCACCTGGACGCCGTGCGCGCCCACGCGAAGGCGGAAGGCGCCGAAGTCGTGGCGCTGTGCGCCGCGATCGAGGCCGAGATCGCCGACCTCGACGACGCCGACAAGAAGGATTTCCTCGAGTCGATGGGCCTTGACGAGCCGGGCCTGGATCGCCTGATCCGCGCCGGCTACAAGCTGCTGGGCCTGCAGACCTACTTCACCGCCGGCGTGAAGGAAGTGCGCGCCTGGACGATCCACGTCGGCGACACCGCCCCGCAGGCCGCGGGCGTGATCCACACCGACTTCGAGCGCGGCTTCATCCGTGCGCAGACGATCGCCTACGACGACTTCATCGCCTACAAGGGCGAAGCGGGCGCGAAGGAGGCGGGCAAGATGCGTGCGGAAGGCAAGGAATACGTCGTCAAGGACGGCGACGTCCTCAACTTCCTGTTCAACGTCTGAGCCGCCTCGCCGCTCCCCCCGAAAAGCCCGGTCCGCCGGGCTTTCTTGTTTCTGCCGTTCAGAACGGCACGGGGCTGACGAACTTCATCGGCCGCTTCGTTTCGGGGTGCGCGAACGCGAGCATCGCCGCGTGCAGGTGCAACCGCGGGTGACGCTCGGCGCTGTCGGGCGGGGCGTAGAGCGAATCGCCGAGGATCGCGTGACCGATCGTCATCATGTGGACGCGCAACTGGTGCGAGCGCCCGGTGACGGGCTCGAGCTCGACGCGCGAGACGGCTTCGGCGCCCATGCCGCTGCGCTCGAGGACGCGGTAGTTGGTCAGCGCGCGCCGGCCGTTCACGGGATCCACCATCTGGCGCGGGCGGTTCGGCCAGTCGACGATCAGCGGCAGGTCGACCTCGCCATCCTGCGAGAGGACGTGGCCGTGCACGAGCGCAAAGTAGCGCTTGTCCACCTCGCGCTTCTCGAAGGCCATGCTGAGCCGGCGGTGCATCTCCGCACCGCGCGCGAGGACGATCAGGCCAGAGGTGTCATAGTCCAGGCGATGGACGATGCGCGCATCCGGGTAGGTCTTCTGGATGCGGGCAATGAGGCAGTCCTGCTTGTGTTCGCCGCGACCTGGCACTGACAGCAGGCCGGCGGGCTTCTCGGCGACGATGATGTAGTCGTCGGCGTAGACGATCCGGGGTTCGAGATGTGGCACGTTAGTCGAGACGGAGAAAGCGGCTGAGCTTCGCGGTGCGTTCGCTGCAGATCGGGAGAGCGCCCATTCTAACGCCCGCCACGCGTGCCCGCCGGATGCTTGCGGAAGGTCCACAAGGCATTGCCGACGTAATGCCAGCCGAGCAGGATGGCCGTCGTGACGATCTGCGCGATGAGGTAATGCACGCCCACGAGATCGACGAACAGGTACATCAGCAGGGCATTCCAGCACAGGCCCATGCCGGCGATCGCGAGGAAGCGCGGCAGCGCCTCGATGTGGGCGCGGTCGGAGCGGAACACGAGGCTGCGGTTCATCGTGTAATTGACGAGCGCGCCGAGCAGGAAACCCGCGACCGATCCGACGATCGGATCGACGCCCGCGCCTTCGACCAGCGCGAGCAGCAGGGCGTAATGGGCGGCGGTGCCGACCGCTCCGACGGCGGCAAAGCGCAGGACGCGGCCGGCGTGGCCACGCAGACGATCGCGCACGCTCATTGCGGCGGACGCGGTTCGCGATCAGCGCCGACGAGCATGCGCCGGTCGCGCACGACGGCCAGGGCGACGCTTTCGCGCGCAACTTCACCGATGATCTCGCCCTTCACCGCCGTGTCGCAGTCCATGTGCGTCGGCGAGAGGAAGAAGTCGGCGGCACGCCAGTCGCGCGTGACCTCCAGCCCCGGCGCGAGCCACGCCGCGCCTTGCACCGATTCGGCGCATACGGCGACGGTCCAGGTGCGCGGTGCGGCCCCCTCGGCCGCGACGCGCGCATTGAGGAGTCCCGCCGCCTCGCGCAGCGCGTCGCCCCAGTAGTCCTGCTCCCAGCGCCCTTCGGTGCCGCGCAGGCCGCCGGTGAGGCCGTTGTAGGCTACGTACTCGTATGGATGCAGGCGCACGAGCGTCACGAGATGCGTGACGGCGAGCAGCGCACAGACGCCCCCGGCCAGCACGCGCATGGCCGGAAACCGGGCAAGGCGCGCCGCGGTCGCAACGAGTCCCGCGCCGCCGAGCACCGCCAGCGGCGGCAGCAGGAAGGTGAAATGCCGGATGCCGTTGTAGAGCGGCGGCGCCGCGAGCAGCGTGTAGGTGAGCGGAAATGCGGCTGCGAGCGTCACCGGCAGCCAGCGCAGGGTCGCGCTGCGGCCCTCTTCCGACGCGAACAGGCCGGGGAGCGCGCGCAGCGCGCTCAGCAGGGCGAGCGCGACGCCGAGCAGGAACAACTCGGGCAGGCGCACGAGCAGATAGCTCGCGAGGTAGTGGCCGGGCACCTCGCCGTTCTTCATCACCGCGCCGTCGAGGATCGTGTACAGCTCGAAGGAGAAGCGCGAGAAGGTCGTCATCGCCTTCACGAGGTTGCCGCCCGATTGCACCGCCCACGGCCAGAACACGCCCAGCAGCGCGAACGCGAGCACCGCCGAAGGCAGCAGCGCAAGGACCGCCCGCCGCAGCACGGCGAACCGCGCGCGGAGATCCGCGCCGTTCAGCCAGGCCGCCGCAAGCACGGCGACCCCGAGGTAGAACACCGCGAACACGGCGCCGACGCGCAGGCCGAAGGCGCAGCCGAGCGCGATGCCAAGGCCGACGAGATCGCCCGCCTTCACTGCCGGCAGGCGGCTTGCGAAACGTGTCGTGAAATACAGCGACCACACCATCGTCGTCGCGAAGGGCACGTCCTTGGTGTGCGTGAACATCGCGCCGGACCACGCACCGGTCAGGGCGAGAAGCGCGAGGGCGACCAGCCCCGCGGCCTCGCCCATCAGCAGGCGCGCGAGCAGCCAGGTGCCGGCCAGGCCGAGCAGGCCGAAACCTGCCGACAGCAGGTGGCGCAGATCCCACACGTTCATCGGCACGACGCGCTCGAGCGCCGCGGCGATGAGGTCGAAGAGGCCGCCGTAGAGATACAGGTTCTTGTAGGCGAAGGCGCTGCGGTCGGCGAAGCCCGAGGCGTAGAAGTCGAGCAGCAGGCGCCCGTAGACGTGCTGCACCTCCTCGTCGTTGCTGATGCCGTGCTGGTCGAACGCGAACAGCACATAGGCGCCGAGGACGGCGAACACGAGCAGCGCGAGGCGGAAGGCGAGCTGCGGCGACAAGATGCCTGCGGACGCGCCCGGCGCGCCCGGAACGACGGCACGATCGCTCACTTGGCCGCCTCGTCGAAGCCGATGCGCTCGGATACCAGGTACAGCGGCCGCTGCTTGACCTCGGTGAAGATGCGCCCGACGTATTCGCCGAGCACGCCCAGGCTGATCAGCTGGATGCCGGACAGGAACAGCACCGAGACGATGAGCGACGCATAGCCGGGGACGTCGATGCCGAAGATCGCGGTGCGCACCACCAGCCAGCCGCCGTACAGCACGGACAGGCCGGAAATGCAGATCCCGACCATCGACCACACGCGCAGCGGCAGCGTGCTGAAGGCCGACAGCCCGTCGATCGCGTAGCGCAGCAGGCGCAGCAGCGACCAGGCGGACGCCCCCGCGGCGCGCTCGGCAGGCTCGAAGTCGATCGTCTCCTGGCGGAAACCCACCCAGCTCGTGATGCCCTTCATGAAGCGGGTACGCTCGGGCAGGCTGTTGATGGCATCGACGACCGCGCGGTCGAAGAGGCGGAAGTCGCCGCCCCCCTCCTCCAGCGCGACCTCCGAGACACGCTTGAAGAGGCCGTAGAAGCCGCGCGAGAGCTGGCGCCGCAGCCAGGGATCGGTGTCGCGCGAGCGACGCACGGCGGTCACCATCTTCGCGCCGCTCTGCCAGCGCGCGAGCATCTCGGGGATGAGCTCGGGCGGATGCTGCAGGTCGCCGTCCATCAGCACGATGACGTCGCCGCGCGCCGCGCGCAGGCCAGCGGCCATCGCGGCCTCCTTGCCGAAGTTGCGCGCAAAGCGGATCGCCCGGATCGCGGGGTCGATGGCGGCCAGCGCCGCGACCTCGTCGAAGGTCGTGTCGCGGCTGCCGTCGTCGACAAAAACCAGTTCGTGCCCGGCCAAGGGCAAGCCGGCTATGGCCGCCTTCACGCGCCGGTGCAATTCCCCGAGCGAGCCGCTCTCGTTGTACAGCGGGATCACGACCGACAGCAGCGGTGGGGAAACGGGGGACGGAGCGGCACGCACGGGTGCGCGGGTGGTGGAAGCAGGCACGTTATTCCGGCGGATGATGGATGGGCGAGGCGCCAAACCTCGCAGGATAAACGCAAACGGGCGCTGGCGCGTTGACGCCGGAGCCGCTATAAGGAGGGCCATGAACGAACAGCCCTCCACCGACCGCCTTCCGGCCCGCCCGATCATCGTCTGCGCCGACGACTACGGCATCGCACCGGGCGTCAGCGAAGCGATCGCCGGACTGATCGCGGCCGGACGCCTGTCCGCGACGAGCTGCATGACTCCGCTGCCCGACTGGAAACGGCGCGCGGGCCTGCTGCGCAAAACCGTCGCGACGCATCCGGCCGACGTCGGGCTGCATCTCACGCTGACCGATCACGTGCCGCTCAGCGCGGCGACCGGATTCGCGCAGGCCGGCCGGCTGCCGTCGATGGGCCGGCTGCTTCCACGCGCGCTCGCACGGGCACTGCCGCGACAGGCGATACGCACCGAGCTGTGCGCGCAGCTGGACGCCTTCGAGGACGCCTGGAACGCCCCGCCCGACTACATCGACGGCCATCAGCACGCCCACGTGCTGCCGGGCATACGCGAGGTTGTCGTCGAGGAACTGTTGCGTCGCTACCCCGCCGGCTCGGTGTGGGTGCGCGATTGCTGCGAGCCGCTGACGCGCTGTCTGCAGCGTCGCACGGCCCTGCCGAAGGCCTTGCTGATCTCCACGCTCGGCGTCGGCCTGCACCGGCTGCTGCGCCGCCGCGGCCTGCCCGCGAACAGCGGCTTCGCGGGGCTGCACGACTTTTCCGGGCGGATCCCGTTCCGTACGCTGATGCAGTCCTTCCTCGCCGGCAGCGGGCCGCGGCCGCTCGTGCATGTGCACCCGGGCCGTGTCGATGACGAACTGCGCGCGTGCGACACGCTCACGACGCCGCGCGAGACCGAACTCGCCTACCTGGCCTCGCCCGCGTTCGCCGAGGACCTGGCTGCGGCGGGTCTGCATCCGGCACGCTTCGCCGCTTTCGCGCGCCCCGCGCCGGCGATCAGCCAGACCAGCCCGCCCGACGCGAGCAGCGGGTCGATCAGGTAGTCCCACAGGTTGCTCGATTCGAGCAGCTGCAGACGCCACATGGCGAGCGCGGCCGCGAGCGCCGTGGCGATCACCCACCGCCGCGCCGCGACCGCTGCAAGCGCGACAGCGCCAACCACCAGCGGCATCGCCGCACCGCCGTAGCCCCACGCATAGGGATCGACGGCCCCCAGCCCCAGCGCGGGCGGGTAGAACAGCAGCCCGGTGAGGGCAACCAGCGCCGCGACGAGCACGCGTTCGCCGCGCGGGAACACGCATGCGGACGCGCAGCGCGCGCACAGCAGGGCCCCGAGCGTTGCCACCGTCGCCACCGACGCGGCCCCGACCGCACCGCGCAGCACCGCCAGCAGGCTCGTTCCGCCAAGGGGCACCCACAGCAGCGTCGCGACCGCGAGCACCACCGCCGCGGCGGCTCCGGGCCGAGCGCGGAGTCCCGGCACGCACAGCGCGAACGCACAGGCCCACGCGAGGGAGTCGAACAGCGCGGGGATCACAGTCTTTCCTCCAGCCAGGCCCGGTTGAAGCGCAGATGGCGGATGAAGGAGCGATTCCACGTATACACGAGGTGGAAGTCGCCGTCGGCGCCGCGCACGAGATAGGGATAATCGTACTGCCAGGAGCAGGTCTCGCCGCGGCAGAGGTTCGCCTCGGCATTGCGCAACACGGAGTCCGTCGCCGGCCCCGGCCCGAGCGACTCGACGTCGCGCGTCAGCAGGGGGCGCAGCACGTCGGGGCCGAAGCTGCGGCCGAGGAACTCCTCGCGATCCTCGAAACGATGGATCGCGCGCCAGTGGCGGCCGTCGTCGTCGCTCACCAGGAGCGACAGGCGCAGCCGCTCGTCCTCGGTGTCGTTGGCCACCGCGATGAGGCGGCCGTCTTCCAGCGCGAGCGCGGCCAGCGCCGAATTCGGGTTCGCGAGATCGCTCGCCTCGACGGCGGACCACGTGCGCCCGCCGTCGCGCGTCTCGCTGCGCCAGGCGCGCGGCGGCTTGCTCTCGCCCGCAAAGCGCTGCAGCACGACCGCAGCCCGCGCATCCTTGACCAGGACCACCGGCTGCAGCGAACGGTTGCCGTGATCCAGACGCTGCTTGCGCCGCACCCGACCATCCGGCGTCAGCACGAGCAGTTCGCCGAACTTGCCGGCCATCTCGTGATACACCGGCAAACCGATGTCGCCGTCGGCGAAGAACACCGGGGCGCCCTTCGCGAGCGTGCTGAGGTTCAGGAACGGCGAGGCGACCAGCCGCGTCGCCGGAGCCCAGGTCCGCCCCTGGTCGGACGAACGGATCAGATTGAGGTGGCTGGTCGCCCAGCCGCCCACGGTCACGCTCACATACACGACCCACAGCTCGCCCGATGGCACCATGAAGGCGACCGGGTTACCCATCTTGCGCACGAGGCGGCCGAGATCGCGCGTCGTCTGCTCCGGCGTCGCGATCGTGAGCTGCTCGCCCCAGCGCCCGGCCGCCGGATCGAAGAAGGCGGCATGGACCTTCACGTCGGTCGCGCCCTCGCGCGAGCCGCCGAACCAGGCCGAGAACAGCCTTCCGTCGGGTAGCGCGGCGATCGAGGCGGCGTGCACGCGTGCCGGCTCGGCCGCATTCACGACGAAGCTCGCGAGCTGCGGCACGCTCGCCTCGCCACTGCGTGCCGGTGCCGCCGGGACGACGAAGCCCGCCGCCGGCGCAGTCTGAACCCCCGGCCAGGCCGCCCACACGCTCACGCCGGCGATCGCCGCGAAGGCCAGTGCACGCAGGCCGCGCGATGCTTTGCGATTCATTGCTGTCCTCCCCCCGTGACACGCAGCACGTAATGGCGCGACAAGGTCTGCTCGCGCCGGCCCGGATCGAGGAAGCGGATGTTGAGCCGCGTGACGCGGAACTCGGGGTTCTCGGCCAGCACCTCGACCCGCAGGCCGGCCTCCTCGATCGCCTTGCGTCCGCCCTCGCCCGCATACACCAGAACCGGCTCGCGGGCCGCCTTCAGCTCGTCCAGCGTCACCGGCCGGGTGAGTTGTCCGGTGTAGACATCGAAACTGTTCGCGCGCGCGTCGAGATGCCTCACCGCCCGGGTGTCGATGCCGCGCGCCTGCAAGGCCTGCGCCAGATTGTTGCCGGCCTGGTAGCGCAACAGCTGCGGATAGACGTTGAAGTTCTGCAGGAAATTGAACACCGCCGCCACCGCCACCGAAGCGAGCACCAGTCGCGCCATGCCCTGCGCCCGGCGCGCGAGGACGAGTCCTGCGACCGTCAATGCCACGGCACCGGCCGCGACGACGACGCGATCGAGCGGGAAGGCCCAGGCATTGAGCGCGAGCGCCAGCGCCCCCATCAGGCCCCACACCAGCCACTGCGCCAGTTTTGCGCCGCGCGGGGCCGGCGCCCGCATGCGCGGCACGAGCCAGGAGGCGAGCAGCACCGAGAACAGCGGCAGCAGGATGTTGAGGTAGTGCGGCAGCTTGAATCCGGAGCTCGAGATGATGCCGAACATCACCGCGATCGTGCCCAATGTCAGCATCTCCTGCCCGGGCACCGGCCGCAGCCGTGCCGCGACCAGTTCGCGCCCCCGCGCCCACACCGCCGCCGCGCCGAGCAGGCACCATGGCAGGAAGGCCCACAGGAAGGTGTGGAAGAAGAACAGCGGATCGCTCCCGCCCGCCGTGCCGAAGCGACCACCGGACAGGCGCTCGAAGTTCTGCGACCACAGGATGAACTTCACCCCGTCGATGCCGAATTGCTGGTAATAGGACCACAGCACCGGCGCTGCGAAGGCCAGGGTGAGCAGCGCCAGCACGAGCCAGCGCGGATCGAAGAGCCCGCGCCAGTCGCGGCGGTACAGCAGATGCACGAAGATCGCGATCGCCGGCATCGCCACGCCTATCATCCCCTTGGTCGCAAAACCCAGCGCGAGCCCCACTGCGGCGAGCACGAGGCTGGTCCAGCGACGGTAGTGCGCGAACTCCGCGAGCTGCCAGATCGAGAACGCGATCGCCGCGGTGAGCACCGCGTCCATGCGCACGTCGTTGTTCGCGAGGATGAAGGCGAGCGAACTCGCGAGCACGAGCGCCGCGACCCGTCCCACCTCGCGCGAATACAGCACACGCCCGAGGCCGTAGGTCGCATAGACGCCCAGTACGCTGAACAGCAGCGACGGCAGCTTGAACGCGAAGGTGCTGACGCCCAGCAGCTTGTAGGCGCCAGCCGCGAGCCAGAACAGCAGGTGGGGCTTGTCCAGGTAGGGTTCGCCCTGGGTCACGAGCGACGCATAGTCGCCCGTGAGGTGCATGTGCAGCGCGATCGTCGCGTGGTGCGCCGAATCGTTGTTCATCAGCGGCACGCAGAGGCCGCCCAGATACACCACGCCCAGCAGCAGGTAGAAGCCGTACAGGTTTCGGGAATCGGGCGTCACGATGGGTCGGGGCGGAAGCCTAAACAGGGAAACATGGTCGGGAACCGCAGGCGCCGGCGGGGCGCAGGTCGCCGGGGCGCGCAATGTTATCATGCGCGGCTTGCGCCCCTGCGACCGCGCCGCGACCGCACCCTCCACCGCCCCATGCCTCCCGCACCGCCACCGTACATCGGCCGCTTCGCGCCCTCCCCGACCGGGCCGTTGCATTTCGGCTCGCTCGTCGCCGCGATCGGCAGCTACCTGGAGGCGCGCAGCCGCGCAGGTCGCTGGCTGCTGCGCATCGAGGACGTCGATGCCCCGCGCACGGTGCCCGGCGCCGCCGACGCCATCATCGCGACGCTGGCACGCTTCGGCTTCGAATGGGACGGCGAAATCGCCTGGCAGAGCCGACGACTGGACGCCTATCGCGCCGCATTCGAACAGCTCAGGGCCGCGGGCGACGTCTTCCCCTGCGCCTGCACGCGCCGCGAGATGGCCGACTCCGCGCTCGCGCGCGACGGCTCGCGCATCTATCCCGGCACCTGCCGCAAGGGCCTGCCGCCCGGGCGCAGCGCCCACGCGTGGCGGGTGCGCGCACAAGGCACGGTGACGTTCGACGACCGCGTGCAGGGCCGGCAGGAAGAGGATCTCGCACGCGACGTGGGCGACTTCGTCGTGCTGCGCGGCGACGGGCAGTTCGCCTACCAGCTCGCGGTGGTGGTCGATGATGCGGCCGCCGGCGTCACCGACGTCGTGCGCGGCGCCGACCTGCTCGGCTCGACCGGCCGCCAGATCCACCTGCAGCATCTGCTTGGCGTGCCGACGCCCGGTTACGCGCACCTGCCGGTGGTCGTCAATGCGGCGGGCGAAAAGCTCTCGAAGCAGACGCTCGCGGCGCCGATCGACGTCCTGCCGCAGGGCACGGCGCTTGCGGCGGCGCTCGCCTTCCTCGGCCACCCGCCGCCCGCCGAACTCGCGCACGCCCCCCTGGCCGGGCTATGGGCCTGGGCGATCGCGAACTGGAAGCTCGAACGCGTGCCGCGACGGACTCAGGCGCAGGCCCCGGCCGGACTGGCCGCCACGCTCTCCTGAAGCCGGGCTACCACGAAATCGGCTCACAGTCGCGGAAGAAGCCGCCGCTCGGCCCGTCGTCGGGCAAGGTCGCAGCCCACACCACGACTTCGACGCCCTCCTCGGGCAGGCGCGGCGCCTCCGGCCCGCCGAGATCCGTGCGGCACCAGCCCGGGCACACCGAATTGACCTTGATCCGCGTCCCCGCGAGCTCCGCCGCGAGGATGCGCGTCAGCGCGTTGAGCGCCGTCTTCGACATGCGATAGGCGGGCGTGCCCGCATCCATTTCCGCCAGCTGTCCCATGCTCGAGGCGACATTGACGATCCGCCCCGCGCGGCTCGCTCGCATCAGCGGCAGCAGCGCCTGCGTGAGGCGCAGCGTCCCGACCAGGTTCGTCTCCAGCGTCTCGCGCAGCTGTTCGAGCGGCAGCTCGAGGATGCTGGTCGAATGGCGGTCGATCAGGATGCCGGCGTTGTTGACGAGCACGTCGACGCGACCGAAGCGCGCCGCGATCCAGTCGCGCAGCGCGATCACCGATGCATCGTCGGTGATGTCGAGCTGATGCGGTTCGATGACGTGGCCGCTGAGGGCGAGCTTGGAGCGCAGCGGCTCCAGGTCCTCCGGGTTGCGCGCCGTGGCAACCACCAGATGCCCGTCCATCGTCGCGAGCCGGTGCGCCGCGGCACGCCCGAGCCCGCGGCTGGCCCCGCTGACGACGGTGATGATGCGCTCTTCCATGATGAAACTCCCCGTCCCGCACCGAAGCGCGGCACCTCCGGACGAGCATCAGGAACGCAAGCGGACGTTGAGCTGGTCGACGATCTCGGCCCAGTCCGCATCCTCCTTCAGCTCCTCGCTGAGGAAGGCCGCCTGCTGCGGCGACCAGAACGGCGCCCGGGCGAGCTCCACGTCGCGCGGCAAGGGCGCATGCGCGGCGATGAAGCGTTCGATCTCTGCTTCGTCGGAAGGCAGCCCGAGCTGGGCAAACAGATGGCTCATCGTGTGGAGCGGCTGTTCCATGGCACACCTCCAGGGAATGGACGACGCCTGCGCGTCGCCGGACACGCCTTTGGACTTTCACGCCGCGGTCGAGTTCAGCCCGGCACGGAATCAGTCGTGCCGGCTGCCGTAGCCGGCCACGCCGATCGCCAGGCGCACGAGTTGGTACGCCGCCCAGCTCGCGACCCGGCGCAGTCGCGACAGGCGCCCCCAGTCGCCGCTGCGCAGTTCATGCGCGCCATTCGCGCGCGCGCGCTCGAGGCTCGCGCGCAGACTCGCCGCAAAGCCGGCATCGTCGATCACCACATTTGCCTCGCGGGCGAGCAGCAGACTGAACGGATCGATGTTGCTCGACCCCACCGTCGCCCACCGCCCGTCGATCGCGGCCACCTTCGCGTGCAGGACGCTCTGCCGGTATTCGAACAGGCGGATGCCGCGGGCGAGGAAGAAGGGGTACAGGGCACGCGTCGCGTACAGCAGCATCGGGTGATCCGACACCCCCTGCAGCAGCAGGACCACCTCCACGCCGCGTTCCGCGGCATCGACCAGCGCCTGGCGGAAGCGCCGCCCGGGGAAGAAATACGCGCACGCGATCACCACCTCGCGCCGGGCCGCACCGATCGCGTCGAGGTAGGCCTCCTCGATGTCGCGGCGATGGCGCAGGTTGTCCCGGATCAGGAAGCTCGCGCGCACGCTGCCCGCGGGATCGGTGCGCGCCGACGCAAGGAGCGGCTGCGGGCGCCGCTGCCGCAGCCCGGCCCAGGCAACCAGCCGCCACACGTGATGCACCGAGTGCAGGATGGGCCCGACCAGCGGCCCCTCGACGCGTACCGCGTAGTCGTAGCGCGGGTGCGGCGGACCGTCGGGCGTCAGGTCGTCGACGATGTTGATGCCGCCGACGAAGGCCACGCGTCCGTCGATGACGGCGAGCTTGCGATGCAGGCGGCGCAAGCGGTGGCGCCGCATCGCGAAGACGCGCAGCTCGCGCCGGTAAATCTGCACGCTCACACCGCTCGCGACCAGCCCCGGCATCAGCGAGCGCACGAAGCTGCGGCCGCCGAAGCCGTCCACCAGTACGCGTACCGCGACGCCGCGCGCGGCCGCACGGGCCAGCGCGGCCGCGACGCGCGCGCCGGCCTCGTCGTTCTCGAAGATATAGGTTTCGAGGAAGATCTCCCGCCCGGCGCATTCGATCTCCTGCAGCAAGGCCGGGAAATAATCGGCGCCGTTCTCGAGCAGGGTGATCGCATTGCCGCCGACGAAGGCGCTCACCCGGCGGGCTCCAGTTCCGCGGTCAGTGCGGCGTGATCGGAAATGCGTGACCAGGGAGGCCCGGAATGCACCGCTGCCTGCGTCACCGCGAAGCCCCGCACGTAGATGCGATCGAGCCGGAACACCGGCATCTTGCTCGGGAAGCTGCGCGGCGGGCGGCCGCGTCCGGCATCGAACGCATCGCGGACGCGCAGGCGCTCGACCAGCAGGTCCTGCGCCCGGTTGCGCCAGTCGTTGAAGTCGCCCGCGATGATCAGCGGCGCGCCGTCCGGCGCCAGCCGCTCCATGCGATCCGCGAGCGCCTCCATCTGCCGCCGCCGGCTGCCCGCGAAGAGCCCCAGGTGCGCACACACGCAGTGCACCGGCTGCGCCATGCCGGGCACCTGCACCTCGCAATGCAGCAGCCCGCGACGCTCGAAGCGGTGGTCGGAGACGTCCTGATTGCTCGCCGAAACGATGGGGAAGCGGCTCAGGATCGCGTTGCCGTGGTGGCCGTGGTCATACACGGCGTTGCCGCCGTAGGCCGTCTGGTGCCACACGTCCTGGGCGAGGAACTCGTGCTGCGGGGGCTCGGGCCAGTTCGCATGACGGCTCGCGTGCCCCAGATGCAGGCCCTGGACCTCCTGCAGGAACACGAGGTCGACATCGAGGCTACGCAGGCGGTCGCGCAGCTCGTGGATTACCATGCGGCGATTGAACTGCGAGAAGCCCTTGTGGATGTTGTAGGTGCAGATGCGCAGCTTCATGCTCCGGCCTCCGCACCGTCGGTCACGACACCGCCAGCATCCGGTCCAGCGCCACCTTGGCGAGTTCGGCCTCGTGCGGCGGCACCTGGATGTGATTGACGATCCTGCCGTCGGCGAGGTTCTCCAGCGTCCACGCCAGATGCTGCGGATCGATGCGCTGCATCGTCGAGCACATGCACACCGTCGGCGCCATGAACTGCACGATCTTGCCGTCCGGCTTCACTTCCTCGGCCAGGCGATTGACCAGGTTCAGCTCCGTGCCGACCAGCCAGTGCGTGTTCGGCGCCGCATTCTTGATCACGTTGATGATGTACTCGGTCGAACCGACGTAGTCCGAATTCACGCACACCTCGAGGCTGCTTTCCGGGTGCGAGATCACCAGGCCCTCGGGATGCTGCATGCGCCAGCGGCGGATATGGCTTTCCTGGAACATCTGGTGCACCGAGCAGTGCCCCTTCCACAGCAGGATCTTCGCATTGCGGATCTGCTCCGGCGTGAGGCCGCCGTATTCCAGGTCGGGATCCCACACCACCATCTGCTCGAGCGGGATGCCCTTCTTGTAGCCGGTCCAGCGCCCCAGATGCTGGTCGGGGAAAAACAGCACCTTCTCGCGCTGCGCGAAGGCCCAGTCGAGGATCACCGGCGCGTTCGTCGAGGTGCACACGATGCCGCCGTGCTCGCCGCAGAAGGCCTTCAGGTCGGCCGCCGAGTTGATGTAGGTCACCGGCGTGATGAGCGTGTCCGGCGTGCCGAGCACTTCGCGCAACTCGCGCCAGCAGCGCTCCACCTTGGCGAGGTTCGCCATGTCCGCCATCGAGCAGCCGGCCGCGAGGTCGGGCAGGATGGCCTTCTGGTGCGGCTGCGACATGATGTCGGCCACCTCGGCCATGAAATGCACGCCGCAGAACACGATGAATTCGGCGTCGGTCTGCGAGGCGAGCCGCGACAGCTTCAGCGAGTCGCCGGTGAGGTCGGCGTGCTGGTACACGTCGGCACGCTGGTAGTGATGGCACAGCAGCACGGCGCGCTCGCCCAGGCGGGCACGTGCGGCACGAATGCGCTCCTGGGCCTCGTCGTCGCGCAAGGCATTGAAACGGTCGAAACTGATGGTCGCGGTCTGCATCGTCTTCGGTATTTCTGTCGCAAGAATCATCAATCAAACCGGCAGCGTGCCGGCGGTTCAAACGGGCGAACGGGCGCGTTCAGCCCTGCTGCCAGGGCAGCCCGGCGTGGCGCCAGCCGCCGATGCGGTTGCGCTGGCCGTTCGCATCGCGGTCGCCCTCGAATCCCTCGAGCACGTTGTAGCAGCTCTGGTAACCGGCCTCGGTCGCGGCGCGCGCCGCCTTGTCCGAGCGCGCCCCCGAACGGCACAGGAACATCACCAGCGCCTCGGGGTCGACCTCGCGCTTGAACTGCGCGAGGAAGTGCGCGTTGGGCACATTGCCCGGATAGCTCATCCACTCGATCTCGACCGCACCGGGCACGCGACCGACCCAGTCCCATTCGGCACGCGTACGCACGTCGACCAGCTTCGCGCCGGGCGCGAGCCGCCACACCTCGCAGGCCTCGGCCGGGGTGAACGCGCCCGCGTACGGGAGCTTCATCTCCTGCGCACGCTGCTGGGCGAGGCGGAGCAGGTCGGTCAACTTTCCCATTGCATCCATCCGGATAGAATTGCTCGATCGGAACCTGAGTATACCCATACCGCTGGCGCCATGGACCACCCGACATCAGGCAAGTCGCGCGGAAGCCCCCCCGACGAGGCACGCAGCCGCGGCATCCAGCGCGTCGCGCTCGTCGCGATCGCCACGAACACCGCGCTAACCATCGGCCAGATCGCGGTCGGACTGTTCGCCAACGCCTTCAGTCTCGTCGCCGACTCCGCGCACACGCTGTCCGACCTGTTCACCGATCTCCTCGTCTTGCTGGCCGGGCGACGCGGCGCCGAACCGGCCGACCGCGACCACCCCTACGGCCACGGGCGCATCGAGACGGCCGTCTCGCTGCTCCTCGGGCTCGTGCTCGCCGGCGTGGGCATGGGCTTCCTGTGGAGTTCGGGCCTGCGCCTGCAGCACATGGACGCGGCCCTGCCACTGCACCCGGCCGCACTCGGCATGGCGCTCGCGACCCTCGTCGCGAAGGAGCTCCTGTTCCGCTACACCCTCACCGCGAGCCGGCGGCTGAAGGCGCCCGTGCTCGAAGCCAACGCCTGGCACGCGCGCTCGGACGCTGCATCCTCGCTGGTCGTCGCCGCAGGCATCGGCGGCGGCCTGGCCGGCTACCCATTTCTCGAACCACTCGCGGCCGCGGTCGTCGGCTTCCTGATCCTGCACATGGGAGTGAGACTCGGATGGAAGGCCGTGCGCGAACTCATCGACACCGGCCTGTCGGAGCAGGACGTGGCACGCATCCGCGACACCATCCGTGCGACCCCGGGCGTCATCGGCCTGCACGACCTGCGCACCCGCCGCATGGCCGACCGCGTGCTGTGCGACGCCCACATCCAGGTCGACCCGCGCATCACCGTGTCCGAAGGGCACCAGATATCCGACACCGTGTACTTCCGCGTGCGCGCCGCACACCCCGAAGTGCGGGAGGTCCTGGTGCATGTGGATGCCGAGAACGATGCGGCGATGCAGGGCACCGGGCTCGCGCCGCTGCCCGAACGCACCGAAATCGTGCATACCCTCGAAACCCTTTTCGACCGCCCGCTCGCGACACCTCCGCGCGTGTTGATCCACTACCTCGGCGACCGTATCGAGGCCGAGGTGATCCTCGGCGCGACCGACCTCGACGGCATCCCCCGCGACGAGCTGCGCCTGCGCATCGACACGCTGCTCGCCGAACGTCCGCACTACCGCACCATCACCATTCTGGGCAGGATTGCACCATGACAGTGCGCGCATCGCACATTGCGCACACTTTCGGTGCATTCTGATGATATTCCGCCATCCCGCCCTGGCTTCGCGCACGCCCCAGCCTCTCCCGCCCCGGCGCAACCACCGCCGCATCGCCCGCGTACACGCGCGTCCGCGATACGCGCGCCCGCCCTTGTGGCACAATGCCCGACAACGTCGAACTTGCGCATGGCACGGATACTGCTTACATCCGCTCCATCGGAAGTTTCCGTCACCAACAACCGCTTTCGCCTCTTTTCACCAGGAGTGAATATGAACGCTCAAGACGTCATGAAGATGATCCAGGAAAACGAAGTCCGCTTCGTCGACCTGCGCTTTACCGATACCCGTGGCAAGGAACACCACGTCGGCCTGCCCGTTTCGGCGTTCGAGGAAGATCACTTCGAGCACGGCCACCCCTTCGACGGCTCCTCGCTGGCCGGCTGGAAGGGCATCCAGGCCTCCGACATGATCCTCCTGCCGGAAGCCCGCACCGCCTACATCGACCCGTTCTTCGACGAAACCACCCTCGTCCTGACCTGCGACGTCATCGAGCCGTCCGACGGCAAGGGCTACGACCGCGACCCGCGCTCGATCGCCAAGCGCGCCGAGGCCTACCTGAAGAGCACCGGCCTGGGCGACACCGCCTTCTTCGGCCCGGAACCCGAATTCTTCATCTTCGACGCCGTCGAGTGGTCCGTCGACATGTCGGGCGTGTATAGCAAGATCATCTCGGAAGAAGCCGCGTGGTCGACCGCCGACAAGTTCGAAGGCGGCAACACCGGCCACCGTCCGCGCGTCAAGGGCGGCTACTTCCCGGTTCCCCCGGTCGACAGCCTGAACGACGTTCGCGCCGCCATGGTGCTCGCGCTCGAAGCCGCCGGCGTACCCGTCGAAGTGCATCACCACGAAGTCGCGAACGCCGGCCAGTGCGAGATCGGCACCAAGTTCAGCACGCTGACCCAGCGCGCCGACTGGACCCAGATCCTCAAGTACATCGTGCATAACGTCGCGCACCAGTACGGCAAGACCGCGACCTTCATGCCGAAGCCCATCGTCGGCGACAACGGCTCGGGCATGCACGTTCACCAGTCGATCTGGAAGGACGGCCAGAACCTGTTCGCGGGCAACGGCTACGCCGGCCTGTCGGAAACCGCCTTGTACTACATTGGCGGCATCATCAAGCACGCTCGCGCGCTGAACGCGATCACCAACCCGGGCACCAACTCGTACAAGCGCCTCGTGCCGCACTACGAAGCCCCGACCAAGCTGGCCTACTCGGCACGCAACCGTTCGGCCTCGATCCGCATCCCCTACACCGCCAACCCGAAGGGCCGCCGCATCGAAGCGCGCTTCCCGGATCCCCTGGCCAACCCGTACCTGTGCTTCGCTGCGCTGATGATGGCCGGCCTGGACGGCATCCAGAACAAGATCCACCCGGGCGATCCGGCCGACAAGAACCTGTACGACCTGCCGCCGGAAGAGGATGCACTGATCCCGACCGTGTGCACCAGCCTCGACCAGGCGCTCGAGTACCTCGACAAGGACCGCGAATTCCTGACCCGTGGCGGCGTGTTCTCGAACGACTTCATCGATGCGTACATCGCGCTGAAGATGGAAGAAGTCGACCGCATGCGCATCACCACCCACCCGGTGGAATTCGACATGTACTACAGCCTGTAATCCCCGGATTGCGCTGAGTCGAAGAGGGACGGGCATTGCCCGTCCCTTTTTTCTGGGGTCTAATGCCCCACGTATGCGTTGCGGGAGGGCCAGCCGCCACACCGGACGCATCCCAGACTCACCGACCGACGGACATGCGAACACTTCCGGTACTGCTCCTTCTGCTCGCATCACCCCTGGCCCAGGCTCAGGTCTTCAAGTGCGTCGACGCCAACGGCGCCGTCACCTACACCAACGACCGCAACCAGGGCCGCGGCTGCAAGCAGCTCAGCGACGACCAGGCCGTCTCTTCGGTTCCCGCCCCACCCAAGCGCTCGTCCGCGCAGCCGACGCCGTCGAACTTCCCCCGCGTCGCCCCTGATGCCCAGCGCGCCCGCGACGACACCCGACGCCAGGTGCTGGAAAAGGAGCTCGCCACCGAGGAAGCCGCCCTTGCCGAAGCCCAGAAAGCCGTCGCCGAGCAGGAAGGGCGTTACCAGGGCGCAGAGCGTCGGCTGCCTGTCGTCCAGGCCCGCCTGCAACCGCTGCGCGACACGGTCGAACTGCACCAGCGCAACATCGAGGCCCTCAGGAAGGAACTCGGCAACCTGAAGTAAGGGGGCGGCTGCCTGGCGTGTTTTTTGCGAGACCCGAGGGGATTCCGAGAACACACCCATGCCCACCACACCCAAACCCCCCGGTCTCGCAGGCCCCTTCGCCGGACTCGACCTGCTCTCGTCGGCCGTCGTCGTCGTCGACGACCACCTGCTGATCCGCTACCTCAACGCCGGCGCGGAGAACCTCTTCGCCGTCAGCCACCGCCGCCTCATCGGCGCGCCGCTGTCGCAACTCCTCGGCGAACCCGCCGGCCTGGCCGCCGCGCTCGACAACGCGCTGCGCAAGAACTGGAGCTATACCGGGCAGGACCTGAAGATCGCCCGCCCCGACGCCGAACCGCTGCATGTCGACTGCACCGTGAGCCCGGCCGAGGCGGCCGGCCTGCGCCTGCTCCTGGAGTTCCGCCCCATCGACGCGCAACTGCGCGTCGCGCGCGAGGAACAGCTGCTGCAACAGCAGCAGGCCAACCGCGAGCTGATCCGCAACCTCGCGCACGAGATCAAGAACCCGCTCGGCGGCATCCGCGGCTCGGCACAGCTGCTCGAGCGCGAGCTCGCCGATCCGCAGCTGCGCGAATACACCGAGGTCATCATCGCCGAGGCCGACCGCCTGCAGGACCTGATGAACCGGCTGCTGACCTCGCACTGCATGATGCGGCCGGACCAGCTCAACATCCACGACGTGCTCGAACGCGTGCGCCGCCTGATCCTCGCCGAGTTCCCCGAGATCGCGATCCGCCGCGACTACGACACGAGCCTGCCCGAGGTCACCGCCGACCGCGAACAGCTCATCCAGGCCATCCTCAACATCGCGCGCAATGCCGCGCAGGCGCTGGAAGGCCGCGGCGAGATCCGCCTGCGCACGCGCGTCGCACGCCAGGTCACCCTCGCGAAGCGCCGCTACAAGCTGGCACTGGAATTGCAAGTGATCGACAACGGCCCCGGCATCCCGGAGGAGATCCGCGACAAGATCTTCTATCCGCTGGTCTCGGGGCGCGAAGGCGGGAGCGGCCTCGGCCTGTCGCTGGCACAGAGCTTCGTCGAGCAACATCAGGGCATGATCGAAGTCGAAAGCCGCAAGGGCCGCACCTGCTTCACCATCCTGTTGCCGATCATCGACCGTGCCTGACGCCCCAGGATGCGGCACGATCGCACCAAAAAGGTGCATTAGAGTATGAATACCGTCTGGATCGTTGATGATGACCGCTCCATCCGCTGGGTGCTGGAAAAGGCGCTCGGCCGCGAGGACATCCCGCACCGAAGTTTCTCGTCCGCAAACGAGGCGCTGTCCGCGCTGGAGATCGAGCCGGTCCCGCCCAAGGTACTGATTTCCGACATCCGCATGCCGGGCGAGTCCGGCCTCGGCCTGCTCAAGCGCGTGAAGACGCTGCACCCACAGTTGCCGGTCATCATCATGACCGCATACTCGGACCTGGAGAGCGCCGTGTCGGCCTTCCAGGGCGGCGCCTTCGAATACCTGCCCAAGCCTTTCGACGTCGATCAGGCCGTTGCACTGGTTCAGCGCGCGATCGCGCAGAGCGCGCACCAGAAAGGTGCATCTGAAAGCACTGCGCTCGCCCCCGAAATCCTCGGCCAGGCGCCGGCGATGCAGGAGGTGTTCCGCGCCATCGGCCGCCTCGCCCAGTCCCACGCCACCGTGCTGATCAACGGCGAATCGGGCTCCGGCAAGGAACTCGTCGCCCGCGCGCTGCACCGCCACAGCCCGCGCTCGGACGCCCCCTTCATCGCGATCAACACCGCGGCGATCCCGCGCGACCTGCTGGAATCCGAACTATTCGGCCACGAACGCGGCGCCTTCACCGGAGCGGCCGCGCAGCGGCGCGGACGCTTCGAGCAGGCAGACGGGGGCACGCTCTTCCTCGACGAAATCGGCGACATGCCCGCCGAACTGCAGACGCGCCTGCTGCGCGTACTCTCGGACAACCACTTCTACCGTGTCGGCGGCCAGCAGCCCATCCGCGCCAACGTCCGCGTCATCGCCGCGACCCACCAGAACCTCGAGGACCGTGTCCGCCAAGGCCTGTTCCGCGAAGACCTGTTCCACCGCCTTAACGTCATTCGCCTGCGCCTGCCGCCGATGCGCGAGCGCCGCGAGGACATCCCGCTGCTGGTCCGGCACTTTCTGCAGAAGAGCGCTCAGGATCTCGGCGTCGCGCCCAAGCGCGTGTCCGACGCCGCGATCAAGTACCTGCAGGCCCTGCCCTTCCCCGGCAACGTGAGGCAGCTGGAAAACCTGTGCCACTGGCTCACCGTGATGGCGCCCGGCCAGGTCGTCGAGATCGCCGACCTGCCGCCCGACATGAAGGCGCAGCCCGACCGCGAGGCCCCCATCAGCTGGGCGGACGGGCTTGCGCTGGAAGCCGACCGCCTGATCGCGACCTCGCCGGGCGAAGTGTTCGACCGCCTCACGCGCGACTTCGAACGCACGCTGATCCGCCGCGCGCTCGGCGCAACCGGCGGCCGCCGCATCGAAGCCGCGCAACTCCTGGGAATCGGCCGCAACACCATCACGCGCAAGATCCAGGAGCTCGGCATGGACGACGAACGCCCGGCGCCACCGCCCGCCTGACGCCGCATGGCCCGTCGGCGGGACGACGGCACGTGGCCGTGCGCAGGCGCCGATCTCCCCTGTGGGAGCGGCTTCAGCCGCGAATGGGCCGTGCAGCCTGCGGCACCGTCTATTCGCGGCTGACGCTCCCACATAGTCGCGCCCACAAACCACGCGCCTGCACGGATGCAGCGCACCGTACTCGTGCATGCGCATGCAATGTCGGATAATGCAGGTTTTCACGTAATGCACGGGAAGACCTGCTTGAGTCCCTCCGCCCCCGACGCGCCGCTGAACGCCGCAGCCATCCTCCAGCAACTCGGCTCCCTCGCCGGCACCTTCGACGTACAGGTGCTCGACGAGTGCGCCTCGACCAACAGCGTGCTCATGGATGCGACGCCCGTCGACGACGGACGCATCCACGTCGTTGTCGCCGAACGCCAGACCGCGGGCCGCGGCAGGCGCGGGCGCCAGTGGCAGTCGTGGCCCGGCGGCAGCCTGACGTTCTCCACGCTATGGCGATTCGCGCCTGGCGCGCCGGTGCCGGCGGGACTCTCGCTCGTCGCGGGCCTCGCCGTCGTCCGCGCCCTCGAAACGCTCGGAGTGCAGGGCCTGCAACTCAAGTGGCCCAACGACGTGCTCGTGAATGGCCACAAGCTCGCGGGCATCCTCGTCGAACTGCTACCCGGCCGCGGACGCACCCCGGCAGCCATCGTCGGCATCGGCATCAACCTCCACCTGCCCACCGGAACGCAGATCCCCGACCAGCCCGCCGTCACCGACCTGAGCGAACACCTCGCGACGCTGCCGGAGCGCAACCGGCTCCTAGCAGCCATCCTCGCCGAACTGTACGCGCTCTTCGACACCTACGCCGCCGCCGGTTTCCCCGCGCTACGCGGCGCCTGGCAGCAGCGCAACGCCTTCGCCGACCTGCCCGTGCGCGTCACCGGCGACGGCAAGGAGATCACCGGCATCTGCGTTGGCGTCGACGACGACGGCGCCCTGCTGCTGCGCACCGCCGAGGGACAGGTCCGCATCCTCACCGGCGAAGTCTCGCTGAGGGCCGCGCAGTGATCCTGCTCATCGACGCGGGCAACACCCGCGTCAAATGGGGCCTGTTCGGCGATGGGGCGTGGCACGACGAGGGCGCGCTCGAACACGCGCATGTCGGCGATCTCGCCGCCGTCGCCGCGGCCCGGCCGGACATTGCACGGGTTTTTGGCTCCAACGTCGCCGGCGGCAGCGTCGCCGAAGCGATCGCGCTGGCGCTGCACGGGCGCGCGCCGGCTCCGGAATGGCTGCGCTCGTCCGCCGCGTGCTGTGGCGTGCGCAACGCCTACGACAATCCGGCCCAACTCGGCACCGACCGCTGGGCCGCGTTGATCGGCGCGCGCGCGCTGCACCCCGCTGCGTGCCTGGTCATCAATGCCGGCACCGCGACCACGGTCGACCTGCTCGACGCCGACGGCCTGTTCCGCGGCGGCCTCATCCTCCCCGGCGAACACCTGATGCGCCGCTCGCTCGCCCGCGACACCGCGCAGCTCCCCTTCGCCGAAGGACGCTTCGACGCCGCGCCGCGCAATACCGCCGACGCCATCGTCTCCGGCTGCCTGAATGCGCAGGCCGGCGCCGTCGAACGCATGTTCCGCCACATCGCCGGCGAGCCGCGGGCGCTGTGCCTGCTGAGCGGCGGGGGCGCCGATGCGCTCGCCGAACTGCTCGCCATCCCGTTCCGCCGCGTCGACAACCTGGTCCTCAAGGGTCTCGC
This sequence comes from Aromatoleum evansii, assembly GCF_012910805.1. Lineage (GTDB taxonomy): Bacteria > Pseudomonadota > Gammaproteobacteria > Burkholderiales > Rhodocyclaceae > Aromatoleum > Aromatoleum evansii. Next base: position 28,496 of record NZ_WTVK01000058.1, read on the forward strand.
GGTCGCCGCCACGCAGCCCGACGCGCCATAGCGCAGCGCGTCGCACCACCACCAAACGACAACGAGGGAGAAGACCAGATGACCGAACCGACCCGCATCCTGCTCGACGAGAACGAGATCCCGACGCACTGGTACAACGTCGTCGCCGACATGCCCAATCCGCCCAGCCCCTCGCTCGGGCCCGACGGCAAGCCGGTCAGCCCCGAGCAGATGATGGCGATCTTCCCCGGCCAGATCCTCGAGCAGGAAATGAGCGCCGAGCGCTGGATCGCGATCCCGGAGGAAGTGCGCGAGATCTACAAGATCTGGCGCCCCAGCCCGCTGATGCGCGCGGTGCGCCTCGAACGCGCCCTCGGCACCCCGGCGAAGATCTTCTTCAAGTACGAAGGCGTCTCCCCCGCCGGCTCGCACAAGCCCAACTCCGCCGTACCGCAGGCCTTCTACAACAAGCAGGCCGGCATCAAGCGCCTCGCCACCGAGACCGGCGCCGGCCAGTGGGGTTCGTCGATCTCCTTCGCCGGCCAGATGTTCGGCCTCGACGTGCGCGTCTACATGGTCAAGGTCAGCTACCACCAGAAACCATACCGTCGCCTGATGATGCAGACCTGGGGCGCCGAGGTGTTCGCGAGCCCGTCCGACATGACGCAGACCGGCCGCGATGCGCTCGCGAAGGATGCCGACAACCCCGGCTCGCTCGGCCTCGCCATCTCCGAAGCCGTCGAGGAAGCCGCCAGCCGCGCCGACACCAACTACACCCTCGGCTCGGTGCTCAACCACGTGCTGCTACACCAGACCATCATCGGCCTCGAGGCGAAGAAGCAGTTCGACAAGATCGGCCTCTACCCCGACGTGGTGCTGGGCCCCTGCGGCGGCGGCTCGAGCTTCGGCGGCATCGCCTTCCCCTTCCTCGCCGACAAGGCCTCGGGCGACAAGCGCGCCGAGAAGCTGCGCTGCGTGGCCGTCGAGCCGACCTCCTGCCCGACGCTCACCAAGGGCCAGTACGCCTACGACTTCGGCGACGCCTCCGGCTTCACGCCGTTGATGAAGATGTACACGCTGGGCCACGACTTCATGCCCCCCGGCATCCACGCCGGCGGCCTGCGCTACCACGGCGACTCGCCGCTGGTGTCGCAGCTCTACCACGAGGGCCTGCTCGAAGCCGTCGCCGTCCCGCAACTCGCCACCTTCGAAGCCGGGGTCATGTTCGCGCGCAGCGAAGGCATCATCCCGGCACCCGAGTCCTGCCACGCGATACGCGCCGCCATCGACGAGGCGCTCGCCTGCAAGTCCACGGGCGAACCCAAGGTCATCCTCTTCAACCTCACCGGACACGGCCACTTCGACATGAGCTCCTACGACCGCTTCTTCTCCGGGCAGCTCGAGAACTACGACTATCCGGCCGAGGCAGTCGCCGCATCGCTCGCCCATCTGCCGAAGTTCGGCTGAACGGCATCCAGTGACTCGGCCGCCTATCCGGTAAAGTTCGCCCATGCGCATCGTGTTCGTCATCCTCGTGCTGCTCAACCTGCTCGCCCTGGCGTCGATCCAGGGCTGGCTGGGCGGTTCCGCGCCGAAGGGCGAACCCGAGCGCCTGAGCAACCAGCTCAACCCCGACCGCATCGTGCTGCGGCCCGGCGGCAGCACCCCGCCGGGCGAGGCCGAAGCCGCCCCGCCGGCAAGCCCCCCGGAGCAGACGGCTGCCGCACCCGAGGCGGCCAATGGCCGCGACGCGACACCCGCCGCAGCACCTGTCGCAACGGCGCCGACATCGCCGCCGGCCTGCACCGTCATCGGCGGGCTCGCCGAGGGCGAAGCCGACGCGCTCATACAGACGGCCATCTCAGGCAAACCCGGACTGCGCAGCGAACGCAAGACCAGCAGCACCCCCACGGCATGGTGGGTGCGCATCCCGCCCAACGGCGGACGCGACGCCGCCGAACGGCGCGTCGCCGAACTGCGCGGACAAGGGGTGTCGGACCTTTTCATCGTCAACGATCCCGGCCCCAACCAGAACGCGATCTCGCTCGGCCTTTTCAAGACCGAGGCCAAGGCCCAGCAACACCTCGCCAGCCTGCAGGCGAAGCAGGTACGCGGCGCCGGCATCGCGTCACGCACGACGACCATTCACCGCATCGAGGTGCGCGGCCCGGCCGGCGCACTCAAGACCCTCACCAGTTCGCCGGCCGTGCGCCGGTCGGGCGCAACCATCAGCGAATGCACACCATGAGCAAGAGCCCCTACGTCGTCGGCCTCACCGGCGGCATCGGCAGCGGCAAGAGCGCAGCGGCAGACCGCTTTGGCGAACTCGGCGCCGCGATCGTCGACACCGACGCCATCGCGCACGCCCTCACCGGCCCCGGCGGGCAGGCGATTCCCGCCATCCGCGCGGCCTTCGGCGACGCGATGATCACGCCCGACGGCGCCCTCGATCGCAAGGCCATGCGCGACCGCGCGTTCGCCGATCCCGACGAGCGCCGGCGGCTCGAAGCGATCCTGCACCCCGCGATCGGCGCAGAGAGCGCGCGTCAGGTAGGCGCGGCCCGCAGCCCGTATGTCGTGCTGGTCGTGCCGCTGCTGGTCGAATCCGGCAAGTATCGCGAACGCTGCGACCGCCTGTGCGTCGTCGACTGCCCCGTCGAGGTCCAGATCGCACGCGTCATGACGCGCAGCCGACTGCCCGAAGAGCAGGTGCGCGCCATCATGGCGACCCAGGCCAGTCGCGAGCAGCGCCTCGCCGTTGCCGACGACGTCATCGACAACGGCGGCGACCTTGCCACCCTCATCGCCCAGGTCGACCGCCTGCATGAAAACTACCTCGCCGCTGCCCGCGCGGTCGCCTGAAAACGCCCACGGACAAAGGCTTTTCAGGTGATTCCGCGGCGCAGACTGACGGGCCGCGGCATATCCCCTGTGCTATCATCCCCGCACTAACGGGAGATCCGGTTTTCTCAGGCGCAAATGCGGTGATCAGCTACGAATATCCTCTTAACGAGCGTATCCGCACCCTCCTGCGCCTGGAAGACCTGTACAACAAGCTCGCCCATTTTTCGCGCGGCGATGCCCCCCAGGATCACCACGTCACGCTGCTCACCCTGTTCGAAATCCTCGAGGTCGCCGGCCGTGCCGACCTCAAGGTCGACCTCGTGCAGGAACTCGAACGCCAGCGCCAGATCCTGATCTCCTTCCGCAACAACCCCGAGATCTCCGAGGAGGCCCTGTCCGGCGCCCTTTACGAGATCGAGCAGGCCTCGTCGTCGCTGCTCGCCATGGCCGGCAAGATCGGGCAGTATCTGCGCGAGAACGAGTGGCTGATGGCGATCCGCAGCCGCGCATCGATTCCCGGCGGCGTCTGCCAGTTCGACCTGCCCTCCTACCACTACTGGCTGCAGCGCGACGCCGACCAGCGCCGGCACGACCTGTCCAACTGGGTGCACCCCATGCTGCCGATCCGCGACGGACTCGCGATCGTGCTGCGCCTGCTGCGCGCCAGCGGACGCCCCGAGACGCAGCTCGCCCGCGGCGGCACCTACCAGCTCATGATGGCCGGCCGCAGCGCCCAGATGCTGCGCCTGCGCCTGGCGCCGACCGACACCGTCGTGCCCGAGATCAGCGCCAACAAGTACGCGCTCAACGTCCGCTTCATGCTCTCGGAGACGGTGATCCGCCCTCGGCTCGCCGAGCGCGACGTCAACTTCGAACTCACCTTCTGCAGCCTCTGAGGCCACCCGCAACATGGCGCAGGTCCGCACCGTCAAATGCCCGCAATGCGGCGCCCCCGTGCGCTGGGTGCCCGAGAACCGTTTCCGGCCCTTCTGTTCCGAACGCTGCAAGCAGATCGACCTGGGCGCCTGGGCATCCGAGGACTACCGCGTTCCCGCCGCCGACGAGGGCGATCCGGGCGAGCAAAGCCCCCCCGGCCGCTCCGCTCAGGACTGATCCCAGCTCGCGCGGATCGCCGCGATGCCGTGCGCACCGGCCGCGCGTGCGCGCTCCATGTCGGCGCGCCGCAGCCCACCGAGCGCCAGCACGGGCATCGGCAGGCCGCCGACCAGTTCCGCGAAGCGCTCCCAGCCCAACGTCGGCTGCCCGGGATGCGTCGCCGTCGGCAACACCGCTCCCAGCACCGCATAGTCCAGGCCGAATCCGGCCGCCCGCTCGAGTTCGGCGCGCGTATGGCAGGAAGCGCCCACCCACTCCAGCACCGGTCGCGCCTCCAGGCCTGCGAGCTGCGCCGCGGACAGATGCACGCCGTCCGCCCCCACCTCGGCAGCGAGCTCGGCATTGCCGTTCACCACCACCAGTGCCCCGCGGGGCCGCGCTCGTTTCACCACTGCGGCGGCGAAGGCGCACAAGTCGCTCGCACCCATCCCCGGCTCGCGCACCTGGACCAGGCGCAAGCCCGAGGCCAGTGCCGCATCCAGCAGTTCGAGCTGGCGCGCGACGCCGATATCCGTCGCGTGCGTGATCCCCATCCAGCGCGGCAGGCGCAGCGCTTTCAGGATCGGTCCGTTCGCCGGCAGCATGGGCCCGACCTCCGGCGCGTCCACCGGCTCCCACGACAGCGCGCTATGCACGTGATCGCGCAGCTCGCCTTCCCAGTCGGCAACCTCGAAAAAGTGCAGCCGCACGTGCGCATGCTCGTACAGGTGCTCGCGCGTGATCCACGGCCGCAGGACCCGCACGCGGATGCCCAGCTCCTCGTCGAGCTCGCGGACCAGCGCGTCGGCCGGCGACTCGCCCGGCTCGACCTTGCCGCCGGGAAACTCCCAATAGCCTGCGTAGAAAGTATCGGGCGCCCGCTGTCCGAGCAGGAAACGCCCGTCCCGGCCGAAGATCACGCCCGCAGCCACCTCCACGCGCTTGCTCATCGTGCGCCACCCGTATCGGAACGCCCAGCCCAGTCGCGCGCGAACTGCCAGGCGACGCGCCCGGAGCGCGAACCGCGCATCAGCGCCCACTGCAAGGCCTCTTGGCGCGCGCCGTCGATCGCCTTGCGCTCCAGCCCGAAATTCTTCAACCAGTACGCGACGATCTCGAGATATTCATCCTGGCTGAACGGATAAAAGGAGATCCACAGGCCGAAACGCTCGGACAGGGAGATCTTCTCCTCGACCGCCTCGCCCGGATGGATCTCGCCATCCACATGCCGCGCCTGCAGGTTCTCGTCGTGGTACTCCGGCATCAGGTGGCGCCGGTTAGACGTCGCGTAGATCAGCACGTTGTCGGGCACTGCAGCCACCGAGCCGTCGAGCACGCTCTTCAGCGCCTTGTAGGCGGGCTCGGCGTCCTCGAAGGACAGATCGTCGCAGAACAGGATGAAGCGCTCGGGGCGCCCCTGGACCAGCTCGATGATCTCGGGCAAATCCATCAGATCGTCACGATCCACCTCGATCAGGCGCAGTCCCTTGCCGGCGTAGGCATTCAGCAGCGCCTTAACTAGCGAGGACTTGCCCGTGCCACGCGCGCCGGTCAGCAGCACGTTGTTCGCGCGCCTGCCAGCGAGGAACTGGCGCGTGTTGAGATCGATGCGCTCCTTCTGGTCGTCGACGTCGCGCAGATCCTTGAGACGGATCCCGTGCGGCCGCGTCACCGGCACCAGGCTCGCATGGCCGTTGCGTCTGCGCCACAGAAAGGCCGGCGCCGCGGCCCAGTCGGGAGCCTCGACCGGCCGCGGCAACAACTGCTCCAGGCGTCCGATCAGCTGCTCGGCACGCACCACCAACTGCGCTAGTTCATTCATCTCGATTCGTTCGTCCTTCGTTCGTTTCGCCCTCGCGCCGCTTCGGCCACGTGGCCCACACGATCACCAGCAGCAGCGCGAGCGCAACGCCCGCCTCCAGAAAGATCACCCACATTTGCACGCTCCTGCGGGAATGGCGATTCGGGCCTGTCCGGCCAAGCCGGTATACTGACGACCCTTGCCTTCACGAGTCTACCCGATCCACCCCATGAACCGGCGCGCCCCGAAATCTCCCGCGCAGCGCCTGCTGTGTCTGCTGCCCTTCGCCTTTCTCGCCGCCTGCGCCAGCCAGCCGCCTGCCCCCGCGACCGCCACCGCCCCGTGCGCCGCAGCCAAACCCTGTCCGTCGTGCCCGAGTTGTGCCGCCCCGTCGACGCCAACCCCC
>NZ_WTVK01000059.1 GCF_012910805.1 Aromatoleum evansii
GCCTCAGCCCGCCCCCGTCCCCGCGCCCGCCCCGTCCGGCGATTACGACGAATCCAGCATCCAGCAGCTCGAAGGCCTGGAAGCCGTGAGGAAGCGTCCCGGCATGTACATCGGCGACACCTCCGACGGCACCGGCCTGCACCACATGGTGTTCGAGGTCGTGGATAACTCCATCGACGAGGCGCTGGCCGGCCACTGCGACGATATCGTCATCACCATTCACGCCGACAACTCGATCTCGGTGGCCGACAACGGCCGCGGCATCCCGGTCGGCGTGAAGATGGACGACAAGCACGAGCCCAAGCGCTCGGCGGCCGAGATCGTCATGTGCGTGCTGCACGCCGGCGGCAAGTTCAACCAGAACAGCTACAAGGTGTCCGGCGGCCTGCACGGCGTGGGCGTCTCGTGCGTGAACGCGCTGTCGAAGTGGCTGCGCCTCACCGTGCGCCGCGACGGCAAGAAGCACTTCATGGAATTCCACCGCGGCGTGCCGCAGGACCGCGTGCTCGAGCACGTCGACGGCGTCGAGGTCAGCCCGCTGAAAGTCATCGGCGAGACGACCAAGCGCGGCACCGAGGTCCATTATCTCGCCGACGACGACATCTTCGGCACCGTCGAATACCACTACGAGATCCTCGCCAAGCGCCTGCGCGAGCTGTCCTTCCTCAACAACGGCGTGAAGATCCGCCTCATCGACCAGCGCACCGGCAAGGAAGAGGACTTCGCCTTCGCCGGCGGCGTGAAGGGCTTCGTCGAATACATCAACCGGACGAAGTCGGTGCTGCACCCCAACGTGTTCTACGCCGCCGGCACCACGCGCATCCCGACCGGCCACGGCCACGACGCCGAACTGGGCGTCGAGGTCGCGATGCAGTGGAACGACAGCTACGCCGAACAGGTGCTGTGCTACACCAACAACATCCCGCAGGCCGACGGCGGCACCCACCTCACCGGCCTGCGTGCGGCGATGACGCGCGTCATCAACAAGTACATCGAAGAAAACGAGATCGCCAAGAAGGCCAAGGTCGACATCACCGGCGACGACATGCGCGAAGGCCTCGCCTGCGTGCTCTCGGTGAAGATGCCCGACCCCAAGTTCGCCAGCCAGACCAAGATGAAGCTGGTGTCCTCGGAAGCCCGCCCCGCGGTCGAGGAAGTCGTCGCCGGCAAGCTCACCGACTTCCTGCAGGAAAACCCGATCGACGCGAAGACCATCTGCGCCAAGATCGTCGAGGCCGCGCGCGCCCGCGACGCCGCCCGCAAGGCGCGCGAGATGACGCGCCGCAAGGGCCTGCTGGACGGCGTCGGCCTGCCCGGCAAGCTCGCCGACTGCCAGGAGAAGGATCCCGCACTGTGCGAGATCTACCTCGTCGAGGGTGACTCCGCAGGCGGATCCGCCAAGCAGGGCCGCGACCGCAAGTTCCAGGCAATCCTGCCGCTCAAGGGCAAGATCCTCAACGTCGAGAAGGCGCGCTTCGACAAGCTGCTGCAGAGCCAGGAGATCGCCACCATGATCACCGCGCTCGGCACCGGCATCGGCAAGGAAGACTACAAGCCCGAGAAGCTGCGCTACCACCGCATCATCATCATGACCGACGCGGACGTCGACGGCGCCCACATCCGCACCCTGCTGCTGACCTTCTTCTACCGCCAGATGCCCGAGCTGGTCGAGCGCGGCCACATCTACATCGCCCAGCCGCCGCTGTACAAGATCAAGCACGGCAAGAACGAGATGTACATCAAGGACGAAGCGGCGCTCAACCAGCACCTGCTGAAGCTCGCCCTCGACGGCGCCGCGCTCGTGCCGCGCACCGGCGCCGCCCCCATCGTCGACGAGACCCTGGGCGGCCTCGCCCGCAGCTACCTGCTCGCCGAAGCGGTCATCAACCGCCTCTCCGGCTACATCGACGGCGCGGTGCTGCACGCGATGCTCGCACACGACATCGAGATCAGCCTCGCCGACGAAGCCGCCACCGCCGCCGCCGCCGCGCGCATCCGCCCGCACCTGCCCGACGAGGTCCAGATCCGTCCCGAATACCATGAGGGCTCGGAAACCTGGCGCATCGCCATCGAACGCATGCTGCACGGGAACCGCAAGCGCGGCTGGATCGACGAGGAATTCATCGTCTCCGGCGACTACCGCAGCATCCGCACCGCCGCCGCCGCCATCGCCGACCTGATGGGCGAGGGCGCCGAGATCCGCCGCGGCGAGAAGAGCCAGCCGGTCACCCGCTTCGCCGACGCCATCCGCTGGCTACTCGCCGAAGTCGAACGCGGCCTCAGCAAGCAGCGCTACAAGGGTCTGGGCGAGATGAACCCCGAGCAGCTGTGGGAAACGACCATGGATCCGGCCGTGCGCCGCCTGCTCAAGGTGCAGATCGACGACGCCATCGCCGCCGACGAGATCTTCACGACGCTGATGGGCGACGACGTGGAACCGCGCCGGGCGTTCATCGAGGGCAACGCGCTGTTTGCGCGGAATATCGACGTGTGATTTTTTGTAGCGGGCGTCATAAATTGACAGTTTGCTAAGCGCAAACTGGCACAAGCGCGAAGGGCGGAGAATCCAACGGACTCTCCGCCCTTTCTACATTCTGTGCTGGGCGCGTAGCAATGCCACCAAAGGGACGCGGACTCGCAGTTGCGGGCGATTATGCCTGCTATAGCAGGCGCAATCTCTGGAATCGCGGCACACAGAGATAGCCGCCTATTTTGCTAGGCTTATTTTTGAATCGAAGGGCATGCCGAGTTATACTCCTATCAAAATAGGAGTATTGTCCATGGCACGTCGCGTCGTTCCCACCGTCTTCCCTGTCGACCCGCAGCTCACCACCAGCGAGGACCTCGGGCTGGCCATCCGTGCGGCTCGCACCGCCAGCGGCCTCACGCTCGAGGAGGCGGCGCTGGCGGTGAGTATTGCCAAGCAGACGCTCGGTGACCTGGAGGCGGGCAAGCCGACGGTCGGGCTGGGGATAGCCTTGCGCGTGGCCAAGGAGCTGGGGGTGAGTCTCTTCATGGCGCCGGCGACCGAGGCCAGTTCGATTTCGCAGCTCATCCGTGAGGCGCGTGCGTGATGGAACTCGACGTCCTGATGAATGGGGAGCTTGCCGGCACGCTCGGCTACACGGCGGCGACCCACCGCTACGTGTTTCGCTACAGCCCGGTGTGGCTCTCGCGCAAGGAGCGCTATGCGCTCGGGCCGACCTTGCCGCTCGAAACCGGGGCGGACACCACCGAGGAGCAGCACAGTGCCGCGGTGCGCCAGTTCTTCGAGAACCTGTTGCCCGAGGGGCAGGCGCTCGATGATGCGGCGAGCACGCACAAGCTCTCGAAGGGCAACCTGATGGGGCTCCTGGCGGCGCTGGGCGGCGAGACCGCCGGAGCGCTGCAGCTGCGCCTGCCCGGGACGGTGGCGACGCCGGTGCCCGAGGCGCGCCGGCCGTTGTCGCACGCCGAGCTCTCGGAGCGCATCCGCGCGCGCCCGTTTCATCCCTTCTCCGTGTGGGATGGGCGGGTGCGCCTGTCAATTGCCGGGTACCAGGACAAGATTGCCGTCTTCGAGGAGGCCGATGGGCAGTGGGCACTCGTCGAGGGGGGGCATCTCGCCTCGACCCACATCCTGAAGCCCGAGCCGGTTGCCGCGCAGCTGGCGGGGCTCACCGGCAACGAGTTTTTCTGTATGCGGCTCGCACACCGGGCCAAGCTGCCGGTTGCAGAAGTTGCGCTGGTGCGTGTGCCCGAGCCGGTGTTGGCGGTGAAGCGCTTCGACCGCGAGCTTAGCGGCGGACGCGTGGTGCGCCGGCACATCATCGACGGCTGCCAGGCGCTGGGCCTCTCGTCCGCGCTCAAGTACGAGCGTCCGTACGGCGACACTCGGGACGTGCGCGACCTGCGCGAGGGGGCGTCGCTGCCGATGCTCTTCGCGCTCCTCGAGCACTGCCCGCGGCCGGCCGCCGAACGCCTCGCCCTGTTGCGCTGGACCCTCTTCCAGGTGCTCATCGGCAACACCGACGCCCATGCCAAGAACCTCTCGTTCTACGCCGGGCGGGAAGGGCTCACGCTGGCGCCCGCGTACGACCTCGTGTGCGGGTTCGCCTTCGACGGGGTCCAGCTGCTCGACACCACCTACGCCATGGCCATTGGCGATGCGTTTCACGCGCAGGAGCTCTCGCCCTTCGAGTGGGCAAGCTTCGCCCACGCCTGCGGCCTGCCGCTGCGCCAGGTGAGCATCGAGCTCGCCCGCATGGCCAAGCGCGTCGCCGAGAGCCTGCCCGGGACCCTCGAGGATGCGCGGGAGGCCGGCGTGGCGCCGGCCCTCGTCGAGCTGCTGCACGCGATTGTCGTCACCGAATGCGAGCGCCAGGCGCGCATGGCGCCCGAAATCGCGAAAGTCGACCCGGCGCTCCTCTGACGGCGCCGGGTCCCGCCGACCCAAACAGGTAATTGAGCGACAAATCCCTAAGCGCGAATGGGTCAGCTGCGTAGTAACACCCCGGGGGCGAAGATACTGTCCCGTTAGTGGGGCAACGAAAACCTCACACAGCTTTTCCGCGGCGAATTGAAGCGCTGCGCCTGACCCGCGATGGCCGTGGCCTGCGTTACGGCATCACAAACACCTGTCTCGGTCCCGTAAGCAAATCGAGGTAGGGGAAAACGGGGACAGACCACGATTTGCGCAGTCGTGACGCGCTGGATGAGGTCCCTGACTTATGCCCTTCCCCGCCCTACCTCCGACTCCCCCATCCAGTAGCAAAGCAAGGCCGCCGGCACTCGCATGACGCGCGCTTCCGTTTCCGGCAGCTCCCTGATCACCCCGAAGTCATCCAGCGATTTCGTCACCACGTAGCCGCGGTCGATGGCCTTCTGCCGGCACAGTTCTACCAGGCCCTTGAGTTCGCGCACGCCGGTGTGCTGGGCACGGTATTTGACCTCGAAAGGGATCAGTTGCCCGCCGACTTCCGCCACGAGGTCGACTTCTTGGTCCTTCCTTCCGCGCCAGTAGCTGAAGCGGACGTTTTGCGGGTAGTAGCGGGCGAACAGGTGCTTGAAGACGGCGGTTTCGGTGGCGATGCCGAGGGCGGCGGCGTCCTCGAGGATCGCTTTGCCCTTGAGCATCACGGCGGGGGCGATGGCGGCGTCGGCCAGGTAGACCTTGAAGCGCGCACGCAGCACGTCCTTGCCGTAACCGAAGGGCGGCAGGCGGTAGATCAGGTGGGCCGCCTGCAGCAGTTCGAGGAAGTTCTGGGCCGTCGGTCGCTTCACCTCCAGGTTCGCGCACAGGTCGGGCATGTCGAGGAGCCCGCCGTCGTGCATGCACAGATACAGGAACGTGTGCTCCAGGTCGAGCACGCGGCGCACGCCGAAAAGCGCGGTCATGTCGCGTTTCAGCACCTTGTCGATGATGTCTTCCCGCAGCAGGCGCTGGGCCTGCGTCACGCTCTCGACTTGGGCCGTCTGCGGAAATCCTCCGCGCACGAGGTATTCGTGGAAGTGCCCGACGTAATGCGTGGCGGACTCGCCGACCCGATACAGCTCGGGCTGTGTCCAGTCGAAGAGGTCGCGGAGCGTGCCGATCCGGGGCAGGGCGGGCAAGGACAGTTTCTTGATCTGCAGGTATTCGTAAAAGGAAAGCGTCGTCAGCCGGATCGCGTGCCAGCGTCCCATTCCGGACTCCTGCTCGGCCTCGATGAGCGGCATCGCCGAGCCCGTGAAGGCGATCCGCCGATGCCTGGCGAAGTCGACCTGATGCTTGACCCAGGTTCCCCAGTCGCGAATGAACTGGGCCTCGTCGAGAAACAGATACTCGTTGCCATCGACCCGCGGCTCGCGCTCGCGCCAGGCTTCCAGCACGGCGTCGATGCCGGCGAGCTTCAGCAGCGGATGGTCGAAGGTCGCATAGAGGATGTTGCCGGGAGGCACACCCCGCTCGAGCAGCGCATCCACGGCCTGCAGCATCAGCGTGGTCTTGCCAATCTGGCGCGCCCCCGACAGCAGCACGGCTCTCGGGGCGGGCGGGCTATCCACCCACTCGTACAACTCCCGGAATGCCGCCCGGCGCCACTCCGGCAGATCGGTGATGGTCTCCCCGCGCCACCACGGATTGAACTGGGAGAGGATGGAGATGAGTTCGTCTTGAGATACCTTCATGAGGGGAAAACGGCATCTGTATCTTAAATAGTTAATGTGTAGTTTAACTATTCGTGCACATTAGTCCACCTCATGAAGTTGACGGCATGCTTCCGATTCCCCCGTCGCCGAACCGGGTCGCGCGTCGGCGCCTCAATCAACCACCCGGAATATCTCCCACCGCGGCGAGCCGGACACCACGTAGGGTTCGAGCTCCTTGCTCCACTGCCGGTGGGCCTCGATGGTGCCCAGCTTGTCCCATGCGGCGTTGAGTTCGGCGAGGTCCTTGATCCGGATCTCGGATTGGACCGTGGCCTCGCCCGCCCCGATCGAACCGGTCAGCAGGCTCGTCTTCTCCTTCGTCCAGCCGATCTGGCTGCCGATGTCCATCATCCACTTCTGCATCGCCTCGACCACTTGCGCCTTGTAGCCGAAGCGGGCGTCGATGCTCCATCGCGCGATCATCATTTTTCCTCTCCTGTCTCTGTCGGGCTTCCCCCTCGCCGGAGATCACCAACACTCACAGGTGGATCCCGGAATGTGAATATAGATCAACGAAAACCGAGGCACGACCATCCGCAGGGATGCCGGGCCCGGCGGATTCAGGGCACTGCCCGAACGGCTGAACGGCTGCAAAGCTGTTCCGGGCCCAACCTACAACGCTCGCCGCTGCTCCAGCAGGAATGGCCGGTCGATATGGTCGGCCAGTTCGTCCATAACGGGATCAGAAATCCCCTGCGCGACAAAATGCGCACGCCAGTCGTCGACGACCTGCGCCACCCTGCGTGCTTCCGCGAGCGCGCCCTGTGGCGTGAGCCAGTAATGCGCAGCCGCACTCAACGCATTCTCGATCGACGATTCCGCGCCCTGCGTTCCGACCGCCATCGCCTGGTAGCCCAGCGAATGACCGATCGGCAGGACGTCGAACGCCGGCGCCAGGACGTACTGCTGGTTCGCCCGGACCAGCAGTACGTGGTTCTTCTCGTGGTCGTCGGTGTTGTCGATGAGGATGTTGAATATCAGGCGCCGGAAGAGCTCGTGCATCTGGGCGCGATTGAGCTCGGCCACACCGCGCCGCCGGAGCAGAAGGGCGAGGTTGGGGTAGGACGCTTCGACGCCTGCCGCCTTCAGGGCGACGTTCGCGGACAGGGCGTGCACACGGCGTCCTGATTCGCGGTCGAAACGACGGATCGCGACGGCGGCGCCATTCCTGAACCGCACAGGCCTTGTCTCGGCGACGGTGATCCCGGCTTTCGCGGCCAGCGTCATCGCCGCGTGCTCGATCAGGGCTTCTTCCGGCCGGTCGTCCTCGGCGAACTTGAGCACCCACTCCACGCCTTCCATCTGAAGCAAGGCCTTCGGGCGTGCGCCGCCCATCGTGACGCCGGGCGCGAGCAGTTTTCGTTGTCCTTCGTCGATCGGCTCCCTGGCCAGCACGCGACGGACGACCTCGTGAACGGCATCCACATCGGCGAGTCTCGGCAAGGGACCGATCTGGCGGGGGAGATAGGCGGATCGGGAGCTCGACACGCCCAGCGCGCCGAAGCGGTCGTCGCCGGCGTAGTACAGGAACTCCAGGAGGGACAGCCTCGGTGGGCGGTCGAGGAGGCGGATCACGCGTTCGCCCCAGCGATCCGGACGGGCATCGTCGACGGCGCCGGCAGCGGTGTCCTTTTCCTTCGGGAAGTGCTCGATGTCGCTGAGAGGAAGGTCTTCGCTGAGCGCGAAGCCGTGCCTGAGCCAGGACTCCGCGTAGCGCAGGGAGACGGCGCGGCGGCCCATGACCAGATTGAGCTCCCCGACCAGGACGGGGACTTCCGGATTGCCCAGATACCAAAGATGAAGCGTGTCGGGCGGAGGGGCGGTCGGGCTCATCAGCTCCCTTCCTTCTTGCCGCGAAGGGCCGTGCGCGCGGTTCGCGTCCTGGTCGCACGCAGGCGGCTCGCCTGACGGACGTCGGACTCCAGCGCCCGCAGGTCCTTGCCCGGCTCGGCGAGCTCGGCAAGACCGCCGGACAGCCCGAGCAGCCAGAGCGCAGTCGCATAGACCCCCATCCTGACGGTGGGATCGCCTTGTTCGAGGCGGATCAGCGTCGGGACCGACACCCCCAGGCGGCCGGCCCATTGCTTCTGGGATTCCTTGCGGCGCAGACGTGCCAGTGCAAGCTGCTCGCCCAGCGTCTGCAGCGAAGCCGTCACTTCCGGAGGCAGGGAGTCGAGGGCGAGGGAGGATTTTGACATTACATAGACTTTATCTGCGAAGCCGCTTTATCGAAGTATATGTTACGTCGCGGCTTTATCAACTCGGCAATCAGGGGCCGTTCGGGCAAGTGCCTTTGCCAATCCCGCACTGCTTCATCTCAGGACAGCGTAAGAAACGCGGCGCGCGATTCGATGCGTCGGGTCGCTCCTGATCGTCGACTCGTTCATGCCATTGCACGCAGGACGTGGGTACACTGCGTGCTCTGCCCGCGAGGCCCCGCCCCTGCCCATGTCGTTCTTCCGCACCGTGAAATTCCGCCTGATCGGACTCGGCATCGTGCTGATCGTCGTCGGGGTCCTGGTACGTCAGTTCGTCATGCTGCCGGCGGTGCGGGACCGCGTGCATGAAGTCGTGGCGGACGCTCAGTTGTCGATCGCGGCCCTCGTCGCGCAGGATCTCGCTGACAGCCTCCAGATGCGGCGCACCTTGATCGGCGAACTGGCGGCCACGCTGCCCCCTGCGCTGGTGCGCGAGCCCGCGCAGCTCGCGGCGTGGCTCGGCGAGCGCGAACGCCTGAGCCCGCTCTTTGACCGCGGGCTGCGGGTGCTGCGGCCCGACGGCGAGCCCGTGACGGGCAGTCCCAGGGCCATTGCCGGCGATGCATCGTCCCTGTCCGCCGTTTCCGGGGCCGACTGGTTCCATGCTGCACTCGGCGCGGAGGGTCCGGTGATCGGCAGGCCCCACCGGGTCGGGGCCGACGGCGCGGCGATCATCGTCATGGCGGCAGCGCTGCGCGATGGCGGCGGGCGCGTGCTGGGCGTGCTGGCGGGCGAGCTGCGGCTCGACAAGGGGGGCTTTCTCGACGATCTGCAGCAGACGCGGCTGGGCGCAAGCGGCGGATTCCTGGTGGTGTCGCCCGCAGACAAGCTGTTCGTCGCCTCGAACGACCCGGCGATGGTGCTCCAGCCCACCCCGGCGCCTGGCGTCAATCCGCTGCTCGATCGCGCGATGGCGGGCTACCGGGGCACCGGCATGATGGTCGACGCGCAGGGCGAGCAAGAACTCGCGGCCATCGCGGCCGTGCCGGACAGCGGATGGCTCGTCGTCGCGCGCATGCCGGCGGCCGACGTGTCGCAGCCGGTCGCGGAGCTGCGTCGCCTGCTGTGGCGCAATTCGTTCGGGACGATGATCGGCTTGAGCCTCATCCTGTTGGTGGTGATGCCGCGCCTGCTGCGTTCGCTGACGGACGCGGCCCGTTCGATTCGCGAGATGGCCGAAGGCAGACGGGAACTCGCCCCCCTGGCCGTGACGCGCCAGGACGAGGTCGGCGACCTCCTGCTCGGATTCAACCGCCTGGTGACCAGGCTGCACGACAAGGAGCAGGCCCTGCTGCAGACCCTGAAGCAGCTCGACCAGCTCGCGGGAACGGATGCGCTGACCGGGGCGTGGAATCGGCGCCAGTTCTACGACGTCGTGGCGCAGGAAGTCGAGCGTTCCCGCCGCTATCGTCATCCCCTTGCGCTGATCCTGCTCGACGTCGATCTGTTCAAGGGAATCAACGACCGCCACGGCCACGTCAGGGGCGACGAGGTCCTGCAGACGGTCGCGGGCTGCATCCGCAGCGCGCTGCGCAAGCCGGATTCGCTGACCCGCTGGGGCGGCGAGGAGTTTCTCGTGCTCCTGCCCGAGACCGATCTTGCGAGCGCGGCGGTGCTGGCCGAGCGCGCACGGGCCTGCGTCGCCGCGCACCCGATCGCAGGCGTCGGCCGCGTCACGGCGAGTTTCGGGGTGGCCGAGCTGGGCGATGCCGAGTCCCGCGACGAATGGATCGCGCGCGCCGATGCGGCGCTCTACCGCGCCAAGCAGGGCGGGCGCAACCGCGTCGAGGCCGACCATTCGGTGGCGGGCAGCACGGCCGAGCAGGACGGACTGGTCAAGCTCGCCTGGCACACTTCCTATCAGAGCGGCGATCCCGAACTGGACGCCGAACACCGCGAGCTGTTCGACGAAATCAACGCGCTCTGGGCCCTGATCGTCGCGGAGCGGCCCAGCGGGGAGATTTGCGCGCGCATCGACGCGCTGTACCGCACGATGGTGCACCATTTCCGCGACGAAGAACGGCTCCTGCAGCGCATCGGCTACCCCGACCTCGCCGCGCATGTCCGGATGCACGAGGCCCTCGCCGTGAAGGCGGAGGCCTTGATCGCGGATTTCCACCGCGGCGGCGCGGACTTCGGCGCGCTCTTCACTTTCCTCGCCCACGACATGGTCGCCAAGCACATCGTCAGCCAGGACCGCGCCTATTTCCCCTATCTGGGCGCGGCCGTGCCGGAGAGACTCCCCGCATGAAGACCCTGCTGATCGTCTATCACACCATGACCGGCGGCACGCTGCAGATGGCGCGCGCCGCCGCCGCTGGCGCCGCTGCCGACGGCTCGGTCGCGGTGCGGCTGTTGCATGCGCACGAGGCGGGCGCCGACGACGTCCTGGCCGCGGATGGCTACATCTTCGCCACGCCGGAGAACCTGGCGGCGATCTCGGGCCAGATGAAGGACTTCTTCGATCGCACCTACTATGCGGCGCTGGACCGCATCAATGGCCGCCCCTACGCGACGCTCGTGTGCGCGGGCAGCGACGGCAGCAACGCGGTCAGGCAGATCGAGCGCATCGCGACCGGGTGGCGGCTGAAGCCGGTCGCGCCGGCCGTGATCGTGTGCACCCATGCGCAGACGCCCGACGAGATCCTGCGGGCGAAGCGCATCGAGGCGGAGGAGCTCGGCCGTTGCGAAGAGCTGGGCGCAGGCATTGCAGCAGGTCTGGCGCTGGGAATCTTCTGAAGCCGGTCGGCGCCGCACCTCCCATCACGTTTCCATAAGCAGATCTTCCATGACCGACGTAACCATCTATCACAACCCGCGCTGCGGCAATTCTCGCGGCGCACTGCAGATCCTGCGCGAGCGCGGCATCGAGCCGCGTGTCGTCGAGTACCTGAAGACGCCGCCGGGCCGCGACGAGCTCGTCGGACTGATCGCGGCCAGCGGACTCAAGGTGCGCGCGATCATGCGCGACAAGGAGGCCGTGTTCGCCGAACTCGGCCTCGGTTCGCCGGAGCGCAGCGACGAGGAACTGATCGACGCGATGCTTGCCCATCCGGTCCTGATCAACCGCCCGATCGTCGTGACGCCGCTGGGCACGCGGTTGTGCCGGCCGCCGGAGCGGGTGCTGGACATCCTGCCGCCGGCCTGAGGCGCCGCGTCCCGCCCGGACGCACACCTTTGGCTCACGACACGGCCGCATTGTCACCAATGTGGTGCGGCCGGTACGCCCATCGGAAATCAGGCACCGCGCAGTTCATTGTTTTTATTGACTTGTTTCTCCACTGGGCGGCGGCCCGGATTATGCATGACCTCAGACGAGCGTCGATTGCCGCAATGAGCGCTATCGGATAGCTCACCCGGCGACGCAGGGCGGTGGTCGACGATTGTCGACATCAACCCGCCTGCGCCGACTCGGTGAAAGCCTGTTTGTTTTCCAGGACGGCTGAAAGGAAGACCTCCCGGTCTTCTCCCTTCTTTCAAGAGGAGACATGCCATGCCACACCGCCCCATTCGCGAAGTCATCGGCCAACGCCCATTTCCCACGGTCTCGCCGGGCACCACGATCCGCCATTCGTCGATCATCATGCGTGAGATGAAGTCCTCGGCCGTTCTGGTCGTGGACAAGGGGAAGCTGCTCGGTATCCTGACGGAGCGGGACATCGTGTTCCGGGTCGTCGCCCTGGGACTCGATCCGGCCGCCACGCCGGTCGAGAGCATCATGACGACGAAGGTGCAGACGATCCACAAGGACAAGCCGTTCGGGCATGCCCTGCACCTGATGTACGAGGGCGGATTCCGCCACATGCCGGTGGTGGACGGCCGCGGGACGCCGGTCGGCCTGCTCGCCGCCCACGACGCGCTCGACATCGACGGGCTTCAGTTGGGGCAGGATCTGGTGCGCCGCGAGGAAATCTCGGTCATCCTCTGACGCACAGCCGGGTCGTCGCACTGCCTATGGCGGTGCGGCGGCGCGCGACGCGCAGCTGACCCGCTCCCTCAAGCGAGGATCACGCAGGGTGACGGCGTTCCCGCGCATCGCGCCGGAACGCGGCCGGGGTTTGTCCGAAGCGCCGCCTGAACATTTTCCCGAGGTAGCTGACGTCGGCGATGCCGACCTCGTCGGCGAGCACCGCAAGGCTGTGATCCGAGTTCAGCAGGCGCCATTGCAGGTGCTGCAGGCGCATCTCGCGCCAGTATTCGGACGCGGTCACGCCATGGGCGTCGACGAACAGGCGGTCCAGTTGCCGCCGGCTGATGCCGATCGCGCACGCGAGTTCGTCCGACGACTTGTCCGAGGCGAGCAACGTGCGCATCAGCGCGATCGCCCGCCCGACGTGACGCCCGCTCGCCGCCTCCTCGTCGAGCGATCGGAGCGGGTGACGGCTGCTGCGCGCTTCATCCACCAGCATGTCCGCCAGCCCCTTCAGCGCCCGGGCTCGCCCGCAGGCGCGCGCGAGAATCTCGACGGCAAGGTCGATCGCCGCACTCCCACCCGCGCAGGAAATGCGGTCGCCGTCAAAACAGTACAGCTGCTCGCTCACAACCTCGATGCGCGGATAGGACGCGCGGAATTCGACCTCATGCCGCCAATGCACGGCGACACGGTGCCCGGCGAGCAGGCCGCAGGCCGCAAACAGGAAGCTGGCGTTGTCGATCGCGACGAGCCGAACCCCCCGCGCCGCCGCACCGCGCAGGACGCTGCGGTAACGCGGCGCCAGCGCCTCGGTGGCCGCCGCGCTGCGGCCCCCGAACACGACCAGATAGTCGTAATCCGCGTAGCGGAGCTCCGCAGGCGTGAGCTCGACCCGCACGGCCACGCCGCTGCTCGACTCCACATAACCCGGCTCGAGCCCGAGCACCCGCCAGCTGCAATAGCGTTGCCGGCTGTAGTCCTCGTCGTCGGCGGCGAAGCGCAGCTTGTCGAGGAAACCGCCGAAGGGAAGCATGGCGAACTCGGGCAGCGGCAAGAGCAGGAAGCGAATATCCGGGACGGGAGTCCGGGCGTTCATGTCCGGCATGTCCACATTCTCCATCGATCCGTCCAGATCTTACCATCGAGTCGGCCGACACCCGCCTAGACTGTGCCTCGTGACGGAAGGAGGAATGCCGATGGCGCTGCAAACCTGGTTCATCTATCTCGTGGCGGTCTTGGGGCTCTCGATCACCCCCGGTCCCAACGGCCTGCTGGCCCTGACGCATGGTGCGCTGCATGGGCCGCGGATGGCGCTGTTCACGATCCTGGGCGGCGTCACCGGCTTCATCGGCCTGATCGCGCTGGCGATGTTCGGCCTCGGTGCGCTCCTGCAAGTATCCGCGGACGCGCTCCTGGTGCTGAAATGGGTTGGCGGGTGCTATCTCGTGTGGCTCGGCGTGCAACTATGGCGGGCGCCGGCCCTGCATCCGGACGCCGTCGCTGCCCAAGACACGCCGCGCGGCGCGGCCCTCTTCCGCCAGGGACTGCTTGCGGCGATCTCGAACCCGAAGGTGCTGCTCTTCTACGGCGCCTTCCTCCCGCAGTTCATCGACCCCGAGCGCGCCCTGCCGACCCAGTTCCTGGTCATGGCGCTGAGCTTCGCGGCGGTGGAGTTCCTCGTCGAACTCAGCCTGGCACGCCTCGCGCACCGCATCCGGCCGTGGCTGGAACGCGGCGGCAAGCGCTTCAATCGCGTCTGCGGGACCTTCTTCGCGGCAATCGGAGCGAGCCTGCCGATGACGCACTAGCAGGCGGCGAAAACCGTCGCGCCTCGTGCTCACCGGATCCCGCTCACCCTGGCGCCGATCCCTGAATCGCTCGGCGTCCGGGCTACAATCGCGCGTCGCCCTCCCTATCCAATTGCCATGCCCGATTTCCGCGAGCTCTCCACCCTCCTGCGCTCCCGCATGCCGCTCATCGCCATCGAGACGGTCGAAGAAGCGAAGGCGATGCGCCTTCTCGACCGGGCCGCGCGCGAACTGGGCGCCCAGTGCTTCTGCTGGACCGTCGCGGACGGCTTGGCCCACACCAACTTCCGCTACGGTTCGGCGCGCCCGACGGGGCTTTTCGCGATGGTGGAGCAGGTCGACGAGCCCGATCGCGAGGCGAACGACCACCGCCAGGCGATCCCCGACACCCAGGCGCTGCAGTCCGCCCTGCATTTCATCGACAAGCGTGCGGGGAAGGGTCTGTATGTGCTCTTCGACCCGCACCCCTTCCTCGAGGACCCGGTGGTTGCGCGCCTGCTGCGCGAGATCGTGCTCGATCACCCGGTCGCCGAGCGGACGATCGTGCTCGTCGCACCGCGCATGGACTTGCCCGCCGAGCTGGCGCGCCACGCAGTACGCATGTCGCTCGCGATCCCCGATCTGCCGCGCGTGCGCGAGATCCTGCGCGACGAGATCGCCCTGCAGAAGCAGGCGAGCGGCCAGCCGGTGCGCGGCGAGCCGGAGGTCATGACGAGCCTCCTCCACCAAGTGGTGGGGCTGCCGGAGGAAGACGTGCGGCGCCTCATCCGCAACGCCGTGCGCGACGACGGCCTGATCACGGCGGGCGATCTCGAGCGCATCGCCCGCTACAAGCAGGACATGCTCGGCGGGAGTGCCCTGGAGGTCGAGATGAGCGCGCTCGGGCCGCAGGACATCGGCGGGCTCGCACGCCTCAAGCGCTGGCTGGAGTTGCGCCGGCCGGTGTTCACCGGCGAGCGCAGCGTGCCCGGCCTGCCCACGCCCAAGGGGGCGCTGCTGCTGGGCGTTCAGGGCGCCGGCAAGAGCATGGCGGCGCGCGTCACGGCGGGAAGCTGGCGCGTGCCCCTGCTGCGCCTCGACTTCGCCGGCCTCTATGACAAGTTCACCGGCGAGACCGAGCGCAAGCTGCGCGAGGCATTGCGCGCGGCCGAGGCGATGGCGCCGGCTGTGCTGTGGATCGACGAAATCGAGAAGGGCCTGTCGACGGGCGATTCGGAAAGCGACGGCGGGATCTCGCGCAGACTCCTCGGCAGCCTGCTCACCTGGATGGCCGAGCGCAAGTCGCGCGTCTTCCTCGTCGCCACCGCCAACGACATCTCGGCCCTGCCGCCCGAGCTGATGCGCAAGGGGCGCTTCGACGAAATCTTCTTCGTCGATCTCCCCGCGCCCGATGTGCGCCAGGACATCCTGCGCATCCATCTCGCCCGGCGCGGGCTGGCTCCCGAAGCGTTCGACCTCGCGGCCATCGCCGCCGCCACCGAGGGCTTCTCGGGCGCAGAGCTCGAGCAGCTCGTCGTCGCGGCCCTGTATGAGACGCTCGCCGGCGAGGCGACGCTCTCGAATGAACACCTCCTGCGCGAAGCCGCGGCGACGCGTCCGCTCGCGCAGGTCATGGGCGAGAAGATCGAGGCCCTGCGCGCCTGGGCGGCCGAGCGCTGCGTACCGGCAGACTGACCAGCATGGCCGGCAACACCGCGCCAGACCACGATTCACCTTCCCGGCCGCCTGTCCGGCTTCGACAAGGGGGAACGCGATGCGCGCCGTATGGATCTCCGCACTGAGCACGCTGGCGCTGGGCGTCGGTCTTTTCTGCTATCTCGCGCCCCTCGATCCGGGCGTGCTGGCGCTGCAGTTCGCCTTCACGCCCAGGAGCTTCGGGCAGATCGTCCACTTCTGGTCATCGGCCGATCTCGCGCGTTACCGCAGCCACCTGCCCGCGGACTTCGCTTTTCTGTTCGCCTACGGCCTCTTCGGCTATCTGTTGGCGACGCGCACGGGCGTGACGGCCGCGCGGGGGCCGGCGTTCCGTCGCGTCCTGAGCTGGCTCCTGCCGGTCGCCGCGTGCTTCGACGCGATCGAGAATGCGCTGCACTGGTGGCTCACGGAGATGCCGCGCTTCGGTGTGGCGCCGCTGTACGCGGCATCGGGTGCTGCGTCGTCGCTGAAGTGGCTGCTCGTTTTCGGCTTCGGGCTGATGCTTGCCTACGCCGCCTACCGTGCCGAGGAGGACTGACCCCGTAACGCGCTCGCCTTAGCGACATCCCTGACCGACCCCGGCGAACGGCCCCGCTCTTCGTCCCTACCCGTGCTCGAACAGCACGCGGCAGTCGCTGCGCGCGCCGCACATCACCGCCTCGGCAAGCTGCTCGACCGCGTCCATGTTGTGTGCGTGATTGTGGAGAGGGATGCGCACGGTGCGGCCGCCGAGCCGGGCGGGGGCTTCGCTGATCACGTGGGCGAGGGGCGGAAGCACCGCGCCAGGGCGTGAACTCGCTGGCACGACGAGGGGCAGCGGGGATTCGACGGCGGTTTCGATCGGGGACGCCGGTGCGGTGAGGAGCCTGCACAGCACGGACGTCGAACGGTCATACCAGCACGCCCACACCGTTTCGGCATCGTCTGCCGCGGCCCGGCCGGATGCGCCGACGCCGCACGCGAGAACGCCAAGACCGGCCAGATATGCATGAAGCGTTCCCATGAAATGTCCCTCGTATATCCCTGGGGCATTGTAGGGAACGTCCGTGCGCGGCACGCGGTAATCCCTCACGACCGGCCTTGTCGATAGTCCATGCGACAAGGATTGACGAGACCCGGGCATCCCGGGCTATAATCCGCGCCCTTCCGCAGTCACTGCTGTTTGCCCCGCGCAGGCGCAGTAACGCGACGAAGCCTTGGTGGTGAAATTGGTAGACACGCTATCTTGAGGGGGTAGTGTCGAAAGACGTGCGAGTTCGAGTCTCGCCCAAGGCACCATTCAGCAGTCCCAGGCAGTCCGATCTAGGCCAGCAATCCTAAGCAGCACAAGGGTTCTGGCCTTTTTCACGTCCACGCGCCGCCACC
The DNA here is from genome assembly GCF_012910805.1 of Aromatoleum evansii. Taxonomy (GTDB): domain Bacteria; phylum Pseudomonadota; class Gammaproteobacteria; order Burkholderiales; family Rhodocyclaceae; genus Aromatoleum; species Aromatoleum evansii. The sequence goes on from NZ_WTVK01000059.1 coordinate 17,208, forward strand.
GCGCGCTGCCCCTTGGCCCGACACATGCGGGGGCATGCGCGGGGGCATCCTGAGTTCCGCGCCCGCCCGATGCCCCCATCCCCCGCGCTCACGCGGCCGCGAAGGCCTCCGCGACGGCCGGGCAGACGATGCGCCCGGCGTCGACATTCACGCCCGCGGCGAGGTGCGGATCTTCAGCGGTCGCCAGCTGCCAGCCCTTGTCGGCGAGCGCGAGCACGAAGGGCAGGGTGGCGCTGTTGAGAGCGAAGGTGGAGGTGCGCGCGACCGCGCCGGGCATGTTGGCGACGCAGTAATGCACGATGCCATCGACGACGTAGGTCGGGTCGGCGTGCGTGGTCGGGTGGCTGCTCTCGAAGCAGCCGCCCTGGTCGATCGAGACGTCGACCAGCACCGAGCCGAGCTGCATGCGCGCCAGCCACTCGCGCGGCACGAGCCGCGGCGTGCGTGCCCCGGGCAGAAGCGCGGCACCGATCGTGAGGTCGGCCTTGAGCACCAGGGACTCGATCGCCCCGCCGGTCGCGTGGCGGGTGCGGATGCGCCCGGCGAAGAGTTCATCGAGACGGCGCAGGCGGTCCAGCGAAGGGTCGGCGACGGTGACGTCGGCGCCCAGGCCGACGGCCATGCGCGCGGCGTTGTAGCCGACCACCCCGCCGCCGAGGATCACCACGCGCGCCGGCGCAACACCGGGAACGCCGCCGAGCAGCACGCCGGAGCCGCCGTGCGGTTTCTCGAGGCAGCTCGCGCCGGCCTGGATCGCCATGCGTCCCGCGACCTCGCTCATCGGTGCGAGCAGCGGCAGCCCGCCCGCGGGGCTGGTGACGGTTTCGTAGGCGATGGCGGTCGTTCCGGATGCGAGCAGCAGGCGCGTCTGTTGCGCATCGGCGGCGAGGTGGAGGTAGGTGAACAGCACCTGGCCGGGCCGCAGCAGCGCGCATTCCTGCGGCTGCGGTTCCTTGACCTTGACGATGAGTTCCGCACGGGAAAAGACCTCTTCGGCGGTGTCGACGATTTCCGCCCCTTCGGCACGGTAGTGCTCGTCCGCGAGGCCGATCGCCGTGCCCGCACCGCCCTGCACCAGCACGCGATGACCGTGGGCGACCAGCTCGCGCACGCTGTGCGGCGTCGCACCGACGCGGTATTCGTGGGTCTTGATTTCCTTCGGGATGCCGATTTGCATGATCGATGGTCCGTGGGAAGGCAGGCAGCCCGCCTGCGGGGTCCGTGCCGGTGAAATGCGCGGCGGCGGCAACCGTGGATGATGAACGCGCCAACGCCCGTCTGTCATGCTGCATTACAACATGCACGCGAACGCCCGCCCCGGGGTATCCGAAGAAGTATTACCAAAGTCTTATTAATAGGCCCGCCGCGGCGCACCACGGCGTGATTTGCGGTTTTTTGTTTTCCTTCCACCGGATTGCCTGCTAGCCTGTCGGCATCGCAGGAAAAATCCGATCGACCACACGCAGCCCCCTCGAAGACCATGACACCTCGGCAAGGTTTCGAACGCGTATCACCCACCGACATCCGCCTCGGCGAACCGCTGCCCTATGCGGTGTATGACGGTTCCGGGATGCTGTTGCTGCAGGCCGGCTTTGTCATCAATACCGCGAAGCAGCGCGACGTGCTGATCGCCAACGGCTGCTTCATCAGCAACGCTGCACACCCGAAGCCGGCGCATCCTCCGCTGCCGGTGGCGTCGGTGAGCGAGGAGCACAGCTCCTTCGAGATGTTCGATCTCCTCAAGCTGCGCCTCAAGCGCACCTTCGACCTGTACAAGCACGGCCACCTGGGCGACGAGTTCGTGCCGCGCATCGAGGGCATCGCGCTGACGATCCAGGAGGCATGCACGCACGACACCGACTCGGCGCTGGCGAACCTGCATCTCGACTACGACAGCTCCTACGCGGTGATCCACCATCTGCAGGCGGCGATGCTGTGCGAGCTGATCGGCAAGAAGCTGGGGGTGCCGGACGAGTCGCGCCTGCCGCTGATCAAGGCCGGCCTCACGCACGACATCGGCCTGCTCGACATCCAGGACACGCTCGACCGGCAGGTCGAACCCCTGACGCCCTTGCAGCGCGAGCGCATCAATCGCCACCCGATCGACAGCGAAACCATCCTCGCGGGCCTGGGCGTGCGCGAGAAGACCTGGCTCGATCCGGTGCGCCACCACCACGAGCGCCTCGACGGCACGGGCTACCCGGACGGCAGCGCGGGCGAGGCGATCAGCCTGCCGACGCGGGTGCTGGCGATCGCCGACATCTACAGCGCAATGGTGCGCGACCGCCCCTACCGCAAGGCGATGGTGTCGACCGAGGCGATGCGCAAGCTGATGCTGGAGCAGGGCTCGGCCACCGACAGCCGCCTGATCGGCATGATGATCAAGGAGATCGGCGTCTTCCCGCCGGGGGCGACCGTGCGGCTGGCCAACGGCGAGATCGCCGTCGTGAAGAAGCGCACGACGAACACCGCCTGTCCGCTGGTATTTTCCTTCGTCCGCGCCGACGGCATGCCGATGCTGACGCCGGTGCAGCGCGAGACCGCGCACGAGGGCTGCCGCATCGAGGGCATGGTGCCGTTTTCCAGCCACCGCGGCTCCGTCGTGGTGCTGCGCGGCCTGTGGCACCGCAACTGAGGACGAGCACGATGAACCGCTTCGAATGGAAGCCCGAATACTCCGTGGACGATGCCGAGATCGACCGCCAGCATGCGGAACTGATCGCGATCATCAACGAGCTAGCCGACCAGCTGCACGGCGAGGGCCCGTCCGACGGGGCGCGGCGCGTGTTCGACCACCTCGCGCATTACGTGACGACGCATTTCGCGTACGAGGAAGAACTCATCGCACGCGCCGGCTACCCCGATGACCGGATCGCCGAGCACCAGGCGGAGCACAACACGATCCTGCGCCAGGTGCAGGAATTCGAGCGCGTGTTCGAAAGCGGCGACCCCGCGGCGCTGCAGGCACTGATGCCCTTCCTCTATGGCGAATGGCTGATCCATCACATCTGCGGCACGGACAAGGAATACGTGCCCTGGCTCGTGGCGGCACGCTGAAGCCGCGACGGCGCACGCGACCGGGAGCGCCCAAAGCGGGTAATGCCAGGAGATCGACAGGCGCGCGATCTCATGACAATTTGATCGCGGGCGGACTAGAATGAGCCGCTGACCCGACCCTTGCGCGGTTCCTATCGCCATGCTCCGCATCCCTGACCGCTTCTACTGGGTGCTTCCGCTCGGGGCATGGACGCTGCTGATCCTGCTGTCCCTCGGCCTGACGCTGCAGCAGAGCCAGAATGCCGCGTTCGCGACGGCACGCCAGCAGGGGCGCGACATCTTCCACATGATCGAGGCCATGCGCCTGTGGAATTCCCGCGCCGGCGGCGTTTTCGTGCGCCAGAGCGAGTCGACGCCGCCGAACAAGTATCTGGAACTGCCCGAGCGCGACCCCGTCACCACCTCCGGCATCCACCTCACCACCGTCAATCCGGCCTACATGACGCGCCAGATGGCCGGCGTCATCGAGAGCGAGAGCGGGATCCGCATCCACATCACCAGCCTGCGCCCGATCAATCCGGGCAACGTCGCCGACCCGTGGGAGGCGCAGGCGCTGCTGGCCTTCGAGAAGGCCGGCGAGAAGGAACGCAGCGAAATCCTCCATGCCGGCACGGAACCGCTGATCCGCTACATGGCGCCGCTGTTCGTGCGCAAGGAATGCCTGGATTGCCACCAGCAACAGCATTACAAGATCGGCGACGTGCGCGGCGGCATCAGCGTGTCGATCCCGGCGGCGGATTTCGTCACCCGCGTCGATGCGTCGCGCCGCCAGCTCGTCATCACGCACGTCGGCGTGTGGGCACTCGTCGCGCTGATGCTGCTGATCTACCTGCGGCAGTATCGCCTGCAGTGGAAAAACCTCAAGAATCTCACCGCGACGCTCGAGGACCGCGTGCGCGAGCGCACCGCCCGCCTGGAGGAGGAAAGCGCCGCGCACCGCGCCAGCGAGCAGGCGGCGCGGGAGCACCACCAGCGCTTCCTCGACCTCGTGAACACCACCGACGGCATCGTGTGGGAAGCCGATGCCCGGACCTTCGTGTTCAGCTTCGTCAGCCGCAAGGCCGAGAGCCTGCTCGGCTACCCGGTCGAGGACTGGCAGACGCCCGGTTTCTGGGTCGCGCACCTGCATCCGGAGGACCGCGAATGGGCGCCGCAATACTGCGCGTCGTGCACCGGCCGGCTGGAACCCCATCGTTTCGAATACCGCTTCATCGCCAGGGACGGGCGCGTCGTGTGGCTCGAGGACATCGTCACGGTGGTCGCCGAGGACGGCGAACCCAGGCTGCTGCGCGGTCTGATGGTGGACATCACCGCGCGCCGCGAGGCCGAACTCGAGGTGCGCCACCTCACGCAGCGCCTGACGCTGGCGACGCGCGCCGCCCACATCGGCATCTGGGAATACGAACCGCACAGCGGCAAGGTGGTGTGGGACAGCACCATGCACGAACTGTTCGGCGTGAGCCCGGACGAGTTCAGCGGGCGCTTCGAAGACGTGTTGACGCTGGTCCTGCCCGAAGACGTCCCGCACCTCACGAAGCTGGTCGACGAGGCCCTGCGCACCGGCGGCGACTTTGTCACGACCTTCCGCATCCTGCGCCACGGCACCGAGATCCGCCACCTGGACGCCCAGGCCGTGCTGGTGCCGGGCAACGGCCACCAGCCGGTAAGGATGATCGGCGTCAATCGCGACGTCACCGAGCGCAAGCGCAACGAGCAGGAGCTGCTGCGCCTGGCGACCACGGACGTGCTGACCGGCTGCTACAACCGCGGCTACCTGCAGCGCATGCTGGAACTGGAGATCGAGCGCGCGCGGCGCCACGGCGACGTGCTGTCGCTGCTGATGTACGACCTCGACCACTTCAAGACCATCAACGACACCTGGGGCCACGGCGTGGGCGACGCGGTACTGGCGCAAGGCGCGGCGGTGGTGCGCGAGACGATACGCCGCACCGACACGCTGGCGCGCTGGGGCGGCGAGGAGTTCATGGTGCTGTGCCCGCGCACCTCCGCCAGCGAAGCGAAGGTGCTCGGCGAGCGCGTGCAGCAGGCGCTGCGCGAGCACCCGACGCCGCCCGCGGGTGTGGTCACCGCGAGCATCGGCGTGGTCACGCTGCGCCCCGAGGACGACGCCGACACCCTGCTCAAGCGGGCCGACGACCTGATGTACTGCGCCAAGGAGGCCGGCCGCGACCGCGTGTGCTGCGACACCGACCCGGCCTGACGACGTCCGCGCTCACCCCAGACCCGCGGCGCTGCGGTATATCGCCGCCTCCTCCACCAGCCAGTCGCGGAAGGCCGCCAGCGACGCCGTCTCGGCCTTGCGCTCGGGGATGATCAGGTAGTAGGCCTTGGTGCTGAGATACACGTGTTCGCACGGCATCACGAGGCGCCCGCTGTCGAGTTCCTCGCGGATCAGGAAGGGCGGGATCAGCGCGATCCCCATGTCCTGCATCGCCGCCTGCGCCAGCATCGAGAACAGCTCGTAGCGCGTGCCCGTCATGTCGTGCGCGACCTGCATCCCCAGCGAACCGAACCACTCGCGCCACGCATAGGGGCGGGTGGATTGCTGCAGCAGCGGCAACGCCGCGATCTCCTCGGGCGTGAGCGAGGCCCTGCCCTGCAGCCTGCGCGGACTGCACACCGGGGTGGCGTTCTCGCGCATCAGGAAGTGCGCCTCGGTCCCCGGCCAGCCGGCGTCGCCGAAGTACAAGGCGGCATCGAACTCGGTGTCGGCGAACAGGAAGGGGCGCGTGCGGTTGTTCATGTTCACGGTGACGTCGGGATGGCGGGCGAGGAATTCGCCCAGCCGCGGCAGCAGCCAGCGCGTCGCGAAGGTGGGCATGACCGCGAGCTCGATGGTCGCGCCGCGGCCGTGGTGGGCCATCACCGAGAGCGTGTCGCGCTCCATCGCATCGAGGCGCGCGCTGATCTGGCGGCTGTACGACAGGCCCGCCTCGGTGAGCGTGACCCCGCGCTTGGTGCGGCGGAACAGGCGCAAGCCGAGGAAGTCCTCGAGCGCGGCGATCTGGCGGCAGATCGCGCTCTGCGTGAGGGCGAGTTCCTCCGCCGCACGCGTGAAGCTCTCATGCCGCGCGGCGCGCTCGAAGGCGAGCAGGGCGGCGGTGCTGGGGATCTTGCGGCGCATCGATGGCTCCATAAAGTGCGCAACGCGCATGACAGGGCAGAACGCACGGATGTTTCGGTGGGAGCGGCTTCAGCCGCGAATGGGCGATTCACTCCGCAACACCGCTGCTTCGCGGCTGAAGCCGCTCCCACATAGCCGCTGCCACCGCCATGGCCGTTTCACCAAGTGCGTTTTCCGCACAAGCTATCACGAAATTTTCGTTTGTCGCAGCGCTCGATGCGGAACTATAGTGCAGTCACCGACCAGAGCCGGGTAGTCCCGGCCCACGACCAAACGCCGCATTGAGGAGATTCGCCATGGCAAGCAACCGCGTGACTTTCGACTGGGCCGACCCCCTGTATCTCGACAGCCAGCTCACCGAGACCGAGCGCCTGGTGCGCGACAGCGCCCGCGCCTACTGCCAGGAGCGCCTGCTGCCGCGCGTGCAGGAGGCCTTCCGCCACGAGAAGACCGACCCCGCGATCTTCCGCGAGATGGGCGAACTGGGCCTGCTCGGGCCGACCATCCCCGAGCAGTACGGCGGCGCCGGCATGAACTACGTCGCCTACGGCCTCATCGCGCGTGAAGTCGAGCGCGTGGATTCCGGCTACCGTTCGATGATGAGCGTGCAGTCCTCGCTGGTGATGGTGCCGATCAACGAATTCGGCACCGAGGCGCAGAAACAGAAATACCTGCCCAAGCTCGCGACCGGCGAGTGGATCGGCTGCTTCGGCCTGACCGAGCCGAACCACGGCTCCGACCCCGGCAGCATGGTCACGCGCGCCAAGAAGGTCGACGGCGGCTACAGCCTGTCGGGCGCCAAGATGTGGATCACCAACAGCCCGATCGCCGACGTGTTCGTCGTGTGGGCGAAGGACGACGCCGGCGACATCCGCGGCTTCGTGCTCGAGAAGGGCTGGAAGGGCCTGTCGGCTCCCGCGATCCACGGCAAGGTCGGCCTGCGCGCCTCGATCACCGGCGAGATCGTCATGGACGAGGTGTTCGTGCCGGAAGAGAACGCCTTCCCGACCGTGCGCGGCCTCAAGGGCCCCTTCACCTGCCTGAACTCGGCCCGCTACGGCATCGCCTGGGGCGCGCTCGGCGCGGCGGAAGCCTGCTACGAGACCGCGCGCCAGTACACGATGGACCGCAAGCAGTTCGGTCGCCCGCTCGCCGCCAATCAGCTGATCCAGAAGAAGCTCGCCGACATGCTCACCGAGATCACGCTGGGCCTGCAGGGCTGCCTGCGCCTGGGTCGCCTCAAGGACGAGGGCAACGCGCCGGTCGAGCTCACGTCGATCATGAAGCGCAACTCCTGCGGCAAGTCGCTGGAGATCGCCCGCGTCGCGCGCGACATGCTCGGCGGCAACGGCATCTCGGACGAGTTCTGCATCGCGCGCCACCTCGTGAACCTCGAAGTGGTTAACACCTACGAAGGCACGCACGACATCCATGCGCTGATCCTCGGCCGCGCAATCACCGGCATCGCCGCGTTCGCCAACTGAGTTCGGCGAGCCTGCCCCGCCCGGCACCGCCCTCGCACGGGTCGGGCGCCCGGGCGAGGGCGACAAGCCCGGCCTCCGGGCTTCCTTCTTCCTCCGGGACGCGACCGGGCAGCACCCGCCGGTCGCGGCTCATACCTCCGCCGCGGACTACCACGCATCCGCGCTGCACTCCGGCCGCATATCGCCGCCCCCTCTTTGCCCAATACCGGCACTCCGGCGTCATTGGCGCGGAACACTCCACAGCTTCCGCCGCGCAGGGCGGTAGAATCTTCCGACGAGCAGCCCGGGCGCCCCGCATTGGCGGTCCCGCGACGCGCCAGGCCGGAGGAACACGATGGAAAAACCCACGGATGCGACCGCCGCGTGCAACACCACCGACGCCGCTCGCGTCACCGCGCTGATCAACCGCTCGCCGGTGGTGGCGATCGAGTGGCGCAACCAGCCCGGCTGGCCCGTCGCCTTCGTCAGCGACGGCATCGCGCAGTGGGGCTATGACCGCGATGACTTCATCTCCGGCAGGATCCAGTACGCAGATCTGATCCATGCCGACGACCGCCCGCGCATCGAGCACGACGTCGCCGAACATCTCGCCAACGGGCCCGACGACTACCGCCAGGAATACCGCATCCGCACCGCCTCCGGCACCTGGGTGTGGCTGGACGACCGCACCTGGCTCACGCGCAACGAACGCGGCGAAGTCACCGACATCCACGGCGTGCTGCTCGATATCACCGCAACCAAGGCGGCCGAGGCCGAGGTGCGCCGCCTCAACGCGACGCTGGAAGACCGCGTCGCCGAACGCACCGCCCAGCTGCAGGCCGCCAACCAGGAACTGAGGTCGTTTTCCTACACCGTGTCGCACGACCTCAAGGCGCCGTTGCGCGGCATCGAGGGCTACAGCCAACTGCTGCTCGAGCAGTACCGCGACCGCCTCGACGAGGACGGCCGCCACTTCCTCACGAGCATCCGCCGCGGCGCGCTGCACATGCACGAGTTGATCGAGGATCTGCTCGCCTACTCGCGCATCGAACGCCAGGCGCTGGATGTGCGCAGCGTGGACCTGCCCGCCGCCGTGCGCGGCGTGCTCGACGGCTTCGCGCACGAGATCCAGACGCGCGGCGTCGAGGTCGTCATCAGGGAACTGCCGCCGCAGATCCGCACCGACCCGAGCGGGCTCACCCTGGTGCTGCGCAACCTCGTCAGCAACGCGCTCAAATTCACGCGCGACACGCCGACCCCGCGCATCACGATAGATGCGTACCGTCAAGACCGTCACATCGTCCTGACGGTGGCCGACAATGGCGTCGGTTTCGACATGAAGTATCATGATCGCATCTTCGAGATATTCCAGCGTCTGCATCGCGCCGAGGACTACCCCGGCACCGGCATCGGGCTGGCGCTGGTACGCAAGGCGCTGCAGCGCATCGGTGGAACGGTGTGGGCGGTCAGCGAACCCGGCCAGGGCGCGACCTTCCACGTGGAGCTTCGGCAATGACAGGCGAGCATGCCCCACGCAGCATCCTGCTGGTCGAGGACAATCCCGTCGACCTCGACCTCGCGCTGCGCGCCTTCGCCCGCCGCGGCCCGGACTGCTGCGCAATCGAGGTCGCACGCGACGGCGAAGAGGCGCTCGCCTTCATCCGCCGCTGGGAACAGGGACACGCGCCGCCGGCCCTGGTGCTGCTGGACATCAAGCTGCCGCGCGTGAATGGCCTGGAAGTGCTGCGCCAGCTCAAGTCGCACCCGCACTTCGGCTACATCCCGGTGGTGATGCTCACGACTTCGGGCGAGGACGCCGACCTCGGCCAGGCCTACGAGCTCGGCGCCAATTCCTACATCATCAAACCGGTCAATTTCGCGCGCTTCATCGAAGTGACCGAACAGATCGAGCAATACTGGTGCCTGCTGAACGCCCTTCCGAACTAGGCGGGCTGCGCGTCCTCTACGTCGAGGACAATGCCGCCGACGCCGACCTCGCGCAGCGCATGCTCGCGCGCGCCGCGCCGGACATCGCGCTCGATGTCGTGCCCGCACAGGACGCGGCGCTCGCCCGGCTGTCGGGGCCGCTGCCTTATGACGTGCTGCTGTCGGACCTGCGGCTGGCCGGCGGATCGGGCCTGGAGCTGCTCGCCGAGGTGCGCCGGCGCCAGCTGCCGCTGGCCGTCGTGATGCTCACCGGCTCGGGCGACCAGGTCGCCGCGCTGGCGGCGCTGAAGGCCGGTGCCGACGGCTACGTGGTCAAACGCGGCGACTACCTCGCACAGCTGCCGACGACGCTGCGCACCGCCTTCGCGCGTTTCCTCGCCGAACCGGGGCGGCGGCTGCCGCCCTTGCGCGTCCTGTACGGCGAACACGACAACCGCCGCGCGACGCTGACACGGCAGCACCTGGCCCGCCACGTGCCGCACATCCGTCTCGACGTCGTTCCCGATGCGGCCGCGATCCTCGCCGCCGTGCCGCCGGACCCGGCACAGCCGCCCGACTTCGACGTCCTGCTGCTCGACACCGGCATCGGCGGCATGGACGGCCTCGAGCTGGTGCGCGTGCTGCGCGAGCAGCGCGGCCTTGCGCGCCCCATCGTGCTGCTGACCGGCGGCAGCGGCGAGGAGGTCGCAGCCCAGGCCCTGAACAGCGGTGTGAGCGACTGCATCGCGCGCTACGAGGGTTATCTCAACGCCTTGCCCGCCACCCTGGAAAAAGTGCGCGAGCAGGCCGAGCTGTTGCGCGAACGCGCCGAATTGCGGGCCACCAGCGCGCACCTCTCCCATCTCATGTCGGCCAGCCCGGTCGTCCTGTACACCCTGGGCATGCACGACGGCAGCCTTGTCGCGACCTGGGTCAGCGCGAACGTGGAGCGCATCGCCGGCAGCCCCCTCGACGAGGTCATGGCCCCGGGATGGTGGCTCACCCACCTGCACCCCGCCGACCGCAAGGCCGTGCTCGATGCGCAGGCCGGCCTGCTGCGCGACGGATGGCTCGACCACGAATACCGCTTCGTCGCCGACGACGGGCGCGTGATCTGGATCCGCGACCAGATGCGCGTGATGCGCACGGACGACGAGGGGCCGCTAGAAGTGGTAGGCACCTGGACCGACATCACCGCCTCCAAGAAGGCCGAACAGCTCAAGGCCGCGCGCGGTTCCGTGCTCAACCGCCTGGTCGCGGGAGATCCGCTGGCGGTGATCCTCGAAGACGTCGCGCAACGCCTCGAACAGCTCGAACCGGAGATGCGCGCCTCCATCCTGCTGCTCGACCCGGTTAGCGGCCGCTTCACGCAGAGCGCCGCACCGCGCATGCCCGATTACTACCGCGAGGCGATCGAGCAGCTGCCACCCCGCGAGGGCATGGGCTCCTGCGGCACGGCCGCGGCGCGGGGCGAGGCCGTGTTCGCCGTCGACGTGACGACCGACGCCAACTGGGTACCATTCCGCGACATCGCCGCGCGTGTCGGCTTCCGTGCCTGCTGGTCCTTTCCCTTCCGCGATGCGGGGAGCAGCGTGCTCGGCACCTTCGCCGTCTACTTTGACACCCCTCGCGACGCGGATGCCGATCTTGTCGCGATCATCGACGAATTCACCGCGATCACCGCGCTTGCGGTACAGAAGGTGCGCGCAGACGACGCGCTCCGCCAGGCTGCCGCGGTGATCGAGAGCACCCGCGACGGCGTCATGATCACGGACCTCGAGCGGCGCATCGTCAGCGTCAACCGCGCCTGGTGCGAGATGACGGGCTTCTCGCGCGACCAGGCGATCGGCCGTGCGCCGCAGATGCTCAAGTCCGGCCTGCAGAACGACGCCTTCTACCGCGGCATGTGGGAACAGATCATGCGCACCGGCGACTGGCAGGGGGAACTGTGGAACCGGCGCAGGAACGGCGAGCTGTACCCGCAGTGGCTCAGCATCAGCACCGTCTATGACGAGGAGCGCCGCCCGACGCACTACGTCGGGGTCACGACCGACATCAGCAAGCTCAAGCAGTCCGAGGCCCAGCTCGAACACCTCGCGCACCACGACCCGCTCACCGAACTGCCCAACCGCCTGCTCGTGCAATCGCGCCTGGAGCACGGCATCGAGCGCGCCGCGCGCCAGGACGGGCACATCGGCGTGCTGTTCATCGACCTCGACCGCTTCAAGACCATCAACGACAGCCTCGGCCACCGCGCCGGCGACGAGGCGCTGATCGCGATCGCGCAGCGCCTGCGCGGCTGCCTGCAGCAGGACGACACGTTGGCGCGCTGGGGCGGCGACGAATTCCTCGTCATCCTCGAAAACCTCACCAAGCCGGACGAGGCGGCCCACGCGGCACAGACGCTGATCGACCAATTGCGCGAGCCGCTGCAGCTCGCCGACGGCCAGCCGGTGTACGTCGGGGCCAGCATCGGCGTGAGCATGTATCCGCAGGATGCGCGCACCGCGGCCGTGCTGATCCAGCACGCGGATACCGCACTGAACCAGGCCAAGGCGCAGGGACGCAACACCTACCGCTTCTTCACCGACGCGATGAGCGTCGAGGCGCAACGCCACCTGAACCTCGAGCGGCGGCTGCGCCATGCCCTCGAACACGAGCGTTTCGTGCTGCACTACCAGCCGCAGGTCGACATCGCCAGCGGGCGCATCGTCGGCTGCGAGGCCTTGCTGCGCTGGAACGATGCCGACGAAGGCCTGGTGCCGCCGGGACGCTTCATCCCCTTCGCCGAGGAGAGCGGCCTGATCGTGCCGATCGGGGAGTGGGCACTGCATTCGGCCTGCCTGCAGGCGCGCCGCTGGGCCGACGCCGGTCTGCCGCCGCTGCAGGTGTCGGTGAACCTGTCGGCGCGCCAGCTGTGGCAGGCCGAGCTGCCCGACCGCATCGCCGCGATCCTGAAGGACACCGGCCTGCCGCCGCAGGCGCTGGAACTCGAGCTTACCGAGAGCATGATCATGGGCCACGAGGCGCAGGCCGTCGAACGCCTCGGCCAGCTGCGCAGCATGGGCCTGCGGCTCGCGATCGACGACTTCGGTACCGGCTATTCCTCGCTGTCCTACCTGAAGAACCTGCCGATCGAGGTACTCAAGATCGACCAGAGCTTCGTGCGCAACATCCCGCAGGACCGCAACGACATGGAGATCGCCGGCGGCATCATCGCGCTCGCGCGCAAGCTCAACCTCGCCGTGACCGCCGAAGGCGTCGAGACCGCCGCCCAGCTCGCCTTCCTCGCCGGGCAGGGCTGCGACAAGTACCAGGGCTACCTGTTCAGCCGCCCGCTGCCGGCCGGGGAGTTCGAGAAGCTGCTGCGCGCCCGGCAGTGAACGGGGCTCGCCGCCCCCTGTGCCGCGGTCCATGCACGGCACGCGGAATTTTCCAATTGGCATTAATAATGGAATAATCAATGCCTTTTGCATTATTCCATTCACATGTTCAGCATCTACCAGGCGAAGGCGCGCTTCCAGGACATCCTGCGCCCCCTCGTCACACGCCTGGCGCGCGCGGGCGTCACAGCCAATGCGGTCACCCTGCTCGCCGCCACGCTGTCCTGCCTGCTGGGGGCCGCACTGCTCCTCGCCCCGACGCCGGCGTACTTCCTGCTGCTGGCGCCGTTCATGCTGCTGCGCATGGCGCTCAACGCCATCGACGGCATGCTCGCGCGGGAATTCGGCCAACGCTCGGCACTCGGCGCCTACCTCAATGAACTGACCGACGTCGTCTCCGACGCCGCCCTGTATCTGCCTTTCGTCGCCGTCGCGCCGTTCGGCTGGAGCAGCGTCGGCGCCGTGATCTTCCTCGCCGCGCTGTCGGAGATGGCCGGCGCCCTCGCGTCCGCCGTCGGCGCCGCTCGCCGCTACGACGGCCCCATGGGCAAGAGCGACCGCGCCGCCGTGTTCGGCGCCCTCGGCCTGTGGCTGGGCATCGCCGGCACGCTGCCGCACTGGGCGTTCTGGCTCATGCCCCTCGTGGCCTTCGCCACCGCCCTCAACATCGTCAATCGCGTGCGCGGCGGCCTGCGCGAACTCACCCTGCAAGGAGCACCCCTGTAAATGACCCCGGCACGTCAGGCCCACGAGTGCAGCTTCCTCACGCACGACGGCACCAGCCTCTTCTATCGCCGCTGGCCGGCGACGACGGCACGCCGCGGCGCCATCGTCCTGTTCCATCGCGGCCACGAGCACTCCGGCCGCATGGCGCATCTGGTCGATGAGCTCGATCTGCCCGATTTCGACTTCTATGCCTGGGATGCGCGCGGCCACGGGCTGTCGCCCGGCGTGCGCGGATTCTCGCCGAGCTTCGGCACCTCGGTGCGCGACGTGCAGACCTTCATCGACCACCTGTGCGCCGGCTACGCGCTGCGGCCCGAAGACATCGGCGTGGTGGCGCAGAGCGTCGGCGCGGTCACGGTCGCCACCTGGGTGCACGACTATGCCCCCTGCATCCGCTGCCTCGCGCTCGCCTCGCCTGCCTTCAAGGTCAAGCTCTACGTGCCCTTCGCCCGCACCGGCCTGCGCTGGCTGCAGGCCCTGCGCGGCAACTTCTTCGTCAACAGCTACGTCAAGTCCAGATTCCTCACCCACGACCGCGAACGGCAGCGCTCCTACGACCACGATCCGCTGATCACGCGCCCGATCTCGGTGAATATCCTGCTCGGCCTGTACGACGCGGCCGAGCGTGTGGTCGCGGATGCGCAGGCAATCACCGTGCCGACGCAATTGCTCATCTCGGGCGCCGACTGGGTCGTGCACCACCGCCCGCAGCATGAATTCTTCGCCCGCCTGGGTGCGCAGGTGAAGGAAAAGCACGTCCTCGACGGCTTCTTCCACGACACCCTCGGCGAAGCCGGACGCGCCGAGGCCGTCGCCGAGCTGCGCCGCTTCATCGGCGAGCGCTTCGCCGCCGCCCCCGTCACGGCCGACCTGCGCCAGGCCGACCGCAGCGGCCCGACGCACGACGAGGCCACGGCCCTGGCGCGCCCGCTCTCGCCCTTCAGCCCGCGCGGCGCCTACTGGGCGCTGTACCGGCAAGCCATGAAACTGGGCGGGCTGCTCGCCGACGGCGTGCGGTTGGGACACCGCACCGGCTTCGACTCGGGCAGCACGCTCGACTACGTGTACCGCAACACTCCCTCCGGGCGCGGCCCCCTCGGCCGCCTCATGGACCGCAACTACCTCGATGCAATCGGCTGGAAGGGCATCCGCCAGCGCAAGCTGCACCTCGAGGAACTGCTGCACAAGGCGATGGACGCGCTGCACGCCACCGGACGCGCCGTGCACATCATGGACATCGCCGCCGGCCACGGCCGCTACGTGCTCGAAGCCTTGCAGCGGTCGCCCCGCAAGCCGGCCTCCGTCCTCCTCAGGGATTACAGCGACATCAACGTGCGCGACGGCCGCAAGCTGATCATGGAGAAGGGCCTCGCGACGGTCGCCCGCTTCGAACAGGGCGACGCCTTCGACCGCAGCTCGCTCGCCAGCGTGGCCCCGCGCCCCTCGGTCGGCATCGTGTCGGGCCTGTACGAGCTCTTCCCCGAGAACGACGCGGTTACTCGCTCCCTGTCCGGACTCGCCGACGCCATCGAACCCGGCGGCTACCTGCTGTACACCGGGCAGCCCTGGCATCCCCAGCTCGAACTGATCGCGCGCGCACTGACCAGCCATCGCCAGGGCAAGGCCTGGGTCATGCGCCGCCGCACGCAGGCCGAGATGGACCAGCTGGTCGCGGCCGCCGGCTTCGAGAAGATCGAGCAGCGCATCGACGAATGGGGCATCTTCACGGTCTCGCTGGCGCGCCGGGTCGCGGCATGAGCGACGCCGCCGAAGCGGCCCTGCCCGTCGCCGCGGCGGCGGACACGGGCCTGTGGAAGCGCAGCCTGCTGTGGCTGCTGTTCCTCGGGCCGTTCTTCTTCCTCAGCTACGGCTACGCCAATTCCCGCGCCGCCCTGTCGGGCGTCGCCACCTCGGTGGTGTTCGCGTGGGAAACGGCGATCCCCCTGCTACCCTGGACCATCGTTCCCTACTGGTCGATCGACCTGCTGTACGGCCTGGCCTTCCTCCTGTGCGCCAGCGCCCGCCAGGTCGATCGCCTCGCGCTGCGCCTGCTCACCGCTCAGCTCGTCTCGGTCGCCTGCTTCCTGCTCTTTCCGCTGCGTTTCGCCTTCGAGCGGCCGCCGATCGACGGGCCCTTCGGCGGGCTCTTCGACCTCCTCGCGGGCTTCGACAAACCCTACAACCAGGCGCCCTCGCTGCACATCGGCCTGCTCGTCATCCTGTGGGCGCGCTTCGCCGCCGGACGCCGCGGCCCCGCCCTGCTGTGCGTGCACGCGTGGGCCCTGCTCATCGGCGTGTCCGTCCTCACCACCTACCAGCACCATTTCATCGACGTCCCGACCGGGGCGCTGGTCGGCGCGCTGTGCCTGTGGCTGTGGCCGGACGAGGAAACGCCCCCACTTGCGGCCTGGCGCCTGACGCGCGACCCGCGCCGCCGGCAACTGGCGGCACGCTACCTGGCTGCCGCCGCCGCCCTCGGCGCAGTCGCCTTCGGCTGCGGCGGTGGCGGTGGCGCGCTGTGGCTGCTATGGGGAAGCGTCGCACTGTCGCTGACCGGGCTGTGCTACCTCGGCTTCGGCACTGCCGGCCTGCAGAAGACGCGCGGACGGCCATCGGTCGGCGCGGCCCTGCTGCTCGCCCCGTATATCGCCGGCGCATGGCTGAACGCGCGCCTGTGGACGCGGCGTCACCCCACCCCCGACCACATCGCGGACGGCGTGCACGCAGGACGGCTGCCCGACGCCGGCAGCATGCGTGCCGGCGGATTCACCGGCCTGGTCGACCTGAGCGCCGAACTGCCCGCACCGCGGGGCCCGTGGCAATACACCGGCCTGCCCATGCTCGACCTGGTGGCGCCGACACCGCGCCAACTGCAGGACGCGGCACATCGCATCGAACAGGCACGGCGCCACGGCCCGCTCCTGGTGTGCTGTGCGCTCGGCTACTCGCGCAGCGCCTGCGCCGTGGCCGCCTGGCTGGTGCTGACGGGACGCAGCCCGGACGTCGACCACGCCATCGCCACCTTGCGCCGCCAACGTCCACAGGTCGTCCTCGGTCCCGCACACCGGGCCGCCTTGCAGGCCTGCGCCGACGCACACCAGGATGTCCATGCCGCCTGATTCCGCCGATCGCCTGCACGACGCGGCGCGCGCACGGGTGGCGGCCGCGATGCTGTCAACCGGCAGCGTCCTCGACGCATGGAGCCGGACGCTGGTGCTGCCGGCGCTGCTGTGGCCGGCCATCGAGCGGCCGGAAGGGATGGTGCTCGGCGCGTTCGCACTATCCTTGTGCGCAGCGGCGGCGCAGGCCTTCTGCGCCTGGCGCACGCGCCTGGACACGGCGATCTTCTCAGGCTGGGCGAGCGCCTGGAGCCGTCCGTCCGGCCTTCTGCCCGCCGACGACCTGCGGCTTTTCGACCGCGCACTCGCGGACTGGACGCAGTCACGCGCGGCAACCGGCGACTGTCGTCCGCTGGATGCCCGCCTGCACGGCGCGCGCCGCCTGCTCGCACGGCAGGCGATGTGGCTCTCGCTCCAGGCCGCGACCTTGCTGGGCACCGTGCTGCTGGTCGCCGCGACCGCCTGACCGTGCCCCTCCCTCC
>NZ_WTVK01000005.1 GCF_012910805.1 Aromatoleum evansii
GTGTTGTGATGGGGTTTTTTTTTTTAATGATACGGCGACTACACAGTCCTACACCGTCTAATTCGTCGGCAGCGTCAGATGTTTATAAGAGACAGGCCCCACCACAGCCATCGTCGTCGGCGACTGCGCCGGAACGGGTGAGCCCGCCCCAACCCACACCGACCGCGACCAGCGCATCCGCGTGCAGTTCCACTGGCAACGCGGCGAACGCTCGGCGAGCCGCCAGCCCCACCCCAGCGGCAGCGACAATGCCCCCGCCAATGCCACCCGCGGCGTATGGCTGCGCCTGCTCTCGCCGATGGCCGGCGCCGACTGGGGCGGCCACCTCGTCCCTCGTCCCGGCCAGGAAGTGCTCATCGCCTTCCAGCACGGCAACATCGACCGGCCCGTCGTCATCGGCGCCCTCTACAACGGCGAGGGCAACCCGGACGGCGCCGGTAACCGCCTCGCCGGCGGCACCCAGCATGCCACCGCCAACGCCCCGGCCTGGTTCGCCGGCCGTTCGGATCCCGCCCACACCCACCGCGCCAGCCTCTCCGGCATCAAGACGCAGGAACTCTCCGCCAGCCGCAGCGGACAGGGCGGCTACAACCAGCTCGTGTTCGACGACACCGCCAACGAAGCGCGCATCGAACTCTCCACCACCCAGCACGACACCCGTCTGCAACTGGGCCACCTCAAGCAGCAGAGCGGAAACGCCCGCGAGGCCAGCCGCGGACACGGCGCCGAACTCGCCACCCGCGCCGCGCTCGCCACCCGCGCCGGCAGCGGACTGCTCGTCAGCGCCGACGCACGGCCCGGCGCGCACGGCCCCCACCTCGACAGCCGCGAGGCGATCGAGCGCACGGACGAAGCCCGCGACCTCGTACACGGCCTCGCCGCCACCGCCCACAAACACCACGCGGGCCTGAGCGGCGACGACGCCCCGGACAGCCTCCCCGCCACCACCTCGCTCGAACATGCCCTCGACGTCCTGCGCAGCACCGCCGAACGCCAGGACACCGACGCCGGCGCGAGCCCCAGCGGCTTCCTCGCCGCCGGCGGCGGCACCGGCACCGTCCCCGCCTGGTCCGCCCCCCGTATCCAGCACAGCGCCCCCGCCGGCATCGCCCAGCTTACCCCGCAAGACGTGATCCTCGCCGCCGGCCAGAACCTCGTCACCGCATCCGGCGACGCACAGTTCGTCAGCCAGGGCAATCACGCCATGGCGATCGCGCATGGCCTCGCCCTCTTCACCATCGGCAAGGCCTCGGCCGGGCAGAAACCCAACACCGAAACCGGCATCCACCTGCATGCCGCCAGCGGGCAGGTCAGCGTGCAAAGCCAGCGCGGCAAGCTCAGCGCCGCCGCCGACAAGCGCGTTACCGTCGCGAGCACCAACGCCGCGCTGTCCGCCAGCGCCAGGAAGCACATCCTCGCCACCGCGCAGGGGGCGTATCTCAGGATCGAGGGCGGGAACATCCAGCTGCATGCGCCCGGAAAGGTTGCGCTCAAGGCGAGCAGGAAGAATTTGACGGGACCGAAGGCGGTAGCCGTGACCCTGCCAAGCTCTCCAAAGCCAAATAACCTGAAGTTCTCAGAGAGTGGCCGATACAGCCAGCGCGTCAATGTTGCCGGATTGATCGGTGGGGACCCGCTAGAGCAGTCGCTCCACGCGAGCCTCCCCTATGAGGCATACAACGAGCAAGGCACATTGATTGCCGCTGGCCAACTGAACGCGGACGGCACAACTGGAACGCTCTACACACATCAACCGGAGAAGCTCAAAGTCGTAATTTCCCATGGCGACTGGCAGTTTTTCCTGGATGTAAGTCACCTCTGATCGAGGCCACCCATGAGCTCAGTTAACGACCCCATTGCGGCAGACAACATGCAACCGACGCATGACGAGATTCCGGGAGACTCAACCCCAACAACTGCAGACACCGAGAGCAAACAAGAGGAGACAATAACGCCTCGCCTCGAAATCGGCTTTCTGGCACTTGACGGAGAACCGATTGCCAAGATGGGGGTAGCCATCCGCTGGTCTGACGGCGAGCTGATTGCTCGTACTGATGCCGGCGGCAGTATTCCGCCTATCGAAGCGCCGCCCGGGGAAACGCTGACCATCTCCGTGCAACGCCTTGATGGCAGCTACAAAGAACTTGGCGAATGCCGAATGCCTTCGAGCGACGGTGTGCTGACCGCGGTCAGTCCGAATATAGTCCTCGAGACCGCCACAGAAAGGCATGAAGGCAAGCCCGGCGATGGGGAAGACCATATCCCTAGACCGGTAGCAGCCGACCGCGGCGACCTGATAGCACAGGATAAACCTCCCAACGCCCATGATCCCGCTGCTACTCAGGCCGAGCCGGCAAAAACCGATACCGGACCAACAATAACCGTCCCTCCAAAAAGCTCCTCAATTGAGCGCTCGAGTACAAGTCAGCCTTCCGCCAAGCGACGACCTCCACCGAGCACGGGGCGGAAATCGGACCTCAAACCGAGGGCCCCGTCCGGGACGATACCACCCAGAGTCCGGCAGAAAGCCGATAGACCGCCGCAGCACATTTCCGGCAGAACCGGTCATACGCCCACGTTAGAAAAGCGGCGCGACCAAAACGGTAACCCTCTCGCGGTCATGCCGGGAAAAGTGTTGGATTGGTGGAACAGTTGGCGAATGCCAACATTTAACCTGTGGGGTGCGAGTACCAGCGAAACCAGTACGCAAGCGCACAGCGCTGGCGGCACGACACCCGTGACCGCTGTTGCGGTCAATTCAGTAATGATCAAGCAAGTCCAAACGCTGCTCGAGTTCGCACGGGAACAAACCGAGTATGACTATAAAGCAACGGGCGAGAGAACCGCTGATGTGCTGGCGTCTATGAACAAAGGGACATTCAATCACAGACCTGGCGAGAAAAGAACGGTCGACTCCTCCGGCCTCTGTTACACATATGTGAAGATTGCACTGGCGCGCTGCAAAATCGTTGACGGCATGCTAGTCGGCGAATCTGCCAGTGGCGCGGCACCTACCTTGCTAGCGAAAGGGTTCAAGGATGTTTCAGACGACGTGCCGGATGCGCGCTGGGCAGCAGCAGGAGACGTGATCGTTTACGAATGGACGGAATCCAACTGGGAGAAACGCAAGGCCAAGAATCCAACTATCCCAAACTACGGGCATATCGATATTCGCGACTACGAATTTTATATTAGCGACTTTATTCCTGCACCACCAAAGCATCCTGGCCACCATCCAGCCTGGAGCAATTATCAGAATATCCGAATTTTCAGAAAGATTTTTGACCCCCTACCTATTCAACGTATTAGGGCTTTCCTGCGCTGTATCCGTGACTTCGAATGCCAAGCTGAGAGCGACGACAGCAAACGATATCAGATGCTCAACGCTCCGTTACCTACCGGCAACAAACGTTTCTCGAGCTATGCCACGCATCCTTGGGAGGGGTTGCAGAAACCGACAAAGGGCTCGACGGCTGCAGGCGCCTATCAGATTATTCACGGAACGTGGAAAGAGATTTTCGATAAAGGACTGATGCAATACGCGGGCGATCTATTCAGTCCGTTGGTTCAGGACCGACTTGCAGTGATGAAACTTGAGGATCGCGGCGCCCTGCATCTGGTACGCACCGGAAAAATCCGGGAGGCAGTTTCCTGCTTGACCTCGGAATGGACAAGCTTGCCGGGGGGCAAGGAGAATGCACACCGCACCAGGGGTGGCCACAAACCAATGGACATGGCGTACTTCGAGAGCCTGTTCGAAGAACATTTAAGGCATGAAATTGTAAAATCATGAGAATTGCAGCAGGTTTATTTCTTGGTTTGAGTTTTTCATTGCTCGCGCCAAGCATTGTTCTCGGCGGTAACGACGCGACCGCAGAGCAAGCCGAGGTCACGAAATTCATTGAATCAATGTATTCATATGATCCGGACACTTTTTCTCTCGGGAGATTTTCCGACAGCAACGGAGGCCCCTTCTTGATGAATCGCGTTTCGCGATCGAGTGGCAAATTCAACCCAGCAAGCCATTGCGCTTTGCTGAGGAATTTTTTCGAGGAAGATGCAATTAAGAAACGCCAAACTCGCTCTGGCACGGTCACGTGTGATGCGGATTACAGATATCCAAACCTGGATGCTGAAAATCTCTCCTCGGCGACTCGCTATATTGAGATTCCGAAACCACGAATCGCCCTCCCCGCGATCACTGGAAACAGAGCCCAGGTTTCAGTGCTCACCGGTGAAAAATGGCGAAAAGGAAGCCCGCCCGACATTGAGCTTGCCCGCAGCCTTTACTTCCTGACGAAAACCGATGCTGGCTGGCGGGTAAGCAACGTCATGGTTCACACGAAGTGGCCAGACCTGGATGACGGAACGCACAACTGCTATTTCAGCTTCGCAAGACCCCCGTCTGACGAAGAACGGAAGGAAGTTCCACCGCATTGCAGGAACTGACTTCCATGGGATCGCGCCGTACGGCGGCCCGCATGGAATCATCCGCTCCCCCAAGCGTCAAACTCCGACCAGAACGAAAGGAGTCGCCATGAACTCCCCCGCATCCCCCAACCGGAGCGCCGTCTCGACGGCGTTCGAACGCGGCCTGCTCGTGCGGCTTCCCTTCGTGCTGGCCGGCGGGACGCTGATCGCCGCCCTCGCGCCGGCGCTCGCCCGCCTGATGGCGTGGGCCGGCATCGGCCCGGATCCCACCGCCAGCATCACCACCGCGGACATCATCGGCCTCAGCATCCTGGGTCTGACCTTCAGCAGTGTGACCGTGCTGGCGATCGGGGCCGTGATCGTGCTGATCATGAAGGGGCCGGCCTACTTCGCCGATTCCTATCCGCTGCAGGACGCCGAGCGCCCCGATCCGCCGTCGCAGGCGCGCGCGACGACGCGCGGCCGCTGAACCCTCAGCCCGCCAGGTCGCGCCGCGTCAGCAACAGACC
The DNA here is from genome assembly GCF_012910805.1 of Aromatoleum evansii. GTDB lineage: Bacteria > Pseudomonadota > Gammaproteobacteria > Burkholderiales > Rhodocyclaceae > Aromatoleum > Aromatoleum evansii. The sequence continues at coordinate 4,941 of NZ_WTVK01000005.1, forward strand.
GGCCTCGAGGTGGTGCGTGTAGGGGAACTGGTCGAAAACTGCAGCGGCTGAAATCTCGTGCGAGTCTGCGAGTGCGGCGACGTTGTCGCGCAGCGTGTGGGGGTTGCAGGAGATGTACAGGATGCGGTCGAAGCTGCGCGCGAGCTTAACGGTAGCGTCGTCGAGGCCGCTGCGCGGGGGATCCACGAACAAGGTCGAGAAGCGGTAGCCGGCGAGGTCGACGTCCTTCATTCGCCGGTATTCGCGTCCACCGGCGAAGGCGTCGCTGATCTCGTCGCTCGACATGCGCACCATCGTGATGTTGCGGACGCCGTTCGCCTCGATGTTGTAGTGCGCGGCGCGTACCGAGGACTTGCTGACCTCGGTCGCGAGGACACGGTCGAACAGCGGCGCCAACGCCATTGTGAAGTTGCCATTACCACAGTAGAGCTCCAGCAGGTCGCCGCCCACACCCACGACCTGACGCCGCGCCCAGCCCAGCATCTGGCGGTTCACGCCGCCGTTGGGCTGCGTGAAGCTGCCTTCGATCTGCTGGTAACGCAGGGGCCGGCCATCGACCTCGAACTCCTCCAGCAGCCAGTCGCGGTCGAGCACGATCTTCTGCTTGCGGCTGCGGCCGATGATCTGCACGCCCAGTTCCGCGGCGAGCGCGCGCGCGGCCGCTTCCCAGGCCGCGTCGAGCGCGCGGTGGTAGACGAGGCTCACCATCAGTTCGCCGCTCAGCGTCGCAAGGAATTCGACCTGGAAGATCTTCTTCCGCAGCACCTCATTCGCGCGCAGGGCGTCGCGCAGGCGCGGCATCAGGGCGCAGATCGGTGCCGCAGCGGCCGGGAAATCGTCGAGCAGCACCGGCGTCTTGGGGTCGTCCGAGGCGAACATCGCATAATCGATGAGACCGTCGCCGTGGTGCCACATGCGGAACTCGGCGCGCAGACGGTAGTGCAGCGGCTCGGACGCGAACACCTCCGGGGCGGACACGCCCAGCGGGGCGAAATCGTCTGCAAACCGGGCGGTCTTTTCGGCGAGCTGGGCGGAGTATTCGGCGGGATCGAAGCGGGGCAGTGACATCTTGATTCGGCGGCAGTGGCGCCCCGCGTCGCGGATGGAAGGGAGCGGCGAACGGGGGCGAAAATCGGGCAGGAAAGTGGCAGCTGCGGGGGGCAATCTGCGGAGACGCGACTATACGCCGCCCGCGCCCGCGATGCAGCCGCCCCGGCCGCGGACAGTCTTGACGGGCATCAAAGCCCGCCGGCCATGACTGAGTAAAATAGTCGGAAATTCCCAGAATCCGCCACCCAAGCGGTCACGAGGCTCCCCGACATGGCCAAGAAGTTTCCCCTCCATCCCAAGCACCCCGAACGCATCTGCTGGGGCTGCGACAAGTACTGCCCGGCCGATTCGCTGGCCTGCGGCAACGGCTCCGGTCGCACCCTGCACCCGGCCGAGATGCTCGGCGAAGACTGGTACGAATACGGCGACTGGGGGCTGGACGTGCCGGAAGAACCGAAGAAACCTGCCGACCCGGCGAGTCGCTGACGTGGCCTGGGGCGGCAACCGCCCCAGGCAGGATAATTCCGCCGTGACACGCGGCGGCGAACGCGTACACCGGCATCGCAACGCGCGCTGCCCCGCCCTGAACTTCCTGCGGTACTACACTGCAGCATGGGGGATTGCCCCGATTCGCGGGAGGCGCGCGGGATGGCTTTCGACGAAGGACTCGCCGAGCGGCTGCGGGACGAACTCAGGGAGCATCACGACATCGCCGAAAAGCGCATGTTCGGCGGCCTCGCCTTCATGCTGCGCGGCCACATGTGCGTCGGCATTCTCCGCGACACGCTGGTCGTGCGCGTCGGCGCCGAACGGTACGAGGACGCCTTGCGCACGGCCCACGCTCGTCCGATGGACTTCACGGGGCGCCCGCTGACCGGTTTCGTGATGGTCGAACCGCCCGGTTTCGAGTCGGACGCCGATCTTTCACGCTGGGTCCATCGCGCCTTGCGCTTCAATGCTCTGCTGCCGCCGAAATGATTCGCGACGTGTCGGAACGCCGGGGCCGATCGCGCCGGAATGCCCGCCGCGGCTCGCCGCAGCCGACCTCCGTTACATCTTCACACGCCGACGTCCGCCCACGGGGCGCCTAGCCTGACTAAGATGGCATCCATGTTCCGCCTCGCCACCCCTTCCGCGCACCTGCAGTTGCTGGTCGCGATGCTGCGCAATCCGGGCTCGACGGGCACGCTGCTGCCGTCGTCGCGCGCGCTCGCGAACGCGCTGGCGAGTGCCGCGGACGGTGCGGACCTCGTGGTTGAACTGGGCGCAGGTACCGGCCCGGTGACCGACGCGCTGCTGGCGAAGCTACCCGGCGTGCCGCTGATCGCGGTCGAACTGCAGGCCGCCCTCGCGCAGCGCCTGCGCCATCGTTATCCGTCGATGGACGTGCGCGAGGCGACGGCACGGCAGGTAGTCGATTCGCTGTTCGATCGCCCCGGCCGGATCGTCCTCGTTTCCAGCCTGCCTTTCCGTTCGCTTCCCGCGCATGTTGCGTCCGAGACCGCTCACAGCCTGTGCCGCTTCCTCGCGCACAGCCCGGAACGCAAGCTGGTGCAGTTCACCTACCATCCGCGTGCGCCCTTCGCGGCGCCGCGCCACCTGCGCTGGAAGCGGACATCGGTGATCTGGCGCAACACGCCGCCGGCGGGAATCTGGGAGCTGCGTCTGGCCCCTTGAGCACGCGGTGCGGACCGATCCGCCGGCCTCACCCTGCGGCCTTCAACGCGCTCCAGCCCACGCTACGGTCCGACGCCAAATTCTCCGCCTCGAAGCGCCGGATCTCGGCGAGCGCGTCTTCCAGCCCCATCTCGCCGGCCTCCATCAGCTTTCCGGCCAGATGCTCCGTAAGCGGCTTGAGCTCGGCCAGCACCGCCTTGGTCTCGCCATACAGGCGCTCGCTCTGCGCCTCCATGATGGCGCGCGTTTCCTCGTCGAGGGCGCGGCTCGGCCCCTGGCCGTCGTTCGCGAGGGCGCCGAAGTTGAGGCGCGTCTTGCGGTACATGCCCATCTCGCCGACGGCGTGATGCAGGAGCTGGGTGACGCGGGTGATGTCGTTGTGGGCGCCGTTGGTGGTGCCGTCCTCGCCGAAGAAGAGCTCCTCGTTGGCCATGCCACCGAGCAGCACACGCACGTCGTGCTCGATATCGCCCTTGGTCTTGAGCAGGTTGGTGCCCTGCTTGTGGAAGACGAAGCCAAGCGCGTTGCTGCGCGGGATGGCCTTCAGCGAGATCTTGATGGTCTTCATGTCGGCGAGGATGCGGTCCCAGTCGTCGTGCGTGAGCTCGCGCTCGCGCTGCAGATCGACGAGGAAGTGGCCCCACTCGTGCACGGCGATGATGCGGCGGTCGCGCTCGCGTTCGTCGGTGGTGCTGGAGTTCACGTTGCCGACCAGCACGCGCTCGGCCGCTTGCATCAGCGTGTCGGCGCCGATCATCTCGCCCGCCTGCACGGCGGTGATGCCGGCCTGGTTCACGATCGTCTCGAGGTCCGCGGGGCTGCGCCCCTCGGTGACGCCGACGAGGTGGCTCAGGTCGAGGCCGGGCAGCACCTTGTCGGCGCGCTGGGCAAGGTAGTGCAGGATGATCGCGAGCCGCTCCTCACGGTTGGGCAGGCGGAAGTCGACCTTCATCTGGAAGCGGCGCAGCATGGCCTCGTCCATCTGCATGGTCTGGCTGTTGAAGTTGCTCGCGACGATCCAGATGATCTCGGCCTCGTCCTTGCTGCGCACGCCATCGAGCACGGCAAGCAGCGTGTTGGCGGTATCGTCGTCGAACTTGCGCCGTCCGCCGCGCTTCATGAAGAGATCCTGCGCTTCGTCGAGAAACACGATGCAGCGCTTGCGCCGCTTCGCCATCGATACGATGCGGTTGAGGGTGCTCGCACCGCCGCCGACATAGCCGGTCTCGAGGTTCGCGGCGGAGTGGAACAGGATGGGCAGGTTCAGCTCCTTCGCCAGATAGCTCGCGAGCTTGGTCTTGCCGGTGCCCGCCGGGCCGCTGAACATCACGTTGAAGGGTTTGCGGATGCCGTACTCGGCATACAGCGCACGCCTTTCGTACTGATCCTTGATCTGCGCGACCTCGGCCTTGATGTCGTCCATGCCGACCAGCTCGTCGATGGAGCCGCGTATGTGTCCGGGTTCGATGAACTTCAGCGACTTGAACTGCCCGCGAAGCTGCATGAAGAGGAAGGCCAGCAGGCCCAGCATCAGCGCCGTCGACAACACCCCGCTCACCGCGGAGCGCCAGCCGTCGTCGGCCGAGCGCGGGCGGCCGTTGGCGAAGCGCTGGTCGAGGCGCTCGAACACCTTCAAGGCGTTATCGCCGAGTTCCGCGCGAGGCACGAAGGCGAGCCGGGCCGACCACGGCGCGGACACCGCCTTGTCGGCGAAGATCTTCGTCTCCAGGTCGCTCGGGTAATAGGCGTGCTGCTGCCCCTGCGATTGCACGAGGATGATGCGCTCGGACAGGTTCCACATCAGCGGCTCGTAGATCACCGTGACACGCTCGACCGGGTTGGCATCGAGGAAGCCGAGCACCGAGCCGCTGCCGAGCACCACCGGCACGCTTTCGTCGAAGGCCCACACGCCTGCCCCCGGCCCGCCACCAACGGCCATCGCCTTGACCTCTTCTGCCAGCGCGGCACGCTTCTGCGAGAGCATCATCGAATAGATGCCGGTGACGGGGATGAGGACGGCCGTAGCGACAATGAGGATCTTCACCAGTGCGGACTGGATCACGAACCAGTCCTGCAGCCGGCTGGCTGACTTCCTCAGCCTGGACCAGGCGCCGGCCGGAGCGGCGGTGCGGGAATTCGACTCAGCAGGCATGGCGGTCCTCCGCTACGGTCGCATCGCATCGTGGCGCGGCGGCGCCCGAAATGGCCGCCCGTGCAGCGGTGCTCGCCCGGGTGGGCGCACTGGCCGACGCCGGGAGGCTACAGCATAGCGAGGCGCCACACCGGCCCGGCGTGAAGTATTGAACGCAGCCCCGACGATCAAGCCGCCGAGGCGGACCGCATGGGGTGGAGACCGATCAGCGCACGCCGGGCGGAGGCGGAGGGGGCGTGCCGGCGGGCGGGGGCGGAGGCGTGCTGCGATAGCGGTCCGAGCGGCCGGGCGAATAGCGGCCCGACACGGGCACGCGGTGGCCGCTCGCGTACATGCACTGCACGTAGGCGTGATCGTAGCGCCGCTGCGCCTCGTAGCCGGACACTTCGGCCGCGCCGCTGCCGGCCGCGCTACCGATCAGCAGCCCGGTGCCGGCGCCCACGCCCGCACCACGCCCGCCATCGACCGCGGCGCCCACCGCCGCACCGATCGCCGTGCCCACGACCGCACTGCGCACGCCCGCATCGGCCGCCGCCTGCCCCGCGGAACGGCCGCCGATGTATTCATACGCATACTGGCGGCAGGCCGATTCGTCGGCACGGAACTCGTTGAAGCTCGCGCCGGTGCCCGGCAGCACGAGCACGCTCGGCCCGGAGGGCAGCGACACGCAACCCGCGGTGACGATGGCCGCCGCGAGCGGAACGAAATGGAAACGGTTCTTCATGTTCGGATCCTCCCTCAACGCGACGGCCGCGGCGCGACGCGCTCCCACCCGCCGGGGCATTCCTTGACGTAGGGGTAATAGCCCTCGGGGCGGTCGCAGTAGTACCAGTAGCTGCCGGCGGATTTGCCGTCGTCGTCCGCGTCGTCATCGTCGCGTTCGATATATACCGGCGGCGACGATGGCGCACTCATGGCCGGCGGATAGGCGTAATACGGCGGGTAGGCGTAGTAGGGGTAAGGCGCGTAATAACGGTAGGGCGAATAGCCGTAATACGGGCCGGGCCAACCCCAGAACAGCGGGATCCCGATGTGCACGCCCAGGCGCGAGTGGCTGTGGTGCCGGCCGCTGCGGCCGCGATCCGCGGATGCCACGTCCGGCAGCGTGGTGCCCACTACCAGGAGCGCCGCAAGTGCAAGTCTGAACCATTTCATGGTGGCCTCCCTGTCGACAGGATGACACGTCCATTCAACGTGCAAGCCCATCCGAAAGACCACAAGCGTGCCAAGGAATTCCCGTCCGAGTGTGACGTATTTTTTCATCCGCTTGCGATACGCCGACACCGCAACGTCGGCAAGCGTTACGGGGGAAATGCGTTACTAATGTGATACAAATTGCTTGCTGTCCATCAATCAAGATAGTATCGTTTTCGCCAAATGGGATCGCCCGCCCCCGAGCGAACCCGTCATTCACTGGAGACACACCGATGCAGCAGAAGTCCGCGCCCGTCGATATCGGCGGCATACTCGACTACGGACCATTCACGTCGATGCAACGACTCGTCGTGACGCTCGCCGCGCTGGCAATCGTCATGGACGGCTTCGATGGGCAGCTCATCGGCTTCGCCATCCCGGCGCTGATCAAGGAATGGGGCATCACCAAGGCCGCCTTCGCGCCCGCGGTCGCCGCGGGCCTGGTCGGCATGGCCGTCGGCAGCGCCTGTGCCGGCATCGTCGCGGACCGCATCGGCCGGCGGCTGGTGCTGATCGCCAGCGTGTTCCTGTTCGGCGCGGCCACGATCGCGATCGGCTTCGCGCCCGACGTCACGGCGATCGCCGCACTGCGCTTTCTCGCCGGCCTGGGCATCGGCGGCGCACTGCCGAGCGCCTCGACGATGACCGCCGAGTTCACCCCGGCACGCCGTCGCACCCTCGCGGTCACCGCGACCATCGTGTGCTATCCCCTCGGCGGCATGCTCGCGGGCCTGTTCGCCGGCGCCGTCCTGCCCGTGCTCGGCTGGCGCGGCCTGTTCTGGATCGGCGGCGCGGTGCCCGTCGCCTACAGCCTCGTGCTGCTCGCGCTGCTGCCCGAATCCGCCCGCTACCTCGCACGCAAGACCGCCCGCTGGCCCGAGTTGCGGCGACTGCTCGCGCGCATGGAGCGCCCCGCCGACCCCGGCACGGCCTTCGTCGACGCCGCGGAAACCGGTACCGAGCAGCGCGCCGGCTTCACCGCTCTGTTCCAGAACGGCCGCACACGCGACACCCTGGCGATCTGGGTCGGCTTTTTCCTCGTCATGCTCGCCACCTACACCGCCTTCAGCTGGCTGCCGACGATGCTCGCCACCGAAGGCCTGCCTGCCGCCCTCGCCGGTTCCGGCCTCACCGCCTACAACCTTGGCGGCGTGATCGGCTCGCTCGGCTGCGCGCTGGCCATCACGCGCTACGGCTCGCGCTGGCCGCTGATCCTGTGCAGCCTCGGCGCCGCCGCGAGCGCCTTCGTGCTGCAAGGCGTCGACTTCGCGACGAACACCACCTGGCTGATGATCGGGTTGGGGGTGCACGGCATGTTCGTGATCGCCGTCCAGGCCACCATGTACGCGCTGTGCGCCTACGTCTACCCGACCATGATGCGCGCCACCGGCACCGCCTCCGCCTTGTCCTTCGGCCGCCTCGGCGCGATCCTGAGCTCCTTCGCCGGCGCTGCCGTCATCACCTCGGGCGGCGCAGACAGCTACCTGTCGCTGCTCGGCAGCGCCATGGTGCTCACCTTCCTCGCATTGGCCGTGGTCAAGCGCCACATCCCGGGGCTGCACACGCAGCATCGCGCCGAACCCGCTACGGCCGCCCCCACGCCGTCCCTGGTCGTCGGTACTGCGCGCCCGGGCGCCTGAAGCGCCGCGCAATCACGCTCCCGGCCACCCCCGCGCTCGTATTCGGTTAGGATATGCGCGGGGCAGCCCTCCGCGCAGATCCAGCCGCACGGCGAGGCGCCACCCAGACTCGCCAGGCGGAGACGGACGTGATTGACATCAAGTGGGACAGCAAATTCGAGGTCGGCCACCCGCGCATCGACGCCGAGCACCGCGCCTTCATCGACCTGATCCGTGCGGTATCGGTGGAAGCGGACCGACACTGCCCGAAGGAAAAGGCCATGCGCCTGCTGCTGGAGGTGCGCAAATACGCCGAGTTCCATTTCGTCAGCGAAGAGAACATCATGCTCGACGTCGGCTACGCGGGCTACGAGGAACACCGCGAGGAACACGCGTGGCTGCTGCGCCGGCTGGAGCACGAAACCAACCTCTATTACACGGACAGCGCGCCCCTCGAGGAACTCGCACACTTCATGTTCGACTGGTTTGCGATGCACACCACCGTGGCCGACAAGAAGCTCGTCGACAGCATTGCCGCGCACGAGGCCATCTCCACACCCTGACCCGCGCCGGCCCGGACTGGAACTTCTGCAGTTGACGCACCCGCATACTCCGGACGAACGCCTCGCCCGCGCCCTAACGGCCGCCAGCGGCATCGACTTCGCCGGCGCACGCCTGAATCCGGTCAGTGGCGGCTGCATCAATCGCGCGCTGGAAGTGGCGGCGGGCGGCCGGACCTGGTTCCTCAAGCTCAACGACGCCGCCGCGCTGCCGATGTTCGAGGCCGAAGCCGACGGCCTCGCCGCGCTCGCCGCCTGCGACGCCTTCCGCGTGCCGCGCCCCCTCGCATGGGGCGCCACCGACGACGAAGCCTTCCTGCTGCTCGAACACCTGCAACTGCGCCCGCTCGCGAGTGCCGAAGACGGTCGGCGCTTCGCCGAGGCGCTCGTCGAACTGCACCGCGATACGGGCGAGCAATTCGGCTGGATGCGCGACAACTACATCGGCGCCACTCCGCAGCACAACACACCGCACGACGCCTGGGCGCGGTTCTTCGCCGATTGCCGCCTCCTGCCGCAACTGCAGATGGCACGCGCGAAGGGCTACGGCGGCCCCCTCGGGCGCGACGCCGACAAGCTCCTCGAACGCATCCCCGCCCTGTTCCTCGACTACCGGCCGCGCGCAAGCCTGCTGCACGGCGATCTGTGGAACGGCAACGCCGCGATCGCCGCGGACGGCACCCCCGTCATCTTCGACCCCGCCGTCTACCGCGGCGACCGCGACGCCGACCTCGCGATGAGCGAGCTCTTCGGCGGCTTCCCCCCGTCCTTCTACGCCACCTATCGCCGCGCCTGGCCGCCCGCCGAAGGCTACGAACTGCGCAAGACGCTGTACAACCTGTACCACATCCTCAACCACCTCAACCTCTTCGGCTGCGGCTATCTCGGGCAGGCGGAGCGCATGCTGCGCACGCTGGCGTCGGAACTGCTGCGCTGACGGCGGCGACATCTTCCGCATATCCGGCAGGAAGACCAGGCTTCAGCTGAAAAATGTAGTCTGGCCCCGATTGTTCGCCGCATCGAGTTGCCCGGACGCTTGCATTGTGCAAGAGGCGAGACTTGACCCCAAGGACCTTCTACTGGCCTTCTACCGTGCACGGATCGGAGGAAAGGTGGACGCACTTCCCCTGTCGGACGTTGCCATCAGCTTTTCGATCGCAGGAGGTTGCGGGCGATGGTGTAGCAGTGCAGCGCGACGGGCGAGAACTCGACGGTCATTCCATCGACCTCGGCGCTGCCGGTGTAACTGCGCGTCGTGACGAGCGGCTGGCGTGCCAGGGGATGTTTCGCCGCGAGCTCACGAAGTCCTCTGAGTTCCTGCAACTGCCCCGGAATCCGATCCGACCATTTGATTTCGACCGCAAAACGCGGCTTTTGCGTGCGCGGATCAATCGAGACGATATCGACCTCGAGTATCTGGCGACCGGATTTCCATCGTGCATAGTGCAGCGACTGACTGATAGCCGTGTCGTGCAACCACTGACTCCACACGGCCGTCTCGGCCAGATTCCCCATCGCCTCGTCGTCCCCGCGGACGAAGCCGAATAGCGCAGCGCGTACCGACGGATTGGTCAAATAGACCTTGAAGGTGCGAGCGCGCTGCAGGCGAAGGGCGTTCTCGTCCACGCGATGGACGCGGCGGATGAGAAACGCTGCCTCGAGATACTCGAGGTACTCGGCCAGCCTCTGCTTGGAAATGTTCGAATGCTTCGACAGCGCTTCCAGACCAAGTTCGTCTCCCGTGTTGAATGCCAGGACATTGAAGAAGCGATTGAGCTCTTGTGTATCCGAGATCCCATAAAGACTGGGCAAATCCTTCAGCAGGACTTTGTCGATGATGTCCTGACGAAGGAAGCGCGACGGGTTCTCGCGCACTGCGGGGTTCATCACCGCCTCGGGAAAGCCGCCGTAGTTGAGGTAGTTGATGAACTCCTCGTTAAGGGCAGCGATGTCCGCGGCGAGGTATCGGCTGTTACCCGCTGCCTCGTCCTCGCGCTCATTGACGAGTTCGTCGCGCCCGGCAAAGCTGAGATACTCGGCAAAGGTCAGCGGCGGAAGGATGAACTCGGTGAAGCGGCCGGCACCCGATTCACGGCTTTTCATGCGCAGGGCGGCGGCCGCAGAGCCGCTCGCAATGAAGCGGATATTGGGGTAGGTATCGACCAGCGACTTGAGATGAACTTCCCAGTCCTTGAGGTACTGCACCTCGTCGAAAATGACCCAGAGCTGCTGGCCAGCGGGGTGCATATGTTGTTCGGTAAAGGTCCGGACGAGGCCCTCAAGGCTTCGTCCGGAGTAGAGTGGCGTGTCCAGCGAAGCGAAAAGGATGCGAACGCCCGGCACGCCTTCATCCAGGAGCCGCTGAACGAAGTGCTTGAGCATGACGGTCTTGCCGACCCGGCGGGGGCCGATGAGAACGACCGCACGTCGAACCCGGGTGTCCAGGGCCAGCCGGCAAAAGGGAGGGAAATAGGCCCGTCGGGGCCAACACGCCTCTTCGGGGTCAATGCCCCCGCCCGCTCGCCACCACGGGTTGTCCAGGCTCAACCGCCGCTGCACCTCTTGTATAGGGATTTCAAGCCTGGATGCCATGGGTAGAACCTCGAGCCTAATGTGTCACTTTAAGTATGCGTTTTTTATCTTATCGTTACGCAGGCCAAAAAATCAATCTGCGTCATGGACTTGCGGCGTGCCTGATCAGCTCAATGGACGCTGCATCTGCCGTGGGCAATCAAGGACGAATGCACTCGATCTCCGGCAGCACCAGCTCCCAGGATCGGCAGCGCACGTCCTGTTCGTCGTCTCTGGCATGACGCACGAGCATCACCGCAACCCGTACTGCACCGATCTCGCCCTGCGGCAGCCGGAACTTCGACGACATACGCCCGACCGCCACACCTGCCGCATCGGTGAGCTCCCACCCCGCCTTTCCATCGCTCCGCGGCCGCAGCGCCAGCGGACTCCCCACATCGAGCGCCGCCAGCGCACGATGAATCGGCGCCGAGGACGCGAACTTCCCCGGCCAGGAAAGGTAGACCTTTTCCGGATCCGCGCACCAGGTGCGATGCGCGACACCCGGCTCGGGCGGGCGTGCCTCCGGACGCGAGCGCAGCGCCAACCCGTCCAGATCCCGCACGAAGGGATGCTGTCCGCCGACCGCCTCGCATAAGGTCAACGACCGCCGCGCCCGCGTCATCGCGACGTAGAACAGCCGCCGCTCGTCGTCGCCACGGCCCTGCCAGCCACCGCCGTCGAGGATCAGCACGTGGTCGAATTCCAGGCCCTTCGCGCGGTGCGCGGTCATCAGCACGAGCGGCGCGTTGGGGCGGGCGTCGGCGACGGGTTTGCCGATCGCGCCAAACTCGTACAGCGCTTCGACGAGATCGTTGACGACGAGCTGGCGGCCCGGCGCGGTGGATTTGGCGTCGACGATGAACTGCGCGAGTGCAGCGCGCTGGGGGTGGTCGACGAGGCCGTCGGGCGACGTGTGGAAGCGACGACGGAACCAGCGCGACAGGACGCCGGTGCGGATCAGCACACGGCGACGCTGGGCACCACGGCGCAGGCCGCGCAGCAGCGTCGCAAGGGCGTCGCCTTCGCGCGTCTGGTGCAGGCTGACGCTTGCGCCGTCGCGCAGCAGCTGCACGGGGATGCCGCGCAGGCGGGCGAGCGCGGCCATGGGTTCGAGGTCTTCCCAGCGGCGGGCGATGACGACGAAGCGGCCCCATTGTCCGGCGGCGCCGTCCTGCGCGATCAGGGCGTGCAGGCGCTGCAGTTCGTCGAGCGCGACCTGCACTTCCTGCAGCGGGTTGCGCGGAACTTCGAGCACATGCACGCGCCCCTCGCCGAGCGGGTCGAGCGCCGCCTGCTCGCCGCCGTCGGGCTGGTCGCGCCGCGCGTGGTTCACGCGGATCGCCTGCCCGGCCTTCATCCGCTCGCGGGCGCGCTCGATGACGCGGTTGGCCGCATGGATGATGTGTTTCGTGGAACGGTAGTTCTCGACCAAGGCATAGCGGCGCGCGGCGTAGTCGGTTTCGAACTGGCGGATGAAACGCACGCTCGCGCCGTCGAAGGCGTAGATGTTCTGGTCGTCGTCGCCGACCACCATCAGCGAGACGCGATCTTCCTCGGTCTGCAGCGTACGGCCGGCGACCGCACTGACGAGTTCGTAGTGGTCGCCGTTGATGTCCTGGTATTCGTCGACGAGCAGGAAGCGCAGGCCGGCGAGCAGGCGGTCGCGCACGATGGAGGGGCCGACGCTTGTTTCCGTCCCCTCGCTGGCATCCTGTTCGGCGGCGCGCAGGCAGCGGGTGGCCTGGCGGATGACTTCGCCGAAATCGAGCGCCTCGCCGCGCTCGATGGCGACGGCGTAGCTCGTGCCGGTGATGCGCATCGCCAGGCCATGCAGCGTCTGCACGGTAACGCCGGCCGCGTCCGCGCCCACCAGCGCCCACAGGCGGCGGCGGATCTCGTTGGCCGCGGAGCGGTTGTACGCGAGCACCATGATCGCCTCGGGCAGCACCATGCATTCGCGCAACAGCCACGAGACGCGGTGCACGATGACTTTCGTCTTGCCCGCGCCGGGGCCGGCGAGCACGAGGTGGTTGCCGTCGAGCGGCGCGGCGACGATGGACTGCTGAACGGGATCGGCGAGGTCGGTGAGGATGCGCCGGTGCGCGGCCTCGGTGGTCGCCATCTCCAGCACGTCCTTGCGCCCGGCGAAGTAGCGGCGCACGAATTCGGCGCGGTCGAGGCTGAAGTAGTCGACGATGAAGGCCATCGCCGCCTGGATCTTGCGGATCGCGAGCCGCGCGTACTCGGCCATCACATGCACCTGGACGATCTTGTCCTTGTAGTGCAGCGCGAGCTCGGCGTAGTCGGATTTCCTGAACTGGCGGCGGCGCGCCTCGGCGTTGAGCTCGATGCTCATCGCGGAGCGGAACACGGCCTTGCCGCGTGCCAGATGCAGGACTTCGTTGGCGTCGAGGTAGAGCAGCGCCGCGGACAGGGCCGTGTCCCATTTCTCGCTGCCGACGTCGGCGAGCGTGGTGTCGACCTGCAGCGCGGCTTCGAGCTCGCCCTGCTTGGCGGTGACGAGCAGGGTGTTGCCCTGGCGGCGGCGCTGGAATTCCTGCACCAGCGCGCGACGCGCATGCGCCGTTCGCGGATGGTCTCGATGTCCTGCCACGGGCGCAGCAGCTTGAATCGAGATCCGGCCGGAACACGCCCAGCTCGCGCAGGGCCATGCGGTCCTGGCGAGCGGTTTCGATGTCGAGACACAGGCACCGCGCGCGGGGCGCGGCGGGCGAAGCGGCCATGCAGGGCGGTCGGGAGAAATGGAGTCGTCCCCGATTCTATCCGGATGCGGGCTCTTGCCCCCCTGCATATGACGACGCGGGCCAACGCCGCACGAGGCGGGTTGGCCCGGACCGATTCATCGCACGCCGGTGGGCGCAGCGTCCGGCAGGCAGCATTCCGGTAGGAAGGCCGGGCCGAGGCATCCTGGCGAGATGTCGCCGGAAGCCCGTCGCTCGTGGCGGCGGGGGGATGCGTCGGCTGCGGATGGGTCCATTAGACCCGCCGGGCGACGATCTGGAAAATACAGAATCACGATCATTCCATCTGTTTTTCAGATCGCACTACAATCCACCACATGGAACTGCGCCAGCTGCGTTACGTCCTCGCGATCGCCCGCTGCGGCAGCCTGTCGAAGGCTGCCGAGCAGGTGTTCGTCGCGCAGTCGGCGCTGAGCCACCAGCTCGCCCAGCTCGAGGAAGAGCTGGGGACGCCGCTGTTCCACCGCTCGCGGCGCGGCGTGGAGCCAACCGAAGCGGGGCGCATCTTTCTCGCCCATGCGACGGCGATCCTGCGGCAGGTCGAGGACGCGCGCGTCGCGGTGCAGACGGCGCGCGGCGAGCCTACGGGCAAGGTGGTGTTCGGCATCCCGCACAGCATCTCTGCCGCGCTCGCGCTGCCGTTGCTGCAGGCGGTGCGCGAGCGCCTGCCGAAAGTCGAACTGGAGCTGACCGAGGAGCTCACCGGCAACCTCGTGCCCCAGCTGCGCAGCGGCCAACTCCACCTCGCGGTGCTCTTCGACGACGGCCTGATCGGGGAATTCACGCAGCAGCCCTTGCTCGACGAGCGCCTGATGCTGATCTCCCCCGCGCAGGCGCCCGACCGGCCGCACCGAAAAACCGTGCCGCTTGCCGCCGCGCTGGCGCTGCCGCTGATCCTTCCCGCGCCACCTCATGGCGTAAGGCCCATCATCGAACAGGCCGCACGGGAACATGGCCTGCCGCCTCCAAACGTCGTTGCGGACATCAGTTCGATCAGCATCCTGCGCACCAGCCTGCTCGCCGGTCTCGGCCATACGCTGCTGCCCCCGATGCCGCTGCGCCACGAGCTGGACACCGGGCTGCTGAAAGGCTGCGAGGTGACCCGCCCGACGCTCAGCCGGCGTGTCGTGCTGTGCGCATCGCGCCACCTCCCCTTGTCCGTGGCAGCCGACGCGGTGGCTGCGCTCGTTGCCCCCTTGTGCCGGGAACTCGCGCATTCGGGACGATGGCAGGGTGCGACGCCGGTAGTCAGCCCGGATCAGGTGTCTTGACCGTCATGAACGGCAGCATTCAAGCATCCGGTCACTGAAGTGACGCTCGGCAGCGGAAGGAGGTCATGTCGATCGTCTGGCAGCCTCCGGTTCGATTCCTGACGGGTGTTCCAGCGGGCGCGTCGCCCGAAGATCACGGCGCAATGCGGCGATCTCGACTCGCAGCTGCGCGAGCTCGTCGCCGGCAGCGGAGGCGGAGGCGGACTCGCCCGCATGCTCGTTCTGGATCGCATTGACGATGACTGCGATGAACAGGTTGAGCAGCGTAAAGGTCGAGGAGAGGATGAAGACGAGGAAGAAGATCCACGCCAGCGGATACACCTCCATCACCGGTCGGACGATGCCCATCGCCCAGCTTTCCAAGGTCATGACCTGGAAGAGCGTGAAGGCACTGCTGGCGAGCGAGCCGAACCAATCCGGGAAAGCAGCCCCGAACAACTTGGTAGCGATCACTGCGGCGACATAAAAGATGATGCCGATGATGGCGCTGACCGAGCCAAGCCCCGGCAAGGCTGAAAACAGGCCGCCGACAACGCGTTTCATGCTCGGCACCAGCGTAAGCAGGCGCAATACGCGCAGCACGCGCAAGGCGCGCAGGACGGCGAGCGGTCCCGAGGCCGGAATCAGCGCGATGGCGACGACGGTGAAATCGAACACGCTCCATGGGTCGCGGAAGAACGCAAGGCGATGCACGGCCACGCGGAGCGCGATTTCGACCACGAAAACGAACAGGATGGCGCGATCGGCGGCATGCAGCCAGGTTCCCCAATCGGTCATCAGCTGCGGGCTCGTTTCCAAGCCGAGAAGGGCCGCATTGACGAGGATCAGCCCGATCAGGCTGCGCTGCACCGTGGCACTCTCGAGCCAGGCCCCGGCGCGCTGGCGCCAGGGCAAAGGGGCCTTGAGGACGAGTTCCATGATCGTTTCCCGATCAGTTGCTTGAGTCGTTCAGCACGTGCCGGGTACTTGCCGGCTCGCACCTGTTCCGGCGCAGCGAGAGCACGATCGAAGTCGCGATGATCGTGGCCACGACGCCGAGCGAGACGGCCACCGGGATCTTGATCAGGTCGATCAACAGCATCTTGACGCCGATGAACATCAGCACGATCGCCAGGCCGTACTTGAGCAGCGAGAAGCGGTCCGCCATGTCGGCGAGCAGGAAGTACATCGCGCGCAGCCCGAGGATGGCAAAGACGTTGGACGTGAGCACGATGAATGGATCGGTGGTGATGGCGAAGATCGCGGGAATCGAATCGACGGCAAAGATCAGGTCCGACAGCTCCACGAGAATGAGGACCAGGAACAAGGGGGTCGCGTAACGGACGGCCCGGGTCACGCCGTCGATGGTCTCCTCGCGCATGACGAAGAAGCGCTCGCCCTCGAGTCTTTCCGTGATCTTGAGGTGCCCCTTGAGCCAGTTGATCACCGGATTCCTTGCCAGGTCCGGCTTCTCGTCGGCGAACCACCACATCTTGATGCCGGTCACCAGCAGGAAGGCACCGAAAACGTAGAGCAGCCAGTGGAACTGGGCGATCAGCCAGACGCCGGCAAAGACCATGACGGTGCGCATGACGATGGCGCCGAGGATACCGAAGAGCAGGACGCGCTTCTGGAGTTCGAGTGGCACCGCGAAGAAGCCGAACAGCATCAGCCAGACGAAGACGTTGTCGATCGCCAAGGATTTCTCGATCAGGTAGCCGGTAATGAACTCAAGCGACTTGGCGTTGGCGACCTCACGCCCGGCGGCGCCGTCGAGGTAGAACCACAACGCACCGGCAAAGGCCAGCGAGACACCGACCCAGATGCCCGACCAGGTCGCGGCTTCCTTGAAAGACACACGATGCTGCTTGCCGCCGCCGACTACAAACAGGTCGATTGCCAGCATGACCAGGACGATGGCGAAAAACGCCGTCCAGAGCCAGGGGGTGCCGATGCTTTCCATAATGGTTGCTCTTTCGCGTCAGTGTTCGTTGAATCGATATCAGGCAAAGGCGGAGGCCGGGGCCAACTGCCAGCGCCGCAGCTCTTCTCCTCAAGCGGCCAAACGGGACGGTTCCGGCGCACATGCGCCGGCCGTGCGGTCATCGGCTGTTCCGGCCAGTCGCTCGTGCGCATAGGCACACGCCAGAACGAGCGGAAGGCCATGTTCTTCTGCGACTTTTTCCACCACGACGGCGGGTATTTCGCAAAAAGCGAAGCAGTCATCGAGGGTGATCATTTTTTGTCTCCAGATTTGGTGTCGGCGGGAAATCCGTGCCCGACGGAGCGAACTCTAGGCGGACAGACGTATCGAATAAATGGATTAATATAGATATGTCTCTTCCAAAAAAATGGAAATATCACTGTGCACCCCGCCGACCTTAACTTTCGTCATCTGATGTATTTCTGGATGGTTGCCAAAGAAGGCAGCATTACGCGGGCAGCCGAGCGCTTGGGCTTGTCGGTGCAAACGATCAGTACGCAGTTGGGGCAACTGGAGCGGCAGCTCGGCTATGCACTGCTGGCCCCGCAAGGCCGCTCGCTGACCCTCACCGACGCCGGCCGGACCGCGCTGGGGTACGCCGAGCAGATTTTTCACCTGGGTGCCGAGCTGCGCCGCGGCCTTGCCGAAACCCGAACGGCGAGGCCGCATCTGACGGTCGGAGTGACAGACGGAATCCCGAAACTGCTCGCCTTCCGGCTACTGGCCGATGTCGTGCGAGCGCCGCTGTCCGTGCGGCTGGAATGTCGCGAAGGCGATTTCGACAACTTGCTGGGCGAGCTGGCCTTGAATCGCCTGGATCTGGTGATCGCGGACCGATCGGCGCCACAGCTCGCCAATCTCAAGCTGCATTCACATCTGTTGGCGACGCAAGGAATCGATCTTTATGGGACCGAAGACTTCCATCGGGTCTATGCCGCAGGTTTTCCAGGAAGCATCAATGGCGCGCCCATCCTCCTGCCAATACGCGGCGATCCCTTGCGCCCTGCGATCGATGCCTGGTTCGAAGCCCGGGATTTGCGGCCGGAGGTCGTGGGCGAATTCAGCGACAGCGCCTTGTTGAAAACTTTTGGTCGGGCGGGCGTCGGGTTGTTTCCCGCACCCGCCGGCATGAGCGAAGAGATTGCGGCGCAATATCGCGCCCGACCGATCGGAAAGCTGCAGGGCGTGAGCGAGACCTGGTACGCGATTTCGACGCAACGAAGAATTCAGCATCCAGCGATCAGCGCCATTGTGGCGGCCGGACAGAGCAGCTTGCCGACATGATCTGGCCGGCTCGTTCCTGCACGACGTGGGCAAGATCGGGATCCCGGATGCGATCCCACGAAAAGAAAAAAGGGCCATCCGGAGATGGCCTAAGTCCTTGAAATATTGGCGCGCCCGAGACGACGAGCATGGGCACTGGGTCGAAGTGGCGGAATTGCCTGCCCGCTTGCCCTTACCAACGATGCTCGCGGTCGAGGGCCCGATCCAGACGGGCCGAAGCAATCCGGATGAAGAAGGCCGCTTGCCTTGGTTCCATTTTTCGATACCATAAACAAATGAATGCTACGCACCGCAAGACCCTGATCGCCATTTTCACGGACCCGGTTTCCAAGTCGCTGGAATGGCGGCGCATTGAGGCGTTGCTGGTGGCGATTGGTTGTCAGGTAATCGAGGGTAACGGCTCGCGGGTACGGTTCGAGAAGGACGGCATCATCGGCACCTTCCACCGCCCCCACCCGGAGAAGGAAGCGAAGCCCTATCAGGTGCGCGATGCGCGCCAATTTCTGGAGAATCTTGGGGTGAAACCATGAACACGATGACGCACAAGGGCTATGCGGCTCGCGTGGAATACAGCGAGGAAGACGGCTGCTTCGTCGGACACATCGCCGGCATCCGGGACGTGATCGGCTTTCACGGCGAAAGCGTTGCAGAACTGCGGGCCGCGTTCGAGGAAGCCGTCGATGACTACCTCGAAACCTGCGAGAAGCTGAACCGGGAACCGAACCATCCGTATTCCGGGCAGTTTCGCTTGCGGCTGTCGCCGGAGTTGCACGCCCGCGCCGCGATGGCGGCGGAAACGAAAGGCAAGAGCCTGAACGCTTGGGTTACTGATGCAATTGAAAGGAGTATTGCCGCCGCATGACGGTTTCAGGCAATCCGGGCCGAGCCGAAGCAGGCTGAAGCCGGTCAGAGTCGGTTGCGCTCCGCGCCTGGTACGCTATGCGAAGTTTATGCATAACAGCCAGCACCTTGCATGTCCGATTCCATCGACTACTACGACCGGAACGCCGATCGCTTCTTCACGGAAACCGTCGATGTCGACATGACATCGCTGTATGGGCGCTTTCTGGCAACCATTCCGAAAGACGGTCTCATTCTGGATGCTGGCTGCGGATCGGGCCGTGATGCGAAAGCCTTCACCGACCGTGGCTACCGCGTCGCCGCCTTCGACGCATCGGCGGAGTTGGCGCGTCGTGCAAGCGCCTATGCCGGCCAACCCGTCGCCGTACGTGATTTTGCAGAGATCACCGAGACGGCGTGCTACGACGGCATCTGGGCATGCGCGAGCTTGCTCCACTTGCGCGAGGCAGCCCTTGCAGACGCCATCGCTCGTCTGTGGCGCACACTCAAGAGCGGCGGCGTGTTCTACCTCAGCTTCAAACTCGGCGACGGCGAACGCATTCAGGACGGCCGCCACTTCACCGACGCCACTGATGCTCGCCTACGCAGCTGGGTCGACTCGCTTCCCGATCTCGACGCGATCGAAACATGGATCACGTCGGATCAACGCCCCGGCCGCAACGAACAATGGCTCAACGCGCTCGTCCGACACAAGCACTGCGGCCACGAGAAACTTGTCACCGGGGGTGAGCATCCCTTCCTGCCCCACCTGTGCGATGCGATTACCCAAGCCGACGAAATCGACATGGCCGTCGCCTTCATCAAGGTCACGGGCCTACGCCTGCTGCTACCCGATCTCCACGACGCGGTCAGTGCCGAAGCCGCGCCCTCCAGGAGACCGGCGCGCCTGCGAATCGTCACGAGCGATTATCTCGATCTCACCGATCCGGAAGCCCTCCGGCTCCTGATGTTGCTACAGGAGCAGGGCGCGCAGGTCCGCGTGTTCGAGGCTACGAGCTGCAGCTTTCACATGAAGGCCTATTTGTTTGCCCATTTCACGGATAACGGACAGCACGGAGGAGGCCTGCGTGGCACCGCTTTCATTGGTTCCAGCAACATCAGCCGGCAGGCGCTGAAGAACGGCCTCGAATGGAATTACCGCGTCGACTACCCCGGTGATAACGGATTTCTCGAAGCACGCGCGCGCTTCGAGGCCTTGTTCCACGACCCACGCACCATCGAACTCGACGACGCGTGGATCGACCGCTACGAAGCGCGGCGCATCCCGCCTCCACGCGCTATCGCCCCGGGGAGCACGGAGACCGAGCCCCCACCTACGCCCACTCCAGTGCAGCTCGAAGCCCTCGAAGCGCTCGCCGGCACGCGTCGTGAAGGCTACCGCCGTGGCCTCGTCGTGCTCGCCACGGGCCTGGGCAAAACCTGGCTCGCTGCCTTCGATGCGCACGCCTTCGGCGCGCGCCGCGTGCTGTTCGTCGCACACCGCGAGGAGATCCTCAATCAGGCGGCAGAAACCTTCCTGCGCATGCGGCCCAATGCGCGCATCGGCTTCTACAGGGGACAAACCCGGGACAGTCAGGTCGACGTGCTGTGCGCCTCGGTGCAGACGCTCAGCCGGGCAGCCCACCTGGAACGTTTCGCCGCACATCATTTCGATTACATCGTCATCGACGAGTTTCACCACGCGGCAGCCGCCACCTACCGACGCCTGCTCAACTACTTCGCCCCGCGGTTCCTGCTCGGACTGACCGCAACGCCCGATCGCAGCGACCAGTCGGACATCCTCTCGCTGTGTGACGACAATCTCATCTTCACCTGCAATCTGTTCGCGGGTATCGCCGCCGCGCTGCTCGTGCCGTTCCACTATTACGGCATTCACGACACCTCCGTCGATTATCGCGAAATTCCGTGGCGCAACGGCCGCTTCGATCCCGAGCAGCTCGCCAACAAACTCGCCACCCTGGCACGGGCCCGACACGCGCTGAAACAGTGGCGCGATCGCGCACAGCAGCGCACTTTGGCCTTCTGCGCGTCCATCCGCCATGCGGAATACATGGCAGAGCAATTCGGCCGCGCCGGCGTGGCGGCCGCAGCCGTGTACGCCGGCTCGCACATCAGCCGTGCCGATGCGCTCGGTCGACTCGCCGATCGAAGCCTGCAGGTCATCTTCGCGGTCGACCTCTTCAACGAAGGTGTCGACCTGCCGGAGATCGACACTGTGATGATGCTGCGCCCGACCGAATCCAAGATCTTGTTCCTGCAGCAACTCGGCCGCGGCTTACGCAAAGCCGACGGCAAGGACAAGCTCGTCGTGCTCGATTTCATCGGCAACCATCACAGCTTCCTGCATAAACCGCAGGCACTCCTGGGAGTTGGCGCAAGTTACCGGCAACTCGCCGAGTTCGCCCGCAAGGTGGAGCAGGGGCGGCTAGCACTGCCTGATGGCTGTTTCGTCAATTACGACCTCGCGCTCATCGATTTCCTCAAATCGCTCGACACCGATGGGGTCGCAAAGGAATTTGAGGCCCTGCGCAATGGCCTGGGAAGACGACCGACGCTGGCCGAGTTCTATCGCGCGGGGGCAAACGTCGCGGGGATGCGCAGACAATACGGCAGCTGGTTCGAGTTCATCGCCACGATGGGCGAGCTCGCAGCGCACGAGGCGGACGCCGCGACCGCGCACCGCGAATTCCTCCGCGAAGTCGAAACGACAGCGATGACGAAGAGCTTCAAGATGGTGCTCCTCGAAGCGCTGCAGGAACTCGGCGGCTGGCGCACGCCCCCCGCTCTCACTGAACTCGCATCGCGGTCCTGGCAAGTGCTGCAACGTCGCAGGCCGCTGCTGAGCGATCTCTCCGACGCCGTGCGCGCGGTGGGTGACGGCACTGCCGAATCCTGGCAGCGTTACTGGCGCGACAATCCCGTGAACGCCTGGGTCGGCGTCAAGCAGTCCGCAGGCTCGGCCACGTTCTTCCACGTTCGGGAACAACGCTTCGAACCGACCTTCGCAGTCATGCCGGAACACCACGACGTCTTCAGTGCGTTCGTTCAGGAACTCGTCGACTATCGACTCGCTGCGTATGAAGTACGACGCATCACTAACACTGGCGGGACCAACGTCATCCCATTCAAGCGCGAGCGGCCGGAGCGCACCGAACTGGCATATTTTCCCAACCTTCGCATCGCCTGCGGCCACTTCAGGACCGGCACGACGGATTCCGAAGAGCACCGCAGCCTCGGCAGCGGCTATGGTCGCCTGGACCCCGGACGTCATTTCATCGCCCGCGCGTCGGGCAACTCGATGAACGGCGGCAAGAATCCGATCCGAGATGGCGACTACCTGCTGCTGGAGCTCATCACGCCAGGCAACGCGGGCTCGATCACCGGCACCATCATGGCAATCGAAAGGCAGGACGAGGCAGGAGACAATCAATACCTGCTGCGCGTCGTATCGAAAATGTCCGACGGGACCTATGTCCTGAAGGCCAACAATCCCGACTACGATGACCTCGTCGCCACCGACAACATGCGCACACTGGCTCGCTTAAAGGCCGTCATCGACCCGCTGGAACTCGCAATCGGCGAAGCGTTCATGCGGGAAGACATCCCCGCGCTATTCGGGGAGACATTCAACCCGGGCAACTGGAACAGTGGGCACGTTGTGCTCGACGACGGTGCCACGCATGTCTTGCTCGTCACCCTGAACAAGCAGGGGAAGGCCGAGGATCATCGCTACCTCGATCACTGGATCGACGATCACAGCTTCCACTGGCAGAGCCAAAATTCAACAACGCCAGAGAGCAAGCGCGGCCGTGAACTCGTCGAACAGCGTCAGCGTAGCATCGTGATTCACCTGTTCGTACGCGACACGAAGCTCGCAGCAGGAAAAGCCGCACCATTCGTGTATCACGGCCCGGTCAGCTACCGCAGTCATAGCGGCAGCGCGCCCATGAGTGTGATCTTCGACGTTGTCCGCTGAGCGCAACCTGATAAGGGCTGGGCGGTATTGAGCGCCCATGAATAATGAGTTCGGGACGACACACTAAGTGCCCAGATTCGTCCGGCCCGGAGATATGAAAAAAGCCCTGATTTCATAGGGAAATCAGGGCTTTTCGATATCTGGCGCGCCCGAGGCCTTCGGAGGGAACCCAATAACATTGATGCTATATGTACAAATTTTGGCCATACAGGTCTCTTTAGTGGAAAAACAACGCTTTCCAGCACATCCAAGAATGGTGGCATGATCGACTCCATTCCAATATTCATCGCACTAAGCCATGTCGCACCTACTGGCTGCCCGCCAAACCCCAGACGTACGAACGACCTCTGCCCTCCCGCAGGGGTGGGGGCCGGCGCTTCGATGGGCAGAGGCTGGAGATTGCACTCCCTCTCTCCTGCTACTGGTGCACGCGTGCCGGATGCGCGAACATCCTCGGTGGTTCGGATCCGCCATCGCCGTTCTGGGGCGCCCACACTCACTTGAGCTCCTCCGTCTCTGGCAGCACGACGCACCCGAGCTTCACGCTCTTGCCGAACTCGCCGAGTACCTTACCACTCCGTCCGGCTCCTGGCTGCTGAACGAATATCCTCCCCTTTCGCCTGCGATCCCCGCCTCGAAGCACTTCCCCGGCAAGTTGTCCTGGGCGTACATGATCGCGCTGTTGACTCAGCGCGCCCCGATCGTCACCTCTCGGAGGGTTGGAAATGAGGCAATGGAACGCTGGTTCGAGCGGTTCCAGTTGTGGCTACTCGCGCACAGCGTGGTCCGATGCGTCGCAGGTCATCCACTAGACCGCCATATCCGGACGGCCGCCCAGTTCCTTAGGCTCGCGTCTGCCGACAATCCAAGATGGTTGGCGTTTGTGGAGCGGCTAGTCGCCGCGCTTCCCTCGCAGTTCGTGTCGATCAACCAGTATGTTGTTCGCCAAGCCCAACACATGCTGGCCAACCCCGAGGAGACCGAGCGAACCGAGCTCTCCGCATTGGGCAAGGTCGGCTCATGCGAAATCGGGGAAATTCAACTCGAAGCAGACGCCGATTGGAACCTGCCTGACTTTCCCGGCTGGCAGCCCGTATCTGATCCCAAAGCTTGTCCTGCCGAACCGCCACGCTGGCTCATCGATGACGATCTGCAACTTTCTGCGGTGCTTCTTGAGCCTCAACCGAACACCGATGGCACCGTTCAAGAAACGCTTCTGGGCTGCGATGCCGACCCCGAGGAAAACCTCACGCGGCAGCTCGGCAGCGCACACACGGTTCTGCTCCTCGGACGCGAGGAAGCACAGTTTCTGCCGTGGTCCTGGCAGCAGATGCTCCCGCATGAATACGCTGCTGTCGGATCCTGGATTAACGAGGCTTCCGTGGATGCGCCGACCAAGCCTCAACGCCTCCTTGCAGTACTGGTATGGCTTGCGATCACGACGCACCGCTCGCTCGAGCAGACGTTGGATATTCCGATAAGCGACAACGCCGCAGAAGACTGGGTATTGAGCGGCGCCTGCACCGACTTGCGACGGCGGCCCCCGCGGCCACGATCCGGATGGCGGGCGCAACCAACACACGCGGAACTCCTGGCGAGTCCCTGCTCGGAGCTCAAGATTTCCCTGCCCGACTGGGCAACATCGACACTTCAGGCACACACCGGTGCAGCTGCTCCTTCCGGGACGCTCAGACAGTACTGGCCTACAAACTGGGCCTCCGCCACGTCCTTGTTCCGGGATGCTGCCCGGGAAGCCGGGTTCAGCCGCGTCATGCCTTCGATGCTCGGGAGGTGGCTTCCAACCACGCTCTTCGCGGGGGGCAACGACGCGTTGTTCGCGGCAATGGCCTGCTCGCGTCCGAACAGCGGCCTACCTGGAGCAACCGCCTACCCCTCCTGGAGTGCTGGGTCAGTAGTCGACGCGTACGCAAGATGCGGCGTCGAACTGAGGACTGATTGCGAACCGGAATCGAACGCGCTCGGCAGTCACCTCAGTCCCATCGACGTCGCGCTGCGCCAGCAACTCCACAGTGCCGGCGCGAAACTGCGAGGTAGAGTCGCAGGGGGCATCTCGTTTGCCCTAAAGCATAATGCCTTTGCGTGCCACCTTGTCCTGCTGCTCCTTGCAGCAACCGGCAGCAGACCCGTCACCGACCCCTTCGAGTCGATCAGCCACTTCGACCTCGACAGGGGTCGTGTCTTCATTGCGGACAAACTCGCGGGCGTAAATCGCATGGGGCGACTCGTCCCGCTACCGACGTCAGTGACGAACTACATCAGGGAGACTTACCTCCCCTACCTGGAACGGCTCGCAGAAAACCTAAAGGCAACCCGACCGTGGCTGGCAGAGCAGATACGTGCGACGCAATCGCTGCACGCACCCCGCACCATGCCTTTCTTCTTCCTGCTGAGGGAAGACGTGTCGGATTGGGTCTCCCTTTCGGAAAAGGCCATCGAGCTGGAGATCGGCGAGACGTTTGCGCTGCCACTGAACTGCTTCCGGCATCGCTACTCGCAGCGCTTGCGGCACAATGGCGCCGACCCTGAACTCATCGACTCACTGCTCGGACACGCATACGCGGGCTGTGTCACCCACGGAGATCATTCCTTACGGACGTGGGAACTCGACGTGCAACAGCTGCGCCCGGCGATCGAGGGGTTATTCGCGGATCTGGACGTTCAATGGCCCGAGCCGCCGAGCATAGACGCGGAAGCGCTGCCCCTCCGACCTTCGGCCCATTCCGGCGGTGCGATCCGAAACTTCGGGCTCGCTGCTCGCGAGGAAGCGCAGCGTCAGCGTCAAACCATCGGGCGGCGCCAGGCGCGGCAAGTGATGGAGAAGCATCTTCGCGGGCGCGAACTCCATCAACTTGATGACGAAGAGATAAACTCGCTCGAGCGGGAACTGCTGTTTATGCCGGGCGGACTTCCTCACGCACTCGGCGGTCTGCGCTACCGGTTCTACCTTCGAGTGGCCCAGCGCGTGGCGCGCCGAAAAAGCGTTCATCTGAAGCGCCGCCGCGTCTACGTTCCGCTGAACGAAGAGGTTCCGTTCTTTCGCGAATCAGCTGTCTGGGCTCAACAAGGGCGCGACATGCTGCGAGAGGGTCTGCCGCGACTACGGCGTTTCAAGCCCCCCGCCAAAGCGAGCGTTGCAGATGCCGCGCTGATGTGCGCATTGCACCTGGCAGTCGAGAGTCGCCTTTCGAACCCGAAAATCCTGTGGGCTTTGGAGCGCCCCGGCGCGACAAGGCTGATCTTCCATCAGCGTCGTTACTGGCTGGAATTCCTTCCAAACGTCACGGTGGATGAGGCGGAGGACGAGCCCCGGTCAGATCGCGCACCCACGGGAGCTCCAACGATACGACTACCGATGTCGCGTTCCGCTGCGACTTATTTCTCGCGCCTTAGGGCGAAGAAGGGGCGCCACCAATCGGACAACGCGCTCCTGGAGCGAATTTCCGATTTGCTGATTGATGCCGGCGCTCGTCACGAGGGCTACAACACGCGGGACATTGTTGCCGCGTTCACCGAGGTGACCGACCAAGCCAACGCTATCGAGCTCCCGGGCGCACTCGCCGCGTTCCTCGCAGGTCGTGTCGCTTCCTATAGTCTCGGTTGGCATGACCTCGTCCGCGTGGACACAGGCAAATTCCTCGCACTACCGTGCGAAGGCGAGGACGAGACCTGGCATGACTTGGCGATGGTCGAACGGGAAGCCAAGGTCGCCCCCACCGACAGACCGGCCCTGCAACAGCGTGTGCACGCATTCTTTCGTGCACTGAGGGAACATCTCGAGGCCTCCGACACCGGACCACGTACCCACGCACGGCGCGACCTGGTCGGCAAACTCCGGTGGGAACTCAAGCGTTGCAGCCCTGATCTGCCATCGGCCATACGGATCGCGGGGGCCTGGGTTGCACATCTTGCCGCAACGGTTTCCAAGCTCTCCAGCGTCAGGCGTTACTTCAATACGCTCTCCGGAGCAATCGAAGACGTGTGGTACGACGAGGAGCTCGTCGGCGCCGACGAGGAGGAACTCACCGAGTTGTACAGGCAGATCCTCGAAGTGCGCACCGACCGTGACCTGTCGATCGTCGGCAAGCAACTCCACCGCTTTCACGCCTTCGCACGCGAGCATTTTGCCTTGGTGGAGCCATATTGGGACGAATTGCCAATACCCCCCAGAGGTGCTCAGGTATCCGCCGGCTACATCCGCGAAACGGATTATGTTCGTGCACTTGCGCTGCTTTCCAAGAGAGCCCTTCCAGCCGGGGAGCAATGCATTGCGTGCAGTATCCTGATTCTGTGCTATCGCTTCGGGCTTCGGGCTGGCGAGGCTTTTGCACTGCAGCGGGAGGATTGGGTCGAGTTGGGCGCAGAAACCTATATTGCCGTCCGCAACAATCGTCACCGCAAACTGAAAACACAGGCATCCAGGCGGCTCGTTCCCCTCCTCTTCGACCTGACGGAGCCGGAGCGTACCTCCATAAAGCAGGCACTCGCGACTAGCGAGGCGGATGCCGGCGACACCGCTGCGGCGCCCCTCCTCGGAGCGGCCTCAGTGTCCGGTGCCCGCCGTCGAGTGATTCACCGCGAAATCATTCGCGCCCTGCGGCAAGCCACCACTAGCCCAAGCACGACCCTGCACCATGCCAGGCACACGTTTGCCATGCGGGTTCTCGACGGCCTGCTCTCAGGCTATCCGTCGTACCGGTCGGTCCTGCCGGATCCATCGCCGCACGCCATCGCACACCACCTCCTGGGAGCGCCAGGTTCTACTCGACGTACCTTATGGGCACTCGCCCGCATCCTGGGCCACGCCGGGCCTTCAACCACTTTGACGAGTTACATCCACGTCCTGGATCGTTGGGCCGAATCGTTCGCCGATCCCGCCGTTCGCCGTCCCGTGAAGCACCGGATGCTCGCCTGCGACGATCTCGACAGCCTTCCCCGGCAGCGCGGCAGCCTACACACTCCGGAAGCGCCAACGCCGCGCAGTCCAGGTTGCCGGGATCTCCTTCGACTGCTAAGGCTGTTGGCGCGTGGCACCCCATGGCAAGCGGCGTCCCGTCACCTCGATTTGGAGGAGTCGGGCTGCGCTCGCATTTACCAAGCGCTATTGTGCATTTCGAGACACCACAGCACCCCGAAAATCAGCAATGAGGAGGCGGCCCGACTTCTGCTCGGTGCCGTCACGGAGGAGCAGTGGAAAGCGTTGTTGTCCTGTGCCGAGCGGATCGACGCCCTCTGCCCTGCCTGGCCGTCCGATCTGGAGGCGCCGACCTCCGCCAGCGTCGCATCGCTCATAAGCCGCCAACGCCAAGTCTTGCTCGCGAAGCCGGCCCATTTTGTGTGGATGCGCCTGTTCCTCGACGCGGCGACCATCGACGGCTCGCACTACGAACTCACGGCCACCGCCCCCGAACATCCCAACCTCCGCGAGTACGCGAAGGAACAGCAGTTCACTATCAGACCCCGCACGGACGTGACCAAGGGTGGCAACCCATTTCAGATCGATCCGCTCACGCTTGACGACGGATTCAGCACGGTCAGCCACCGCTGCGCTCTGATCTTCAAGGAGAACCGAAGTTTCGCGATCCGAAACCGGATTGGATTCGCTCTCCTGCTGCTCTGTTGGGCGGAAGGGGGCGCTAAAACAGCGGGAAAATCGCCTTTTAAGAGCGCACATTCGAGTTGAGGAGGTGTAACACTCTGGACATCGAACGACCGGTGTGAGGCCAGACTCCATGGAAAACCAGAATCAGTATTTTGTTATCGTCGCAGAGTCGCCCTACCCAATCGCATTGTTGGACAGCGAGCTCGCAATCCAGTGGGATGCAATGCCGGCGGGGATCTCGGACGTCTGCAGCGACCTCCGAGATCTACTCGTCGCCTTGGGCGCGGTTGACCAGCACGAATCTTGGGTACCATTCCTAAAGCTCGACAAATCGATTGGCTACCCTGCAAAAAAAATTCGTCTGCAAAACGGCGCCAGCACGAGATGTACTCAGGCCATCGCGGCGTACGCCAGAGGGATCAGAGGGGAAGAGAGCACTTCGCTATATCTCGAGCCTGATCTTGAGCCCGCCCAGGCCGACATGGCCCTTATCGAAGACGCAGTACTTAGAACGCAAAAATCATGTGGTGGAGATTTACTCGCCGTTCCCCTGAACCTATCGTCGGGCGGCAACGATGTGTGCCAGATATCGGGAAAAATCGCCAAGTTTCGGAAACTTCCACCGGTTCCGCAATCCGATCTCAAGCAGATCATTGCTTACGTCGACGAACCGTCGATGAAAAATCATCGGTTAATGGCGAGACCCCTGGACGGCTCTAGTGCGATGTCACTGAACATCGATACACGGAAATTCTTCGACCGGATCTGCGCCGCAATGAACGGGCCCTGTCCGTGCATCTTGACTGTTCAGGAGCAGCTCGACGGCAACGAAAAACTTGCGCACGTCGTCGTCGACCTCGAACTTCATAGAGGCTTCGACAGACTGACTTAGCGGCCGGCGACATGAACGAACCGAAACTTTATCGTATCGTGGATGGCAAAGACGTTCACACGCCGACTTCGACGAGGACCACGATAGATCGTGCCCGCCTGCGGACGCCAGCTCCTCGGTCTTTGCGGACAACTTGCGCAAGACTTGCATAAGTTGAGGCGGTAATGACGCATAAGTAGGGGGGGAGGGGGGGGGGTACCCACCAGCTGCCGTTTGTCGGCCAAAGCCGTCGTCCATCGTTCTTGCACGATTGGGCTGGCTTCGCTCTCAGAGCGGACTCTCAAGTTAGCCGAGCGGGCTATCTGGAACCCGGCCGGGCATCGAAAGCCTTTCAGCCAACCAAGTCAGCACGATTGGATCTAGCAGGCCGGAAACGAAGATTGAGTTCCAGTTATTCTTACCCTTGTGCAAGTCGTCCAGGGCGTCACGCTCCTCTTCGAGCAGGGCCTGAACCTGGTCTTGCGTCGCGATGTTTTCGGCAAGAGCACGCACCACCCGACTGGGTTTGCGAAACAGCGAACTCCATCGATCAGCCAAGTACCGTACAACGGCTGTCCTTTGAATAATTGACCGGAAGTGGAAGTTGATTGCCGAATGCTGAGGATGCGTGTTCGAAATCATCAGCACGACAGAGACCCTCGGCACCTCGCCCAAGTCCTCGAAACGAGCGCTCACCAGTCGCTCACCGAGACAGTCATCGAAGTACGGGTGCAAGACACGCTCGCCCGGGTTGGCACCCAGTAGCGTCTCCTTGCGTTTGCTGTTGCACTTGCAAGCAGGAACCAAGTTCTTTGAAAAGACGGAGAAAATTGGAAATCCGTTCTTCGGCAGGTAGTGATCCAGCGTCCCGCTATGCATCGACCCACACATTGGGCACACCAAGTGTTCTGTAGACTCCCGCATCTTGGTGATGTGTTCCAAATCTGTCGGAGGGGACGCGTAGTGTCCCTTCAGGAAGGCTGCCGCAGTTGCTGAGATTGGCTGATTATGTACAAGCGTCGGTGCGCCGTTGACGGCCATATACTGATCGTAGCTTGCTTGGACCGTTCCGACCAAAGGCTGAAGCTGCGGATAGCTGCCTAGCCGATTGTTCTTCGACAGTTTGTCAAACGCAGCCGAGTCATCGTACGCGGGCAACTGCACTTTGTTCATGGGCGCCCTTTGCCCTCAATTGCCGCGCGAAGTCCATTCAACATCTCTAACGAAAGTTCGTCCTTGTATTCCTCATAGATCTGTGGCCAAGGAGCCCCCTTCGCAGTCAATCTTCGCTCGACTTCTCCGGCCAACTTTGACGGCTCATCCTCCCCGAACACGAAGTAGGAAATCGCACCCACTTCAGCGCCAAAGGTTCGCAACTTCGGTTGCTGCGCTTGCACCAAGCTCTCGCTGTCCACGCTCAATACTGTAACCTGCTCGCGGAATACCTCGCGCACGAAGTACACCGAGTGTGTTGCGATAATGGCCGCGGACCCGGTCGCCTCTAGCAGACCGTCCAAGAGCGAAACGAACCTATTGATGAAGTTCGGGTGAAGGTGCGTTTCTGGCTCATCAAGCAGTAGCAGTGAGCCGTTCTCAATATGCAAGCTGACCTGAGCTGCAAACTTGAGAAACGAAATCTCTCCGCTGCTCAGGGGGTAGCCCTTGCCGTCCACTACGCGCACAGGCTCCTTCTTGACGTCGATCGAAGCGAAGCGCTCTAGGACACGTTGCTCTGCTCCCTTGGGTAGCTTGGCCAGCGGCACGTAGGCGCCCAATGTTGAGCGAGTCGGAAGATGAAGTTCGTCCGCCTTGGTAATGGCACTGAGCGCTTCGGTGAATATTTCCCACCGCGACTTTGACGCAACCATTTGCCTAGATCTGGCAACCTGCACGATCAGGTCGGATAAATAGTCATTTCGGCGCGATCGGCGCGACCGATTCATCGAGTACCGCCGGTACCAAATTCTCGGCCACTTTCTCTTGTCCGTTGGGAAAACTGATTCGGCCTCGTTCGTTGGCGCAAAAGCGAGCAGCCGGTTTATCAGCGGTCGCCCGCCATCGGTCCCGTCCGTGAGGGCTGCTGTTCCGTCGATGGCAGCGCGTGCAATGCGGCCTAGTGTCTGGCTCTTGCCAACACCGTTCTTCCCAATGACAACGGCGATACGCTTCGGCAGGTCAGCGGAATGGTCGAAGCTGAATCTGAGATCGTGCTCGTTCTGTCGCCCCGGCAACTGAAACCGAATTGCCAACGTCGGTGACAAGATGCCCGTCTGCTCGCTTGAAAGCCCTCGTAGTAGCGGGCCTGCGTTTTTGTATGCGAAGTAGGAGTCTGTGCTTCGCATAAAGGACAGTGAGAACACCTCCGATTGGACTGCCAGATCAAGAATGTCCGCGGTCGACTCAAATTCGTTCAAGGTCACTAGGTCGTTTAACGCGGTTAGCACTTCCGTTGCGTCGCTAGCATCGAGTATTTGGACGAGTCTCCGATAAGCCTCCATGTCTGGCAGCATCGTGAAGAAGCGGTGGTCGGGCGTTGCTGTGACCGTTAGCTCACCCAGGGGCGAGATCAACTGCTTCAGTAAATCCTTGCCGTTCTGTTCTGTATCCGAATTTATGAACCCGATGAAGCCGCTTGCATCAACAAGCTCTCTAGCCGAACGCATGCGAATCCGGTAGCTAACACGCGTGTGATGGCCGAAGTCGTTCCATCCGTCTGACGACGGCACGACGAGGATGGTATCCGGCGGCAAGTCCATTTCCAGCGCCTCACGCCGCCCAAAGAGGACACGTAAGCGAGGGGGGCCACTCTCGGTCGATTGCTTCTGCACTATTGTCTTTTCCTAGATACCTACTTAGGCACTACTCGCAAATCGATCGCGTAACGACCATCAACGACCTAGCGCCCACATGATCATGGCCCGTACCCGCGCTGGTAAGCGGGGATGAAGAACGCCCCCCTTTATAAGCTCGCTAACCGAGCCTAATTGAAGATCACCAGCGCTCACGCATTTCCCAAGGAGTGTGCGACGCAGGTGCGAGCCGCAATGTGTGCTGCCGAGCAGCCGATGTCTCACCCAGGCGGAATTATGCCACTTGTCGTGCAGTCGACATCTCACTTGATTGTCATCTTTTCCGGTGAAAGCCCTGGAACTAGCTCTTGGAGTCTTGTGTCGGTGAAGGGCCGGGTTGGGCCGAGAGTTCGCATTCGCTAGTCAGGAAGGGAGACCTTCGCAACTGCGCTGGCCTGTAGGTCCGTTGTTCGCAGAACACCTGTCGCCCATCTGTCTAAAGTCTGTACGGCAGCTAAGCAGACGCTCAACGACCAAGAAGCCGAGTTGTACTTGATGAAGGCAATCGCGGTGGTATTGACCTTGGGACCTACACGAACTACCCCTTGGCGTGGATAGCCACCTGCCCAAACCGATAGCTTCGACACGGCAACTCCATCAATGCGTCCTTGTGACCATCGAAGTAGAGTTCAAGAGCCTCTTTCAGACTCACCACGGCTTCCTGTTCTGTCGGTCCATCGCTTGCCACGTCAATGTCAAGGCAGCGCGCAACGAAGGCGCCCTCTTCCCAGAAAACCACGTAACTCAGCTTGCGTTCCATGAGAGATCGTATTCCTGAATGGTTTTTTGGAAAGCCGCCTCAACCCGATCCCCGCTCGTTCAACCACCACCGTGCGAAGTCGGCGAGGTTTGCGTGTTGCGAATCCACGCGCGACAGCCCGTCTCCACGGTTCGGGGATCCATTCGGCTCACGCAGCACGAGCGCCGCGTGGATGTCCTCCGGGATTCCGCGCAGGTAGGGCAGATAGTCGTCCACGAAGGCCACGGGCCTCAATTCGCGCAGGGCCGCGGCCTTGGGGCTGACCTTGGCCGCCGCGTTCGCGGTCGCGATCACACGCGAGATGGGAAAGCCGTGACTGTGCAGGTTGTGAAGACGCGCGGTTTCGAAGTGCAGCTCCATGGCAGTCACACAGACCAGTTCGTAGCCGGCCGCCACCAACTCGTGGCAGGCCTCGACCGCCCCCGCCATCGCGGGAATGGACGACCAGAACGCTGCATCGAAGCACGCCCGAAACGCCTCGAGCTCGTCGCCGTCCAGCCGACGAACCTGCCAGCGGTCCATCGGCCAATACGCCTCGGGATCGCGCACGGCGGGCCGCGCGCCGAAGGCGCGGGCCCACGCGTCGGCATACGCATGGTGGTAATTGACCAGTACCCCGTCGGCGTCCAGCGCGATGATCGGTTTCATGACGCGCCCTCTCAAGTGCAATGGAGCGTCGATGAAGGCCGGTTACGGCCCGCCCCACGGCTCGCCAGTCGCGCCTTGAAACGGGCCAGACGTGCCTCCTGCGGAGTGGGACGCCGCGCGATCACCAGACGATGCCCGTCCTGGTCAATCATGAGTTCCGCCGGGTCGGCACCGAGCATCCGCAACAGCGGTGGCCGGATCACGATCATTCGGCCGGGCCGGATGCGAACAATCGCCCGGGCGGCCTTTCGCGGAGTGCGTGTGATGCCCTGCTGCATGCGTCCCCCTCCCCCAATCTCGTTCAACGGCCCCTCTCGAGCGCCCTGTTGCTCCACCTTACACGCAAGCCTGCGCACTTCAAGTGATCAACGCGCCACGGTGCGCCGCAAGTCCGACGTGTGCCTCGACGCCCGCGGTAAAGCGCAGGTAGTCCGCCTCGATCCCGTCGCTGAAGATCACCCCTTCTTCAGGCATCAGGGAACGCAGACGCAACTCGCACCCGGCTTCGACCGTCCCGAAGACCAGCCCGGTCTGGCTGGCGATGCTCGGGAAGGGTTCGCGCACCGCGAAGAGCAGCCGGTCGGTGTCCCACGCCAGCGGTGCGTAGGCCTCCGCCAGTGCCGTCGAGGCGGCGCCCAGCCCCGCCGCGATCGCGCGCGCGCCGGTGATGATGCTCTTCATCCACGCGGTCGAGCCGAGCCCCGTCGAGATGATCAGTCCGCTCGAGGACTGGGTCTCGCGCCGCTCGCCCAGCGTGATCTCGTAACGGGCGGAGGTATGCGTGCGCGCACCGACGAAGAGGTCGTTTACGGCATGAAGGACCTGCCCGTCCGACAGCCTCGCCCGCGCCAGGGTGACGGCACGCGCACCGCGACGGTCGGCGATGACATCGGCGAGCACGGCACCCAGATCCCCGGGCACGAAGGGCAGCAACACCCCGTCATGGCGCGTCGGATCGGGATTCACCCCGATGAGGGGTTGCCCGGTGAGGTACTTCATGGTGTTCGCGACGAGTCCGTCCTGCCCGAGCGCAACGACGATGTCGTCCGGGCCGAAGAGGAAATTGGGCAGGAACTGGCGATCCAGCGTCTGGCGTCGCGGAAACGCTGCCACCGCCTGCATCACGACGTCGTGCGCGGCGCGGTAGGTGTCATGCTCGCGCTGATAGCCGGCGAAGTCGGCACCGAGGTGTTCGAGGTAGAAGCGCGCCTGGGCGAGCGAGTTGAAGCGCTGCACCAGTTCTTCGAGACGCGTCTTGCGCGTGACGAGAATGATCTTGCGATCGAGGATGGTCGCCATGACCGGCGAGCCTCGCCTACTTCGCGCCGCCTGCGCCCAGCAGCGACTGCAGCAGGTCTGGCGACAGGTTGAGCTGACCGATGCGCTCGGCCTTCTCGGCGATGCCGCCGAAGGCGAGTGCGATGAGTTGGGCCGGCGCCATCCCGGCCGAGGCGAGCGCCTGCACGATCCGGGGATCGGCACTGCCGACCGCCTTCATGGCTTCCGCAATCCGGTAGGCTTCAGCCTCGGCGCGGGTGCGGGTGTTGTCCGCTTCGAGGCTGACGAATTCCTTCCGACGACCTTCGAGCGCGATCCGCGCCTCGAGATCGGCCGCCTGCAGCGCGGCCTCGCGTTCGCGGATGGAGGCTTCGGCGGCCATGCGGGTCTCGCGGATGGTGCGCTGCTTCAGTTCCACCGCAACCTCGGTGTCGAGCTCGCTTTCGCGGATCGCACGCTCGTTCTCGACGGCAGCGTTGCGTCGCGCGTAGATCGCATCGTCAGCCGCCTTCAGGATCGTCTCGCGCACCTCCGCCTCCAGCGCCCGCGCGGTCTCCGCCTTGGGGCGCACAGCCACCACGGCGAAGGAGAGGATCTCCAGGCCCAGCGCGACGATGTCGCCGCGCACACGAAGCGCCGCCTCGACCTCGCCCGCGATCGCTTCCGCGCCCTGCAGGCAGTCGCGCAGGCTGCGCCGGCTCACGGCCTGCTGCACGAGCACCTCGACCGCACCTTCGACGCGGCCGCGCAGGTGCTCCGGATCCTCCGCGGCATAGCGGCGGCCGTCGGCGGCGAGGGTAAAGTTGAGCATGGCGGCGATCTTCTTGGGGTCCGCGATGCGGTAAGAGAGACATCCCTGCACCGTCGCCGCCTGAAAGTCCGCGCTGGTCTGCTCGAAGATGAAGGGCAACAACTGGCTGCCGACCGGCACCGCCACCAGCGAACTCGCCGGCGCGTAGTAGAAGAAGGACTGCCCCGCGCCCTCGCGCACGATGCGGCCGCCGCGCACCTGCATCAGGTAGGTGGTGGGATCGGCCTTGATGAAGCGGATTCCGAACATGATGCCCTCCGTTTCGCGCATCCTGCGCATAAAGTGTTTCTGTACCACTAATTTAGGTGGCACAGTCCCACCTGTCAAGCGCTACAATGACGCGGACCCTCACTGAGGATATGTCGCCATGGCGAAACACAACGCGGCCCCCGCCGCATGCGAACCCTACCCGCGCCCCTTGTGCACGGTGGATGTCATCATCCTCACGCTCCTCGACGCCACGCTGCAGGTACTGTTGGTGCAGCGCGAGGACGCCCCCGGGGAACCCTTCCCCGGTCGGTGGGCACTGCCAGGGGGTATCGTCGACACACAACACGATCGCAGTCTCGAGGACTGCGCGCGGCGCAAACTGCTGGACAAGACCGGGGTGGTCGCGCCCCATCTGGAGCAGATCGGTAGCTGGGGCGATGCCGTGCGCGATCCGCGCGGATGGTCGACGACGCATGTGTACCTGGCCCTTCTGCCGGCCGCGACGCTCCATCCTCGCCGCGGGGGCAATGCTGCCGACCTCAGGTGGTTCCCGCTCGAGCCCCCGGCGGGCGGTCCTGCCCTGCCACCGCTCGCCTTCGACCACGCACGCCTGCTCGGCGCAGGGCTCGCACGGCTGCGCGGCAAGGCGGAATACACGTCGCTACCGATCTATCTGCTGCCGCAGACCTTCACGCTGAGCGAGTTGCAGGCGGTTTTCCAGGTGGTGCTGGGCCGGTCGCTGGAAAAGAAGGCGTTTCGCACACGCATCCTCGCGTCAGGCCTGGTCGAGGAGCTCGACGAGATGAAGGAGACGAGCCGGCGGCCGGCGCGGCTGTACCGGCGCAAGACCGACGAGGGACTGCACTACTTCCCCCGGGCGCTGGAGTCGCATGGCGGGAGTGTCGGACCGAGCTGAGGGATCGTCCTCGCCAAATCACGCCTTCGACACGCTCGCGGACGGTTCGCCCCGATGCGCCGGCGAGGCCTTGTGGATTGCACAATCCACGAGGTTGCAGCCCAGCCGGCGTGCGGAACACCAACCTTGGCGACCGGATGCCAGCCGCTCAGGGGCCATGACGATGCTGCATGCGGCCGCGTTCAAGCCTCGTGCAGGACCGGATATTTCCTTTTGTCATTGCGCCGCCTCGCAGCCGCTTCCAGTCGCGCCCGATCCTCGGCCGTCCGTACAGGCACTCCCCCTGGCGGGAGGGGAATCACGCGGCCTTCACGGCCCGCGATCAGCGATCGATTGGCAATTTTGGCGATGGTCAGCTTCATCGAGCAACTCGGTCAGTCGTT
The DNA here is from genome assembly GCF_012910805.1 of Aromatoleum evansii. GTDB lineage: Bacteria > Pseudomonadota > Gammaproteobacteria > Burkholderiales > Rhodocyclaceae > Aromatoleum > Aromatoleum evansii. The sequence goes on from NZ_WTVK01000005.1 coordinate 42,230, forward strand.
CGTCTTATCCACGCTAGCAGTCTTCGACCGCAGCCGCCACCCCAACGGGACAACAGCGACCGGACGTCCGCAGATCCCGCCCTCCGGCCAGAAACGGGGCCAACGCATCGAAGCCTTCAGTAACGTATCGCCGCGATTTCAGGTGTCACGCCCCCCTACGATCCACCGGCTGATCGACGCATCCACGTTGGCGTCCACAATCATCTGCTCGCGCAGGCAAAGTGACCGGACGTTGTCCGCCGTCTTGCGGGCGAGCGTGACGTGGTCGTCCTGCCCGCCACCAAATTGGTGCCCGCGAAGAAGAAGCCCGAGCAGAATCCAGCTCACCTGACTGCGATTGATCGGTCGCCCCTCCGCACGAACCTTGTCGCGCAGCCTCTTCCCGGTTTCATTTAGATCAAACGGGTGCTCGACAAGGTCCGCTGCGAGCAGTCGGAACAGGGCCTGATAATTGGCAGGCGGAAACAATGGCGCATTGATCACGTCATGAATCTGTGTTGCGAGGGGGAGAAGGTCCGCATCCTTCCCCCAATCCGCTACGCCTCCCCCAACGGCCTTGGCACCGTTCGCGGATGCAAGAGAATGGCGCGAAGGCTCGTAGATGCGGCCACCCGCCCCGCTCCAGTCAATCGCCAACGGCGATAGATCGAGCGATTCAATCATCTTCCGGAATGAGCCCGATCCGTTCCAGTCTTCCGCAATGGCTCCGTGGCGCACGGTGATCAGTTGGGCGATGCGCCCGCACGGAACCGGCTGAGGCGATGCCGCCACCTCCGTCCGGATCAGCCGAATGACCGCATCGAGCTCGTCCTCGACTCTGACCTTGGACGCGGTCGCCTTGGGCGGGGCGTGCCGCCGCGGATCGTGGATGACGCCCCCTCCGTCCCAACAAACGACGCAGGGCGCGAAATCCGATGCCTCGACCAACTTGCGGAAGCTGCCGAATCCCGCCCAGCTCGTGGCGTCCATTCCCTCGACTTCCTTGAGGATGGTCGAGGCCAGCAGCGACAGGGCGATCGGCGCCGAGGACTCCGCGACCTTGCGCCGAATCAGTTGCTGGGCAGCACCCACCACGTGCGCGGCCCCCGCAGGGGACGTCGGCGAGGGCCCGGACTCCACGGCCGCCCCTTCCTCGTCTCGGAAGCCCAGGGCGTCCCGGACAAAACTGTCCTGATCGATCAGCAGATCTGCCGATGCCCGGTAGGCCGCCGACGGAAATCCGATGGCCAGCACTGTCGTGCGACGATCCCACCGGCGCAGCTTGCGCAGCACTGGCGTGAAGTCGGCATCAGCCGAGAAGACGATGAACTCGTCGTAGTGCGCCTCATGCTGCAGCAGATCCACGATGTCGAGCACCATATGGATGTCGGTGCTGGTCTTGCCCTCGCTCGTCAGCGCCGGGCAGTCGATGATCTCGAACCCGGCCAGATTGAATGACGGCCGGAAACGCTGATAGACCTGCGGGTTGAGATAGCAGCGTCGCACCAGCACACGGCGCCGGGCGTCCGCCGGGGCGTGTTCGGGCAACTCGAGCGACGAGACGAGCCACTGCATCCAGCGCTGCGGCTTCTGTGCAAACTGTTCCGCCATGGCCGGATCAAGCTTGCGCAAGCCCGAATACACGTTGTCGAAATCCACAAAGAGGGCGCTTTTCAAGCGTAGCTCCGTTCTACCCAAGTCGAGCGATGAGCATATCAAAAATGCATGGCACCAAAGTCCATTCGGACCATGCACGGACATCGTGAGCAAACAGGTCGCTGGCGGTCGATGATGCGTAACGCCCGCGCTCGGGGCTGAGAGCGCACCGCAGGCAGAGCACTCGCGCACTGCTACACATTCGCCCAAACACAAGACATGCCCCACCGATCGCCTTTGCCGATAAACTCTGTTTCATATGCCGTTGGTGAATGCCGCATTATTCACATGCCTGTCATGGGTTGCGCCCCTCTCGGACCGCAACCGGAATATCTAGAGGAAATGGTCTTGAACGATCCGGGCCCCTTCCGGAAGAAGTCACTGAATCCGCTGCTCAGGATGGCCGCCGTCGCCGGCGTGCAAACGGCCATTCGCCTGCATATCCGCCGAGGTGACGATCTGGATGCCGTTGACGAACACGGTCGGACTCCGCTGATGCTCGCGGCAGAGCGAGGTCACGCGGAGGCCTGCAGACTGCTTCTCGAGGCAGGGGCCGACCCCACCATCACGGATCCCGGCGGGCTGGATGCCACTCACCTTGCCCTCGCCGCAGGCAAGGAGGAGATTGCCGCCAATTTGCGTCGGTTCCTCACAAAAAAGATGGACGAAGAAGAAGCGAACGGCTTGCCTGCAATTGGCCAGGATTCAGACGCAGAAAAGCCGGCGCCCCCGGATGCGGAAGCGGCGGACGACAGCCCATTCGACAGTTGGGAGGCGGAGACGGAGGCAGTCGCCCCGCCCAACGACTCGCGACATGCCGAGGCTGCAAGATGCATCCAGCAGGCAATCTCCGCGCATGCGGCAACAAGCGCCGACGAAGACTGGTCCGACATTGAGATCGATCTGCCGGAGATTCGCACTGACCATCGGCGCGAACGGCGACTGGACGAGGAGGATCTTGAACGTCTCCGCATGCTGCTGCTTCGGGGATTGTCGGTTGGTTACGTAAGCCGATCGGATGTCTTGGAGGCATGCAGCGACGAGGCGGAAGTTCCGGATCAGGACCTCGCGAGACATCTCGAGCGGCTGATTGACGACCTCGGTCTCTATCTTGAAGACACGGCGCCCGATTTCAGCTCCGAGGCACACGGTTGCGAAGCATTGAATGCGGGAGACGAAGATGCGGCGGAGGAGGCCCTCCGGTTTTTCCGCGAAGTCTGCTCGGACAACACCGATCCCCTCAAACTGTACATCCGGGACATTGGCCCCCATCATGCGCTCACTCGCGAAGATGAAGCCGACATCGCGTGTCGGATGGAGGCAGGCGTATCCGACGCGATCGACGCGGTAGCCTCGTGCAGAGCTGCAGTCGAAGTGGTTCTCGCGGCCGCTGACGCCATCCGTCGTGGCGAGGCTGACGGCCGTTCGATGTTTGGCCGACAGGGAGGCAATTCGGATGATGAGGCCCTCGACGCGGCACTCGATGATTCATCCGCGTCCTCCGATGACGACGACAATCAATCATCGGAGGATGAAGCAGGCGGCATACAGGCGCTAACACCAGAACTCGACGCGACACTTGTCGCACTTCGGAGCCTTGTGAACGCCTCCACGGGGACACCCGAAATTCCCGCCCCGCTTCAGGAGCAGATTGCCACCCTTCTCAGGGCATTGGGCCTGAACATCAACTTCCTGGCGCAAGTGGGCGACGCCATCATTCAGTCGTCTGGCCACACGGACGTCGCCACGCGGATTGCTGCAGGCCTCGGGTCGATGATGGAGGCACGCAAAACGATGATCGAGGCAAACCTGAGGCTGGTCGTTTCGATCGCCAAAAAGTACACCTACACAGGTTTTCCGTTCGCCGACCTGATCCAGGAAGGCAACCTTGGCCTCATTCGGGCCGTCGAGAAATTCGACTATCGACGCGGGTTCAAATTTTCCACCTATGCAACCTGGTGGATCAGGCAGGCAATAACGCGCGGCATCGCCGATCAGCAGCGCCTCGTCAGAGTGCCCGTCCATATGGTCGAGTCGATCAACAAAGTGGCACGAGTACGACGCACACTTGAGGCACGGGGACTTCCGGCCGGAGCGGCAGAAATAGCCGCCAGCGCAGGCATGAAGGAGGAAACGGTACGAAAGGCCCTCACGGTCGATCGGAGCAGCATATCCCTCGACGATCCGATGAATGACGCGCCCGGGGCAACGAGCATCGCCGAGTGGCTTCAATCCGCCAATCCGGGCCCCGAAGAAATTGCCATGCAGGGAGCGCTTGGTCGCGTCCTGCGCTCCATGATGGACGAACTCGATCCACGTATGGTCGAGGTGCTTGAAATGCGCTTCGGCCTGAAGAACGGGGATGACGAGACACTCGAGAGCGTCGGTCAGGCATTTGGCGTTACACGCGAACGCATACGACAGATCGAATCCAAGGCACTCGGTCGCCTCAGGCACCCCTCGCGCAGCGAAACCCTAAGGCATTTCCTCGACTGCATTCCGCGTCCTGCCTTGAAACCGCCGGCCGCGAGCAATGGAACAGCAGCCATGCGCAGCTTGCCAGCCGAGACGCAGGAGCAGATCGCAACACCTTCGTCTCTCCATCCAAATCTGCAGCCCCCCCCGAGAACGACCTTGCCAACCGCCCCCGAGAAGGAAGCGACCGGCGAATCAAATATCGACCGTGCCATTCGACTCGCGCGGAAATCGGGCGTCAGGGTTGACGACCAACGCAAAGAGGATGGAACCGGGCAGGTCTGGATTCGGGTGAAGACCCAGAAGACGCCCGAAGAGCGCGCTCTCGTGAAGGAACTGACGCGCCTCGGATTCCGGTGGGTCACCAGACTGGGCTTTGTAAATGTCTAGATCTCAGCCCCCAATGACCATGAGATCGAGACACGCACCGCCCCGCGCTGGCGCCATGATTGAGGCGCTCCGCGGTCTCGGATACTCGGCCGCCACAGCATTGGCCGATATCATCGACAACAGCATCGCAGCCCGCGCAACCAATGTTGACCTGACCTTCAATTGGAATGGCTCAGGAAGTGCCATCACGATCCTGGACGACGGAGAGGGGATGGACGCCGACATGCTCGATCGGGCCATGCGCCTCGGTGAGATCAACCCCCTCGCCGAGCGAAGCCCGCAGGATCTCGGGCGTTTCGGACTCGGACTCAAGACCGCCTCGTTCTCCCAGTGCCGGCGACTGACCGTTGCAAGTCGCCGCACAGGCCAGACTGAATGCCTTCGCTGGGATCTGGACGTGATCGCAGCCAGCACAGATGATGGATGGCATCTCCTCGAAGGCCCGGCCGAAGGGTCGAGTCACTTCCTGACCCGGCTGGATTCGGTGAAGAGCGGGACCCTCGTGCTCTGGGAGCATCTTGACCGCATCGTCACGCCTGGATGCAGCGAGCAGGAATTTCTGGACCTCATCGATCGCGTCCAGCAGCACCTCGCGATGGTCTTTCACCGGTTTCTGGCCGGTCCCGCACCGAAGCTCAGGCTCAGCATCAATGGCCGCCCTGTGTCGCCGTGGAACCCCTTCATGCCGCACCACCCGGCGACTTGGTCATCGCCGACCGAACGGATCCCGACGGACGCAGGGATCATCGAGGTGCAGTGTCATGTGCTGCCTCACAAGGATCGCCTCGATGCGAAGGAGCATGAAGTCATGGCGGGTCCGGATGGGTGGACCTCACAGCAGGGCTTTTACGTCTACCGCAATGAGCGACTGCTCGTCGCCGGAGGATGGCTGGGGCTTGGCCGTGGCCGGGCATGGACGAAGGAGGAGGCACATCGCCTTGCCCGCATCAGGCTCGACATTCCCAACACCGCCGACGCCGACTGGAAGATCGACATCCGGAAGTCGACCGCCCGTCCGCCCCTCTGCGCACGGGAGCGCCTGACCCGTCTCGCCGAGGACACGCGGGCGCGAGCCCGCAAGGTTTTTGCCCACCGCGGCCAATCCGTGCGCGACGCCGTCGGCGGCGACCCGATCATGCAGGCCTGGGTGGCGGAACACTTTTCCGGCGGAATGCGCTACCGAATCGACCAGGATCATCCCGCAGTGAAAGCCGTCCTCGAGAACGCCGGCACGCTCGCGCCGGACATTCTCGCGATGCTCCGCGTCATCCAGGAAACAGTCCCTGTGCAGCGAATCTGGCTTGACACAGCCGAGGGGCGCGAGACACCGCGCACGGGGTTCGCCGGAGAGGTTCCCAGTGAAGTGCACGCGGTTCTCGAGGTCATGTACCGCAACCTTGTGGCCCGCAAGTCCGTGCCACCCGAGCAGGCCCGACTGCAGCTTCTGCGCACCGATCCGTTCCACCTGTACCCGGATCTGGTGGCTGCACTGCCCGACGTTCCTGCCGCACCCTGACATTTCATCCGAACTTCCTGAAATCATATGGCTGACACTTCCAGCGACAACACTCAGCGCGTCATCAAGTTTGTGCAGGAACTCCTTCTTGACGAGGAGGACCGCTCATCGATCACACCGGCACTGATCGCCGAGAAGATTGACATGGTCGTGGCAATGAAACGCTCCTGGGGAGAGGGGCTCGACCGCGACGCGGTGACCGACGAGCTGATCAGGCGTTTCAGCGTGTGGATCGGACAGGACACCACCCTGAGCAACGATGTCGGACACATCCCCTGGCTCACCGTCGACCGGAAAAGGGACTGGCGCTACTGGCAGAGGTACCGCGACTGGCTGGAGGGAAAACTGTCATGGAAGGCTGTGGATGCCCTCGATCAGTCAACGGACACCGTCCTCGGCTTCCTCGAGGATCCGCAACGCACGGATCCTTGGGACCGCAGGGGGCTCGTCGTCGGGCATGTGCAGTCCGGAAAGACCGGCAGCTACACCGGGCTGATCTGCAAGGCAGCCGACGCCGGATACAAGATCATCATCGTTTTGGCAGGTCTGCACAACAACCTGCGCTCGCAGACCCAGATACGCCTCGACGAGGGCTTCCTCGGCTTCGCGACCAACCCGAACCCCGAAGTGGTCGAGTACATCGGGGCAGGAGCCGACGGACGCGATGCAGCGATCCGGCCGAATTGCGCGACGACGCGGGCAGACAACGGCGACTTCAACACCAAGGTGGCCAAGCACCTCGCGATCACACCGGAACAGCGGCCGTGGCTGTTCGTCGTGAAGAAGAACAAGACGGTGCTGACCCGACTGCTGCACTGGATCCGCAATCATGCAGCCAACACGCACGATCCCGAAACCGGACGAAAGATCGTCACGCATCTGCCCCTGCTGATCATTGACGACGAAGCGGACCACGCATCGGTCGATACCGGCGAGCAGATGTTCGACGAAAACGGGATGCCCGACGAGGAGCACCAGCCGAAGGCGATCAACAGCCTGATCCGTCAGATCCTCCATGCGTTTTCCAGATCGGCGTATGTCGGCTACACCGCCACTCCCTTTGCGAACATCTTCATTCACGAACGGGGAATCACGCGCGAGGAGGGCCCTGACATCTTCCCGGCTGCCTTCATCGTGAATCTGGCAGCACCGTCAAACTATGTCGGCCCGACACGGGTATTCGGCCTGACGTCGGCGGATGGGCGCACCGGCGGTCTGCCGCTCGTGCGCGAGGTGACGGACCACGCAACGCCCGACGGCCGCAGCGGCTGGATGCCCCAAGGGCACAAGAATGGTCACCGGCCTCGGCACGACAGCCCCGAGAAGATTCCCTCCTCGCTTGTAGAGGCGATCGACTGCTTCCTGATCACATGCGCGGTCAGACGTCTGCGCGGGCAGGCGCGGGAACACGCGTCGATGCTGATCCATGTGACACGCTTCAACAATGTGCAGCAGGCCGTGCTGGAACAGGTGGATGGGCACCTGAGCCACCTTCGCCAGAGGATCTGCCGAAACATCGACGCGGACCATATCCTGGGACGGCTGCAGGCGCTGTGGGAGCGCGACTTCGTGCCAACCTCGTCGCAAATTCCGGACTCCCCCCCTCTGCCCGCCTGGGGCGACGTTGCCGCCCAGCTTGCGGATGCCGTATCGGAAATCGACGTCAGGATGATCAACGGCACCGCCAAGGATGCGCTCGACTACGCGGAACACAACGCTACCGGACTCAAGGTGATCGCGATTGGCGGGGACAAGCTCGCACGCGGACTGACCCTTGAAGGGCTTTGCGTAAGTTACTTCCTTCGAGCCTCGAAGATGTACGACACCCTGATGCAGATGGGCCGCTGGTTCGGATACCGTCCAGGCTATCTGGATCTCTGCCGACTTTACACGACCGACGAACTGATCGAGTGGTTCGGCCATATCGCGGATGCATCGGAGGAACTGCGCGAGGAGTTCGACCTCATGGCTGCAAGTGGGGCAACGCCGCGTGACTACGGGCTCAAGGTGCAGTCGCATCCGGTGCTCATGGTCACATCCAGACTCAAGATGCGGGCGGCAAGGAATCTTCTCCTGTCATTCAGCGGGCAGGTTCTCGAAACCGTTTCCCTGTACCGCGAGGCCTCAAGACTCGAGGCGAACCTGCGAGCAACCAGGCGGCTCGTGGAAGCGATGGGCGGGCCCACCGAACCAAACCCCAAGCGTTCGCGGGGAGAACGCATCGACAGCTGGACCGGATTCCTCTGGAATGACGTGCCGGCAACAACGATCATTGATTTCCTCGGTTCGTATCAGACGCACCCGGCGGCCTACAAGGTCAACAGTGCAATGCTCGCCGAATTCGTCGGATCGATGGCCCGCATCGGCGAACTGACCAAATGGACGGTGATGGTGATGGGCAGCGGCTCCGGGGCGGAAAAGGAGCTTGCCCCGGGCTATCGGATCAGGATGAACAAGCGCACGGGTGACAAGGCTGTCGCCGATCGCTATTCGATCGGCAGACTTCTCGACCCCAAGGACGAGGCGATCGATCTTGGCCAGTCCGAATGGGAAGCGGCACTCGCACTGACACGTGCAGCGCGCAAGCCCGATCCGGCACGGCTTCAGGAGCAGAAGCTTCCCGAACTTCCGAACGGACCGTCGATCCGGAGGATTCGCGGCTTCGGGGCAGAGGGGGTCGCCGCCCATCCGGAGCGCGGCGTGCTTCTCATCTACACGCTGGATCCGAAGGAAAGCGAACTCGGTCTCGACGAGGATACTCCGCCCATAGTGGCCTTCGGCATCAGCTTCCCGGGCAGCGATTCCGGCGTGAAGATCGAATACAAGGTGAACAACGTCCTATGGGAGCAGGAATATGGCCCTGCAGAGTGAGCGCGAGGAGCTGCAGGCTGCTTGGCGTGCGCTGGCCGGCCACCCCGAAAGTGAAGGCTGGCGGACAATCCCGATCGCCCGCAAGAGCCCCTGCAAGGTTCTCGCCGGCAGGCACTTCCCGGGCAATGAGGAGGCACTGCTCGTCGGCTTCGCTCCTACCAGACTGCCGCCACCCAACCTGCTGCCGCAGGGACGCGGCTTCCTTGTTTCGCGGGAAGAAGTACCCGGGCAACCGGGGCATGTCTGGGTTGCATTACGCCGCCAACAGGCGGGCCGTCTGGATCTGTTCGCGATGATGGCACTGGACGTGCTCGGCACACTCGAACAGCTGCGTGACGCATCCAATGAACGCCTCGTGGAGGTTTTTCTCTCCAGAATAGCGGCGTGGCAGGAATTCATGCGGCGCGACTCGGACGGTGTACTGAGTCCCGAGGCAGAAGTCGGACTCGCCGGGGAGCTTGAGCTCCTCAACGGGCTCCTTGACGCGAACCTTCCTGCACCAGTCGTGCTAAAGGCCTGGCAGGGCCCCCTCGACGGCCTGCACGATTTCACCTTCGGCACGGGCGCGATCGAGGTGAAGTCGACGATCTCTCCGGCAGGATTCCCCGCCAAAGTCAGCTCGCTTGACCAGCTTGACGACACGATTGCGAGTCCGCTGTTCCTGGCCGGAGTCAGACTCGCGCTGGATCCCTTGGGAAACTCGCTGCCGGATACGGTCAGTGCCCTTCGCACCCGTCTTGCGGAGGGCCCCGCGGCACTCGTCACATTCAATACCCGACTCTTGCATGCCGGATACCTAGATGACGTGGCGGATCGATACACCCGCCGCTTCAAGCCGGCAGGCACCCGGTTTCTCCTCGTGTCGGAAGGTTTTCCGCGGCTGACCCGCGCCACCACGCCAGCCGAGATCCGCGCCGCACGCTATGAACTCGATCTGGACCTCATCTCTGGTATCCCGCATCAGCTGGATGATGTCCTCGCACAACTTGGATTGACCGAATAATGGAACTTGAGGAATTTCTTCAACAGACCCAGGCAGAGGTTCGCGCCGAGATCGGCGAGCGGCTCAATTCGGCTGGCACGGCATATCCCTATCCTGAGTCGGTGTTTGCCGAGGTCGTCATGCAGCACATGTCCGAGATCGGCATGACCTTCGAACCCAACATCTGCCACTACTCGGCCAAGGTGGGCAACGCAAACGTGCGCCTCAGCGGCTTTGCGATCTCCGACGAGTCCGACCAGCTGGACCTCTTCGTGAGTCTCTATTCCGGTTCCGACACTATTGAATCCATCACCGACACGGAGACGAAAACCGCGGCAGACCAGTGTCTCCGCTTCCTGTCGACCTGCGCGGAAGGCAAGCTCTCCAGAACCATGGACGAGTCGAACGACGCCTACCTGCTTGCCCTGAACATCGAAGGGGCATACGCCACACTCGACCAGATCCGGATCTACGTTCTGACGGACCGCAAGGCAAAGGCAAAATACTTCAAGGCGCGCGAGGTCGGCGGGAAGACCATCAAGCTCGAGGTGATGGACATCGAGCGGCTTCACCGGCACTGGTCCGAGGGAAAACCCCGCGACGAGCTCGTCGTCAACTTCGAGGAAGTTTCGGGAACCGCACTGCCCTGCGTCTATGTTCCCTCGGAAATGAGCGACTACGACTATGCCCTCACCGTCATACCCGGCGAGGCCCTGCGATTCATCTATGAGAAGTACGGTGCACGACTGCTCGAAGCAAACGTCCGGTCATTCCTCAGTGCAGCCGGCAAGGTCAATCGCGGCATCCGGGATACCCTGAAGAACGACCCCGAACGGTTCATGGCCTACAACAACGGAATCGTGGTCGTCGCCGACGAGGCCCATTTCGGCACGACGGCAGACGGCGGGCCCGGTCTGCTCTGGCTGAAGGGGATGCAGATCGTGAATGGCGGCCAGACGACGGCGTCGATCTATTTCTCGAAGAAGAAGTCTCCCGAAATCGACCTGAGAGGAGTCCGGGTGCCGGCAAAGGTCATCATTCTCCGCTCGACCGATGCCGCCGCCGAGGAAGCACTGATCTCCGACATCTCCCGTTATGCAAACAGCCAGAACTCGGTGCGTCAGTCGGATCTGTCGGCAAACAAGCCATTCCACATCGAAATCGAAAAGCTTTCACAGACCACCTACTGTCCGGACGGCGTCGGGCGGTGGTTCTACGAGCGCGCTGCAGGAAGCTACAACACGATGCTTGCCCGCGAGGGCAACACACCCGCGCGGCTGAAGCACATCAAGACAAACGTCACCCCGCCTGCACGAAAGATCACCAAGACGGATCTCGCAAAATACCTGAACGCTTGGGACTGCCGTCCGGATCTCGTCAGCCTCGGCTCGCAAAAGAACTTCGAACGCTTCATGGACAGCATTCGCGATCAAGAGGACCAGCCCCCGCGGCCCCTGCCCGACGTTCGCGAGTACAAGTCCATGATCGCAAAGGCCATCCTCTTCAAGCGTACCAGCGCACTCGTCCGCCCGATGTTTCCTGCCTTCCAGGGTAATGTCGCCGCATATCTCGTCTCGGTGCTGGCCGCCAAACTGGGCGACCGGATTGACCTGGATCGAATCTGGAACCAGCAGGACATCTCGAAGCAACTGCGTCAGCAACTTGCGACCTGGGCTGTCGAAGTCAACGACGCCCTGCACAGGAGCTCCGGCGGCCGGATGATTTCCGAATGGGCAAAGAAGCCCGAGTGCTGGGACAGGGTGCGCGTCGCAGCCTATTCGAAGCCGCAGTCGGATATTCCCGAAGTTCGATGATGGCCGCACCGTGACAGACATCGTCCCGCCCGAAACCCGCAGTCGCATGATGGCCGGAATCCGGGGCAAGAACACCGCTCCGGAGCTCGCTGTCCGGCGGGCCCTGTTTGCTGCGGGCCTGCGCTTCCGACTCCACCGAAAAGACCTGCCAGGCAAACCCGATATCGTCTTGCCGGCGCGAAAGGTCGCAATCTTTGTGCACGGCTGCTTCTGGCACCAGCATGCCGGATGTCCCTATGCCAAGATGCCAACCTCGAATCGCGAATTCTGGGCCAAGAAGCTTCTAGCAAATGTCGAGCGTGATCAGAAAGCCGTGCACGAACTCCGAATGGCAGGCTGGCGCGTCCTCACTGTTTGGGAGTGCTCCATCCGCAACAAGGAGAGCGAGTCATCGCTGCGGGCTGCGCTCCGAGCATGGATCGATCGAGAGTCCGGGTACGGCGAGCTGTAAAACAGGGAGGCCTGAACTCGCAGATCGAACATGACGCCCCCGAACATATGTGGGTCATGATTTCGCCCGATGCGGTCACGACCGACGCGAACGAGAGGCAGCTAACAGACGTACAGCTGACCTCAAGGCAATTTGGCTGCCAAGGTTGATACATCGTTAGTCTCCGTCGAGCTAAAATATCCAAAAATGCCTGTGACGTATCTGCATGCCATTTCTATAATAAATGTGTGGTCATAGGAGAATAACAAGAGTTGTGCATGAGAAAGGAATGATGCAGGCAGTCACAGGCCTCGCAGATTTGCCGCATACGAAATAGGGAGTTAAATAGCATGACCGAAACCCAAACAACCGAACTCAAACACCGTTCTGAAACCATGAACGCGCTCGCCCATCGCATTGAGGAAGACGCAGAGCATCCCGAGGTTGTGGCTGATATCGTCGAAAAGGCATTGGAGATAGAAACGGCGGGTGAAAACCATCAAAAGGCGCGCAATACCGTTCTGTCCTTTGTCCACTCCTATAGCCACAAGTCTGAGGAGATGTCAGATACAGCTTGGCTGGATAGCGAGTTTTCCAATTATCCGGAGATATGGAAAGACGCTGATGAGCGCAAAAGCACCGCACAAACTATTGTTGCGCGGGTGCAGCGATTCGAGGAAGAAAAAAAGAAACTCGCCGAATACCGTGATCGGGGAATGTCGCGGGAAAATTATCTCAAATCCGCTATTGAGAGCGGCGCGAAGGCTCAGGGTGTGAACAATGTTGGAAGCTATGCTGCCGAAATCGACTACGCCCTCGATCAGGCGAACAAAGACAACATTGACCTGATGTATCGCAGGGACGGCGGAATCAACCAGTCACGGCATCTCGATGGCTTCATCGCCGAACAACACCACGTTGAGAGCTTCAATATGGAAGCCGCGGCACAGGGAAGCCCTTACCGCGCTGAAGTACTCAAGCCTGCTCCGGGTGAAACCTATGGCAAGAATTCTGTCGATATTGTTATCCGAGACGGCAACGGTAAGATTGTCAAGCGCTATCAGTCAAAATACGGCTCCGATGCGGAATCCACCAAAGAGCTCTTTGAAAAGGGCGACTATCGGGGTCAAAGAAAGCTGGTCCCAGAGGGGCATGGGAAAGCCATCAAGAACAGCACCGAGGTTATCGAACATGAAGACGTAAAATCAAAGCCTTTGTCTAAAGAGGAAGCAAAGGAGCGCCAGCGTAAAATTCAAGAAGAAGAGGAGGCAAAGCAGTATGAGTGGAACGACGTTAACAGCAAAGCTATTGCCAAGAACATCGGCCAGAAGGCTGGTGTCGCCGCGATGCTGGCAATTGGCTTCCAAGGCGCACGCATTCTTGGGCGACGTATCTGGAACGGCCTGACCGGACAGACTAACAGTAGCATTGAGGAAGACGCCGCAGAGTTTGCGGAAAGCGCGCTAAAGTCAGGTGCAAGTGCTGGATTCACTGTGTCCGTGACCGGCGGCATGGTCGTGGCCTGCAAAAGCGGCTGGCTTGGCGCGGTATTGAAGCGCACGCCTGCGGGTCAAATTGCTAATGCAGTATGCGTCGGGATCGAAAATGTCAAAGTGCTTGCTGACTTTGCATCTGGAAAAATCAGCGATGAGGAAGCCGTGGATCGCGCAGGGGACGCTACCTGCAGCTTGATTGGCTCCTTGGCACTTGGAGTTGAGGGAGCATCCTTGGGGGCTACTATTGGGTCCGTACTCGGGCCGCTCGGCACATTTATTGGTGGCATTGCCGGTGGTCTTGTGGGAGGAATTGCTGGCAGCACTATCGGCCGCGCCGTTTGGGAGGGCGGCAAGGCCATTGCTAAGACCGTGGCGAATCGCGTCAGATCCGCTGCATCCAGTCTATGGGAAGGAACAAAAAGCGTAGCCAGTCGTGTGGGTAATTTTATCGGTAGTATTTTCAGCTAGTAAATGCGGGGGGCCATAGAATGACCAAGGCTATAAAATTCAATCTGATTCTCGACGGCCATCCGGTTCGCAACCTTGACGAACTTCGAGATAACTTCAATATAGAAGACATTCTTTCTTCCTACAGGAATGGCTTACTGAAACGCTGGCTTGAAACGCGCAGGCTGACCGAAGAGATTGCCGAACTCGAAAGAATACCGGATGACGATATAGATGCGGCAAAGGCACTGTGCCGTATTTTTCATGGCGACGCCACCAATAAACAGATCGAAATTGCTGCCTACCCATTCGCGTTTCGGAGAAGAGAAGCAGAGCGATTGGAGCGCTATGAAAATCTAGAAATAAAGAGAAAAGAAATAATACTTGCGTACCACGGGAATTACACGAAGCTTCTTTCAAGCATTGAGGAGCGAAGCGGTGACTATCCCTTTATCAAATCCGCCGTAGCAGAGATTTTCTCGCGCTATTTTGAACTTTATATACTTGATGCGCGTGCATTCTACGAACGCTTTATCAAGTCGCACCCAATGGTCATTCTGGCAACTTTGGCGAATTCTGACATGCGTCCTCACATTGCCAAGGAACTTTCTCAAGTTAAGCAAGACATGTCCATTGCATGGCCAGATCCCACCCTACCGCACATCCAAGCCTTTGCAGGAGAAACAGAAGGCTATTGGAAAGACTTGAAACCCAGAGGGACCCGCTATCTCATAATTCAGATGAATGATAATAATCTCATACGCAATTGCGGAATACACGGTGAGGAACTGAAAGCGGATGATGTAAACGGCAAATTCCCCATCCTCGACGGTATTGACTACAAGAGCAACAGCTCGGTTGATAAACTCATATACATGGAAGTTTGACGATGGGCAGGGAAGACAATCCGCAATTCGCTACAAAGCTAGCCGCATATGTTTCTGCTTTGCGCCCAATCATTTACATCAATCACTTTGATTCCCATGCAGTAGACTCACTGATAGCAAGCATCGCAGAAAAAGATACCAAAATTTATGAATACAACGAAGCCGGACACCACGTTGATTTTCGGCACAAAGTTTCAGCGGGCGCGCACCCCGGCAGCGACAACCTGAACAGTTTCCTCTCCGCCTTTGACGACAACGAACCAAAAAATGCATTTCTGGTGTTAAAGGATGTGCATCGTCAGTTCCGCCCCGAAAGCGCCGATGCCACCATTATTGCCCGGTTGAAGTCAATCGCTGATCGCACGATGTTCCGTGAGGGTGTCTATGTCACGGTCTTTCTGGTTTGCTCTGAACTAGTAATTCCGTCTGAGCTGGAAAAGATGGTAACGGTTTTCGACATCCCCCTGCCGGGATCCCGCGAAATCGAGAGCATCATCCGCGATTACGCCGATGGATTTCAAATCCCCATCCCGCCGGAAGATATCAACGAGCTGTGCGTATCCTTCAAAGGATTGAGCGATTTCGAAATTCGGCAAATCCTAAACCTTGCTTATCAGCGTTCAGGACTAATCGCAGCAGCGGATAAGAAATTGATTCTGGAGGAGAAGGAACAGATCATCAAGAAAACTGGCATCCTCGAAATCCTGTCCTTCGACTCCACGCTCAGCGACGTTGGCGGCCTGGACAACCTCAAGAAGTATCTTCAGGACAAGTCTCATATCTTCACCCATTTGGGCGAGGCGCGCCGATTTGGCATTGATCTGCCTAAGGGTCTTCTCATCGTCGGCATGCCCGGTTGCGGCAAGAGCCTAACCGCCAAAGCCACAGCGAGTCAGTTCAACGTACCGCTATTGCGTCTGGACGTTGGCAAGCTGATGGGCAAATACGTTGGTGAGAGCGAAAATAATATGCGGCGCGCGATCAAGACCGCCGAAGCGGTCTCGCCCTGTGTGCTATGGATTGACGAACTGGAAAAAGCTTTCTCGGGTCTCGGTGGATATGGCGGTGGTAGCGACGTGACCACACGGCTGTTCGGACAATTCTTAACTTGGCTTCAGGAAAAAGAAAGCTCAGTTTATGTCGTCGCCACCTCGAACGACATATCGGCTCTGCCGCCTGAATTCTTACGTAAGGGGCGCTTTGACGAACTCTTTATCGTCGATCTTCCCTCGCCCGAGGAAAGACGGCGTATTTTTGAGATACACTTGAAAAAGCGAGGAAAGCTTGGCGATCAAGTTGATGTACTCAAACTTCTCAAAGACACTGAGGGCTACAGCGGTGCGGACATCGAGTCGCTGGTAAAGGAAACAGTTGAGATCGCTTTTATTTCTGATGACAAAGCCGTAACCACGGAAAAACTGAAAGCGGTGATAAAAACCAGTAAATCTATTTCCGTTACGCTGAAGGACAAAATTGCGCAACTGAAGACGGTCTATGACAAATACGATTTTCAGAAGGCAAGTCGCGACTGACCATCAATACTAATTGATCTCGCACGCAATCAGGTCGGTAGTTATGGGAATGAGGCTGCATGTTTACTTATGGGAGGCAGCCCGTACGAACCATCAGTCGTAATAGGTCGAGGACGGAAGTCGGCGGCAAGACCGCTTGGCTCTTAATCAAAGACCAGCGACCACGCGGACGGCTTCGTAGGATCGCTGCAAGGTGTGCGTGGAGATCACGCTGTAACTGCCAAATCGCTAAGCCGTGGCTAGAGCCCATTTCAACAGCTTCGCTCCTACCGTAGAGGTTCAGATGGATAGACTGGCTGTTCAGCAGCACCGGTATCGCCGGCGACAATGGGCAAATAGCTGAAGAAAAGGGAAGAGTGAGAATGCAGGAGCTGGCCGTATGATTGATCGAATAAATGTTATAGCGCGTTATTGCACAAATCCTGTTTGATTTTTTCTGAACGAGGCCGTGCCTCTTCGACAAATCGTCCTACTACTTCCGCAATCTGGCGCGCGAGGTAGGGCGGGACTGCATTCCCGACCTGCGTGTACTGCTGAGTACGATTGCCCTCGAAGAAATAGTTATCGGGAAAGGTCTGAAGACGTGCCGCCTCACGTACCGTGAGGCTCCGACATTGGGACGGATCGGGATGGATGTAGTAGTGCCCGTCCTTTGCAATGTGCGATACGACGGTTGTCGACGGTAGCCGCGCGAGCTGCACGCGGAACCTGTCGGCGAACGGAGGATCCTCGTCATCAACATTGCCGTGCTTCGGAAGTAGAGCTTCCGGAAAGTGCGACAGCTTCGGCGCCATACCGAACTCCGCCGCATAACATGACGCAAACAGATACCGATGCAGATCAGGACGCATGTGTGAGCGTGCCTCGTGGAGGGTTACACCGCCCAGTCGGCCGTCTTCATACCAACGCCTAAGTTCAGGCGGAAGGGTGCGTCCCGTTTGAACGAATCCCATTGTGTAAGGCGCGCCGTGTGAGCGATGCGCCTCGGCAATTCTCTTGGCCGAGCGCATGCGCTCCTCCACTCGGGTCCGGACTTCACCTCTCCACCCCTTGAGGCTCCGTGCAGCGGTCCGGAACACATCCAGCCACGATTCAAACGAATCCGGCTCCCTGGAAAGACGACTTCGGAGCGGGGGCAGTCCCGCGATAGCCTCGCTCACCGAAACGGGTGGCACCGGCGCCCGCGCGAGCGTTTCATGCGCCTGCCACGTCAAGTCCTTGCGGATTCCGAAGAGTATTACCCTATGGCGCATCTGCGGGACGCCATGCTCCTCCGCCCTGATCACGAAATCGCTTGGCGCAAGACTCCCCGCCGCACCGGGAACGACGAAAGATCGGATTTCATAGTCGCAGTCCCCACCGGGACTCGCCAGATCCTCCAATATGCGCTCGAAGATCAGACCACCGCCATGCGTCGATGAAAGAATGCCCTTGACGTTCTCCATGACGAATATGGCGGGGCTGAATCTGCGGATGATGCGCAGATACTCCCGGTAGAGGAAATGACGCTTGTCCTCTTCGAACGCCTTTGGATCGGCCCCACGCATACGGGAGCGACCGACGAGCGAGTATGCCTGGCACGGAGGGCCGCCAATCAGCACCCATGGATCCACTCCACCAACGGCCCGTTGGATCCATTCGTCAATTTCCGCCGCAGGTGTCTCGCCAAGGATCGCATTCCTTGCTTCCTGCGCGGCGCGCTGCGCTTCGCGGGCCACAGCCGGGCTCGCGAGAAATTCATCCCGCGAGATCGAACCGCGAATGTAGTCGTAATAGGCGTCGGGAGCTCCCCCTTCGGGAAAGCCTCGGTAAAGGGCTCGCAAGGAAAGCGTGCGATGGGCAACCGGGTCCTTCTCGATCGAGACGCGAACATCGAATAGCCGTTCGCCACTGGCGTTCCTTACGGCCGAAAAGCCCTCGGCCAACCCTCCGGGGCCGGCAAACAGATCGATCACTGGGATGCTTACTTGCTTCATGAAAACCCTGATTTGTGCGGAAACGTGCACGTTCCCGATTTACCGGTGAAGAGTAGAGACAAAGCCCTCCGCGGCGTACTGTATCCGTCTGGAATTGCCTCATCACCGTGGGCCGATCCATCCGCCCGCAAGGCGAGGCAGGCCGCAATCATCTGATGGCCAGGCTCACGATCTCCGATGTTGGCAGTTCGACTTTGAATAAACCGCTGTCGGTTTCAACGCTCACTTGAGCCATCCTGCCATGCTCTGGCTCACGAAAACTGGTGCGCATGACGCACAAATTCGTCCCCTCGATGCGCTCGACCTTCCCTCCGTGGTACTTGATCACTTTGCAGGCCGTGTCGACCAGGATCAGCTGACCATCGACAGGCTGCATATCATACCAGGCGGCCAGCACGGCGACCGCTAGCGACCCCATGAATGCAAGGGGGAAGAGTCGGTCATCCAAAGGCCGGTGTGGTTCGTTGTTCGACTGCTGTTCGGTCATGATTTCCTCGGATTTGGTTGTCTGTGACCTCTCGGCCCCTTGCGAAGCCGCCGGCCCCTCATCCCTCAATCGGCCTGCCTGCGCGGCACTTCACTCGCCGGCATGTCGATGTCGATTTGTCCCCTGGGGGTATCGATCCGGATCGTGCCGAAACGGTTCGTATCCGACGCGAAGTGAAACCGGGCACGGAAAGCCCCTCCTCGTCGATCGCCTGGACCGTCACGCCGTGATGCGCCATTACGCGACAGCCGCGAGCGGTCAGAAGCAACTCACCTTTCTCGAAATACGTGATTGACATGCCTCCGACGATCACGGCGAGCGGCAACAGCAGGGCAAGCAAGAGCAGCGACCAGCTGTGGTCGGCGTTGCGAGCGCCGGCACCCTTGTCAGGATCCGGTTTGCCGGTTTCAGTCATGGGATATGTCCTTTCGTTGAGTGGCGGCGCGTTGCCGCCCTGTATGCGATGAGCGAAGCGCCGCGAGGAAGGTGGGCGGGCTTGAAACACAGGCTATGCCGCTTTACTACCGGTTCAAGCCCCAAGAATGCGTAGCTCGTCGCAGCGTCCTAAACAGCCGGTCGGACGGCAAAGGGTCTCGCCCCGAGATGCGGGTGGTAGCGAGCGAATCCAATGTCCGGCGGGATGTGGCGACCAATCAGATCGCTCCGCGTCAAACGCCCGTCCGCAAACTGCAGGATGGTCGCGTCGAGGCTTTGCGGCTCGCGCAGGCCCACGTTGGGCGGCACTCCCTTGGCACTGGTGAGCGCATGCATGAGCGCCAGGTAATCCGCGTCAGACACGATGACGCGATGACATGCACGGGCGACGGCGATCCATTCGACGACCGTGTGGCGATAACCGACAAGGCGACCACGCGCGGAAAGCTCGACGTGTCCGCCGGCGAGGCGGTACTCGTCGGCCTTGCCGGCGTCATGCAGCAAGCTCGCGAGGATCAGCACCTGCATGTGCGCCGCGGGGTAAGCGGCCGCAACCTCCATGGCCCGCCCAGCGACATCGATGCTGTGTCGCAGGTTGCCATTTCGGACATGATGGTCGCCGTTGATTGCACTCGGCCCCTCCACGAAGCGGCGAAAACGCCCGCCGTCCCAAAAGATCGCATTGAAGAGGTGCTGGAACCCGCGCGGCAACTCCTTCCACAGCGCGGCTCCGCGTTTGGCGAGTTCGCGATCACGCAGCCACCGATGGGGGATCGTATCGAAGAGATTCAGCGCGGGGACAGGCTTTTCGATGAGCACGAGGCGCGCAATGCGCACTGCACCATCGAAGGTGACCGCCCGGCCGGACCAGCGGATCGAAACGAGACTGCCCACGGTGAGACGCACATCCGGGTGCTGCGACAGCCATTCGACCCGGATCGTTGCCCGCTCATGAAAGAGCGTTGCGCACGTGCGGATGGCCTTGGCGTCGAATGGCAGACGTGCGATCGACTGGATGCGGAAGACCAGCGGCAGCCTCTCGACGAGGAGATCCTTCGCGGCGCTGGGGACAGGAAGTTGTTGCTCATTCATGGCAGTTCTCCTCGGTTTGCGCAGCATCGACAGCGACGACATCGAGCGGTTTGTCGGCGATCGCGCCCGTGATGAGGCGCTCGAAAGCCGAGCCGTCACGCCGCGTGAGGTTGGGGACGTAGCGGCTATAGACGCGGAAGAGCATCTCCGTGGTGGTATGCCCGAGTTGCCGCGCGATCCACTCGGGTGACTCTCCGGCTGCGAGCCAGAGGGTCGCGGCGGTATGCCGGCACTGGTATGGGCGTCTCGGTTTGAGGCCGAGATGCCGCAGCAGCGGGTACCACACGCGCTGAGTGACGTTGCGGTGCTCGAGCGGTTTGCCGTGCCGGTTGCAGAAGACGTAAGGCGAGAGCTTCCCGGTGGCCGCGTGCTGGCGTTCGAGCGCTTCGAACACAAGCAGGCTCATCTGGATCTCGCGCTGGCTACCGTCGGTCTTGGTGTATTCGTCCTCGCCATTGACTACGGTCTCGCGCACGAGGATGAGGCGCCGATCGAAGTCGACGTATTTCCACTTGAGGCCATCGACCTCGCCGGTGCGCATCCCGGTGAAGAAGCGCACCGTGAAGTAGTCGCGGAAGTCCGGGCGCACCGTCTGGAGGATGAGTTTGACCTCCTCGATCGAAAACGGCTCGACATCGACACGCTTGATGCGCAGCTGTTTGATACTGTCGAAGGGCGTGCGAAAATCGAATCGGTCGGCCGCTTCGTTGAGGATCTGGCGCAGCGGATTCAGCATCTTGTTGATCCGTGCCGCAGACAGAGTGGTTCGCTTGCCCCGCGCGGTGACTTTGCCGAGTTCGGCGCGGTAGGCAAGTACGTCAGCCTTGGTGATTCTGCCGACCTCCGTCTCCCCGAAACGCGGGATCAGGCACAGGTCGAGCGCGCGGCGCATCGTGGTGCGATAGCTCCTGCGCCACTCCACCTCCTTCTCCGCGTACCAGATCTCCGCGAAGTCGCGGAAGAGCGGTGTTCCAGGCACGGACGACGCTGCGGAGCCCTTCAGTTCCGTGGCGACGGTGCTCGCTGCCGCCGGCTGCGCATCGAACTTCGCCGCGTTGCGGCTCGCCGGGAAGTAACGGCGGTAGTCGAAGGTGCCGGCAGCGATGTCGGCTTCGATCCGTTCAAGCACCTTCTGCAGGCGCTTGCGGTTCGTCTGGTTGTCGGACAGTGCGGTTTGTTCCCTGCACCGAACATCCCGAAAACGGAAGTCCAAGAACAACAGCCCGTTGTCTTTCCGACAGCGGATGCTACCCATGGCAGACCCCTCCATTTGCCATCGGAATCGCGAAAGACTGCTCGGACGCGCAGCCCATATCGCGCTCGATATGCTCCCAGATGTAGAGAATCTTCCGGCCGCCGAACGGACGGATGTAGTGCGTCCCCTCAAGCAGGACGCTGTCCTTGAGGCGTTCGCGGATGGTGCGCGGATCGTATTTGATTAGTGACGACAGCTCGTCTGTGGTCAGGTAAGTGAGTGACATGATGATCTCCAGTGGTTAGACTCATCCAGAATTTCAAAACACCTTCCGTCAATGTGTTTTGTCATCCTGAATAACATTCTAAGCACAAAGAAGTCGCTGTCAACGTCTTTTTGTCGTTTTAGATGATATTTTTTTCTGGGGAATGAAATGATCAAGTGTCACCTCTCCCGCATGATGGGAGAGCGCAAGATGAAGATTGCCGACGTGGCTAGGGAAACCGGATTGCATCGCAACACGGTTACGCTGCTCTACAACGAGACCGCAAGTCGAGTCGACCTGGAAGCGATTGAACGCCTCTGCGAACTCTTCAACTGCTCGGTCGGAGAGCTATTCGAACGGGTTCCTGGCGTCGGGAATTGACTCTACGCCAAGGCACGGGAGGCAACGGTCATTCGCCGCGACCACCGTGCAAGCGTGAAAAATGGTGGGCACACCGTGGGCACCGGATGGGCACGGCGTGGGCACAAAAGGAAAACGGGCTAGACCGAAACGATCTAACCCGTTGAAAAATATGGCGCGCCCGAGACGATTCGAACGTCCGACCCCTGCCTTCGGAGGGCAGTACTCTATCCAGCTGAGCTACGGGCGCCTTGTGCCACTGGCGTGGCGACGGAACGCGGCATTATACCTGATCTGCGGCGCATGACGACTCCGGCCTTCGGAGAGCGGCGTTCGGCGGCGCGCAAAGTCACCTCAAGCGCCCTTGGTGCTCAGGACCGCGAGGCATTCCAGCGCCTTGTCGTAGTCGTAGGCGGCAACGCTGGCAGCGACCTGTTTGAGGGCGGGCGCGAGCGGGGTGCCAGCGGCGCGGCGGGTGAGGGCGTCGGCCTCTTCGGCGGCTTCGGGGTCGCTGTCTTCCAGCAGGGCCCTGAGGTGCTCGAGCTCGTGCTGCAGGTTCGCGGCGTCGATGGCCACGGCTTGCGCCGCGGTCTGTGCACTTTCGGGGGGCTCGATCCGCCACAGCCCCTCGATGACAGGTTCGAGTTCGGCCAGCGTCCAATCCAACAGCGGCGTGAGCTGGGCGACGGGCAGTCCGTCGCGGCAGGCTAGTTCGAGGGCTTCGGCCGCGCTCTGGACGCCGCGCGCGCCGATATTGGCGGCGTTGCCCTTGAGGGTGTGGGCAGCGCGCATGGCGGCACTCGGATCCGGGTCGGCCTGGGCGGCGGCGAACTGTTCGGCGAAGCGGCTTTGGGTGTCACGGAAGCGCGCGAGCATGCGCAGGTAGAGCTCGCGGTTGTCCATCGTCGTCGCCAGGCCGGCGGCGACGTCGATGCCGGGGAGCGAGGGCAGCGCGGCCGCGCCCTTCTCCGGCGCAGCCGGCAAGGCCGCCGCGCTTGCGGGCGCGCCGGGTGCAGGGCGGATCCATTTCGCGAGGGTGACGAACATGCCGGAAACGTCGAGCGGCTTGGCGATGTGGTCATCCATGCCGGCGGCGATGGCCTTGTCGCGGTCGCCAGCCATGGTGTTGGCGGTCATGGCGAGCACGGGGAGCTTGGCCCACGCCGGGTTGCGGCGGATTTCGCGCGTGGCGGTATAGCCGTCCATGACGGGCATCTGGCAGTCCATGAGGATGCCGTCGAAGCGGGCGTCGCGGGCGAGGGTGTCGAGCGCTTCCTGGCCGTTGCCGGCGACGACGACTTCGATGCCTGCCTGGCGCAGGAGGTCGGTGGCGAGCTCCTGGTTCATTTCGTTGTCTTCGACGAGCAGCACGCGGGCGCCGGCGAGGGTCGCCATGGCGGCGCTGGAGCCGTCGATGCTTTCGTGCGCGCGAGTATCGACGAGGCCGCGCTTGTCGAGCGCCTCGCCGATGGCCTCGAGCAGGCGCGATGCGGTGACGGGCTTGGTGAGGACGGACTTGATGGCGACGCCGCGCAGTTCGGCCGAGCCGAGCGCTTCTTCGCGGCCGTAGGCGGTGACCATGATGACGGCCGGCTGTCGTGTGGAGTGCCCGATCTGCAGCCGGCGCACGGCCTCGACGCCGTCGATGACGGGCATCTTCCAGTCCATCAGCACGAGGTCGTAGGGGGTGCGGCGGGCGTCGGCGGCGGCGATCATGTCGAGCGCCTGGCTGCCGTCCCAGGCGACATCGACCGCCAGGCCGAAGTGGCGCAGCATGGCGGAGAAGATTTCGCGCGCGGAGGCGTTGTCATCGACGACGAGGACGCGCACGCCCTGCAGTTCGTCGGCGCGCAACATGCGCCTGATGGCCGGTTCGGCCTGCAGGCCGAAGCGGGCGGTGAAGTGGAAGGTGGAGCCGCGGCCGACGGCGCTTTCGACCCAGATGTGTCCCTTCATCATCTCGACGAGCCGCTTCGAGATCGCGAGGCCGAGGCCGGTGCCGCCGTACTTGCGCGTGGTGGACGCGTCGGCCTGCGTGAAGCTGCGGAACAGCGATTCGCACTGCTCGGGGCTCATGCCGATGCCGGTGTCGCGCACCGAGAACTGCAGCTCGACCTGCTCGGCGGTCTGCGAGACGGTTTCGATGCCGACGACGATCTCGCCCGTTTCGGTGAACTTGACCGCATTATTGCCGAGGTTGACCAGGACCTGGCCGAGGCGCAGCGGGTCGCCGACGAGGGCGGTGGGGACGTCCGGAGCGGCGCTGAACAGCAGCTCCAGGCCCTTGTCCTCGGTCTTGAGGCCGACGAGGTTGGCGAGGTGGTCCATGACGTCTTCGAGCCGGAATTCGACCGTTTCCATCGACATCTTGCCGGCTTCGATCTTGGAGAAGTCGAGGATGTCGTTGATGATGCCGAGGAGGTTCTCGCCGGCGCGATGCACCTTCTCGATGTAGTTGCGCTGCTTGCGGTCGAGCGGACCCTGCAGCGCGAGGTGCGACATGCCGATGATGGCGTTCATCGGGGTGCGGATCTCGTGGCTCATGTTGGCGAGGAAGTCGCTCTTGGCGCGCGTGGCTTCCTCGGCGAGCTCCTTGGCGCGCAGGATCTCGGCCTCGGCGCGCTTGCGGTCGGTGATGTCGAGCAGCCAGCCCATGACGCCTTTCTCGCCCTCGTGGGCGAAGGGCATGAAGGTGACGAGGAAGTCGCGCAGTTCCCCGCCCGCAGCCACCAGGCGCATCTCGCGGTCGCGGATGTAGCCCTCGCGGCGTAGGTCCTCGACCATGCGCAGGCGGTCTTCGGGCGAGGCGTAGATGTGCAGCGCGGGGTCGCCCGGGCGGCTGTCGAACATGCGCGTGAATTCGGGGTTGGTGTAGCGGAACACGCCGTCGGTGGTGAAGGCGGTGCCGACCGGACTGTGATCGAGGATGTATTGCAACGAGGTGCGCTGGTCGGCGAGGGCCTTCTCCGCAGCCTTGCGTTCGGTGATGTCGCGGAACACGACGACGGAGCCGACGAGGGCACCGTCCTTGTGGATGGGGGTGGTCGAGTATTCGACCGGCAGCGCGGTACCGTCCTTGCGCCACAGGACTTCGCTGTCGACGATGCGCGCCTCGCCGTCCATGCCGGTGAGATACATCGAGCACTCGTCGCGCGGGAACGCGCGGCCGTCCGGGTAGCTATGGTGGATGAGGGCATGCACGGCCTGGCCGACGAATTCCTCTTCGCTGTATCCGAGCATCGCCGGCGCCGCGGGGTTGGCGAAGGTCATCACGCCGTCCTGGTCCAGACCGATGATGCCGTCCTTGACGGAGCCGAGGATCAGGCGGCTGCGCTCTTCCAGGATCGCCAGGTGGGCGGAGGTTTCGCGCAGCGACTCCTGCTGGGCCTCGAGTTCGACGGTCTGCTCCTCGAGCTGGCGCGCCTGCTGTTCCATGTTCTCGGCCTGGCGCTGCGTCTCCTCGAGCAGCGTCTGCGTGGCCGCGTTGCGCTCGAGGATTTCGAGGCTCATTGCGAGGATGGGCATCAGGCCGTCGAGCAGGGCTTGCTGATGGGGGCCGAATCCCTCGAAGGTGGCGAGTTCCACCACCGCGAGCAGGCGTTCGTTGCGTGCCACGGGGAAGACGCCGATCGCGCGCGGGGCGGCCTCGCCCAGCCCCGATCCGATGTGGATGTAGTCCGCTGGCGGGTTGGTGAAGATGATCGACGCGCGCTCGAGCGCACATTGTCCGACCAGGCCTTCGCCGGGGGCGAACTGGGGGACGGGTTGCGCGGGCCCGCGCAGAGCGTAGCCCGCGAGCAGGACGAGGCGGCGTGCGTGTTCGTCGTGATAGTAGAAGGCGGCGTGACCGAGCTGGAGGACCGGTGCGAGGTTGGAGAGGAACTTCTGTGCCAGCTCAGCGAGGCCGGACGACATCTGCAGGTCGCCGGAGATGGCCGCGAGGTGGGTCTTGAGCCAGCGCTGCGTCTCGACCTTGCGCGCCTCGACACGCAGCACCTCGATGGCGCGCGCGAGGTCTCCGATTTCGTTGGGATACTCGGTGTGCGGGACGGACTGTTCGAAATGGCCGGCCGAGATCTGCTCGACGACGCTGCGCAGGCGTTCGGTCGGCCGCCGGATGGACTGCGCGACGAGGGTACCCAGCAGCAGCGCGACCAAGCCTCCGCCGACGATCATGGCGTAGGTGGTGCGCTCGATCTGGACCATGCGCCGGTCGGCGGCGATGGCGGCGTCGCGCGCTTCTTCCTCCATCACGCGCGCGATGTCGACCAGCGTGTCGCCGGCAGCCTTGCCGGCGTGCTGAAAGCCGGGCGAGGCGACCGCGGCGAGCGCCTCCATGAGCTCGGCCTTCTTCTGCAGCTCGACGACCCGCGCGACGCCGATCTTGTATTGCGCAAAGCGGTCCTCGAAGCGCGCGAGCCGCTCGCGGTTGTCCTCGCGGTGGAACAAGGCCACCGCCGCCTCCAGTTCGCTGCGCATGCGGCTCTCGGACTCGGCAAGCTGGCGCAGGGCCAGATCGCGTTCACCCGGCTCCTGCGGCAGGATGGCCTGGCGCAGCGCATGACCCATCTGCGCGAACTGGATGCGCGCCTCCTTGACGTGCGAGACGCCCATCAGCTCCCGTTCATAAAGCGCCTGCAAGTCGTTGTTGAGCAGGTTCTGGTTGTGCAGGGAATTCAGGCTGATGCCGCCGACGACCAGCAGCAGGCCGACGAAGCCCAGCATCAGTTTCACCGCCAGGGTGCGGCGCTCCAGCGCGGACATCGAAAGGCTCATTGTTGCGGCTCCTGGTTGTCGCACCGATGGCGGCCTAGTCGGCAAAGCGCGCGGCGATGGCGCGGAATTCGTCCTGCAGCGCGACGAAGGCGTCGACGATATCGGGGTCGAAGTGCGAGCCGCGGCCCTTGCGGATGATCGCGGCGGCCTGTTCGTGCGACATGCGGTCCTTATACACGCGCTTGCTGATCAGCGCGTCGTAAACGTCGGCCAGGGCCATGAGGCGCGCGGAGATCGGGATCGCGTCGCCGGCGATGCCCTCGGGGTAGCCCGATCCGTCCCACTTTTCCTGATGGTAATAGGCGATCTCCTTGGCGAGGCGCAGGAAGCCCACGTCCATGCCGAGTTTGCGCTCGGCGTGGATGATCGCGTCGCGGCCCAGCGTCGTATGCGCCTTCATCGTCTCGAACTCGGCGTCGTCGAAGCGCCCGGGCTTGAGCAGGATGCGGTCGGGAATGCCGACCTTGCCGATGTCGTGGAGCGGAGCCGACTTGAACAGCATGTCTATGGTGGCGTCGGTCAGGAAATCGCGGAACCGTGGGTGCGGCTGCAGGTGCTCGGCCAGCGCGCGGACGTAGAACTGCGTGCGGCGGATGTGGTTGCCGGTATCGTTGTCGCGCGTCTCGGCAAGCGAGGCCATCGCGAGGATGGCGACGTCCTGGATCGCAGCGAGCTCGCGCGTGCGCCGGGCGACCTCGGCTTCGAGGTAGGCGTTCTTGTCGCGCAGGAAATCCGCCGCCGCCTTGATGTGCAGGTGGGTGGCGACGCGCGCCAGCACCACCGGCGGATTGACCGGCTTGGTGATGAAGTCGGCCGCGCCCATCGCGAGGCCCTTCGTCTCGTCCTCGGTCGCGGTCATCGCGGTGAGGAAGATGATGGGGATGTCGCGCGTGGCGGCGTCGGCCTTGAGCGCCGCACACACGTCGTAGCCGGAGAGGCCGGGCATCATGATGTCGAGCAGGATCAGATCGGGCGCCGGCTCGCCGCGGGCGATGCGCAGCGCCTTGTCGCCGTTGTTGGCGACCTTGACCTTGTAGCGGTCCTTGAGCAGGCCGGACATCAGCGACAGGTTGTCCGGGGTGTCGTCGACCACCAGGACCGTGGGCTTCTCGATGAGGGTCGGTATGTCCATGTCTCTCCTTGCCGCTGCACGCTGGCCGGGGGCACGCAACCGCCCCCTTCCCCGTGCAGCCACTTGAACCATGCATATTCAAACGCCACGGCGCGCTGCAGGCAACAGGCTCCGCCACGATACCTTCTCCGTGCGGCGAATTCCGCGGCATGGCTGCGATCGTCATTGAAATGATTCGATACGATTCGGCAATCGTTTCGGCTAAACTGCCCGCCGACCCTGCGTACGCGGGATAACCCTGTGCTTGGAGCGTAGAACATGTTCGATCAGGAAGACGGAGAACTCAACGTCGTCATCGGTGTGCTCTTCGGTGTCATCGCGCTGGTGATCGCGCTGGTGGTCGGCCTCGGGACGTGGAAGCTGCGCGCGGCCGAGGCGCCGGCACCGGCCGCGGCTGCAGCTGTGGCGGACCAGTTCGCCGACGTGGCCGAGGTAGGGGAAGCCCTGGTTAAGTTCTATTTCGCCGTTGGCGAGGCAGCGCTGCCGGCGGATGCGTCGCCCGACATCGCGACGATCGTGGTCGCGCTGGATGCGGCACCCGAGAAGAAGGTGCTGCTGTCGGGCTTCCATGACGAGACCGGCGGCGCCGCGGTGAATGCCGAGGTGTCGAAGAACCGTGCGCTGGCCGTGCGCGACGCGCTGGTCGAGGCGGGCGTGCCGGCCGAACGCGTGCTGCTGCGCCGTCCGGCGGTGACGCTGGGGGGTGGCGACGCCGCCGAGGCGCGCCGCGTCGAGGCGCGCGTGCAGTAATCGACGCGCTTCACGCCGCGCGCGAATCAGCCGGGGACCCCCCGGCTTTTTTGTTTGTGCGAGCCGCCACGCACAGGGCAGGATTGCCCGCCCCGGGCAGGCCGGGCCACCGGCACACCGCCGCCATCCGGCCCGCAGCCGGCGTGGCGGCTATACTTCCGGTTTTCCCAAAAACACCTACAAGGAGCCCGCATGCCCGCCCTGTGCAACCGGCCCATCGCTTCCCCCGACAGTCTCCCGCGCCGCGCCGCGCTACCCGTCCTCGCCCTGCTCGCCGCGCTGCTGGGAGCCTGCAGCCAGCCGCAGCAAGGCGACCCGGAAGCCCGCGCGAGCCGCATCGAGCCGGTCGCGAAAATCTCGCTGAAAGTGCAGAAGGTGGCGCCGGGCAGCCGTACCGGCGAACAGGTCTACCAGGGCACCTGCGCCGGCTGCCACGCCGCGGGCGCGCTCGGCGCGCCGAAGACCGGCGACGCCGCCGCCTGGGCGCCGCGCATCGCGCAGGGTTTCGACACGCTGACGAAGAACGCGATCAACGGCATCCGCCAGATGCCGCCGCGCGGTGGCGGCGCCGACCTCACCGATACCGAGGTGCAGCGTGCGGTGGCCTACCTCGCCAACAGCGGCGGCGCGAAGTTCGCCGAACCGCCGGTCGCCAAGTAAGCCCGCACGGGCTCGCGCGCGGACGGGGACGCCGCGCATGGCGTCCCCGCGGCGGCACTCAGGGCACGAGGCAGACCTTGCCGGTGAACTTCATGTCGACGGCGCCGGCGCAATTGACCGTGCCGTCGATGTACAGCCGCCCGCCGCCCGTGGGCGAGAAGATGCCGCGGCCGCTCTGCGGATCGGAAACCTCGGTGAAGGAACCGTATTCCAGGCCGGGAATGCCGCAGCTGCGGAAATCCGGAACGCTGGAGAAGCGGCTGATCGACACCACCTGCGAGTGAATCTTGTCGCCGCCGTACTGGGCCGGCGCAATGTCGTCGCACACCAGCGTGTGCGTGAAGCCGCCAAAGCTGCCATCCGGATTGAAGAAGGCCTTGCCCTGGAGGCCGCATTTCAGGTTCTGCTGGCCGTCGATCCTGCCCGACAGCACGCCCAGCGTGTCGCCCGGACCCAGCGCGTTGGTGAGGATCTTCCCGGAGATCGGCACCAGCCGACCGGGCGCCTCGCAGGGCGCTTCCTCGGCGCTCGCGGCGCCGGACGCCATGGCCAGTGCCGCAACGGCGGCCACCGCCACGCCACGGATGAGGGAATTCACCAACGTCGGATTGTCGTTATTCATCAGTTCAGTTCCACCGGAAGTGTCGTTTCGAAGGCCCGTAGCGATCCATACGCTGGCGAACGGACAGGAAAAACCCGCGGAGGATTCTACGGAGACACATTGTGGGTGGGTGAGATCGCGCAACTTATGCGCAGCCCGGCGTGAAGAACGTCACACCGCGTGTGTTGTTGCGCAGGCATCGGAATCCATGACAGCCGCTTGACCGGCCGCGGCGAACGCGGGATGCTTGCCCGATGCCTGCATACTCCGGCGTGCGGCGCCTGCTCGGCGCCGTGCTGTTCCTCCTCGCCACCCTCGCGCCGGCCCGCGCGGCCCCGACCGATGAGCCCGACACGGTGCGCATCGGCGTGCTCGCTTTCCTCGGCGCGGACGCCACCATCGGCGAATGGTCGCCGGTACTGCGACGCCTGCAGGATGCCCTGCCCGGGCGCACCGTCAGCCTCGTGCAACTCGACCACGCCGGCCTGCGCGACGCCGCGGCCGCGGGCGATATCGACTTCCTGATCACCAACCCCGGCCATTACGTCGAACTCGAGGCCGAACTGGGGGCGAGCCGCATCCTCACGCTGGACCCCGGCCCGACGCGTACCCCCGAGCGCGCGATCGGCTCCGCGGTGATCGTGAAGGCCGGCAACGACAGGCTGCGCACCCTCGACGACCTGCGCGGGAAGCGCGTCGCGGTGGTGTCGACGGAAGTGTTCGGCGGCTTCCAGACGATCTGGCGCGAGCTCGCCGCGCAGGACATCGACCCGCAGCGCGACTTTGCGGAGTTGAAGCCCGTCGGCCTGCCGATGACGCGCGTGTTCGAAGCGGTGGCGCGTGGCGAGGCGGACGCCGGTATCGTGCGCAGCTGCCTGCTCGAAAGCCGCGAGGAATGGCGCCGCGGCTTCACGGTGCTGGGCGCGCGCAGCGAATCCGACTTCCCCTGCGCGACCTCGACGCGGCTGTATCCCGACTGGCCGCTCGCGACCCTGCGCCACACCCCGACCGCGCTGGCGAAGGAAGTCACCCTCGCGCTGCTGGCGATGTCGACCGCGCGCGACGGCATGGAGTGGGCCGTCCCGGCGGACTACCAGGCCGTGCACGAGATGTTCCGCGAGCTGCAGATCGGCCCCTACGCCTACCTGCGCGAACCGACGCTGATGGTGCTGGCCGAGCGCTACTGGCGCTGGATCGCGGCCTTCGCGCTGCTGCTGGCCGCGTGGATCCTGTACACGGTGCGCGTCGAACACCTCGTGCACGCGCGCACGGCCGAGCTGCGCGCGGCGCTCGCGGCGCGCGAGGCGCTGGAGGCGCGCATCCGCGCCAACCAGGAACAGGCCGACCATCTCGCGCGCCTGTCGGTGCTGGGCGAGCTGTCCGGCACCCTCGCGCACGAGCTCAATCAGCCGCTGGCGACGATCGTGAATTACGCGCAAAGCCTCGTCCGCCGCAGCGACAACGGCAGGCTCACCGACGACGCGGTGCGCGAGGCCTCCTCCGAGATTGCCGGCCAGGCCGAACGCGCGGCCGGGATCCTCGGGCGCATCCGCGGCTTCGCGAAGAAGCGCGCCGCGGTGCGCGAGCGCGTCGCCCCCGCTGCGCTCGCGTCGGAGGCGGTGGCGCTGTTCCGCGGCATGCTGGCGAATGCGCCCGAGGTAAGCATCGACGACACGCTGCCGGCCGGCGCGATCGTCGAGGTCGACCCGCTGCAGATCCAGCAGGTGCTGCTGAACCTGCTCAAGAACGGGTACGATGCGGCGCGCGGCCTGCCGCGCGAGCGCCAGCGCCTGGCCATACGCATCGGCGAGGGCGCGGGGGAGAGCGCAGGCCATGCCTGCATCGCCGTGCGCGACCACGGCAGCGGCCTCGACGCCGCCGCGCGCGAACGCCTGTTCGAGCCCTTCTTCACCACCAAGCCGGACGGGCTGGGCCTGGGCCTGTCGATCTGCCGCACGATCGCCGAGGCCCATCGCGGCCGCCTGACCGTCGACGGCACGGGCGAAGGCCCGGGCTGCGAATTCATCCTGAGCCTGCCGCTGGGGCCATCCGCCAGCGCACCACCGGAGAGCCGAACCGATCATGCAGCCGACCGATGACGCCGTGATCCATGTCGTGGACGACGACGCGGCCTTTCGCCGCTCGCTCGTCTTCCTGCTCGAATCCGTGGGCTGGCGCGTCGCGAGCCATGCCTCCGCGGAAGACTTCCTCGCGACCCAGGCCGGTTCGCCCGAGGCGCCCGCCTGCCTCGTGCTCGACATCCGCATGCCGACCATGAGCGGACTCGAGCTGCAGGAACGTCTGCGCGCCGGCGGCGCCGTGCCGCCCATCGTCTTCATCACCGGCCACGGCGACGTCGAACTCGCGGTGCAGGCGATGAAGCACGGCGCCTGCGACTTCCTGCAAAAGCCGTTCAAGGATCAGGCGCTGCTCGACGCGGTCGGGGCAGCCGTGCGCCGCGGCGCCGAGGACCGCTCGCGCCACGCGCAGCGCGACGAGGCGAAGGCGCGCCTCGCCCGCCTGTCGCCGCGCGAGCTGGAAGTCGCCCGCCTGGTTGCACAAGGGCTGCCGAACAAGCTCGTCGCGCGCGAGCTCGACATCAGCGAGAAGACGGTGCATGTGCACCGCCAGCACGTGATGGAAAAGACGGATACGAGCAGCGCCGCGGAACTCGCCCGCCTGATGCTGCGTGCCGATCCGGCAGCGCTGGACTGAGGCCCCGACCGTCCGCGCTAACGTCGCGGACCGCCGCCCATGCCTCCGCCGGGTCCCATGCCTCCGCCGGGTCCCATGCCTCCGCCGGGTCCCATCATCGCGCCGCCACGCATCGGCGGCTCGTCGGGCAGCGTGACGCCGCGCTCCTTGGCGCGCTTGACCATCTGCTCGTGATGCTCGGCACGGATCTTCTCGCGCTCCTCGAGCGTGTTCGCGGCGCGCATGCGGTCACGGTGTTCGAGGCGCTCCTGCGCCGTCATCATCTGCGAGCCGAAGATCGGCGCGTCGTCTGCAATCGGCGGCAGGCCACCGGCCGGCTGGGCAAAAGCTCCGCCCGCGAACAGCGCGGCTGCGCAGACCGCCGCCAGCAATCCGGATTTCATGGCATCCTCCTGAGTCGGTAAAGGAAACGGCAAACGGCCGACGGAGCGCTCGTGCCGCGGAGCGCGACCGTCGACATCCCGTTTAAATATAGCCTTTTTCTTATACGGATCCGCCTGCCGTTACATTCCGTTCGAATTGCGCGTCACAGCCGCACGAGCTTCGCCGGCAGGCCGTTGCGCACCGAAGTGCCGGACACCGCATCGACCCAGATCGCCTCGCCGCCACGGGTCGGATCGACCAGGCCCAGATCGTTGAGACAGATCCCCGCCGCGAGATCCCGCCGCTGCGGTTGGCGCTCGCCTCCGATCCCGTGGGCACGCGCGCCCAGTTCACGATGGCCGTAGCCGTGCTCGACCGCCAGCACCCCACGCATCACGCCTTCATGCACGATGACGCGGCAGGTCGCCTCCCCTCCGGGTGTCTGCATGCGCGCCAGATCGCCCGTCGCCAGGCCGAGGCGCGCGGCATCCTCGGGATGCACGATCACCGGATTGTCCGGATGCAGGGACGTGATGCGCGTCGCGATACTGTAGGAGTTCTGTAGCGCGGACTTGAAGCTCACCGCAAGCAGCGGCCAATCCGCTTCCTTGTGCAGCTCGCGCATCGGCGTGCCGTCGGCAAACGCGGGCGGCTGCCAGGTCGCGCAGCCCGCGAAGCGCTTGCCGGTGAGGCTGTTCTTCGCACCGCCGACGTTGTCGTTCCACAACCACAACGCGTTCTTGAAACGGTTGGTCTGCCACTCCGGGTTCACCTCGTCCTGGGCCTCCTTCGCCGGTTGGTAACGTCCGCCGCGCGTGTACAGGAAGGCCACCTTGCGCCATTCGTCTTCCTTCAGTGTCGCTTCGAGCAGGGGGCGCAGGCGCGCTACGCCCGACAGCGCGAGATCCTCGTCGCTCGCATCGCCGACCGGCGCCTTGCCGAGGAAGGCGATGTTCGCGCCGCCCCGCAGGTACCAGTGTTCGGGCCGTTCCAGCGGCAGGCGTTTGCCCTCCATGTCGGCGAGCCCTTCCGGGCCGAAGCCGGGCAGGTTCATCGCCTTCGCCAAGGCCATGAAGAAGGTCTCCATGCCGATCGCCTGGCCATCCGGCGTCTTCGCCGCCTTCGGCTCGACCACCGGCCAGCGCGCGGTGGTGACCTTTGTCGGCACGCCGTTCCATGGCGCCGTCCAGCCCCAACTCTCGTACATCAGCGAATCCGGCACGATGTAGTCGGCGTAGGCGTTGCTCTCGTTGATCAGCGGGTCGACCGACACGATCAGCGGGATCTTCTTCGGATCGGCGAGCTCCTTCTCAATCAGCGGGCGCACGCCGGGCAGGCCGTACACCGGGTTCGAGCTCCACAGCACCAGCGCCTTGAGCCCGTAGGGATAGCCGCGCAGCATCGCCGGGAACCACTCCGTGACCAGCCCCGGCGCGTTCGGGAACCACGCGTCGCGCGCCGGATAGGGCTTGCCCTCGGCCTTGCGGCGCGCGAACTCGGCGGATTTCTCGTACGGCACGTTGCGCCCGAGCGGCGTGCCCTTCGGCTTCACCATTCCCGGGAAGGTCTCGAGGTCGTAGCGCGGCCCTGCACCGGCGTCCTTGAAGCCGCCGCCGTTCACGACGAAGCCGCCCTTCCAGTTGAGGTTGCCGATGAGCGCGTTGAGCGTCACCACCGCATAGGCGTTGTAGAAGCCGTTGCCGGCCATCATGCCGCCATGGGCGATCGCACAGGCCTTGCGGCCGTGGCTGCTGAATTCGTCCGCCAGCCCGGTGATCACGGCTTCCGGGACCCCGCAGATCGCCGCGCACTCGGCAACGCTCAGCTTCAGCGCCGATTCGCGCAGCAGTTCGTGCGACGTCTTCACCGCGAGCGCCTTGTCGCCGACCATCACGCTGCCCGCCGCTTCCAGCGGTGCGGGGCCGGTCGCGGCATCGACCGGCATCGGCTTGCCATCGGCGCCGAGCACGAGATAGGGGTCCGCCTCCTTGTACTTCTCCTCCTCGGTCACCGTCATGCCGATGTC
Source organism: Aromatoleum evansii (assembly GCF_012910805.1). Classification (GTDB taxonomy): domain Bacteria; phylum Pseudomonadota; class Gammaproteobacteria; order Burkholderiales; family Rhodocyclaceae; genus Aromatoleum; species Aromatoleum evansii. The sequence goes on from NZ_WTVK01000005.1 coordinate 77,538, forward strand.
CGATCCGCGCAGGAAGCGCCCTTCGCGTGGGTGACCCTTCTCCGTGACCACGAGCCAGCTCGCGTTGGTGAAGGACGGCTCGCCCGCGGCCTCCGCCGCCGCGAGGTTCGGATACGCGAGATAGGCCGTATTCACGCGGCCGTTGTCGAACATCCAGCGCATCATGCCCATCACCAGCGCACCGTCGGTGCCCGGACGGATCGGCACCCAGCGCCCGCGCTCGCCCGCCGCGCGGTTGTCGGCGTTGGTCAGCACCGGATCGACGACGACGTACTCCAGCCGCCCTTCGCTGCGCCCCTTCGCGAGCAGCGTGCCTGTGCGCTTGAAGGGGTTGCCGGCGTTGCCCGGCGCGGTGCCGATGAAGATCACGAACTCGGCATTTGCCAGATCCGGCTTCGCGTGCGGCATCTTCTTCATGTCGCCGAACAGCGCGCCGGAGCCGGAGCGGTATGCACCGCCGCAGTAGGAACCGTGTCCGACGAAGTTCAGCGTGCCGTAGGACTGGTTCCAGAAGCGGCGCGCAAAGGCCTCGCGTCCGTCATTGACGCTGGAGATCAGCGCGACCTGGTTCACGCGCGGCCCCAGTTCGGGCGCGACGGGATCGATCGGCGTCGCGAGGTCGCGCAGCGCCCTGAAGCCGTCCACATGCCCTTCGCCGAACAGGTCGCCGCCCTCCACGAGCTCCTTCACCAGCTGCTCGAACGAGATCGGCTGCCACTCGCCGCCGTTGCGCGGCCCGACGCGCTTGAGCGGCGTGAGCACGCGGAAGGGCGAATTCATCTGGTCCATCGCCGCGTTGCCGCGCCCGCAGGCCGTCGAGCGCCCTGCCAGCCCCTTGTCCTGGAAGCGCGACAGTGCGACGAAGCTCTCCTTCACCGAGGCCTTCATCGGCAGATGCGGCTCGGTCGACAGCGGGCTATAGGGGTTGCCGGCGACACGCAGGACATTGCCGGTGGTCTTGTCCACGCGCACCCGCACCCCGCACTGCGTCGTACAACCCAGACAGGCGGTGTAGCTCACCTGCTGGTTCGGGTTCAGGCGCAGCTCGCCGGTCGAGTGATCCACGCTGAATTCCGGCTCTGCCGAGCGGCCATGGATGCTGTGCGCCTTCGGTTCGTCCCCGACGAGGCCCGACACCATGCGGCCCAGGGTCTGGGAGAAGCCGGCGGCGAAGGCGGCGAGGCCCCCGGCGGCGATCAGTTCGCGACGTTCGATTTTCATGATTCGTTTCCCTTGATCCATTTCACCCGCGCGCAGGCTGTGCCTGGCCGATGCGGTCCAGCGGCAGCAACGTGGTCAGCACGACGAAGAGGAAGATCCACAGTCCGGCGGTGCCGACAATGCCCATCAGGCCTTCGGGACCGAGCGGAAGCTGGTAGCTGTAGTAGCCGGCGCCGGTCTTGGGGACCTCCTGGCCGCCGATGAAGATGGTCCAGCGCATCATCCACGCCGAATGCAGCGCCAGGAGCCCGATCAGCAGGCCGGAACCGGGGCGCCACACAGCCAGCGCGAGCGTCGCGACCGTCGCGAGCACGGCCCATACCGCGCTCACCTTCCAGTTCGCCGACGGGGCGACCTGGGCAAGCGCCTGCGCGTGCTCGGGCGACATCCCGCTCATGCCCAGCGCAAGCCACACCACGCCGACGAGCAGCGCCACCAGCTGCGTGAGCGCCAGCCCGATCGCCATGCGCCGCGTCGCCGCCGGGTCGCCCCCCCCGGGCAGCGCGCGGTTGAACACCAGCGCGAGGCCCAGCCCGCCCGCCACCGCCGTGACGAAGAACTGCACCGGCAGCAGCGGGGTGTGCCACAGCGGACGGGCACGCACCAGCATCACCTCGACGCCCGTATACAAGGCGACCAACGCCGCGCCGACGAAGGTCAGCAGCGCCGCCGCGACCAGCGCCTTGCGGCTCTCGTGCCCACCGTAGGCGAGCCGGCGCGCGAGCCCCGCGAGCTTCCCGCCTTCCTCCGCATGCCGCGCCAGCGCCGGCCGGAAGGCGAGCCACGCGTACAGGATCAGGCCGGTCAGATACACCGGGATGAAGAACGCCCCCCACGACATCCACGACGTGGGCGTGAAGTAGGCATAGAAGTGCCAGAAGCGCCCTGGCTGGTGCAGGTCGGCGAGCAGCGCGACCGGCGCGGTCAGCCCGCACACCAGCGCCGCCAGCAGCGCCAGGCGCGAGATGCCTTCCCAGCCGGGACGGCGGAACACCAGCCCGGGCAGCGACACGAGCCAAGCGCCGTAGGACAGGCCGATGAGGAAGAAGTACTGCACCGCCCACGGCAGCCACGCGATCTCGCGGGCGACATTGACGGTTTCGACGATATCGGGGGTCATGATCGGTCTCCTGTTCGCGTCAGCCGTGTGCCTTGCGCGGCTGCCACAGCGTGCCCTGACCTTCGACCTTGCCCTGGAAGCGCTCGTCGAGGCCGATGTAGAACACGCGCGGCTCGGTACCCTGCTCGGGCTTGAGCACCTTCACCTCGGCCTTCGCGGCATCGAGGCGGCGGCGCAGTTCGCCCTGCGAGTCGTTGAGGTCGCCGAAGATGCGCGCCCCGCCCACGCAGGTTTCGACACAGGCCGGCAGCAACCCGGCATCGACGCGATGCGCACAGAACGTGCATTTGTCGGCCTTGTTGGTCGCGTGGTTGATGAAGCGCGCATCGTAGGGACAGGCCTGCACGCAATATGCGCAACCGACACAGCGATCGCCATCGACAGCGACGATGCCGTCTTCGCGCTTGAAGGTGGCGCCGACCGGGCACACCGGGATGCACGGCGGCTCGTCGCAGTGGTTGCACAGGCGCGGCAGCATGTAGGTGCCCGCGGGCTGGTCACCATCGGCGAGCTTCACGCTGTAAGTCGACACGATGGTGCGGAAGCTGCCCTCCGGCACCGCGTTTTCCTGGATGCACGCGACGGTACAGGCCTGGCAGCCGATGCACTTCCTGACGTCGACGAGCATGGCCCAGTGATGCTTTCCATGCGCCGCCAGCGCCGGAGCAGGCAGTGCTGCCGCCGCAGCGGTGAGCACGGGGATGCCGCGCAGGAAGGCGCGGCGGGATGCCGACACTTCACGCGGTTCTTGGTCTTTCATGACAACGCTCCATGAGGTTGGGAGTCGGTGTCACTTTAAGTCGGTACGGGAAGGACCGAAATTGGGCGGATGAAGAAGCGCGCTAGACGCTTTTCCCTATTGCCGTGGGTGAAATTCCCCGGTCTGCGGCCCGTAACGCCGGGGCTTACCGCCCGGCCCGCCCTCAGCGCTTTTCCAGCATCGCCATCAGGTTCGCGATGCGCGCGCGTCCCTCTTCCTTCGACACCGGCGCATTGGTCTTGCGGTCGCTCATCCTGATGTCGCCACCCATCTCGGCGATGAAGCGCGAGGGCTCGCAGGTGCGCGTCTCCTTGCCGGCCTTGCGCCGCTCGCACCACGTGATGTTGAGCGTGCGCTGCGCGCGCGTGATGCCCACGTACATCAGGCGCCGCTCCTCATCCACCTTGTCCTCGTCGATCGAGGACTGGTGCGGCAGCAGGCCTTCCTCGACGCCGACGAGGAACACGTGCTTGAACTCCAGTCCCTTCGACGCATGCAGCGTCGCGAGCTGCACGCCGTCGAACTCGGCGTCGTCCTTGTCCAGCATCGAGATCAGCGCGATCGTCTGCGTCAGCTCGATGAGGTTCTTGCCGTCCGCCTCGCCCTTCCTGCCCAGCCAGTTCACGAAGTCGCGCACGTTGCTCCACTTCGACTCCGCCTCGCGCGTGTCGAGATGCTCGAACAGCCAGGCCTCGTAGCGGATCGCGGCGAGCAGATCCTCCAGCACGCGCGCCGCCGGCTCGCGATGGGCGCGGTACTGCATGCGGTTGATGAAGTTGCCGAACTCCTGCAACTGCTCGAGCTGGCGCGCGTTCAGCGCATGCGCCGCGCCTTCCTCGAACACCGCCGCAAAAAAGCTCACATGGCGCCGGCCGGCGTAATTGCCGAGCGCCTCGATCGTCGCCGCGCCCACGCCGCGCCGCGGCGTCGTGATCGCGCGGATGAAGGCCAGGTCGTCGTCCTCGTTCATCAGCAGGCGCAGCCACGACATCAGGTCGCGGATCTCGGCCTTGTCGAAGAAGGACTGCCCGCCCGACATCGCGTAGGGGATCTTCTGGTTGCGCAGCTGCTGCTCGATCACGCGCGCCTGGTGGTTGCCGCGGTACAGGATCGCGTAGTCGGAGAACTTGGTGCGGTGCTCGAACTTGTGCGCGCTGATCTTCGACGCGACCCACTCCGCCTCGTGATCCGCGTCGCGACAGGCCGTCACCGCGATCTGCTCGCCATCGCCGTGCTCCGACCACAGCTGCTTCTCGAAGAGCTTCTCGTTGTTCGCGATCACCGTGTTCGCCGCGGTGAGGATGCGCCGCGACGAGCGGTAGTTCTGCTCCAGCTTGATGACCTTCAGCTTGGGGTAGTCCTGCTGCAGGAGCTTCAGGTTCTCGACGTCCGCGCCGCGCCACGCGTAGATCGCCTGGTCGTCGTCGCCCACCGCCGTGAACGCCCCGCGCACGCCCGAGAGCTGGCGCAGCAGGCGGTACTGCGCCTTGTTCGTGTCCTGGTACTCGTCGACCAGCAGGTAGCGCAACTTGTTCTGCCAGCGCTCGCGCACGTCCGGATTCTCTTCCAGCAGCCGCACCGGCAGCGAGATCAGGTCGTCGAAATCCACCGCCTGGTAGGCGCGCAGCGTGCGCTCGTACTCCGAATACAGCATCGCGGCGGCCGACGAGATCTCGTCGTCGGCGAGCTGCGCCGCCTGCTCGGGCGTGATCATCGCGTTCTTCCAGCCCGAGATCTGCCACTGCATCGCCTTCGAACGCGCCTTGTCAGAATCGCGCGAGATGTCGGACACGATCTGCACCGTGTCGGAGGCGTCGAGAATGGAGAACTGCGGCTTCAGCCCGCAATGCACCGCCTCCTGGCGGATCATCTTCACGCCCAGCGCGTGGAAGGTGCACACCGTGAGGCCACCCGGCGCGCGCCCGCCCATCAGGCCCGCGACGCGCTCCTGCATCTCCTTCGCCGCCTTGTTGGTGAAGGTGATCGCCGCGATGTTCGACGGGTTCAGGCCGCACTCGTTGATCAGGTGCGCGATCTTGTGCGTGATCACCCGCGTCTTGCCGCTGCCGGCGCCGGCCAGCACCAGGCTGGGGCCGTCGAGATAGCGGATCGCTTCGCGCTGCGGGGCGTTGAGGAGAGCGGACATGGGCCTTGCGGACGGAACTGCGGTGGGGAAAAAGGCAGCGCCGCCCGCGGGCGGCGCCAGGCCGGATTTTACCCCATCGCCTCCGGCGCATCGGCCCGCTTACAACCCGAAGCGGGCGCGGTCCATCTGCGCGTGGATGGGCTCGACTCTGTGGGAGCGGCTTCAGCCGCGAACGGGGCCGATTCGCGGCTGAAGCCGCTCCCACCAGCACACCGCAATGCGCCGGGCGTGCCCGGCCCTACTGCCCCAGCATCCCGAACACCTTCTGCGCCAGCGAACCCGCGGCCTGCACCGGGTTCTTGCGGATCGCCTTCTCTTCCTCGGCGATCATCACGTACAGACCGTCGAGCGCCTTGCGCGTCACGTAGCTTTCGATCTGGGCGTCCTCGTTCTTCACCAGGCCGAAGCTCGCCGCCTGGCCCGCGAGCTTGTTGTATTGCCCGGCCAGCGCGAGGCGGTCGGTGCTCTGCTTCACGATGGGCAGGAATTTTTCAGCGAGGCGCGACTGCGTCTTCGACTTGAAATAGCGCGTGGCCGAGTCGTCGCCACCGGTCAGGATCCCGCGCGCGTCCTCCACCGACATCTGCTTCACCGCATCGACGAGCAGCGTCTTCGCCTCGGGCACGGCGGCCTCGGCGGCGCGGTTCATGGTCGTCACGAGATTGTCGAAGTCCTTGCCGCGACCGGCCATGCGCATCACCGGCTCGACCTGCGCCAGCCCGTCGGGCAGCGGGATCTTCACCTTCTTGTTGGCGAGGAAACCGTCCTTGCGCCCCAGCATTTCGACCGCGCGTCCGGCGCCCTGCGTCAGCGCCTCGCGCAAGCCGCCGGAGGCCTCCGAGTCGGTGAGGTTCCCCAGTCCGGCCGCCCAGGCCGGCACACAGATGACAAGCAGGGCGAAAGCTCGCAGAATGGAACGCATGATGGTCTCCAGGGACGGGTTTCACACGAAGCGCCCGTGAGCATACCCCCGCATCGGGTAGCGTGCGCGTGCAGGAGTTACCCTTTTTTCATTAATGCACTTGACCCCGCGGCACCGTGGTGCCCGGGGTGGTAACACGGAGAACTCATGATGACGGCGACTGCCACACGCAACGGCACACTCTCCGAAGTCGAACTGCTGGCGATGTCGGCGGACGACTACATGAACGCCGCGCAACTCGAATTCTTCCGCCAGCGCCTCCTCGCGCTGCAGGCCGAGCTGCGCGAGAACAGCGAGGAAACGCGCTCGCATCTGCGCGAAACCGTCGCCACCCCGGACGAGGCCGACCGCGCCACGCAGGAAGAGGAACAGGTGCTGGAGCAGCGCATCCGCGACCGCGAGCTGAAGCTGCTGCACAAGGTGGAGGCCGCGCTGCGCCGCATCGAGGATGGCAGCTACGGCTACTGCGAGGTCAGCGGCGAACCGATCGGCGTCGGCCGCCTGCTCGCACGCCCGACCGCGACGCTGAGCATCGAGGAGCAGGAACGGCACGAGCGCGAGGAGCGCCTGTACCGCTGAACGTGAGGGCGCGGCCCCGGCCGCGCCATTGGCATCCTGCCTGCGTTTGATACCAAACGCGACCGCGGACGCCCGGATCTCGTAGGGCGGGAGAAGCGCAGCGCATCCCGCCACGCGACGTTTCCGCCCCCTCCACGTCCGGCATGGCGGGATACGCCTTCGGCTCCTCCCGCCCTACGTCCCTGCTCGGGTCAGACGACGCCGGCGCCGTGGGCCTGCTGATCCGCCCAGTAGCTCGAGCGCACCATCGGACCGCAGGCGGCGTTCTTGAAGCCCATCTTCAGCGCTTCGGTCTCGAACATCTTGAAGGTGTCCGGGTGCACGTAGCGCAGCACCGGCAGGTGGCCGGTCGAGGGCTGCAGGTACTGGCCGATCGTCAGCATCTCGACGTCGTGCGCACGCAGGTCGCGCATCACCTCGAGGATCTCCTCGTCGGTCTCGCCGAGTCCCACCATCAGGCCGGATTTGGTCGGCACCTCCGGGTGGCGCGCCTTGAACTCCTTCAGCAGCTTCAGCGAATATTCGTAGTCCGAACCGGGACGGGCCTGTTTGTACAGGCGCGGCACGGTCTCGAGGTTGTGGTTCATAACGTCGGGCGGCGCCTGGTCGAAGATCTCCAGCGCGATCTCCATGCGGCCGCGGAAGTCCGGCACCAGCACCTCAATCGCGGTCTTCGGCGAAGCGGCGCGCGTCTCGCGGATGCAGTCCACGAAATGCTGGGCGCCGCCGTCGCGCAGGTCGTCGCGGTCGACGCTGGTGATCACGACGTAGTTGAGGCGCATCGCGGCGATCGTCGCGGCGAGGTCCTTCGGCTCGTCCGCATTGAGCGGCTCCGGACGGCCGTGGCCGACGTCGCAGAACGGGCAGCGGCGCGTGCAGATGTCGCCCATGATCATGAAGGTCGCCGTGCCCTTGCCGAAGCATTCATGGATGTTCGGACAGGAGGCTTCCTCGCACACCGTGTGCAGCTTGTGGTCGCGCAGCGTCGCCTTGATCTCGTTGAAGCGCTCGGCCTCCTGGCCGGCGCCGAGCTTGATGCGGATCCACTCGGGCTTCTTCAGGCGCTCGGCGGGCACGATCTTGATCGGGATGCGTGCGGTCTTGTCGGCGCCACGCTGCTTGCGGTTGTCTGTACTCATGCGGGGTCTCTCGTCTCTTCGGGGTCGCGGGCGCTCGTGGCACCCGCTGCATTATGGCCTGTCGGGGGCCGTGCGGAGCGCCAGCAGGCGCTCGAGATGGGCAAGCAGGCGCTCCCCCACCGCGTCCACGCCGTCGGTCACGCCGAAATCCTTCATCCTGATCGTCTGCAGGCCCTCGTAGCCGCAGGGGTTGATCGCCGAGAACGGCGCGAGGTCGGCATCGACGTTGAGCGCGAGGCCGTGGTAGGTGCAGCCGCTCCTGACCCGCAGGCCCAGGGCCGCGATCTTCGCGCCGTCGATATACACGCCCGGCGCGCCGTCCTTGCGCTCGGCCACGAGGCCATAGTCGGCGAGGCAGTCGATCAGCGCCTGCTCCATCAGGTTGACCATCTCGCGCACCTTGATGTGACGGCGGTGCAGGTCGACCAGCAGGTAGACGACGATCTGGCCGGGGCCGTGGTAGGTAATCTGCCCGCCGCGGTCGATCTTCACCAGCGGGATGCCGGTCTCACGCAGCAGGTGCTCGGGCTTGCCGGCCTGCCCAAGCGTGAACACCGGCGGGTGTTCCAGCAGCCACAGCTCGTCGGGCGTCTCCGCGGTGCGCGCGTCGGTGAAGGCACGCATCGCCGCCCAGGTCGGCTCGTACTCGACGCGGCCGAGACGGCGCACGACCAGCGGCAGGGCTTCCACCACCTGCACTACAGCACCACCTTCACCAGCGGGTGAGCGGACAGGTCGCGGTACAGCGCATCGAGCTGCGCCTTCGACTCGGCACGCACGGTGCAGGTCAGGGAAATGTAGTTGCCCTTGCTCGACGGCCGCATCTGCACCGTCGCGGGATCGAACTCCGGCGCGTGCCTGCGCACCACGTCCACGACGACCTGCGCGAACTCATCGACGCGCGCGCCCATGATCTTGATCGGGAAGTCGCAGGGAAATTCGAGGAGGGTTTCGGGGTTCTGGTCAGCCAACGCGCATCACCGTGTTCTTGAATTCCTGGTACCAGGCATGCATCTCCCGCCCCACCGGGCCCGGCCGGCCGTCGCCGACGGGGCGCCCGTCGAGGCTGGTGATCGCGAGCACTTCCTTGGTCGACGAGGTGAGCCACACCTCCTCGGCCGTGCGCACCTCGTCCTCGAGGATCTCGCGCACCTGATGTTTGAGACCGTGCCGGGCGGCCAGTTCCAGCACCACGTCGTAGGTGATGCCGGGCAGCATCAGGTGGCTCTTGGGCGGCGCGAGCAGCACGCCGTCGCGCACGATGAAGATGTTGGAGGCGGCGCCTTCGGTGAGGAAGCCGTCGCGGAACAGCACCGTCTCGGCGCAGCCCTTGTCGATGGCGACCTGGCGCAGCAGGCAGTTCGCGAGCAGCGCGGTGGTCTTGAGGTCGCAGCGCGCCCAGCGGAAATCGGCCGCGCTCACCGCCGCGACGCCGCTCGCCAGCACATCGGCAGAGGGCGTCACGAGCGCCTCGCTCATCAGGAACACCGTCGGGCGCATCACGGCCGGGAAGGCGTGGTTGCGCCGCTCGTCGGGGCCGCGCGACACATGCAGGTAGATCGACTGGTCCACCCACGCATTGCGCGCGACCAGCTCGCCCACGATCGTCTCCCATTCCGCGGCGGCGTGCGGGTTCGGGATGCGTACCGCATCCAGCGTGCGCCCGAGGCGCGCGATGTGCTCGGCGATGCGGAAGGGGCGGCGCGAATACACCGGGATCACCTCGTAGGCGCCGTCGCCGAAGAGGAAGCCGCGATCCATCGGCGAGATGCGCGCCTCGGTCAGAGGCTGGTAGCTGCCGTCGAGGTAACAGATGCTCATGCGTGCCCCCGCGAAATTCTTACAGGCTCTTGATCCACATCACGATGGTATCCCACAGGCGGCCGAAGAAACCGGCGACGGGAACGTCCTGCAGCGCGACGACCGGGTACTCGCCGATCGGCTGGCCGTCGAGCGTGAGCTGCAGCGTCCCGACCTGCTGGCCCTTCTGCAGCGGCGCGACCACCGGCTGCTGGCTGGTGAGCTGGCTCTGCACCTTCTCGGCCTGGCCCTTGGGCAGCGAGATCACGAAATCGTTGAGGAAGCCGACCGGCAGCTCGTTCTGCTCGCCCTTCCACACGCGGAAGCGCGACAGCTCCTGGTTCGCGGCGTACAGCTTGGCGGTGTCGAAGAACTGGAAGCCGTAGTTCAGCAGCTTGAGCGATTCCTGCGCACGGATGGTGTCGGAATCGGTGCCCAGCACGACCGACACGAGGCGACGCTGGCCGCGCAGGGCGGAGGCGATCAGGCAGTAGCCGGCCGCCGCGGTGTGGCCGGTCTTCAGGCCGTCGACGGTCGGGTCCAGCCACAGCAGGCGGTTGCGGTTGGGCTGCGTGATCTTGTTGTAGGTGTATTCCTTCTGCGAGTAGTAGCGGTAATACTCGGGGAAGTCGCGCGAGATCGCCGACGCGAGCAGGGACAGGTCGCGCGCGGTGGTGTAGTGGTTGGGGTCGGGCAGGCCGGACGAGTTCATGAAGCTGGTGTTCTTCATGCCCAGGCGCTGCGCCTCGCGGTTCATCAGGTGGGCGAAGGACTCCTCGCTGCCGGCGATCAGTTCGGCGAGCGCGACGCAGGCGTCGTTGCCGGACTGGATGATCATGCCCTGCACCAGCTCCTCGACCGTGACCGGCTTGTCGGGCTGGATGAACATGCGCGAACCTTCCATGCGCCAGGCCTTCTCGGACACCGGCACGGTCTGCTGCAGCGTGATGCTGCCGCTCTTGAGCGCCGCAAAGGTGAGGTAGGCGGTCATCAGCTTGGTCAGCGACGCGGGCTCGATGCGCGTGTCCGGCTCGCGCGCGGCGAGCACCTGGCCGGTGGCCTGGTCCATCAGGAGCCAGGCGCGCGCGGCGAGCGTGGGGGGCGGGACGTTCTGGGCGGAAACGGCGAAGGAGACGACGGCAAACAGCAGGGCGACGAGGAAGCGCATGAGGATCGGCTGGCGGGTGGCAGTGGGCAGACGGAGGCGGCGAGGCCTCGGGGCCGGGGCAAAGGGTCGATTATAGAGCCTTGCCCGGTCCCCGACAGAAGACCGGGCAAGGCTCCATTGGTTCAGATTGCATCAGCGCGTAACGACGAAGGGGCGGAATTTGAGTTCGCGCGCGATGCGCTCGGCCTCGGCCTTCGCTTCCGTCACCGAGGCAAAGGGGCCCAGGTGCAGCCGGTAGCGCTTGCCGTCGGCGAGGACTTCGAGGCGCTCGGCATGCTCGGCGAAGGTATCGCGCACCATGCCGCGGAAGCCTTCCGCGCTCGCGGCGGTGGAAAACGCGCCGAGCTGCAGGAAGATGCCGGACGTCGCATCGGTGAGCGTGGACGGTTCGGCCATCGCGAGCTGCACCGGCGGCTCGGCCGGCGCTGGCGTCGGCGGCACGAGCGCCGCCGGACGGCGGCCGGGTAGCGGCGGAATCGGTTTTTCGGTGGCGATCATCTCGACCCCGTCGGGCACGATGGCCTCGACCTCGACCTCGGCGCTACCCACGTTCACGTAGCCCAGGCGATGCGCCGCGGCGTAGGAGAGATCCATGACGCGGCCCTTGTGGAAAGGCCCGCGGTCGTTGATGCGCACCACCACAGAGCGCCCGCTCGCGCGGTGCGTGACGCGCGCATAGCTGGGAATCGGCAGCGTCGGGTGGGCCGCGGTCATCGCGTACATGTCGTAAGCCTCGCCGCTGGAAGTGGGCTTGCCGTGGAAGCGCTTGCCGTACCAGCTGGCGCGTCCGAGCTGGCGGAAGGGCATCACTGCCTTCGCCGGCACATAGTCCTCGCCGAACACGTTATACGGGCGGTTGGCGAAGCGGTGCAGCGGCTCGGCGCGCGGCTGCGCGTCGGGGATGTCGTCGAGATTGGCCGGCGGGTTATCGCCCGGGCCGTCGTCCTTGTAGTAGGCGCCGCCGCGCTTCTGCACGACGGCGCTCTTGCCCGGCACCGGCTGGGGTTGGGTGGCGGCGCTGCCATCCACGTAGGGTGTCGTGCTGCAGCCGGCCAGCGCCAGCACGGCCGCAATCAGGCCCGCGAACAGCAGCTTGTACCCGGACGGGCCGGTTGGCAGGGTATGCGTCGGCATCGGTCAGTCTCCGTAATCACGCCTGCGCGAGCACGCGGCTGCGCTGGATGCTCATCAGTATCCCGACCCCGAGACACAGCGTGACGAGCGCGGTTCCCCCGTAGCTGATGAAGGGCAGCGGTACGCCCACGACCGGCAGGATACCGCTGACCATGCCCATGTTAACGAAAGCATAGGTAAAGAAGATCATGGTGATGGCGCCCCCGAGCAGGCGCGTCGCCAGCGTCGGCGCCATCGCGGCAATGTAGAAGCCGCGCAGCAGCAGCAGCACGTAGATCGCCAGCAGCACGACGATGCCGATCAGGCCGAACTCCTCAGCGAGCACCGAGAAGATGAAATCGGTGTGGCGCTCGGGCAGGAAGGCGAGATGCGTCTGGGTGCCGTCCATCCAGCCCTTGCCGAGCACCCCGCCCGAGCCGATGGCGATGGTCGACTGGATGATATGGAAGCCCTTGCCGAGCGGATCCTGGGTCGGGTCGAGCAGGGTGCACACACGGTGCTTCTGGTATTCGCGCAGGCCCGGCCAGTCGACGCCGGGCTGGCAGATCTGGTCGCCGAAGCCGACGATTGCACCGATGCCGATGACCCCGACCGCGACGACGGGCACCAGCAGCTTCCATGACAGGCCGGCGAAATAGATCACATAGACGCCCGCCGCGGTCACGAGCAGGCTCGTGCCCAGATCGGGCTGCACCATGATCAGTCCGACCGGTACGACCAGCAGCAGGCCGGCGACGATGAAATCGCGCAGGCCGATCTGGCCCTCGCGTTGCTGGAAGTACCACGCCAGCATCAGCGGCATCGCGATCTTCATGATCTCGGACGGCTGGATGCGCGTCACGCCGATGTCGAGCCAGCGCGTCGCGCCTTTCGAGGTCTCGCCGAAGAGATCCACCGCGATGAGCAGCAGCACGCCGATCAGGTACAGCGGCAGCGCAAGGCTCAGCAGGCGCTGCGCCGGCACGCGCGCCGTCACCCACATCGCCGCGAGCGCGACGGCGGTGTTCACTTGCAGGGACGGGATGCGCTCCGGCGAGGCGCTCATCATGAGGACGAAGGCGTAGCCGAGGAGCAAGGCGAGCAGCAGGAGCAGCGGCAGGTCGATCGGGCGCAGGAAGCCGAGCAGGAGCTCGCGCGGATGGAATCGCGTGTCGGTCATTCGGAACGAGGCTCCCCTTCTTGTCCGCCCGCCTGCGGCTGCGCCGGTTCCGCTGCCGTAGCATGCGCGCCGGCGTGCGGGTGGGCGGCGTGCTCGTCGCCCTCGTCGGCCGCGTCGACATCCTCGCCGGCCGGCTGGTCGCGGCGCTTGCCGAGGAGATGGTAGTCGATCACCTGGCGCGCGATCGGCGCCGCCGACTGCGCACCGAAACCACCGTTCTCGACCAGCACCGCGAGCGCGATGGTCGGCTTGTCGGCCGGCGCGTAGGCGATGAACCACGAGTGGTCGCGCAGGCGTTCGCTCACGCGGCCCTCGACGTAGCGCTGGCCACGCAGCGAGAACACCTGCGCGGTGCCGGTCTTGCCGCCGACCGAGTAGGGCGCCCCGGCGAAGGCACGCGCGCCGGTGCCGACCTTGTTCACGTCCACCATCGCCTGACGCACCGCGGCCGCATGCTCCGGCTTGAAGGGGATAGTGCGGATCGGCGCGGGCTCGACGACACGGCGCTCGCCCGTCACGGGGCTCACGACATGGCGCACCACGTGCGGGCGGAACAGCTTGCCGTCATTGACCAGCGCCGCCACCGCGTTGGCCATCTGCAGCGGTGTGTAGGCGTTATAGCCCTGTCCGATGCCCACCGAGATGGTCTCGCCACCGAACCACTTCTGGTGTTCCTTCTTGCGGAAGCGCTTCTTCTTCCATTCGGGCGTCGGCAACACGCCCTCGGCCTCGCCGGGCACGTCGATGCCGGTGCGCGAGCCGAAGCCGAAGGGGCGCATGAAGTTCGCGATGCCGTCGATGCCCAGGTCGTTGGCGAGCTGATAGTAGTAGGTGTTGCACGACACGACGATGGATTTCGGCAGATCCACCATGCCGTGCCCGCCGACCTTGTCGTCCATGAAGCGGTGACCGCCGAACATGAAGTAGCCCGGATCGGGAATCGTCTGCGTGATCGTGCGCTTTCCCGCCGACAGGCCCGCCATCGCCATGAAGGGCTTGAAGGTCGAGCCCGGCGGATAGGCGCTGAAGATGGCGCGGTTCACCAGCGGGTGGTCGGGCGATTCGTTGAGCGACTTCCAGTCTTCGGTCGAGATGCCGTCGACGAACAGGTTCGGGTCGTACCCGGGCTTGGACACCAGCGCCAGCACGCCGCCGGTCGCCGGCTCGATCGCGACGAGTGCGCCGCGGCGCTTGCCGAAGGCGGCTTCGGCGACCTTCTGCATCTCGATGTCGAGCGTCAGCTCCAGATCGTTGCCCGCCAGGCCCGGCGTGCGCGCGAGCTGGCGCACGGCGCGTCCGCCGGCATTCACCTCGACCTGCTCGGCGCCGGTAACGCCGTGCAACTCGGCCTCGTAGCTCTGTTCCAGCCCGCTCTTGCCGATATGTTCGGAGCCACGGTAGTTCGCCTCGTCGCCCGACTCCTCGATGCGCTCGCGATCGCGCTGGTTGATGCGGCCTATGTAGCCGATCACGTGCGAGGCGAGCTCACCCTGCGGGTAGTCGCGGAACAGGCGCGCCTGCACCTCGACGCCGGGGAACTGGTAGCGCCGCGCGATCACGCGCGCAACCTCCTCTTCGGTCAGGCGCGTGCGCAGCGGCACGCTCTCGAAATTCTTGCTCTCTTCCAGCAGCTTCTTGAAGCGGCGCCGGTCGCGCGCGTCGATCTCGACGATCTCCGCCAGTCCGTCTATCGTCGCCTCGAGGTCGCGCACGCGCGAGGGCGTGATCTCCAGCGTGTAGGCGGCGTAGTTGCGCGCGAGCGGCACGCCGTTGCGGTCCGTGATCGAACCGCGCCCCGGCACGATGGGCAGCAGCGCAATGCGGTTGTCTTCGGCGCGGGTGTGGTAATAGTCGTAGCGCACGACCTGCAGGAACCAGAAGCGCGCCACCAGCAGGCCGAAGCACACGGCGATGAAGATGCCCGCGATCAGGACGCGGCGGCGGAAGCGCCCCAGTTCCTCGTCGGGGGTACGGAATTCCATCATGGGTTCAGATCGGCCGGTTGTCGTCCCGGTCCACCGGCTGGTACTGCGGCAGCAGCAACAGGTAGTTCAGCGGCACCCACAGCGCCGCGCTCGTGAGGCTCGAGAGGAAGTACCACCAGCCGGGAAACTCGGCGCCGGCAACGAGGCGCACCGTGACCATGATCACCTGCGTCAGCAACAGCAGCGGGAACATCTGCAGCGCCTGCTGCGTCGGCCCGAACCACAGCACGCGCCGCGACACCGAGGTCGCGAGATAGCACAGCACGACGTAGGCGAGCGCATGCTGGCCCATCGCGGCACCGTGGCCGATATCGACCAGCACGCCGAACAGGAAACCTGCCCCCATGCCGACGCGCAAGGGCTCGCGGATCGACCAGAAGGCCAGCACCAGCGCGACCCAGTCGGGCACGCCGGGCGTGAGGCCGGTCGGGATGTAGCTCAGGCCGAGCGCCACGAGCAGGCTCAGCCAGGCGAACCAGGTCTTGGCCGGCAGCAGGATGCGACTGGAACGGTGGGTCGGTTGCATCGATTATCCCTTGCGCCCCTTGCGCGGCTCGGGTTCGGGCTCCGGCACCGGACGCGGCGGCGGCGGCGCGGCGCGCCCGAGCAGCAGCACCTGCGTCGTGCGCTCGACGCCGGCGACGGGTTCGCACACGATCACCGCGAAGGTCTGTGCGTCGCGGTCCACGCTCACGACATCGGCCACCGGCAGTCCGGCGAGGAACAGGCCGTCCAGGCCCGAGGTCACGAGCCGGTCGCCCACGCGCACGTCCGCGCCCGACAGCGTGAAGCGCAATTCGAGCCGCCCCTGGCCGGCCCCGGCGAGCACGCCACGCAAGCCGTTCCTCGCGACCTGCACCGGCACCGCCTGGTCCTTGTCGGTAAGCAGCGTGACCTCGGCCTGCACCGGATACACGCGCGTGACCTGGCCGAGCATGCCCTGCTCGTTGACCACCGCCATGCCGGCCTCGACGCCCTGCTGGCTGCCACGGTTGAGGATCACCTTGCGGTCGAAGGGGTCCGGCGCATCGTAGAGGATCTCGGCGGCGACGCTCTTGGTCGCGACCGACGCCCCCATGTCGAGGAGCCCGCGCAGGCGACGGTTCTCTTCCTCGAGCTGCTCGAAGCGCAGCAGGCGCTGCGCCGCCTCCAGTTCGCGCCCGCGCAGCGCGGAGTTGTCCTTCTGCACTTCGACGAGGGTGGCGAAATACACGGCGGCGTTGCGTACGAAGTCTGCGGGCGCGGCTGCCGCCATCTGCAGCGGCCAGGTTGCCACCGACAGCGCCTGGCGCACCACTTCGAGGTAACGGAACTTCAGGTCGGCGACCAGCATCGCCAGACAGATGGAGACGAGCACCGCCAGCCGCACCAGCGGCGTGGGTCCCTGCTTGAAGATCGGTGGTGACGGATGACCGGCGAGGGACATCGTGCGGCGTCTACGGCGCGGCGCGGCAGGCGGGGGCGCCCGCCGCGACGACGCGAATTACTCGGAGGCGAAGATGGAGCCGAGCTTGTCCATCTTCTCGAGCGCCATGCCGCAGCCGCGCGCGACGCAGGTCAGCGGCTCCTCCGCGACGATCACCGGCAGGCCGGTCTCCTCCATCAGCAGGCGATCGAGGTCGCGCAGCAGCGCGCCGCCGCCGGTGAGCACCATGCCGCGATCGGCGATGTCCGCGCCGAGCTCGGGCGGGGTCTGCTCGAGGGCGATCTTCACCGCGGAGACGATCTGGTTCAGCGGCTCAGTGAGCGCCTCGAGGATCTCGTTCGACGAGATCGTGAAGCTGCGCGGGATGCCTTCGGCGAGGTTGCGCCCCTTCACTTCCATCTCGCGCACTTCCGAACCCGGGAAGGCCGAGCCGATTTCCTTCTTGATGTTCTCGGCGGTGGTGTCGCCGATCAGCATGCCGTAGTTGCGGCGGATGTAATTGACAATGGAGTCATCGAACTTGTCGCCGCCCACGCGCACCGAACCGGCATACACCATGCCGCCCAGCGAGATCACGCCCACTTCGGTGGTGCCGCCGCCGATATCGACGACCATCGAGCCGGTCGCGTCCGACACCGGCAGTCCCGCGCCGATCGCCGCCGCCATCGGCTCCTCGATCAGGTACACCTGCGAGGCGCCCGCAGCGAGGGCCGCATCACGGATCGCGCGGCGTTCGACCTGGGTCGAACCGCAGGGCACACAGATGATGATGCGCGGGCTCGGCGAGAACATGCGCGAATCGTGCACCTTCTTGATGAACTGCTTGATCATCTGCTCGGTGACGACGAAGTCTGCGATCACGCCGTCCTTCATCGGGCGGATCGCGGTGATGTTGCCCGGCGTCTTGCCCAGCATCTGCTTCGCCGCGTGGCCGACCGCCTGGATCGTGCGCTTCGCGTTGGGCCCGCCCTCGGTACGGATCGCGACGACGGACGGCTCGTCGAGCACGATGCCCTTGCCGCGCACGTAGATCAGCGTGTTCGCGGTGCCAAGGTCAATGGCCAGATCGTTGGAGAAATAGGAACGCAGGAAACCAAACATGCGGAAAAATCCCGAAACCGGTAAGGAGGGTGGGCGGTGGGGCTGATGCCCGGCCGGACTGACGGCAAACGAGTATGATAACCTACAAACCTTTGTGATTTAAGCGGGTTTTGTTTCCTCATGTCGCTTACCACTGAACAGGTCCTGCGCATCGCCGGACTCGCGCGCATCGAACTCGCCGAGGGCGACGTCGAGGCCACGCGCGCCAAACTGAACGGAATCTTCGGCCTGATCGAGCAGATGCAGGCGGTCGACACCAGCGGCGTCGAGCCGATGAGCCACCCGCAGGATGTCGCACAGCGCCTGCGCGACGACGTCGCGACCGAAGCGGACCGCCGCGAGGCCTTCCAGCGCGTCGCCCCGCAGACCGAAGCAGGCCTCTACCTCGTCCCGAAGGTCATCGAGTAAGCCATGATCCACGCCAGCCTCACCGAACTGCGCGCCGCGCTGGACGCGAAGAAGATCTCCAGCGTCGAACTCGCGACCCTCTTCCTCGACCGCATCGAACAACACAACCCGGCGCTCAACGCCTTCATCACCGTAGACCGCGACGGTGCCCTCGCGGCCGCCCGTGCCGCCGACGCGCGCATCGCCGCCGGCAACGCCGGCCCGCTCACCGGCATCCCGCTCGCGCACAAGGACGTGTTCTGCACCGAAGGCGTGCTCACGACCTGCGGCTCGAAGATGCTGTCGAACTTCGTCAGCCCCTATGACGCCCACGTCGTCTCGCTGCTCAAGGCCGCCGGCGCGGTGAACTTGGGCAAGACCAACATGGACGAGTTCGCCATGGGCTCGTCGAACGAGAACTCGCACTACGGCCCGGTCAGGAACCCCTGGGACACCACGCGGATCCCGGGCGGCTCCTCGGGCGGCTCGGCCGCGGCGGTCGCCGCGCGCCTCGCCCCGATCGCCACCGGCACCGACACCGGCGGCTCGGTGCGCCAGCCCGCCGGCCACACCGGCATCACCGGCATCAAGCCCACCTACGGCGTCGTCAGCCGCTACGGCATGATCGCCTACGCCAGCTCACTCGACCAGGGCGGCGCCTTCGGCGCGTCCGCGGCCGACTGCGCGCAACTGCTGAGCGCCATGGCGGGCTTCGACGAGCGCGACTCCACCAGCCTCGAGCGCCCCGCCGAGGATTACGCGCGCGAGCTCGCCGCACCGGCCAGCGACCAGCCGCTTGCCGGCCTGCGCATCGGCCTGCCGCGCGAATTCTTCGCCGAAGGCATGGCCGAGGACGTGCGCGCCGCGGTCGAGGCCGCGCTCGAGCAGTACCGCAAGCTCGGCGCGACCACCGTCGACGTGAGCCTGCCCAACGCGAAACTGGCGATCCCCGCCTACTACGTGATCGCGCCGGCCGAGGCGTCGAGCAACCTGTCGCGCTTCGACGGCGTGCGCTACGGCCACCGCGCCGCCGAATACCGCGACCTCGCCGAGATGTACGCGAAGAGCCGCGCCGAAGGCTTCGGCGCCGAAGTGAAGCGCCGCATCCTGGTCGGCACCTACGTGCTGTCGCACGGCTACTACGACGCCTACTACCTGCAGGCGCAGAAGCTGCGCCGCCTGATCGCGCAGGACTTCCAGGCCGCATTCGCGCAATGCGACGTGATCGCCGGCCCGACCAGCCCGACCACCGCCTGGGCGATCGGCGAGAAGACCGACGACCCAGTGCAGATGTACCTGTCGGACATCTACACCATCGCCGTGAACCTCGCCGGCCTGCCCGGCCTGTCGCACCCCTGCGGCTTCGGCGGCGGGAATCTCCCGGTCGGCCTGCAGCTCATCGGCGACTACTTCGCCGAGGCGCGCCTGCTCGCCACCGCGCACCAGTACCAGCAGGCGACCGACTGGCACCTGCGCCGTCCGGGCTGAGCGTCCCATGCGCCGCCTTCATCCCGCCCTCCGCGCGGTCGCGCTCGCAGCCGTCACGCTGCTGGGCGCCTGCGCGACCCCGCCCGAGCGCAAGCCCGAGCCCGCGGCGACCACGCCCTCCCCGGCACAATCCGCCGCCGAGGCCGAACCGGAGCGCGCGCTGCAGCGCGGCCGGCTCAAGCCCATGCCGGTGCGCCCGCTCTCCATCAAGACCGACTGCCGCTTCAAGGACGAGGTCGGCTACGGCGGCAGCGCCGTGCTGGATGTCAGCCACTCCGAGGTGCGCGCCTTCGCCGCGACGGTCGACGTCCCCAAGCGCGGCAGCTGCAAGTTCGACCTGGCCGACTTCAGGCAAGTGCTGAAGGAGCCGCACGTCGAGCTGCAGGCGCGCGACGGCTGCACCGTGCGCATGTGGGAACAGGGCGAACAGGTCACCGTCGCATTCTCCGAATGCGCGAAACGCTGCACCCGCGGCACGTTCGAATATGTATGGCCGATCCTGGTGGACCGGTCGAGCGGCCAGTGCACCTGACCGCAGCGAATCAAGAGACAGGACTATGAGCAGATCGGATTGGGAAGTCGTCATCGGGCTGGAAGTGCATGCCCAGCTCAACACCGCCTCCAAGATCTTTTCCGGCGCCAGCACCGCCTTCGGCGCGGCGCCGAACGTGCAGGCCTGCGCCGTCGATATCGCGCTGCCCGGCGTGCTGCCGGTGCTCAACCGCGGCGCCGTCGAACGCGCGATCCGCTTCGGCCTGGCGATCGGCGCCGAAGTCGCGCCGAAGAGCGTGTTCGCGCGCAAGAACTACTTCTACCCCGACCTCCCCAAGGGCTACCAGATCAGCCAGTTCGAGCTGCCGGTGGTGCAGGGCGGCGAGATCACGATCCGCGTCGGTGAAGGGGATAAAGCCTACGAGAAGACGGTGCATCTCACCCGCGCCCACCTCGAGGAAGACGCCGGCAAGAGCCTGCACGAGGACTTCCACGGCATGAGCGGCATTGACCTCAACCGCGCCGGCACGCCGCTGCTCGAGATCGTCTCCGAGCCCGACATGCGCTCCTCGGCCGAAGCCGTCGCCTACGCCCGCACGCTGCATGCGCTGGTGCGCTGGATCGACATCTGCGACGGCAACATGCAGGAAGGCTCGTTCCGCTGCGACGCCAACGTCTCCGTGCGCCGCCCCGGCGGGCCGCTCGGCACGCGCCGCGAGATCAAGAACCTCAACTCCTTCCGCTTTCTGCAGCAGGCGATCGACTACGAGGTGCAGTGGCAGATCGACACCCTCGAGGACGGCGGCAGGATCCAGCAGGCGACCGTGCTGTTCGACCCCGACAGCGGCGAGACGCGCATGATGCGCTCGAAGGAAGACGCGCACGACTACCGCTACTTCCCCGACCCGGACCTGCTGCCGCTCGTGATCTCGCCCGAGTGGAAGGCGCGGGTGCATTCGGAAATGCCCGAGCTGCCCGGCGCGATGAAGGCCCGCTTCATGGAACAGTGGGGCCTCTCCGCGTACGACGCGACGACGCTCACCGCGTCGAAGGAAGTCGCAAGCTTCTACCAGGCCGCCGTCGAAGCCGCCGGCGTCGCGCTCGCCAAGCCCTGCGCGAACTGGGTCATGGGCGACCTCGCAGCGCGCCTCAACAAGGCCGAGCTCGACGTCGCCGCTTCCCCTGTGTCGCCCGTGCAACTCGCCGGCCTGGTCGCGCGCATCGCTGATGGCACGATCTCGAACAACATCGGCAAGAAGGTGTTCGACGCCCTGTGGAACCGCGAAGGCAACTCCGCCGACGCCGTCATCGAGGCCCAGGGCCTGCGCCAGACCAACGACGCCGGTGCGATCGAGGCGATGATCGACGAGGTGCTCGCGGCCAACCAGAAGTCGGTCGAGGAATTCCGCGCCGGCAAGGAAAAGGCCTTCAACGCGCTCGTCGGCCAGGTCATGAAGGCGAGCAAGGGCAAGGCCAACCCGGCGCAGGTGAACGAACTGCTGAAACGCAAGCTCGAAGCTTGATCGATACCGTCCGGGCGGCGCTTGGCGCAACCCGGACGACGCCCTTCGACCGGCTCGGGACGAAGGGATGATTGCCGCATCAGACGAGAGAGGAATCGCGCGATGTGCCAGCTCCTCGGGATGAACTGCAACGTGCCGACGGACATCTGCTTCTCGTTCGCCGGCTTCCAGGCGCGCGGCGGCGCCACCGACGTGCATGCCGACGGCTGGGGCATCGCCTTCTTCGAGGGGCGCGGCGTGCGCGTGTTCCTCGATCCCCAGCCCAGCGCCTCGTCGCCCATCGCGGAGCTGGTGCGCAACTATCCCATCCGCTCGCTCAACGTCATCGCGCACATCCGCAAGGCCACGCAGGGCCAGGTCACGCTCGACAACACCCACCCCTTTCAGCGCGAGCTGTGGGGCAGCTACTGGATCTTCGCGCACAACGGCAACCTGCTCGACTACGCGCCGCACTTCGACGGCCGCTTCCTGCCGGTCGGCAACACCGACTCCGAGACCGCGTTCTGCGACATCCTGCAGCACCTCGCCGCCGAATTCCCCGACGGCCCGCCCCCACCCGAGGCCCTGTACGCGTCCCTGCGCCGCCTCGCGATCCGCATCGGCGCGCACGGCCCGTTCAACTTCCTGCTGTCGAACGGCGACTACCTCTTCGCGCACTGCTCGACGCGCCTCGCCTATATCGTCCGCCAGGCCCCCTTCACCACCGCGCACCTCTCCGATCAGGACCTCAGCGTCGACTTCAGCCGGCTCACGACCCCGGCCGACCGTGTCGCCGTGATCGCGACCACGCCGCTGACCGACAACGAGGTGTGGCACGCGATCCCGCCCGGGACCCTGCTCGCGTTCCGGCATGGCGCGATCGAGACCCTGGGCGAGGCGACGACCATCGCCGGGAACCCCGCTGCCGGTGCGGGCAGCGTGTAGATTTCACTTCGCAGCCTCATGCCGAAAGGCTAAAGTCCGATTTTCACCATAGCGCCGAAGGGGAAACCCGTGTCCGATTGCCCACTGTGTCTGGCCGCCAACGAAACCCTGGTGTGGCGCGACGGCAGCTGCCGCGTCATCCTCGTCGATGAGCCCGGCTATCCTGGCTTCTGCCGCGTCGTGTGGAACCACCACAGTGCGGAGATGACCGACCTCAACGCCGGCGAGCAGCGCCATCTCCTCAACGTCGTGCTCGCGACCGAGGCCGCGCTGCGCCAGCTGATGCGCCCCGACAAGATCAATCTTGCAAGCCTCGGCAACGTGGTCCCGCACCTGCACTGGCACGTCATCCCGCGCTTCGCCGACGACGCCCACTTCCCGCAACCGATATGGAGCGCCCCGCTGCGCACCGCCGCGCCGCGCCCGGCCCCGCCGGTGGCGACACTCTCCGCGACGCTGGTCGCGATGCTCACCGAACAGACCGCCGGATGAAGCCTGCGCACCCGGACCGAACGCACCACGGAGAACCCATGGGTTATCACGATCCCGTCGAATGCCTGGCGCTGCTGGCCAGGCTGCATCCGCTGAACGTCGACGAGACCCACCGGCTGCTGTCCGAGATGGTGACGGCCTTGCTGCGGGACCCGCCCGCGCCCGAACGGCACCTCGAGATCCTCGAGGCCACGCGCCCGCACGTCGCGCTCGCGCAGTCCACGCTCGCCAGCCGCTATGCCGCGCATCCGCTTCCGCCCGACGGCGTGGAAAACGAGACGCTGCGCAGCGTCGTCGCGCTGTGGCAGGCCATGGCGCGCTCCTACGGCCTGGTCGCACGCACGAGCGGGACCGAACGCCTGCCGACCGACCAGCGCGCGCTGCTGGCGCAGCGGCGCATCCACTACGCGGGCATGGTGCCGCTCGAATACTTCCGCGCCCACCGCGCGATCCCCCGCGGGACGTGGACGGCACTGCACGACAGCTTCTGCGCCGCCGAGGCACAGGGCATCGCGACGATCCGCGTCCCCGATGCGCTCAACGACATCTGGAAGGCGCAGAGCCCGGCCGAAGCCTTCGTCGCCGTGCTGCTCGTCGACCTCGCCAACCCCTACGGCCGCAGCGAACGCGACCTCGGCTGGGTGTGCCGCTGGGCGCAGCGCTTCGCCCCCTACTGCGAGCTGCTCGGGGCGCCCGACGGCGACACCCCGCAGCCGGCCACCTACGGACTCGATCTCGGTGCCGACCACGGCCTGCGTCCGGTCGGGGTGCTGACGCCCTCGACGAACCTGCGCCGCTTCGACGGCAGCAAGCTCGCCGGCCAGATCCAGGCCGTGCTCAAGCAGTTCAAGCAGGGCGTCACGCCGTCCTCGCTCGGCCTCGGCGCCGACTGCCCCGTGGATGCCTGCGCCAAGCTGCTGCTGTCGCTGTATCGGCCCTGGGGCCTGGCCTCGGCCGGGCGACGCTTCCCGCGACGCGGCACGCAGGGGCGCGCCGAACTCACCGTCGGCTGGTCGTCCATCGCCTTCCACGTCAGCGGCAAGGCCTTCGAACAGCCGCCGCTGTACGCCACGCAGCGCAGCCTGCGCAGCGACATCTCGCTGCTCACCTTCGGCGAACGCGTCGCCCAGGCCGAAAACCCGCGCTGGAACGAGAACGAACGCCGCCGCGCGGCCGCGCGGCTCCGCTTCACCTGCGAGCACTGGCAGGTCGCCGACCACTCGGTCAGCGGCTTTCGCCTGTACCAGGATCCCCATACCCAGCGCCTCGAACACCACCAGCTCGTCGGCGTGCGTCCGCCCGACGGCGAGCAGTTCCTGCTCGCGCAGCTCAGCTGGCTCATGTATCGCGCCGACGGCGTCATGGAAGCCGGCGTGCAGGTGCTTCCGGGCTTGCCGCGCGTCGTCGCGGTGCGCCCCTTCGGCCTCGCGGGCAATCTGCACGAAGCCTTCCTCGAGGGCTTTCTGCTGCCCCCCACGCCGGCACTGAAGGCGGGCGCCTCGCTGATCCTGCCGGCCAAATGGTTCCAGCCGCAGCGCGTCATCGACGTCGTCGACCGCAGCGAGCGTTACCAGCTGCGGCTCGTCAAGGCGCTCCTGCGCGGCCCCGATTTCGTGCAGGTCAGCTACGAAGCGCTGGAAGCGCCGGCTCCAGGCGCGAAAGCGGGAAACACGCGCTGAAGCGGCTCCCCTTGCCCGGCGCGCTGACGATGCGCAGCTCGGCCTGGTGGCGCGACAGGATGTGCTTGACGATCGCCAGGCCCAGGCCGGTGCCGCCCGTTTCGCGCGAACGTCCGCGGTCGACGCGGTAGAAGCGCTCGGTCAGGCGCGGGATGTCGTCAGCCGCGATGCCGATGCCGTTGTCCTCGACCGCAAATTCCCCGCGGCCGTCGGTGCAGCTCCAGCTCAGGCGGATGCGTCCCCCGGCGGGCGTGTAGCGCACCGCATTGCTGGCGAGGTTCGCGAACGCCGAGCGCAGCTCCTTCTCGCTCCCCAGCAAGGTCGCGCAGCCGGCACGCGCGTCGATGTCGGCCTCGATCTCGTGCCGCCCATTCGACAGCAGGCGCGTATCCTCGGCGATGCTCCGTACCAGCGAGGCGACGTCCACACGCTCTTCCACTGCCGCCGGCGCGCCCGTCTCGAGGGCGGACAGGGCAAGCAGATCCTCGATCAGCGCCTGCATGCGCAGCGACTGATCCAGCGCGAGCTGCAGGAAGTGCGTCACATCCTCCGGCGCAAAATCGTCGCGGCCGTCGATCAGCGTCTCGAGGAAGCCCGTCACCACGGTCAGCGGCGTGCGCAGCTCGTGGGACACGTTGGCGATGAAGTCGCGCCGCATCGTCTCCAGCTTCTCCAGCTGGCTCACGTCGCGCGACACCACCATCTTCTGCTTGTCGCCGAAGGGCACCACCTGCACCAGCAGCGTGAGCCCCGCGCGGCGCGTCGAATGCAGCACCAGCGGCTCCGCATAATCGCCGCCCTGCAGGAAGCGCACGAACTCCGGCTCGCGCACCAGCGTCGTCACCAGCGCCCCGTGGTCGCGCCGCCCGTCGATGCCGAATTGCTGCTCGGCCTTGCGGTTGAGCCACTCGATGCGGTCGTTCGCCGACAGGTACAACACCCCGTCGGGCATCGCCTGGCTGGCCTCGTGGAAGCGGTCGAGGGCACCGGTCAGGCGTTCGCGCAGATCGGCCGAGGTACGCGAACGCCGGTCCAGATCGTAGAAGATGTGCGCCCAGATGCCGACCCCGGCGGGCAGCGAAACGCCCCTCGGGGCATGCATCCATTCGACCAGGCGCTGCAGGTTGAATAGCTGCCAGGCGAGCATCGCCAGCAGGCCGGCGAACAGCATCGCCAGCGCCGCGACCTTGCCGCCGATCGCACCGACGATCAGCGCCAGCAGCGCGACCAGGCCCGCCACGCGCAGCGCCTGCATCCACACGTATCGCGATTCGGGTCTGATGAGGAACTCCCGCCTGTGACTGTCGTTGCGGATCTTACACGCCCGCCACCGCCGGCAAGGCCGACAGGCGGTAGCCGCTGCCGCGCACCGTCTGGATCAGGCCGTCCTGGCCGACCGGTTCGAGCGCGGCGCGCAGGCGACGCACATGCACGTCCACCGTGCGCTCCTCGACGAACACATGGTCGCCCCATACCTGGTCGAGCAGCTGCGCGCGCGAATGCACGCGTTCGGGATGGGTCATGAGGAAATGCAGCAGACGGAACTCCGTCGGCCCCAGCGCCACCGGCCGTTCCCCGGCGGACACCCGGTGCGTCGCCGGATCGAGGCACAGCCCCCCCAGCGCCACCGGGTCTTCCGTCGCCTGCGGCGCGCGCCGACGCAGCACCGCCTTGATGCGCGCGACCAGCTCGCGCGGACTGAAAGGCTTGGTGATGTAGTCGTCGGCCCCCATCTCCAGGCCGGCAACCTTGTCCTGCTCCTCGCCGCGCGCCGTCAGCATGATGATCGGGATCGCGCGCGTGCGCTCGTCCGCCCGCAGGCGGCGCGCCAGCTCGATGCCCGACATTCCCGGCAGCATCCAGTCGAGGAGCACCAGGTCCGGCAACGCGTCGCGCACGATGCGCTGCGCCGTCTCGGCGTCACCGGCGCGCACCACGTGATGCCCGGCACGTCCGAGGTTGGCGGCAATCAGCTCCTGGATCGCCGGTTCGTCTTCCACAAGCAGGATGTTCGCGGCCATATTCACACTCCATGTCGTCGCACGCAGTGTATTGCAGGAAATTGACGATTTTGTGACAGGTCACGCCCCCGCAACAAGCGTCGCGGGCCCCCCCGCACGGCACGGGCCGGCCCCGAATCGGGTATGATTGACGTCCCCTCCAACAACGAGCAGGGGCAAGCATGGCCGGCCTCGACGACGAAACCCCCATCCCCACCGCACTCACGCTCCACCGCAAGTCGCGCGTGCTCGAAATCGCCTTCGGCGAAGACCGGCAGTACTCGCTGCCCTTCGAATTCCTGCGCGTGTATTCGCCCTCCGCCGAAGTCCGCGGTCATGGCGTGGGGCAGGAGACCCTTCAGGTCGGCAAGCGCGACGTCGAGCTACTCGACATCGAACCCGTCGGCCACTACGCGGTGAAGCTGGTGTTCTCCGACGGCCACGACAGCGGCCTCTACTCCTGGGACTACCTGCACATGCTCGCCACCCAGCAGGACACGCTGTGGCAGCAATACCTCGACCGCCTCGCCGAGGCCGGGGCGAGCCGCGACCCCGCCGACAACCCACCGCCCGCCCCGAAGCACGGCTGCGGCCACAAGCACTGAACATGAACGACAAGACCACCCACTTCGGCTTCCAGACTGTCGCCGAAGGCGAGAAGCAGCAACGCGTCGCCGAGGTCTTCTCCTCGGTCGCGACCAAATACGATGTCATGAACGACCTGATGTCCTTCGGCCTGCACCGGCTGTGGAAGGCGTTCACGATCCAGATCTCCGGCGTCGGCCGCGGCGACCGCGTGCTCGATGTCGCCGGCGGCACCGCCGACCTCTCGCTCGCCTTCGCCAAGCGCGTCGGACGCGAAGGCCAAGTGTGGCTCACCGACATCAACCACGCCATGCTCTCGGTGGGCCGCGACCGCGTGCTCGACCGAGGCTACGCGCTGCCCGTCGCGCAGTGCAATGCCGAGAAGCTCCCCTTCCCCGACAACTGGTTCGACTGCGTCACCGTCGCCTTCGGGCTGCGCAACATGACGCACAAGGACGCCGCGCTGGCCGAGATGCGCCGCGTGCTGCGCCCGGGCGGCCGGCTGCTGGTGCTCGAATTCTCCAAGGTGTGGGGGCCGCTGTCGCCCGTCTACGACCTCTACTCGTTCAAGATCCTGCCGTGGATGGGACAGAAGGTCGCTGGCGACGCCGACAGCTACCGCTACCTTGCCGAATCCATCCGCATGCATCCGCCCCAGGAGGAGCTCAAGGCGCTGATGGAACAAGTGGGTTTCAAGCGGGTCGACTACTTCAACCTCAGCGCCGGCATCGTCGCGCTGCATCGCGGCTACAAGGTGTGAACGCCGCCGGCGCTGCCGCACACGGCTCCGCCGCGGCGGGCGCCGCACCATGTGCCATGGAGCGAATCGAGCCATGAAGAAAGCCCTCCTCGCCCTCCTCGCCGTCGTCTTCAGCCTCGGCCTGGGCATCGCCGACGTCGAGGCGAAACGTCTCGGCGGCGGCAGCAGCCTCGGCATGCAAAGGCAGATCAGTCCCCAGCAAGCGCCGCGGCAATCCGCGACGCCCGCCCCGCAAACGTCGCAGACCACCACCGCCACGACCCAGCCCAGGCGCTCCTGGATGGGCCCGCTCGCCGGCCTGGCCGCCGGTCTGGGCCTCGCGGCACTGCTCTCGCATCTCGGCCTGAGCGAGGAACTCGGCTCCCTCCTGCTGATCGCGCTGCTGCTGTTCGCGGGCATCGCCCTGTTCCGCATGCTTACGCGCCGTCCGGCCGAGGGCCGCGGCGAGCCGGGCATGCAGTACGCCGGCGCCGTCCAGGGCGGCGGTGCCACGCCCCCTTACGCTGCCGAGGCGCTCCCCGGCGGCGGTGGCGACGCCGGCACGCACGCATTTCCGCATGACTTCGATGCCGACGCCTTCGCCCGCCAGGCCAAGGTCAATTTCATCCGCCTGCAGGCGGCCCACGACGCTGGCAACCTAGACGACATCCGCGAGTTCACCACGCCCGAGATGTACGCCGAGATCCGCCTGCAGATGGCCGACCGCGGCATGAGCGAGCAGCGCACCGACATCGTCGACCTGGACGCCCAGATCCTCGAAGTCGTCGAGGAAGCGCAGCGCTACATCGTCAGCGTGCGCTTCAGCGGCCTGCTGCGCGAAGACCCCGGCGCCGCACCGGCGCCCTTCGACGAAGTCTGGCACCTCACCAAACCCGTCAGCGGCGCCGGCGGCTGGGTCATCGCCGGCATCCAGCAGGTCGCCTGAGTCGGCCAGCCCGTTCCGAGAATATGTCCGTCCTTGATTTCGGCACTCGCGGCGCCCTGGCCGCCATCAACCATCTCCTCGCGCGTGCTAACTGGGCGCGCGAGCGCCTCGCCCCGCATGCAGGCCGCTGCGCACGCCTGTCTGCCGACCCGGTCGCGCTGACATTCGGCATCGACACGGACGGCTACCTCGTCGACGCCGCGGACGGGAGTGCGCCGGACGTCACCCTGTCACTGCCGTTCTCGGCGCTGCCCGGCCTCGCCGGCGGCGACGCGAACAAGCTCATGAACGCTGTGCGCATCGAGGGCAGTGCCGAGCTCGCCGACGCCCTGGGCTTCGTGTTCCGCAACCTGCGCTGGGATGCTGAGGAGGACCTGTCGCGCGTGTTCGGCGACATCGTCGCACATCGCATGGTCGACGGTGCCGCGAGCCTGCGGCGCGTGCATGCGCGCGCCTGGGCGGGCCTCACCGGCAACCTGGCCGAATATCTTGCCGAAGAGCAGCAGGCCCTGGTCACCCGCGCCGCGCTGGCGAGCTTTGGCGACGAGCTGCGCGTGCTGCGCGACGATCTCGCGCGCCTCGACAAACGTCTCGGCCGACTCTACCCGCCCCCAGCCCGCGCCTGAGTCGTGCCCCACCCTCGCCGGGCGGGCCGGAAATGTAAAGGGCAGTCCTTGCGGACTGCCCTTCGTGCTTCCTGCTCGCCGCTACCGCGGCGAAACGCCTCTCAGTGGCCGCGCTTGCGCAGCTTCTGGATCGCGGCGATCTGCGCGATCGCCTCGGCCAGTTCGGCCTGCGCCTTGGCGTAGTCGAGCTCGGACGACTTGTTCTGCAGCGCCTCTTCCGCCATACGCTTGGCTTCGAGGGCCTTGGCCTCGTCGAGATCCTTGCCCCGGATCGCGGTGTCCGCCAGAACGGTGACCAGCCCCGGCTGAACTTCCAGGATGCCGCCGGCGACGAACACCAGCTCTTCATCCGCCTGATCCGGCACCTTCACACGCACCGCGCCCGGCTTGATCCGGGTCATCAGCGGCATGTGGCCGGGCAGGATCCCGAGTTCGCCCGCTTCGCCCGGAAGCGCAACGAACTCCGCCAGGCCGGAAAAGATCTGCTCTTCCGCGCTGACGATGTCCACGTGGACCGTCATTGCCATGTTGACTCCTTTTCAAGGCCGCGCAGCAGCGGACTGCCGCGCGGCGCCCCGGATTACTGGAGCTTCTTGGCCTTCTCGATGGCCTCTTCGATGCCACCGACCATGTAGAACGCCTGCTCCGGCAGGTGATCGCACTCGCCATTGACGATCATCTTGAAGCCCTTGATCGTCTCCTTCAGCGGCACGTACTTGCCCGGCGAGCCGGTGAACACTTCCGCGACGTGGAAGGGCTGCGACAGGAAGCGCTGGATCTTGCGCGCGCGCGACACGGCCAGCTTGTCTTCCGGCGACAGTTCGTCCATGCCCAGAATCGCGATGATGTCGCGCAGTTCCTTGTAGCGCTGCAGCGTCATCTGCACCTGGCGGGCGACACCGTAGTGCTCTTCACCGACGACCAGCGGGTCGAGCTGGCGCGAGGTCGAGTCGAGCGGATCGACGGCGGGGTAGATACCCAGCGCGGCGATGTCACGCGACAGAACGACGGTCGAGTCGAGGTGCAGGAAGGTCGTTGCCGGCGACGGGTCGGTCAAGTCGTCCGCAGGGACGTACACGGCCTGGATCGAGGTGATCGAGCCGACCTTGGTCGAGGTGATGCGCTCCTGCAGGCGGCCCATTTCTTCCGCCAGCGTCGGCTGGTAGCCCACAGCGGAAGGCATACGGCCCAGCAGCGCGGACACTTCGGTACCGGCCAGGGTGTAGCGGTAGATGTTGTCCACGAAGAACAGGATGTCGCGGCCTTCGTCGCGGAAGCGCTCGGCCATGGTCAGGCCGGTCAGCGCGACGCGCAGACGGTTGCCCGGGGGTTCGTTCATCTGACCGAACACCATCGCAACCTTGTCGAGAACGTTGGAGTCCTTCATCTCGTGGTAGAAGTCGTTGCCCTCACGGGTACGCTCGCCCACGCCTGCGAACACCGACAGACCCGAGTGCTGCTTCGCGATGTTGTTGATCAGCTCCATCATGTTCACGGTCTTGCCCACGCCGGCACCGCCGAACAGGCCGACCTTGCCGCCCTTCGCGAACGGGCACACCAGGTCGATAACCTTGATGCCGGTTTCGAGCAGGTCGACCGACGGCGACAGGTCGTCGAACTTGGGGGCCTTGGCGTGGATGGGACGCAGCTCGTCCGCTTCCACCGGACCGGCTTCGTCGATCGGGCGACCGAGCACGTCCATGATGCGGCCCAGGGTGCCGTGACCGACCGGAACCGAAATCGGCTTGCCGGTGTTGGCGACCTTCATGCCGCGACGCAGGCCGTCGGAGGAGCCGAGCGCGATGGTGCGCACGATCCCGTCACCGAGCTGCTGCTGCACCTCGAAAGTCAGCCCCTCTTCCGCGAAGGAATCGGCGGCGCTTTCGAGCTTCAGCGCGTCGTAAACCTTGGGCATGGCTTCGCGGGGGAACTGGATATCCACCACGGCGCCGATGCACTGAACGATAGTTCCTTGACTCATCGTCGTTTCCTTAATTCAATATTCCGTTACACCGCAGCGGCGCCGCCGACGATCTCCGACAGCTCCTTCGTGATCGCTGCCTGGCGGGTCTTGTTATAAACCAGCTGCAGGTCGCCAATCACGGTCTTGGCATTGTCGGAGGCGGCCTTCATTGCCACCATTCGCGCACTCTGTTCGGAAGCCATGTTCTCGGCGACAGCCTGGTACACCAGCGCCTCGACGTAACGCACCAGCATCTCGTCGATGACCACCTGAGGATCCGGCTCGTAGAGGTAATCCCACGAGCTTTCGGGTGTGCCCAGCTGTTCGCCGGAGAGCGGGAGCAGCTGCTCCAGCACCGGCTCCTGCTTCATCGTGTTGATGAAGCGCGTGTAGGCAATGTAGACCGCGTCGAGCTCGCCGTTCTGGAACGCGTCGAGCATGACCTTGACCGGGCCGATCATCTTTTCCAGGTGCGGCGTGTCGCCCATCTGCACGACGTGCGACACGACGTTCGCGCCCATACGCTGCATGAAGCCGAAACCCTTGTTGCCGATGCAGCAGGCACGGATATCGGAAACGCCGTTGGCGTTCCATTCCTTCATGGCGTTCAGCGCGACACGCTGGATGTTGGTGTTGAGACCGCCGCACAGACCCTTGTCGGTTGTGACGAGGATCAGGCCCACCCGCTTGACCTGGTCCTTGTGGACCAGGAAGGGGTGCTTGTAGTCGGTCACATTGGCCTGGGACAGGTTCGCGGCGAGTCGGCGGATCTTGTCGGCGTAGGGACGGGCAGCACGCATCCGGTCCTGCGCCTTGCGCATTTTGGATGCGGCCACCATTTCCATGGCCTTGGTGATCTTGCGCGTGTTTTGCACGCTCTTGATCTTGGTACGGATTTCCTTACCGCTAGCCATATTCCGTCTCCGTCCGCGGCCTTAGGCCCAGCTCTTCTTGAACTCTTCGATCGTGGCGACGAGTTGCTTCTCGCCGTCGGCGTCGAGCTCCTTGGCGGACAGGATCTTGGAGACCAGCGCGGCGTTCTTCGTCTTGACGAACTGCTGCAGGCCATTCTCGAAGGCGAGCACGCGGCCGACTTCGACGTCGTCGAAGTAACCGTTGTTCACCGCGAACAGCGTGATGGCCATTTCCGCGATCGACATCGGCGCGTACTGGACCTGCTTCATCAGCTCGGTCACGCGGCGGCCGCGCTCGAGCTGCTTGCGGGTCGCGTCGTCCAGATCCGAAGCGAACTGCGCGAAGGCCGCAAGTTCGCGGTACTGCGCGAGGTCGGTACGGATACCGCCGGAGAGCTTCTTGACGACCTTGGTCTGCGCGGCGCCACCGACTCGCGACACCGAGATACCGGCGTTGATCGCGGGACGGATACCGGCGTTGAAGAGGTCGGTATCAAGGAAGATCTGGCCGTCGGTAATCGATATCACGTTGGTCGGAACGAACGCGGAAACGTCGCCGGCCTGGGTTTCGATCACGGGGAGCGCGGTCAGCGAACCGGTCTTGCCCTTGACTTCGCCGTTGGTAAACTTCTCGACGTAGTCGGCGGAGACGCGCGAGGCGCGCTCGAGCAGACGCGAGTGCAGGTAGAACACGTCGCCGGGGTAGGCTTCGCGGCCCGGCGGGCGGCGCAGCAGCAGCGAGATCTGACGGTAGGCCCAGGCCTGCTTGGTCAGATCGTCGTAAATGATCAGGGCGTCCTGGCCGCGGTCGCGGAAGTATTCGCCCATCGTGCAACCCGAGTAGGGCGCGATGAACTGCATTGCGGCGGACTCGGAAGCGGTCGCGGCGACGACGATGGTGTATTCCATCGCGCCGTGCTCTTCCAGCTTGCGCACCACGTTGGCGATCGTCGAGGCCTTCTGCCCGACCGCAACGTAGACGCAGAACATGTCCTGGCCTTTCTGATTGATGATCGCATCAACGGCCACGGCGGTCTTGCCGGTCTGGCGGTCACCGATGATCAGCTCGCGCTGGCCACGGCCGATCGGCACCATGGAGTCGACCGACTTCAGACCGGTCTGCACCGGCTGCGAAACCGACTGACGCCAGATAACGCCGGGAGCGACCTTCTCGATCTTGTCGGTCAGCTTGGCGTTGATCGGGCCCTTGCCGTCGATCGGCTGGCCCAGCGCGTTGACGACGCGGCCAACCAGCTCGGGGCCGACCGGAACTTCGAGAATGCGGCCCGTCGCCTTGACGGAGTCGCCTTCGGTGATGTGCTCGTACTCGCCGAGAACCACCGCGCCGACCGAGTCACGCTCGAGGTTCAGCGCGAGGCCGAAGGTGTTGCCAGGGAATTCCAGCATTTCGCCCTGCATGACGTCTGCCAGGCCGTGGACGCGGGTGATGCCGTCGGTAACCGACACCACCGTACCCTCGTTGCGCGACGTGGCTGCGAGCTGCAGGTTCTGGATCCGGCTCTTAATCAGATCACTGATTTCAGAGGGGTTGAGTTGCATCTGGGTATGCTCCTAGTTCTTTAGCGCAGCGGCCATGTTCGCGAGTTTGCCGCGGACCGAGGCGTCGATCACTTCGTCGCCGATGGCGATACGGACCCCGCCGATGAGTTCGGGGTCGAGGCTCACGCTGATGTTCAGCTTGGACTTGAAACGGCTTTCAAGATCGGCTTTCAGCGTTGCCAGGGTCGCATCGTCGAGCGGGAAGGCGGAGGCGATTTCGGCCTCCTTGACGCCCTCATGTTCGTTCTTGAGATCGACGAACAGGTCACGGATCTCCGGAAGCACCTGCAGGCGCTCGTTGTCCACGAGGACGCGGACGAAGTTCTGCAGTTCGGGGGTCAGGCCCTGACCCGCAACGTCGACGAACAGCTGGAACAGCTGTTGCGCCGACAGTTTCGGATCACTGATGCAGGCCCGCATCGTGCCGTCCGCGGCAATCGCGGCCAGACGATCGAGTGCTTCCGACCAAGGCCCCAGCGCACCTGCCCCGCGGGCCAGCTCGAAGGCGGCATCCGCATAGGGGCGCGCGATGGTGACGTTCTCGGCCATGACTTATTGCAGTTCCTGTTTCAGGTTGGCGAGCAGGTCGGCGTGCACCTGGGCGTTGATCTCGCGACGCAGGATGCGCTCGGCACCGGCCACGGCGAGGTTGGCGACCTGGTCGCGCAGGGCTTCCTTGGCACGCTGCGCAGCGGCACCGGCTTCGCCCTGGGCGGCTTCACGCGCCTGGGCAATGATGCGCGCGGCTTCGGCGCGGGCTTCGTCGAGAACGGTGGCGGCCTGCTTTTCGGCGGCCGTGCGCACGTCACCCGCTGATTCGCGGGCCTTGCGCAGTTCCTCGACGACCTTCTTCTCGGCGAGAGAGAGGTCGGCCTTTGCCTTGTCCGCAGCCGCGAGCCCGTCCGCGATCTTCTTCGCGCGCTCGTCGAGTGCCTTCACGATGGGGGGCCACACGAACTTCATGGTGACCCACGCCAGAATGAAGAACACAACGAGCTGGGCAATCAGGGTTGCGTTCAAATTCACTGTTCTTGCTCCTCAGTTGTGTTCAATGAGGCCGATGGAGGCCAAATGAGCGAACCGATCAGAGCTGGAACGGGTTGGCGAAGGCGAACATCATCGCGATACCGACGCCGATCAGGAACGCCGCATCGATCAGACCAGCCAGCAGGAACATCTTGGTTTGCAGCGCGTTCATCAGCTCAGGCTGACGGGCCGAAGCTTCGAGGTACTTGGAACCCATGATGCCGATACCGATACAAGCACCGATAGCACCCATACCGATGATCAGACCAGCGGCCAGCGCAACAAAACCCAGAACGTTTTCCATGACGACTCCTTAAGTAAGAGATTGAAGTTAAAAAGAAACCAGTTACGACTACAAAACGGTTAGTGGCTTTCGTGTGCCTGGCCGATGTACACCAGCGTCAGCATCATGAAGATGAAGGCCTGCAGCGCGACGATCAGGATGTGGAACACGGCCCAGATCGATCCGGCGATGATGTGGCCGACGAAGCCGAACACGGTGGCGGTGCCGCCGAGCAGCGCGATCAGCATGAAGATCAGCTCGCCGGCATACATGTTGCCGAACAGTCGCATGCCGTGGGAGACGGTCTTGGCGAGAAACTCGATCATCTGCATCAGGAAGTTGACCGGGTACAGCAGCGGGTGGCTGCCGAACGGCGCAGTGAAGAGCTCGTGCACCCAGCCCGACATGCCCTTGATCTTGATGTTGTAGTAGAGGCACAGCAGCAGCACGCCGATCGACATGCCGAGGGTGCCGTTGAGGTCGGCGGTCGGCACGACGCGCAGGTAGGCGTGCGAGTCGCCCGTCATGAGCTGCCAGATTTTCGGCAGCAGGTCGACCGGCAGGAAGTCCATCGAGTTCATGAGGAAGATCCACAGGAACACGGTGAGCGCGACGGGGGCGACGAACTTGCGCGACTCGGCGCTATGCACGATGCCCTTGGCCTGGTCGGCGACCATCTCGACGAGGATCTCGACGGCGGCCTGGAAGCGGCCCGGCACGCCGGCGGTGGCCTTGTTGGCGGCGCGGATCAGGAAGAACAGGGTGACGACGCCCAGGAAGATCGAGAAGAACAGGGTATCGAGGTTCCACACGCTCCAGTCGACCACGGCCTTCTGGGCATGCCCGGTGGAGTTGAGGTGGGTGAGGTGGTGGACGATGTACTCGCCTGCGGTGGGTGCTTCGGTAGCCATAATCAGGTCTTCACCAAAAATGCAAACAAATTCGCCTTCAGTGCCAGGATCAGGCCGATGAAGAGGCCGCCCCAATGGACGTCTTCATAGCGCAGCCCGACCAGCACCAACAATCCCACTATCGACGCGACCTTCAGGAACTCGCCGACAAAAAAAGCCGTCACATGGCCTGACCCGCCGCGCTTCGCGACGAGGTGCAACCGCAGCGCGAACAGGGCGCTTGGCAGCACGCAGGACAGACCTCCGAGTGCTGCGGAGATCGCTCCGGCCTGGCCGAAAAAAACGGCCGCAATGGCCGTTGCCACGATCGTCGCGCCGAACTGCAGTAAGACCATCTTCAGCATGGATCTGCCGCCGCGCCGCGCCTGTCAGGCGCCGATCGCCTCAAAAATTCCGCGAATACTAGGGGTTAACCGTAACAAAGTCAAATATGTATGGCACTGCAGCATGGCTGCGACGCCAGGTCCTGCATCTTATAGAAGATAGGCAGTTTTTCGTAGCCGGGAGGCCATTCGACCTGCGAATGGGGTCAGCAAAACGTCTTATTCCGTCTCGCCGCGAAGGCGTGCGAGGAGGCCGTCCAGTTGGTCAAGGCTGCCGAACTGCAGACTGATTTCTCCCGCCCCCTTGCGGTTGGCCTTGATGCGGACAGTCGCCCCGATGAGGTCGGCGAGCTCCTCCTGCAGGCGCAGCAGGTCGCGATCGGGTGCCTGTGCGGCCTTCTTGGGGCGCGGGTTGACGGTCTGCTGAACGAGACGCTCGGTGTCGCGCACCGACAGGCCGCGCGCGGCGACCTGGTTGGCGAGCTGGATCTGGTTGGCGCCGTCGAGCGGCAGGATGGCGCGCGCATGGCCCATGTCGATGTCGCCGGCCATGAGCAGCTCCTGCACCGGGCGCGCGAGATTGAGCAGGCGCAGCAGGTTGGAGGCGGCCGGACGCGAGCGCCCGACCGCATCGGCGGCCTGCTGGTGGGTCATGCCGAACTCGTCGATGAGGCGCTGGATGCCGCTCGCTTCCTCGAGCGGATTGAGGTCCTCGCGCTGGATGTTCTCGATGAGCGACATCGCGAGCGCCGCCTCGTCCGGGATCTCGCGCACGAGGCAGGGCACCTCGGCGAGCTCGGCGATCTGCGCGGCGCGCCAGCGGCGTTCGCCGGCGATGATCTCGTAGCCGCTGCCGTCGACGGGGCGCACGAGGATGGGTTGCATGACCCCCTGGGCCTTGATCGAGGCGGCCAGCTCCTCGAGCGAGCCGGGGTCCATGCGCGTGCGCGGCTGGTACTTGCCGGGCTGCAACGCGGAAACGGCGAGGGTCTGGAGCTCGCCGACCGCTTCGTCGTCGTTGTTCGCCGCGAGCAGGGCGTCGAGGCCGCGGCCTAGGCCTTTGAGTTTGGGTCGGGACATGGGTTTTGCCTGATTTCGGATCGGGTTACAGCGTCTTCACGCGTTCGATCATTTCCTTCGCGAAGGCCATATAGGCCTGCGCACCCTTGGCCGCGCGGTCGAATACGACACCGGGCATGCCGTGGCTGGGTGCTTCGGCGAGGCGCACGTTGCGGGGCACGATGGCATCGAACACCTTGTCGCCGAAGTGCTCCTCGAGCTGGGCCGAGACCTGCTGCTGCAGAGTCATGCGCGGATCGAACATGACGCGCAGCAGGCCGATGATCTTGAGGTCGCGGTTGAGGTTGGCGTGCACCTTCTTGATCGTATTGACGAGGTCGGACAGGCCTTCGAGCGCGTAGTACTCGCACTGCATCGGGATGATGACGCCGTGCGCGGCGCACAGGCCGTTGAGCGTCAGCATCGACAGCGAGGGCGGGCAGTCGACGAGGACGAAGTCGTAGTCGGCGTCGAACTGCCGGAAGGCGTCGCGCAGGCGGTTCTCGCGCCGTTCGAGATCGACGAGCTCGACTTCGGCACCGGCGAGGTCGCGGTTGGCGGGGAGGACGTCATATCCGCCGGTGGGGGAGCTTACGCGGGCTTCGTCGAGGGTCGCGAGGCCGACGAGGACGTGATACACGGATTTCTCGAGTCCGCGCTTGTCGATGCCGCTGCCCATCGTCGCGTTGCCCTGCGGGTCGAGGTCGACGAGGAGGGTGCGCTGGCCGGCGAGCTGCAGCGCGGCGGCGAGGTTCACGCAGGTGGTGGTCTTGCCGACGCCGCCTTTCTGGTTGGCGACACAGAAGATTCGGGCCATTCAGCTCTTTTCCACGATGATCAGGTGTCGGTCGGCGCCCAGCCCGGGCACCGTCAGCGGCACGGCCTCGACGACGCGGAAGGCGGCGGGAAGGCGTGCGATTTCGTCCCGAGGATACACGCCCTTCATGGCAAGGAAGCGACCGCCGGGGCGCAGCAGGTGTTGCGTGAGGCCGACGAAATCGGCGAGCTCGGAGAAAGCGCGCGAGATAACGGCGTCGAAGGGCTGCTCCGGGCGGACGTTTTCGACGCGCTCGTTGAGGACGGTGAAGTTCGCGAGGCCCAGCTCGATCTTCGCCTGCTGCTGGAAGCTGGCCTTCTTGTTGACGGTCTCGATCGAGCTGATCGCGAGCGCAGGCTGGCGTCCGGCCGTCGCAATCGCGAGCGGGATGCCCGGAAGCCCGCCGCCGGAGCCGATGTCGGCGAGGCGTTCGATGCCAGCGAGACACGGCAGCACCACGAGCGAGTCGAGCAGGTGGTGCGTGATGACCTGGCCGGCGTCGCGGATCGAGGTGAGGTTGTAGACCTTGTTCCACTTCTGCAGCAGCGCGGCAAAGTCCAGCAGCCTCGCCTGCACCTCGGCCGGCAGCTCGATCCCCATTTCGGCAAGACCGCGTTCCAGGGTGATGGCGCTCATGCGGATTTCGCCTGTGTCGCGTCGGTGCCGCGGCTGCGCGCGACGAGTTCGCGACGCTTCAGCCACACCAGCAGCAGCGAGATCGCCGCGGGCGTGACGCCCTGGATGCGACCGGCCTGGCCGATGGTTTCGGGTTTGTGCAGATTGAGCTTCTGCTGCACTTCCTTGGACAGGCCGCGCACCTCGGCGTAGTCGAGCCCGGCGGGCAGGCGGGTCGATTCGGCCTGCAGCTGCTTGGCGACCTCGTCCTGCTGGCGGTCGATGTAGCCCTGGTACTTGGCGGCGATCTCGAGCTGCTCGATGACCTGCGGGTCGGTTTCCGGATCCTCCGGCGCGCCGGGCAGCGTCATGAGGTCCGCATAACGGGTGTTCGGACGGCGCAGCAGTTCGAAGAAGCGGTATTCGCGTTCGAGCGCCTTGCCGACGACGCGCTCGGCGTCCGCAGCAGGAACGCGGTCGGGAACCGCCCAGGTGGCTTTCAGGCGTGCCGTTTCGCGTTCGATCGCCTCACGCTTGCGGCAGAAGGCCTCCCAGCGGACGTCGTCGACGAGGCCAAGCTCGCGGCCCTTCTCGGTCAGGCGCAGGTCGGCATTGTCTTCGCGCAGGGACAGGCGGTATTCGGCGCGCGACGTGAACATGCGATAGGGCTCGGCGACGCCGCGGGTAATGAGGTCGTCGACGAGCACGCCTAGGTAGGCTTCGTCGCGGCGCGGGCACCAGGCTTCGCGTCCCTGCACCTGCAGCGCGGCGTTGGCACCGGCCAGCAGCC
The DNA here is from genome assembly GCF_012910805.1 of Aromatoleum evansii. Taxonomy (GTDB): domain Bacteria; phylum Pseudomonadota; class Gammaproteobacteria; order Burkholderiales; family Rhodocyclaceae; genus Aromatoleum; species Aromatoleum evansii. Next base: position 117,340 of record NZ_WTVK01000005.1, read on the forward strand.
CCTGCGCGGCCGCTTCCTCGTAGCCGGTGGTGCCGTTGATCTGGCCGGCGAAGAAGAGGCCGTGGAAGGTCTTGGTCTCGAGGCTGCTCTTGAGGTTGCGCGGGTCGAAGTAGTCGTATTCGATGGCGTAGCCGGGACGCAGGATGTGGGCGTTTTCGAGGCCGCGGATCGAGCGCACGACGGCGAGCTGGACATCGAAGGGCAGGGACGTCGAGATGCCGTTGGGGTAGATCTCGTGCGTGTCCAGGCCCTCGGGCTCGAGGAAGATGTTGTGGCTGTCCTTGTCGGCGAAGCGGTGGATCTTGTCCTCGATCGAGGGGCAGTAGCGCGGGCCGACACCCTCGATGACGCCGGAGTACATCGGCGAGCGGTCGAGGTTGGCGCGGATGATGTCGTGCGTGCGCTCGTTGGTGTGCGTGATCCAGCACGGGAGCTGGCGCGGGTGCTGCGCGGCCGAGCCGAGGAAGCTGAACACGGGCACCGGGTCGTCGCCGGGCTGCTCCTGCATCACCGAGAAGTCTATCGTGCGGGCGTCGAGGCGCGGCGGCGTGCCGGTCTTGAGGCGCCCCTGCGGGAGCTTGAGTTCCTTGAGGCGCCGGCCGAGCGAGATCGCCGGGGGATCGCCGGCGCGGCCGGCGGAGTAGTGCTCGAGGCCGACGTGCACGAGGCCGTTGAGGAAGGTGCCGGCGGTGAGGACGACGGCGGGGGCCTCGAAGGCGAGGCCGATCTGCGTGACGACGCCGGTGACGCGATCGCCGACGACGGTGATGTCGTCGACGGCCTGCTGGAACAGCCACAGGTTGGGCTGGTTCTCGAGGCGGCGACGGATCGCGGCCTTGTAGAGCACGCGATCGGCCTGGGCGCGGGTGGCGCGCACGGCCGGGCCTTTCGAGGCGTTGAGGATGCGGAACTGGATGCCGCCCTCGTCGGTGGCGGCGGCCATCGCGCCGCCGAGGGCGTCGACCTCCTTGACCAGGTGGCCCTTGCCGATGCCGCCGATCGAGGGGTTGCAGCTCATCTGGCCGAGGGTCTCGATGTTGTGCGTGAGCAGCAGGGTTTTCGCGCCCATGCGGGCGGACGCAAGCGCGGCCTCGGTGCCGGCATGGCCACCACCGACAACGATGACATCGAAACGGGAGGGATAGAGCATGGCGCACCCCGGCGCAGATGAAGCGAAGGACGCGCGATTTTACGCTGTTGCGGTGCGAAAGCCTAGTGTTCCGCGAAAATGTTTCACGAAAAACCTACGCACAAACAGCAACTTGCGTGACACATTCGCGCCATCGCCACCCGTAGGTGCTCAGCGGCGGGCGAGCCTGACCACCTGCGCCTGCACGAGCCGGGCCATCGCGTCGGCCCGCCCGGACTCGACCTCCTCGCCGTCGCGGTAGAGCAGGGCGACGTCGAGGGGGCCGCCGCCCACGGCCCGCACGGCGACGTTGTCGGGGCTGATCGTGACGCGCCCCAGGCGTCGCTCGGTGGGCCAGTCGAGATGCAGGTAGCTGTGATAGACCAGTTCGGAACAGACGATCCGGTTCGTCGACTCGACATCGAAATTGAAGTCGTAGCCCTTGCCCACCTGACGCAGCGCCTGCAGGACGATTTCGGCGCGCTGGGCGTGGGAGAGCTCGTCCTGACGCAGCAGCGCGAGGTCGTCGACGTTGAGGAAGTGCGCGAGCGTGTTCATCTCGACGCCCGAGCGCAGGGCCTCGACGACGCCCCGACCGGCCCGTATCTTCTCCTGCAGCGGACGCACGACGGGATGGTCCCAGACGCCGAGCTCGCGCAGCTCGGCTTCGCTGCCGACCCACACGGCGACGTGGCCCCAGTGCCCGGGAATGAAGGCGTCGGTGAGGCGGAACGGCGTCTTTTCGAGCAGGATGTCGCCGGCCCGCGCGGTGGCGGCGACTTTCGCCAGCACCGACGGACGCGCATCGAGCTTGCCGCGGCGGCTCTCGACGAGACCGACCGCATTGCCGAACAGCAGGCTGGAGACGTGCACGCCGTCCTTGCTCAGGCCGGCGAAGGCGTCGGCGCCAAGCGTGGAGAACATGCCGAGCATGTTGCCGACGAATTCGAGCGGTCGGACGTGGCGGACGACGTTGCGCGAGGGGCTTTGGTCGATAAGCTGGGCGAGGTAGCGGAAGGCCTCGTCGCCGTTCTCTTCTTCCAGCGCACCCGCGGGTGCGTGCTCCTCCAGCCACATCAGGGCCCGACGCACGCGACTGCGGTTCTCGGGCGATGCGAAGGACGCGGCGATCCTGTTCAGTTCGCCACCGGGGAGCGCAAAGCCGCTGTCGGCGCGGTTGAGGTGCTGGCGCAGGACCGGATCGGAGCGATACAGGGAGATCACGGAGAGGTAGTTGTCGTACAGCACGAGCGCCGCCGACAGCGACATCGCGATGCCGGTGGCCTGGCGGCGCGCGGCCTGCGGGTCGTCGGGGACGGGCTCGTCGAGCCAGCATTCGTGCGCGAGGCTGATCCGGTAGAGCGCGGCGCGCTGTTCGAGCATGGCCACGGCGCCCTGGTTGAGACGCAGCAGGTCGCGACCGGAAAGCGCCTGACGATGCGCGATCTTGTCGCGCAGCTCGTCGAGCAGGCGGATGGAACGCGCCCGCATGGCGAGGGCTTCCTCGACCAGCCCCTGATAGGCGAGCACTTCGCGCGTCTGGGCGCGCTGCTGCTCGTCGGGGGGGCCGCCGCGGAATTCCGCGCGGTGCCGGCTGCATTCCTCGCCACCGCCCAGCCTTGCGCGCTCGACGGCGGTGCCGGGCGCCTCCGCGGACAGGCGGTAGGCCGGGTCGATGTCGCGTTCGAGCGCAACGGCGCTCGCGCAATGCAGACCGAGGATCAGCCCCGCCGCCCCCAGCTTCAGTACCCCACGACATCCCGCCGCGATCGCCCGCACGCCCATGCTTCCCGTCACCCCATCCGTTTGCGCGGCGCCCGGCATGACCTCGCGATCTGGCGCGACAGGGACGGCGGGCACCGCGATACGCACGTCATATTAGCGAGTCTTCCCGCGGTTCGCCACCGGCATGGCGGCACACGCCGACGTTGCCAACCCTGCCGGCGTTGGGGATACTCCGGGACTTTTCGCGCCAGCGCCCAGCGAGCACTCCATGTCCGACATCCCGTCCTGCCCCCAATGCACCCTCGAGAACACCTACCCCGACGGTGCGAACTACGTGTGCGCCGACTGCGGCTACGAATGGCCGATGGCCGAGGCCGCAGCACCCGCGGATGAGGGCGAGGCGCTCGTCAAGGATGCCAACGGCAACGTGCTGCAGAACGGCGACTCGGTGGTGCTGATCAAGGACCTGAAGGTGAAGGGTTCGTCGATCACGCTGAAGGTCGGCACCAAGGTGAAGAGCATCCGTCTCGTCGGCGGCGACCATGAAGTCGACTGCAGGATGGACGCCGGCAACTTCATGCTGAAGGCCTGCTACCTTAAGAAGGTGTGATCATCGGGGCGCGGCGCGCCCCGATGCCTCAGTGATTGAGGATCTTCGCGAGGAAGGTCTGCGCGCGTTCGGAACGCGGCTGGCCGAAGAAATCTTCCTTTGCGGCGTCCTCGACGATGGCACCACGGTCCATGAAGATCACGCGGTTGGCGACCTTGCGCGCGAAGCCCATCTCGTGCGTGACGCACATCATCGTCATGCCCTCCTGGGCGAGCTGGACCATGACGTCGAGCACCTCGTTGATCATCTCGGGGTCTAGCGCCGAGGTCGGTTCGTCGAACAGCATGCAGATCGGGTCCATCGCGAGCGCGCGGGCGATCGCGACACGCTGCTGCTGCCCCCCCGAGAGCTGGCCGGGAAACTTCGCCGCCTGATTCTTGAGGCCGACGCGGTCGAGGAGCTTGAGACCCTTGTCGACCGCCTCCTCCCTGCCGCGGCCGAGCACCTTGATCTGCGCGATCGCGAGGTTGTCGGTGATCGTCATGTGCGGGAAGAGCTCGAAGTTCTGGAACACCATGCCGACCTTGGCGCGCAGCTTGGGCAGGTCGGTCTTCGGATCCTCGACCGCGATGCCATTGACGACGATGCTGCCCTGCTGGAAGGGTTCGAGCGCATTGACGCACTTGATCAGCGTCGATTTACCCGATCCCGAGGGGCCGCACACCACCACCACCTCACTCTTGCCGACCTGGGTCGTGCAGTCGGTCAGCACCTGGAAGCTGCCGTACCACTTCGAAACGTTCTTGATCTCGATCATCGTTGGTGGCTCCGTTACTTAGCGGATGATGGCGATGCGCGACTGCAGCCGCTTCACGAGGCGCGAGAGCGTGAAGCAGATGACGAAATAGACGACGGCGACGGTGGTGTACATCTCGACCGGGCGCAGGTCGCGCTGCGTGATCTTGTCGGCGGCGCCGAAGAAGTCGGTCGCGCCGATCGCATACACGAGCGACACGTCCTGGAACAGGATGATGGTCTGCGTGAGCAACACCGGCAGCATGTTGCGGAAGGCCTGCGGCAACACGACGTGGCGCATCGTCTGGCCGTAGGTGAAGCCGAGCGCGTAACCCGCGGCAATCTGGCCCTTGGGGATGGACTGGATGCCCGAGCGCATGATTTCCGAGTAGTACGCGGCCTCGAAGATCGTGAAGGTGAAATAGGCCGAGTTGGCGGCGCCTATCGGCGTCGATTTGCCGGTGATCATCTGCAACACGAGCGGGATGATCAGGTAGAAGGCGAGGATTACCTGCACCAGCGGCACGCTGCGGAAGACGTTGACGTAGCCGGCGGCGAACCATTGCAGCGGCGCGATCGAGGACAGGCGCATCAGCGCGAGCACGGTGCCGATTAGGATGCCGCCGATCATCGCGGTGACGGTGACCTGCAGCGTGTAGCGCAGGCCTTCGGCGAGGAAGGCCCAGTTCTGCGTGATGACCGAGAAGTCGAAGTCGCTCATGATCACTTGCCTCCCTTCTGGCCGACGATGAGGCCGGGCACTCGCGTGCGGGCCTCGACGAAGGCGAGGATGCGGTTCATGACGAAGGCGAGGATGAAGTAGGCCATCGTGACGACGATGGTGATCTCGAGCACCTGCGAGGTCTTCTCGATGATCTGCTTGTACTGGAAGTAGAGCTCGAGGATGCCGACCGCGTAGGTCACGGCCGAGTTCTTGAAGATGTTCATCGCCTCCGACGTGAGCGCCGGCAGCACGATGCGATAGGCCATCGGCAGGCGCACGTAGCGGTAGGTCTGCCACTCGGTGAAGCCGAGCGCGAGGCCGGCAAAGCGCTGGCCGCGCGACAGCGAGTTGATGCCCGCCTTGACCTGCTCGGCGATGCGCGCCGCGGTGTACAGGCCCAGGCCGACGATGGCGATGACGAAATAGGGCAGGTCCTGCTTCATCCACAGGCCAAGCTTTTCGGGCACCAGCTCGGGCACGACGAAGAACCACATGAAGAGCTGGACGATCAGCGGGACGTTGCGGAAGAGGTCGACGTAGGCGTCGCCGAGGCCGACGAGCCAGCGCTTCGGCGTCGTGCGCATGACGCCGAGGGCCGAACCGAGGATCAGCGCGACGGCGAGCGAGGCGAGCGAAACGAAGGTGGTCCAGCCGAGGCCGGACAGGATCCAGTCGTAGTACTTGAGACCGTCGTCGGTCTCCTGGAAGAAGAACATCCAGTCCCAATGGTAGTTCATGCGAACTCCCCTCCCTGGGCGGCGCGCGGGCGCCGGGTTTGTCGGATGTCGGGTCGCGGCGGCCGTCTCCGGCCGCCGCGCGCGGGCCGCTTATTCGACGCCCTTGTCGGTCGGGTTCTGGAACGCAGCCTTCACCGCCGCGCTCATCGGGAAGTTGAGGTTCACGTTGCGCGGCGGGATCGGGTTCATGAACCACTTGGCGTACAGCTTCTCGGCCTCGCCGGACTTCATCAGGCCGGTGAGCGTCTTGTCGACTATCGCCTTGATCGGTGCGTCGTCCTTGCGCATCATGACCGCATAGGGTTCGTCACGCAGCGAGGGACCGACGATCTCGAACATCGCGGGATTCTTGGAGCTGGCGATCAGGCCGGCGAGCAGGATGTCATCCATGACGAAGGCGGCGGCGCGGGCGCTCTCGACCATCAGGAAGGAGTCGGCGTGGTCCTTGCCGTAGATGTTCCTGACGTCGATGGTCTTGCCCTTCTCGTTCATCTTGATGAGCTGGTCGGACGTCGTCCCCGTGGTGGTGACGACCGGCTTGCCGTTGAGGTCGCCGATGTCCTTGACGCCGGAATCCTTGCGCACGGCCATGCGCACGCTGGTGACGAAGTAGGCCACCGAGAAGCCGACCTGCTGCTGGCGCGCGACGCTGTTGGTGGTGGAGCCGCACTCGAGGTCGATGGTGCCGTTCTGCATCAGCGGAATGCGGTTCTGCGAGGTCACCGCCTGGTAATTCACCTGCAGGCTGGGCATCTTCAGCTCGGCCTTGATCGCATCGATGACCTTGGCGCACAGGTCCATCGCGTAGCCGACGGGCTTCTGGTTGGCGTCGAGGTAGGAGAAGGGCACCGAGGATTCGCGGTGGCCGATCGTGATCGCGCCCGAATCCTTGATCTTCTGCAGTGTGCCGGTGAGCTGGGCGTGGGCGGGAGCGGCGAGGACGGCGACGGAGAGGCACAGGGCGAGGGCGGTGAGGGACTTGCGCATGAACGGACTCCAATTGTGTTGGTTCGGAAATGCGGAGGACGGCTCTTTTGCCCGGTGAGGCGTGAGCAGCGCGGCGGGTGACGGCCGCCCACGCCCATCGTAAGGCATGGCGGGGCTCGCGGGCATAGGGATCAACCCGAGTCTCCGTGCGGGCTTGCGCTCGGACGGATTTACACATTGTAACCGGCACTGTCCCAATGTCCGCGGCATTCTGGGGACAGTCGCCCGGGGGGCGCAGCCGCGCGGGGACGCGCGCTTCATCCGCGCGCGGGCGTCGCGGACGCGGCAGTGGATCGACGCGCCGGACGCGATGTATGGTTGTCGGGGCACACGTGACCGAACTCCTTCGAACGGGAGCGTGCTTCAAATATAGTTCAGCGGCGGGGAGGCGCCAGATCGCCTGGCGGCGCGCCTCGCGGCGAATCGGCGAGGAGGACGGTGGTGGCATCATCTGCTGACGGCATGATCGCGGAACTGCTGACGGACGAGCGTCCGGCAAGAAGCTGCGACGAGGGCAGCACCGCCGGCCATGCCCTCACCGCGGATCCCTCCGTCATCGCGCGGCGCATGCGGCGGCGCGCGATCGGACTGGGCATCCTCGCCTTCCTGCTGGCCATTGCGGCAATCGCGGCGCTGGTCGCACGGCAGGTGGCCGAACTGCAGCGCCGCCAGCAAGCCGAAGTGGCGCTGTCGCTGCAGTTGGTCGCCACGGCCGTGCGCCATGTCGACTCCGACCCGGATCTCGCCGCGCGCGCGGCTCTTGCGGCGCTGCGGCGCACCGCGGAGACCGCACCTTTCCTGCGCGCCCAGGCCGAGGACGCGGCGCGCCGCAACCTGGACGCAAACCGGCTGCGCCTGACCCTGCGCGGGCACGCGGGCCGCATCAATGCGATCGCCTTCAGCCCGGACGGGTCGCTGATCGCGTCGGCCGGGCAGGATGGCACGGTACGCCTCGGGAATGCCGTCGACGGCTCGGCGTCCCCCGAGCTGCGCGGACACGAGGGCGAAGTCCGCGACCTCGCCCTCGATCCCGCCGGACAGACGCTCGCATCGGTGGGCGAGGACGGTCGCATCGTCCTGTGGGACGTCGGGCGCGGCGAACGCCTGCGCGAGCTGCCGCGACAGCCGGAACCTTTGCATGGCGTCGCGTTCGGCCCGGACGGCGAGATCGTCGCGACGGTGGGGCAGAGCCCGGTCGTGCGGCTGTGGGACGCCGACACGGGCGGCTTGCTCGCCAACCTCTCCGGCCACAAGGGGCAGGTGCACGCGGTGGCATTCAGCCCGGATGGACGGCATCTGGCGACCGCCGGTACCGATGCCTCGCTGCGCATCTGGGATCTCCTGAGCGGACGGGCTCTGCACGTGCTCGACGGCCATGCCGGGACGGTCCTCGTGCTCGCGTTCAGCCCGGACGGGCGCTGGCTGGCGAGCGCGGGCGAGGACCGCCGGGCACGCCTGTGGGACGTCACCAACGGCACAGCGGTGCGCGCGCTGGCCGAACAGCCCGGCGCGATCCGTGCCGCTGCCTTCAGCCCGGACGGCAGCCTGCTGGCGACCGGTGACTACGACGGCTCGGCGCTGCTGTGGGACGTGGCAGGCTGTACGCGCCCGGGCGGGGAATGCCCGCCGCGCGCCCCTTTCGCCGGCGACGGCAATCCGGTTACCGACCTCGCTTTCGACGCGGCCGGGACGACGCTCGCGACGACCGGCATCGACGGCAGCGTGAAGCTGTGGAACCTCGCCTTCGGCCACGAGGGCGCGATCCGCAGCCTCGCCTTCAGTCCCGACGGCAAACGGCTGGCGACGGCTGCGGCCGGCACGGATGCCGCGGTGTGGGAGCTCGCGAGCGGGCGGATCCTGCACCGGTTCGCCGGGCCGGCCGGCACGACGGCGCGCGTCGCATGGAGCCCGGACGGCAGCCGCATCGCCGCCGCGCAAGCCGACGGCGCTGCAATGCTTTGGGACGCCGCCAGCGAACGGCCGCCGCTGACGCTTCTCGGGCATGCGGGACGCGTGAATGACATCGCCTTCAGCAGCGACGGACGCAGCGTCGTCACCGCCGGACACGACGGGATGGTCGGCGTGTGGGATGCCGTCAGCGGTACGCGGCGCCTGTGGCTGCGCACCGGCACCGCGCCGTTGAACCGCGTGATCTTCAGCCGCGATGGGCGCAGCGTGCTGACGGCCGCAGCCGACGGGGCGCTCGCGGAATGGAATGCCGCCGACGGCAAACGGCAGCGCACCCTGCAGCAACGCGGCGACGAGATCCTCGACCTTGCGCTGAGCCCTGACGGCTCGCTGCTGGCGACCGGCGGCAGCGACCGCGTGGTGCGCCTGTGGGGGCTGACGGCCGGAAAGCCGGTGCGCAGCCTGGCGGGACATGCAGGCGCGATCGATGCGCTCGCATTCAGCCCCGACGGGCGCCTGCTCGCGACGGCCGCACGCGACCGCAGCGCGCGCATCTGGGAAGTCGCGAACGGCTCGCAGCGCCTGGTGCTGCCGCCGCAGGATGGTCCCGTGCATGCGCTGGCCTTCTCGCCCGACGGACGCGTGCTCGCGACCGGCGGCAGCGATCGGCGCGTGCATTTCCATCCCCTCGACGCGGCGCAAGTGGCGGCGGCGCTGCGCGAGCGGGTCGCCGCCGGCCTGACGGACGCGGAATGCGCACAATACCTCAACAGTGCCCCCTGCCCGCCCTGAACGCCAGGCGCTGCGAGCCGCACCACGTGCTAAGCTGGACAGCCATGTCGGATTCATCTTCTGTGGAGCCACAAGAACATGCCGAGCCTGCTGCCCCAACCCGATCCCGAAGGTCTGCTCGAATATTCGGTCGTGTATACCGACCGCGCGCTCAACCACATGTCGCAGCGCTTCCAGGGCGTGATGCGCGACATCTCGCGCGTGCTGAAGAAGGTCTATGGCGCCCATGCGGCAGTCATCGTGCCGGGCAGCGGCACCTTCGGCATGGAGGCGGTCGCGCGCCAGTTCGCGACCGGGAAGAAATGCCTGGTGATCCGCAACGGCTGGTTCAGCTATCGCTGGACGCAGATCTTCGACATGGGCGCCATCCCGTCCGAATGCACGGTGCTGAGGGCGCGGCAGCTCTCCGCCGGAACGCAGGCGCCGTTCGCGCCGGCGCCGGTCGCCGAGGTCGTCGCGACGATTCGCGCACACAAGCCCGATCTGGTGTTCGCTCCGCACGTGGAGACCGCGTCGGGGATGATGCTGCCGGACGACTACGTGCGCGCGGTCGCCGACGCCGTGCATGAGGTCGGCGGCCTGTTCGTGCTCGACTGCATCGCCTCCGGCACGATCTGGGTGGACATGGCCGCGAGCGGTGTCGACATCCTCATCAGCGCGCCGCAGAAGGGCTGGAGCGCGCCACCGTGCTGCGCCCTGGTGATGCTGGGCGAACGCGCACGCGAGCGCATCGAGGCGACCACAAGCACCAGCTTCTCGTGCGACCTGAAGAAGTGGCTGCAGATCATGGAGACCTACGAGAAGGGCGGCCACGCCTACCACGCGACGATGCCGACCGACGCGCTGACGGCGCTGCGCGACGTGATGCTGGAGACCGAGGCCTACGGCTTCGACAAGGTGAAGGCGGAACAGCAGGAGTTGGGCCGGCGCGTGCGCGCCTTGCTCGCCGCACGCGGCTTCCCCAGCGTCGCGGCACCGGGCTTCGAGGCGCCGGGGGTGGTCGTGTGCTACACGGACGACCCCGAGATCCAGTCGGGGCGCAAGTTCATCGCCCAGGGCCTGCAGACCGCCGCCGGCGTGCCGCTGCAATGCGACGAGCCGGCCGATTTCCGCAGCTTCCGCATCGGCCTGTTCGGCCTCGACAAGCTGCACGCGGTCGAACGCAGCGTGAAATCGCTGGAACAGGCGCTCGACGCGCTGCGCCCGGCATAAGCGCGGCAAGGCTGTATCGATGTCCGCCAGGCGTTCAGCAGTCTGACCGTGGGAGCGGCTTCAGCCGCGAATCGGCGATTCACTCCGCAACACCGCTGCTTCGCGGCTGAAGCCGCTCCCACGGGACGCCCGGTCCAGCGGATCTCGCGATTACCCGGGTGAGCCAGTCCGGCCCGGAGAACTTCCCGCGCTCCTCGGTTACAATTCTGTCCGCATATAACGGGGGAATGGCATGCGGTTCGGAAAGGCGGGATCCAGGGGCGTCGGCATTGCGCCGGTCGCGCTCGTCATCGTTCTGGTGGCGGCGCTCGGCGGCTACTTCTTCGCCACGCGCGACCGGACGGGCGAAGAGAGCGAAGCCGACAACGTACCCTTCGAACTCGTGGACGGCGCCCCGCGCGAACTCGACGGCTCGCCGGCCCTCGCCCTGTCGTTCAGCCTGCCGCTCGACGCCCGCGGCGATCACGACAAGTTCCTGCAGGTGCTGGAGATGCCGTCGCCCGGCCACGCCGCGGAAGGCTCGTCGGCGGGCGTACAGTATGAAGACGAGGAAGACGGCAGCACAACCACCGCGGTCAGCAACGCGAGTAGCCGCGATGCGGCCGACACGGCGACCGAGGGCGGCAAGCCGGTCGCCGGCGCCTGGGTCGTCGGCGAAAACCCGCGGCTGCTGTTCTTCCCCCACGTCAAGCCGCAGACCCGCTACGTCGTGCGCGTGATGGCCGGCCTGCCGGCGAAGAACGGCAGCACGCTCGACGCCGAAGCACGCTTCTCGATCCGCATGGGCACGGTCGCCCCGGCGTTCTACTTCGCCAGCCGCGGCATGGTCCTTCCCGCGGGGCAGAACGGCGGCCTGCCGGTCACGACGGTGAACGTGCCCGAGGTCGACATCCAGTTCCTCAAGGTCAAGCCGGAGCGCCTGTCCGAATTCCTCGACCAGGTCGTGGCCGGCCAGGCGACCCGCGATGCCTCCGCCAACACCGAGGACGGCGAGTCCTACGACGAGGAAGCCTACTACTACGGCGATTCGCGCACGCGGCTCAAGGGGGCCGTCGACGGCTGGCAGCTCGACCAGCTGCACCGCCTCACGACCAGCGCCTTCATCGGCCGCTTCGTCACCGAACAGAAGCCCGACCGCCGCCGCGTGACCTTCATTCCCGTCGAGGACATCCCCGCGCTGCGCGAACCGGGCGTGTACGTCGCGGTGATGTCGCAGCCGAACCGCTTCCGCCACGAGTTCCAGACCACCTACTTCTACGTCAGCGATCTCGGCCTGCACGTGCGCCAGTACGCCGCCGGCGCCGATGCCTGGGTGAGTTCGCTGGCCAGCGGCAAGGCCGTGAGCGGCGCCGAGCTGAGCTGGATCGACGGCGAAGGCAAGACCCTGGCGCGCGGCGAGACCGACGGTGACGGGCGCGCGCACTTCGCCGAACGCCCGAAGGGCGCACGCGTGCTCACTGCACGCAAGGACGGGCACCTGTCGCTGATCGCCCTGAAGGAGCCGGCGCTCGACCTCGGCGAATTCGACGTCGCCGGCACGCCCTTCGTCCCGGTGCGCCTGTTCGCCTACAGCGGACGCAACCTGTACCGCCCGGGCGAGCGCTTCGACGTGTCGGTGATCGCACGCGATGCCGACGGCCGCGTCGTGCCGCCGCAACCCATCCAGGCCGCGCTGCGCCGGCCGGACGGCAAGCTGCAATGGACGCGGACGTGGAAGCCGGTGGAACTCGACCCCGGCTACTACACGCAGGCGATCGAACTGCCGGTCGACGCGGCAACCGGCTCGTGGGCGCTCGAGCTGCGCACCGACCCGGCGGCGAGCACGGCCGCGGCGGTGATGCGCTTCGGCGTCGAGGAATTCCTACCGGAACGGATGAAGCTCGAGCTCACGAGCAGCGCGGAAATCCTCGCCGACGACGCGAGCTGGCGCATCGACGTGAGCGGGCGTTACCTGTACGGCGCCCCCGCTGCGGGCAACAGCCTGGTCGGCGTCGTCAACACCGAGCGCAACCGCAATCCGCTGGCGCAGAAACTGCCCGGCTTCGTGTTTGGCGATGCCGACGAGGACACGGTCAAGTCGCGCACCGAACTGTCGGAGAACACACTCGACGACGCCGGCAAGACGAACATAGCCGTGGATCTCGAGGCGGTCGCGGGGCGGCGCTCGCCCTTCACCGTACGCGCCACCATCGGTCTGCTCGAGAGCGGCGGCCGTCCGGTCATCCGCAGCATCGAGCGCGTGCATTGGCCCGCGCCGGTGCTGGTCGGCGTGCGACCGATGTTCGTCGGCGCCTACGCGCGCGAAGGCGCCGCGGCGGAGTTCGAAGTGGTGCGGACCGATATCGCCGGCACCCTCAAGGCGGGCACCGCGCTGCCAGTGCGGCTGTTCCGCGAGAACCGCAACTACTACTGGCGCTTCGACGACCAGCGCGGCTGGAACTCAGGCTTTACGGAGACCGACGAACTGGTCTCGACCACGCAGGTTTCCATGCCCGCCGGCGGCCGCGGCAAGCTCGCGCTGCCGGTCAAGTACGGCCGCTACCGGCTCGAAGTGTTCGACCCGGAAACGCAGCAGACCGCACGCTACCGCTTCTACGCCGGCTGGAATGCACAGGACGACGAAACCCAGGGCGTGCGCCCGGACCTCGTCGCGCTGAAACTGGACAAGTCGGGCTACGCGGACGGTGAGACGGCGCACCTGACGATCACGCCGCCGCACGCCGGCGAGGCGCTGGTCACCGTCGAAGGCGACAAGGCACTGTGGGTGCGCCGCCTGTCGATCGGCGCCGACGGCACGACGATCGACATCCCCGTCGACAAGGACTGGAAACGCCACGACCTGTACGTGTCGGTGATGATGCTGCGCCCGGGCAGCAGCGGCGAGATGATCACGCCGGCACGCGCGCTGGGTCTGATCCACCTGCCGCTCGACCGCAGCCAGCGCAGGCTCGACGTGGCGCTCGAAGCGCCGCAGAAGATGAAACCCGAGCAGCCGCTGAAGGTGCGCGTGAAGGTGCCGGAAGCCAGGGGCCAGAAGGCGATGGTCACGCTGTCCGCGGTCGATGCCGGCATCCTCAACATCACCGCCTTCAAGAGCCCCGACCCGTTCGCCTTCTTCTTCGCCAGGCTGCGCTACGGCGCCGACGCGCACGACGTGTACGGGCGCCTGATCGAGAAGATGGCCGGCGACAAGGGACGGCTCAAGTTCGGCGGCGACGCCGCGCCCAAGCCGACCAAGAGCCTGCCGAAGAAGGTGCGCCTGGTCGATCTCTTCAGCGGTCCGGTGGCGCTCGACGACAAGGGCGAGGCCGAGATCTCGCTGCCGGTGCCGGACTTCAACGGCAGCCTGCGGCTGATGGCCGTCGCGACCAGCGGCGAGCGCTTCGGCATGCAGGAGGCCGAGGTCGTCGTGGCGGCGCCGCTCGTCGTCGAACTCGCGACGCCGCGCTTCCTGTCGGTCGGCGACAGCGCCGTGCTCGCGATGGACGTGCAGAACCTCTCCGGCGCCACCCAGGACGTGCGCATCAGCGTGACCAACGGCGACGGCCTCGCCATCGGGGTCGGCGAGCAGCGGGTCGCGCTCAAGGATCAGCAGAAGCGCATCCTGCGCATCCCCATCGAAGCGGGGACGGCGCTGGGACTCACCGAGGTGCGCGTGCATGTCGAGAGCGAGGCGGTGAAACTAGACCGCAGCTTCCCGCTGCAGGTGCAGGCGCCGACGCCGCGCCAGTCGGTGCTGAAGCGCGTCGTGCTCGCGCCGGGCGAAACAGTGGAAGTGCGCGACGCCGAGCTGGGCGGATTCCTGAAGTCCAGCGTCGTGGCGACGCTGGCAGTGTCCGACAAGGCGCCGATCGACGTGCGCAGCGCGGTGCGCGGCCTGCTGACCTACCCCTACGGCTGCGCGGAGCAGACGACCAGCACCGCCTACCCGCACGTGTTCATCGACGACACCGCCGCGAAGCAGTTCGGCCTCAAGCCCTACACGCAGGCCCAGCGCGCCGAGATGCTGGAGAAGGCGATCGGGCGGCTCGCGGGGATGCAGGCGCCGAACGGCGGCTTCAGCCTGTGGGGCAACGTCGGCAACTACGAGTACTGGCTGTCGGCCTACGTCACGAACTTCCTGCTCGACGCGCGCGAGCAGGGCTTCAACGTCCCGGCCGAGATGGAAAAGCGTGCCGTCGAGTTCCTGTTGAAGGGCCTGCAGGAAGGCATCGCCGGCCTGCCGCGCGAAGCGGTGAAATACAGCGCGGATTCGGTGTGGACCGACCACCGCTACGCCGGATCGGGCCGCTTCGCGGTGCTCGCCTACGGCGCCTACGTGCTCGCGCGCCAGGGCAAGGCGCCACTCGCGACGCTGCGGCAATTGCATGAATCGCAGGACGCGGCGCATTCCGGACTCGGGCTGGTGCAGCTCGGCATCGCGCTGAAGCTGATGGGCGACGAGGCACGCGCGACCAGCGCGCTCGAGGCCGGCATCCGCAAGAACCGTCCGGACAATTACTGGTGGGGCGACTACGGCAGCAAGCTGCGCGACTGGGCACTGATGTACGTGCTGCTCGAGAAGCACGGGCTCAGGCCGGAAGGCCGCGAGAACCTCGTGAACCTCGTCGCCGCCGAGCTGGACCACGGCCGCCATTACCACAGCACCCAGGAGAAGCTCGCGCTGTTCCTGCTCGGGCGCAGTTTCGTCACCGGAGAAGGCGGCAGCTGGACGGCCGACACCGCCAGCGCCGGCAGGACGCAGGCGATCGGCGGCAAGGGCACGCAGTTCCTGTCGCTGTCCGCCGAGGACGTCGCCGGCGGCGTGCGCCTCACCAACACCCATCAGGAAAGGCTCTTCGCCGAACTCAATCTCGCGGGCAACCCCGCGACGATGCCCGCGGCACGGCGCGATGCCTTCGACCTCAGGCGCGAGTGGTACACGCCGGACGGACAGCCGCTCGGCAAGCGGCCGCTGCGCGTCGGCGAGACGCTGATCGTGCGCCTGCGCGTGCTCACCACCGGCCGCCACAGCAACGGCCTGGTCGTCGACTACGTGCCGGCAGGCGTCGAGATCGAGAACGCCAACATCGTGCAGGGCGAGCAGTCGGCGATCAGCATCGCCGGCATCGATCCGCGCCAGGCAATGCAGGACGCCGCGATCCAGCACGTCGAGTTCCGCGACGACCGCTTCGTCGTCGCCGCGAAACTGCGCGGCGAGATGAACTTCTTCTACCGCGTGCGCGTCGTCACGCCGGGACGCTTCGTCGTGCCGCCGACCTACGCCGAGGACATGTACCAGCCGCACATCTATGGCATCGCCGGAGGCGATGAAACGCTGCAGATCACCGAGGGAAGTCGTGGCGGAAGCAGCGACGGGGCCGACGGCGGGCAATGAGCCGCCGCATGCGCCTCGCGCTCGCCGCGGTGCTGGCGCTGCTGCTTGTCGCCGACCAGCTCTTCCCGCCACCCCTGCCGGGGCGCGCAGCGCCGCATGCCCAGGTGGTGCTGGCGCGCGACGGCACGCCCTTGCGCGCCTTTCCCGACCGCACGCACATCTGGCGCCATCCCGTCCGCGCCGACGAGGTGTCGCCGCGCTACGTCGAGGCGCTGATCGCCTACGAGGACCGCTTCTTCCGCTGGCATCCCGGCGTGAATCCGCTCGCGCTGCTGCGCGCCGCGGGGCAGTGGGCGATGAGCGGCCGCGTCGTGTCGGGCGGCTCCACGCTGACCATGCAGGTCGCGCGCATCCTCGATCCGACCCCGCACACGCTGCGCGGCAAGCTGCGTCAGATGGTGCGCGCGCTGCAGCTGGAATTGCGCCTGTCCAAGCGCGAGATCCTCGAGCTCTACCTCGGCTACGCGCCGATGGGCGGCGTGCTGGAGGGGGTCGAGGCGGCCAGCCGCGCCTATCTCGGCAAGCCCGCGGCGCGCCTCACGGAAGCCGAGGCCGCGCTGCTGACGGTGCTGCCGCAGGCCCCGTCGCTGCTGCGTCCGGACCGCTACCCCGAGCGCGCACGGGCTGCACGCGACAAGGTGCTGGCGCGCATGACGACGTACTGGGGGGCGGAACGCGTGCGCGACGCACGCGAGGAGCCGGTGATCGCGCAGACGGTGCGCGAACCGCTGCTCGCGCCGCTGTTCGCCGAACGCGTGCGCCGCGAGCATCCCCGCCGGCCGCGCTTGGAGACCACGCTGGACGCGGGCATGCAGGGCATGGTCGAACAGCTCCTCGCGTCGCGGCTGTCGGTGCTGCCCCCCCGCGTGTCGATGGCCGCGCTGGTCGTCGACAGCACGACGCTGGAAGTGCTCGCCTACGCCGGTTCCGCCGACTTCGGCGACGAGAGCCGCTTCGCGCACGTGGACATGGTGCGCGCGGCACGCTCGCCGGGCTCGACGCTGAAGCCCTTCCTCTACGGGCTGGCGCTCGACGAAGGCCTGATCCATTCGGAATCGCTGCTGGCCGACGTGCCGCAGTCCTTCTCGGGCTACCAGCCGGGCAACTTCCAGGCAAACTTCAGCGGCCCGGTGAGCGTGTCGCACGCGCTGCAGAAATCGCTGAACGTGCCGGCCGTGGAGGTGCTGGACCGTCTCGGGCCGCAGCGCTTCGTCGCCCAGCTGCGCCGCGGCGGCCTCCGGCTGGAGCTGCCGCGCGGCGCGGCGCCCAACCTCAGCGTCATCCTGGGCGGCGCCGCGACGAGCCTGGAGAACCTGGTCGGGGCCTATTCATCGTTCGCGCGCGGCGGCATCGCCGCCCGGCCGCGCTACACGCGGGAGGCGCCGCTCGAGGAGGCCCGCATGATGAGCGCGGGCGCGGCCTTCATCGTGCGCGACATCCTCGAATCGGGCGGGCCGCTCGCGCGCGCGGTCGAAGGCGGCGTCGGCGTGCGGCGGGGCATCGCCTTCAAGACCGGCACGAGCTTCGGCTTCCGCGACGCGTGGTCGGTCGGCGTCAGCGACCGCCTGACGGTGGGCGTGTGGGTCGGCCGGCCCGACGGCACGCCCAACCCCGGCTTCTTCGGCGCGAACATCGCCGCGCCGCTGCTGATCGACGTGTTTGCCGCGGTCGACGGCGCGCAGCCCGGGCCACGCTTCCCGCCAGAGGGCGTATCGCAGGCGAAGATCTGCTGGCCGCTGGGCACCCGCGGCGACGAACTGCCGCCCGGGCTGTGCCACGAGCAGCGCACCGCATGGATCCTCAACGACGCCGCGCCGCCGACCTTTCCCGACCGCCTGCGCGGCGGCGCGGCACGCTACACGGATCACCGCGACGCGGACATCGGCCTGCGCGTGCGTGCCGCCTGCGCGCCGGGCGAGATGCGCGCCGTCGAGATGGCGCGCTGGCCCGCCGCGCTCGAGCCCTGGCTGGATGCCGCAACCCGTCGGCACGCGCTGCCGCCCGCGTGGGCGCCCACGTGCAAGGACGCAGTCGCTCCCGAGGCGGGACTGAAGATCGTCGGCGTCAGCGACGGGGAAACCATACGCCGCGCGGGCACCGGCCCGGCGCCCGAACTGCGGCTGGAGGCACGTGGCGGGCAGGACAGCCTCACTTGGCTCGTGAACGGCGTGCAGGTCGGGCGCGTCGCGGCGGGACGCTCATTGCTGCACAAGTTTCCCGTGGCCGGCCCGTACCGGATCACGGCGATGGACGACGCGGGCCGCTTCGACAGCGTGGAAATCAGCGTCCGCTAGTGTAGTGGTGCGCTCTTGATGAGACATGTCCATCGCCCGGCGCGAGAGCCTCCTCATGCTTGGAGTTCGCAAGGTACGACTAGCAGGTTCCTTCCCCTTCAAGGGGAAGGACAGGATGGGGATGGGTTTCTTGCAGACGCTCCGGAGTCCCCCCATCCCCACCCCAACCCGGGAGTCTTCGCTTCGCTCCGCCGTTCCGCAGGCACGGAGCTACGCTCCGCGAAACCCCTGCCTCACCCCCTTGAAGGGGAGGGAGTCACCGGGCGACACTCAATCTGAGATCACGTAATGACTTGCCGGCTTAAAAGTCGTGTCCCGCGTCAGCCGTGCGCGCGCTGCGCGAAGTACGCGAGGTTCATGCGCGGGTTGAGGTAATCGACGATTTCGCGCGGCAGCGCGCGCGGCTTGAGCACCGCGTCGATCACGACCTCGTCGGAGTCGGCCAGGTTGAGCACCAGCGCGTCGCGGCGCGGCACGCCCGGTTCGTATACCAGCACCGTCGGCTTGAGCGTGTTGCCGCGCGTGACCGCGACGACGATGGCGATCGAGCCGGCCGACAGGCGCACGAAGGAGCCGGGCGGATACACCCCGAGCTCCTTGATGAAGGTCGACAGCATGAAGGCATCGAAATGCGCCGACTCGCGCGCGAACATCTGCGACAGCGCTTCGGCGGGCGTCATGGCTTCCGCCAGCGAATGCGGATTGCACAGGTTGTCGTAGCGGTTCGCGATTGCGACCATGCGCGCGAGCGGATTGATGTCCGGGCCCTTGCGGCCGGCGGGAAAACCGCTGCCATCCACGCATTCGTGATGCTCGCGGATGATTGCGCACACCGAGGGCGAGACGTGCTTGCCGACGATCTGCAGCCCGTACTCGCAATGCATGCGATAGAGGGATTCCTCCGGGCGGCTGCGTTCCTTGGTGCGCAACACGATGGGGTTGATGCGCTTGGCGCCGATGTCGTGCAGCAGCGCGCCCATGCCGGCGGCTTCGAAGACTTCGCGCTTCAGCCCCAGCGCTTTCGCGAGGATCATCGTCAGGATCATCACGTTGAGCGCGTGCTGGTGCGTGGCATCGTCGCGCTTGCGCGAGGCGACCAGCATCACGGTCGCACCGGGGTCGTCGAGGAAGGTCGACACGAGCTCCCCGACCATGGCGCCGGCCAGTGCGGTGGCCGCCGCCGGTTCGCGCATGAGGTCGGCGATCAGGTTCTTCGTCGAGTCGACGCATTCCCCGTAGGCCTTCTCGCAGCTGCGGATGAGCTCGCGCTGTTCGGCCATGCGTGTCGCTTCGCGGCGCTTGGCCTCGATGCGGTGCTCGTCCGCGGGCTGGGGTGCGGCTGCAGGAGGCACGGGCGGGGCGCTTTCGCATTCGCGTGGCCCGACCGCCGAGCGCGCGGGGTCGTACGCGATGCGGGGCAGACCGAGTTCGCGCAATGCCCGCAGCTGCTTCTCGCTGCTGATGCGGAAGGAGTTGACCAGGAAGGGGTGGTCGAGCCAGGGCATGTCCAGCGATACGAACATGCCCACCTGCAGTTGTTCGACGCCGACTTTCGGCAGTGCGTCCGGCATCTCGTTACATCGGGTGACGGAGGGGAGGCGGCTGAATCCGCCAGCCGGATGCGGGAGCGGCGGCGACCGCAAGCCGGCCGCGCGCCCGGCCCGCATGATAAACCCATTCCACGGAGCGGGCTTTGCAGACGGCTTACTTCAGCGCCGCGAGCGCCGCCGCGTAGTCGGGTTCGTCCTTGATCTCGCCGACGAGCTGCGAGTGCAGCACCTTGTTGTCGGCATCGAGCACGACGACGGCGCGCGCGCATGCGCCGACCAGCGGGCCGGATGCGATCTCGACGCCGTAGTCGTTCAGGAAGTTGCGCCCGCGCAGCGTCGACAGCGTGACGACGTTTTCCAGACCTTCGGCGACGCAGAAGCGCTTGGCGGCGAAGGGCAGGTCGGCGGAGATGACCAGGACGACGGTGTCGACGAGCTTGCTCGCCTCGGCGTTGAACTTGCGCGTGGAGGTCGCGCAGGTGGGCGTGTCGAGGCTGGGGACGATGTTGAGGACCTTGCGCTTGCCGGCGTAATCGGCGAGCGTGACGTCCTTGAGGTCGGCGCCGACCAGCGACAGCGGCGGGACGGTGTCGCCCTTCTGCGGGAACTTGCCGGCGACTTCGATCGGATTGCCGCCCAGGGTCACGGTGCTCATCTGCTTGTCTCCTCTGTAGGTGTTCGTGCACAGGCCGGCATGGCACCGGCTTTATCCGATCAGTCTAGTCGGGATCGCGCGGCAGGGGAACCGCGGCGCCATCAGGGACAAGGCAGGGTGCCGCGGAGGGCCGAAGCCCCCCGCGGCGGGCAGGGCGCGGCGGATCAGGGGTGGCCCGAGCGCCCGGCCTTGACCTCGTCGTACCAGTGCTCGTGGTGCTCCTTCGCCCAGGTCTCGTCCACGTAGCCGGTCTTCATCGACTGGTAGGCGCCTTCGACGCCTATCGTGCCCATGTAGATGTGGCCCAGCGACAGGGCGATCAGGACGATCGCGCCGACGCCGTGGATGATGTTGGCGAGCTGCATGTCCGCGCGCGTCTGGCCGAAGTTGGGGAAGTCCATCACGAGGCCGGAGCCGGCGACGATCAGGCCGAGGAAGGTCACGCCGATCCAGAACCAAGTCTTCTCGCCGAAGTTGAAGCGCCCCGAAGGCACGTGCTCGCCGCTGGCGATGCCGCCGGCCTTGCGGATCCACACGCTGTCGATCGCCTGCCACACGTTGTCGCGCAGGAAGGCGAGGATCATCAGCAGCGTGAACACCGCGAACACCGGCCCGAGGTAGTTGTGGATGCCCTTGCCGGCCCACAGCAGGCCGCCGAGCGCGGCGTTGCCGAAGATCGGCTCGATGACGTGCTTGCCGAACAGGATGCATACGCCGGTGATGCCCAGCACGACGAAGCTGATCGCGGTGCCCCAATGCACGACGCGCTCGAACAGGTTGAAGCGCTGCATCCTGCGCCCGGTCGGCGCGCCGTGCAGCTTAACCGCGCCCTTGACCGCATAGAACAGCCCGATCGCGGTCGGCACGACCAGCAGCAGGATGCCGCCGTAGAAGGTGATCGGGCCGTTGCGCCACTGCCGCCAGGTCTGGCCTTCGCTCTGGATCAGCACGCCGGTTTCCGGGCCGCGCACGGTGGTGAAGTGCGACTTGCCCGAATCCACCTCGCGCCACACCGGGGCGTTGTTGAGCGGCTGCGTGTGCTGGCGCTCGACCTGCGCCGCAGCCGGGTCGGCCTGCGCCAGCGCCGCCCCGCTGCCCAGCATGAACAGCCACAGCACCAGCGCCAGCAGCAGGGCGAGCCCGCCGCGTTGTCCGAGGGTTGTGCTCATCGCCGACTCCTCACTCGACACGCTTGTACTCGTTCTGGCTGCGGATGCGGGTGCGCAGCGCCTGCTCCCACGCCCCCTTGTCGCCCTTGAAGGTGCCGGCTTCCCAAGGCCGCGTGTCGGGCTTGCCGGAGTACTTGCCATCCTTGTAGCTGGCGACCTGCGGCTGCTCGCCGCAGCCGGCCAGCAGCGCGCCCGCGAGCGCGGCGGCGATCACGTACGGAATGCGCGTTTTCATTTCGCTTCCTCCTTGTCCTTGCCGTAGGCGGTCATCCAGCCCCAGGCCTCGACGCCCTTGCCGCGGCGCAGGACGCGGTCGCGGAAGATGTCCGAAATCTCCGCCGAATCGCCGGCGAGCAACGCCTTGGTCGAGCACATCTCGGCGCACAGCGGCAGCTTGCCTTCGGCGATGCGGTTGCGGCCGTACTTGTCGAACTCGGCCTGCGAGCCGTTCTCCTCGGGGCCGCCGGCGCAGAAGGTGCACTTGTCCATCTTGCCGCGCGCGCCGAAGGCCGCCGGGCCATTGGGGAACTGCGGTGCGCCGAAGGGACAGGCGTAGAAGCAGTAGCCGCAGCCGATGCAGCCGTCCTTGTCGTGCAGGACGATGCCTTCCTCGGTCTTGTAGAACACGTTGGTCGGACACACCGCCATGCACGGCGCGTCCGAGCAGTGCATGCAGGCGACGGAGATCGAACGTTCGCCCGGCACGCCGTCGTTCATCGTGACGACGCGCCGGCGGTTCACGCCCCAGGGCACCTCGTGCTCGTTCTTGCACGCGGTGACGCAACCGTTGCACTCGATGCAGCGCTCGGCGTCACACAGGAATTTCATGCGTCCCATTTAGTCTCTCCTCCCCTTATGCTTTCGAAACCCGGCACAGGGTCGTCTTGGTTTCCTGCATCATCGTCACGACGTCGTAGCCATAGGTGGTCGCGTGGTTGACCGATTCCCCGCGCACGATCGGCGCCGCGCCTTCCGGATAGAACTCGAGCATGTCCTTGCCCGACCACCAGCCGGAGAAGTGGAAGGGCAGGAACACCGTGCCCGGCGCGACGCGCTGCGTGACCTGGGCGCGCACCTTGAGCTTCGCCTTGGTCGGCGACTCGACCCAGATGTAGTCGCCGTTGCGGAAACCGGCGTCGTTGGCGTCCTTGGGGTTCACCTCGGCGAACATCTCCTGCTGCAGCTCGGCGAGCCACGGGTTGGAGCGCGTCTCCTCGCCGCCGCCCTCGTACTCGACGAGGCGCCCGGAGGTCATGATGAGCGGATACTCACTGGAGATGTCCTTGACCTTCTCCTGCAGCGACTTGTAGAGCGTCGGCAGGCGCCAGAACTTCATCTTGTCGTCGTGCGTGGGGTACTTCTCGACGAGGTCCGGGCGCGGCGAATAGATCGGCTCACGGTGCAGCGGCACCGGGTCGGGGAAGTTCCACACCAGCGCGCGCGCCTTGGCGTTGCCGAAGGGATGCATGCCGTGGTTCTTCATCGCGACGCGGATGATGCCGCCGGAGAGGTCGGTCTTCCAGTTCTTGCCCTCGGCGGCGGCCTTCTCCGCGTCGGTGAGCTCGTCCCACCAGCCGAGCTTCTTCAAGAGCACGTCGTCGAACTCGGGGTAGCCCATCTGCAGTTCGGCGCCCTTGGAGGCGGAGCCTTCCTCGGCGAGCAGCGACACGCCGTCCTTCTCGACGCCGAAGTTGGCGCGGAAGTTGCCGCCGCCGTCCATGACGTGCTTGGACGTGTCGTACAGGTTGGGCGTGCCGGGGTGCTTCAACTCGGGCGTGCCGTAGCACGGCCAGGGCAGGCCAAAGTATTCGCCGTCGCACGGGCCGCCGGTGGCCTTCAGCGTCTTCACGTCGAAGGTTTGCATGTTCTGCATGTGCAGCTTGAGGCGCTCGGGCGACTGGCCGGAGTAGCCGATCGTGAAGGTGCCGCGGTTGATCTCGCGCAGGATGTCCTCGGGCACCGGCTCGTCCCAGCCCTGCTTGTCCTTCACCAGCGGGATGTTCTTCACGAGCTCGTCGGCGAAGCCGAACTTCTTCGCGAAGGCATACATGATGGTGTGATCGGGCTTGGACTCGAACAGCGGCTCGATGACCTTCTCGCGCCACTGCAGCGAGCGGTTCGATGCGGTGGCCGAGCCGGAGGTCTCGAACTGCGTGCACGCGGGCAGCAGATAGACGCCGTCCTTCCTCACCATCGCCGCCATCGACGCGGTCGCCGACGGGTAGGGGTCGATGACGACCAGGGTGTCGAGCTTCTTCATCGCCTCGACCATCTCGGCGCCGCGCGTCTGCGAGTTCGGCGCGTGACCCCAGTACACCACCGCACGCAGGTTGCCGTTGGGCTGATCGATGAGTTCCGGGTTCTCGAGCACGCCGTCGATCCAGCGCGACACGGTGATGCCGGACTTGGTCATAAGCTCCTCGGACTTGTAGCGCGCCTTGACCCACTCGTAATCCACGCCCCACACCTTGCACCAGTGCTTCCACGAGCCCGCCGCGAGGCCGTAGTAGCCGGGCAGGGAGTCGGGGTTGGGGCCGACGTCGGTCGCGCCCTGCACGTTGTCATGGCCGCGGAAGATGTTGGTGCCGCCGCCCGCGACGCCGACGTTGCCGAGCACCAGCTGCAGGATGCACATCGCGCGCACGTTGGCGTTGCCGACGGTGTGCTGGGTCTGGCCCATGCACCACACCACGGTCGAGGGCCGGTTCTTGGCCATCGTCTCGGCGACCGTGCGCACCTGCTCCTCGGGCACGCCGGTGACTTCCTGCACCTTGTCCGGCGTCCACTTCATGATCTCGTCCTTGACCTTGTCGAGGCCGTAAACGCGCTGGCGGATGTATTCCTGGTCCTCCCAGCCGTTCTGGAAGATGTGGTACAGCAGGCCCCAGATGAAGGGGATGTCGGTGCCCGAGCGCAGGCGCACGTAGTAGTCGGCCTTGGCCGCCGTACGCGTGAAGCGCGGGTCGATGACGATCATCTTCGAGCCGTTCTCCTTGGCATGCAGGATGTGCAGCAGCGACACCGGGTGCGCCTCGGCCGCGTTGGAGCCGATGAACATCATCGCCTTCGCGTTCTGCATGTCGTTGTAGGAGTTCGTCATCGCACCGTAGCCCCAGGTGTTGGCGACGCCGGCGACGGTGGTCGAGTGGCAGATGCGCGCCTGGTGGTCCATGTTGTTCGTGCCGAAGAAGGACACGAACTTGCGCATCAGGTAGGCCTGCTCGTTGCTGTGTTTCGACGAGCCGATCCAGTAGACGGCGTCGGGGCCGGACTCCTCGCGGATCTTCAGCAGGCGGTCGCCCACTTCCTGGATCGCCTGCTCCCAGGTGATCTTCTGGTACTTGCCGTCGACGAGCTTCATCGGGTACTTCAGGCGGTGCTCGCCGTGGCCGTGCTCGCGGATCGAGGCACCCTTGGCGCAGTGCGCGCCGAGGTTGATCGGCGAATCGAACACCGGCTCCTGGCGGATCCACACGCCGTTCTTGACCACGGCGTCGATCGCGCAGCCCACCGAACAGTGCGTGCACACGGTGCGGTGCACGCTCGCGTCGCCGGCTGCGCCTGCCGCTTCGGGGCTGGCCGCGTCGGCGCTGCCGATCAGGTTGTAGGGCAGCTGCGCGGCGAGCGCGCCGGCGCCGACGCCGAGGCCCGAGCGCTTGAGGAAGGTGCGCCGGTCCATGGTCTGGCCGAAGTGCCGCGCCGCCGAGCTGCGCAGCTGACGGGCCGCGCCCGTCGCCTGGGTGGATTTCCTCGTGAGCATCGCCTGTCCCCCGCCTAGATGCGCGCAGTGCGGTAGTAATTGCGGGCGTGCTCGCTGACGCCACGCTCCGCTCCGGTTTCGCCCGTCGCCGCTGCGGACGGCGCGGCGACCGCGGCCGGCTTGCCGGCGACCGTCGCGACGGCCGCCGCGGCGGCGGCGCCGCCGGCGCCCAGCGTCAGCAGGAAATGACGGCGCTGCAGGCCGGATTTCTTGTCTTCCATGGTCCTTCTCCCGTATCGGATCACCTGGCCGGCCCAAGGGACCGGATGCGACCTACTCCATTGCGAAAGCTTCGCTCTCGATGTCGAAAAAAGCCCGCATCAGCGCACCGGTGCGGGCATAGAACCGTGCCTGCGGCGTCACGGCGAGCGCGTCGGCGAGACGTGCGTACCAGGGCTGCAAATGACGGATGAAAAAACGGCGCTGCCTTGCGAGGCCGGCCTCGTCGGGGCCGGTGAGCACGAGGTGGCGCATGACCTCGGCGAGCGAGGCGATATGGTCCTCGGTCTCGGCCACCCCCGGGCGGCGCGCGAGGCCCAGCTCGGCGAGGTCGTCGCGCAGCTCGGCGAGCGGCTCCTCCATGAGGAAGCCGGCGAGGTAGAAGGAACCGAAGAGCATCACCTCGGGCCGGCCGACGCCGTAGAACAGGGCGTGGTATTCGTCATGCACCGCCGCCGCGTCGCTGTCCGCGGCGATCTCGCCGAGCCCGGCCCATGCGGCCGCGAATGGCGTGTCGCCGCTGCCCAGCACGCGCGCGGAAGCCACCAGCGCGGCGAGCAGCGGCGCTTCGGGCGCGCCGAAGAACAGGTTGCCCAGCAGCGCGTAATGGTGCGCGCGCGCCCGGTCCTCGTCGGTGAGCACCGGCACGTCGCCGGGCGCCGGGTGCTGCGGCTGGAAGATCGTGGCAGGTGCGTTCATTCGGTCATGTTCCAGGCTTTGGTGCCGTTCTCGTTTTCCATCAGGTCGATCACGCGGCAGTCGGCGCACATGTGCAGGCGCCGTTGCTGCGCCTCGCTGGCGAACATCGAATGGCCGGCAAGGCGCGCGAACATCGCGTCGATCATCGGCTTGGCACCCATCGCCGCGCCGCAGCGCACGCAATGGAAGATCTCGGCTTCCTTCAGCGGCACCACGCGGCGCGCAGCGTCGTCGAGCAGCAGGCGCGGCGTGAGCGCGACGGCGTTCTCCGGACAGGCGTTCGCGCACAGCCCGCACTGCACGCAACTCTTCTCGAGGAAACCGAGCCGCATCGCGTCGGTGGCGGCGCTGAGCGCGCCGGTCGGACAGGTGCCGACGCAGGACATGCACAAGGTGCAGGCGTCGCTCACTGCGACGGCACCGAAGGGGGCGCCGGCCTGCAGCGCGATTTCAGTGGCCGGCGCGGGCGCGAGCGCGTGCAGGTGGCGCAGCGCGAGGTCCAGCGTGTCGCGCTTCCTCGGCACGAGGCGGAAGCTCGCCGGGCGGCTCACGCCCTGCGCGGGCGACCAGTCCCACAAGGCCGCTTCGAGGGCCGGCCACTCGTCCGCCTCGATCACGCTCAGGTGCTCGCCGGCATAGCCCAGGCCGGCGAGGATGGTCTGCGCATGCGCCGCCTGCGCGCGCAGCGGCGCCGCGTCGTGCGTGCCGGCCGCGAGCACCGCGACCTGGCAGGCGCCCAGCGCAAGGCTGCCGAGCGTCAGGTCGAGGCCTACCGCATCGGCGCTCCACACCTCGAGCGGAATCACCCGCGCCGGCAGGCCCTTGCCGCGGCGCGCGAGGCGCTCGATCAGCGCGCGGCCGGCCTCGGCCGAGTGGAACAGCAGACAGGCATCCTCGCCGCCGGCTTCGCGGTAACGCGCGAGCACCGTCTTCACGCGCACGCCGAGGTCCTCGACGCGCGGATACTGCGACGCGAGCGCGCCGGTCGGGCACACCGTGGAACAGGTGCCACAGCCCTGGCAGAGATAGGGGTCGACGCGCACCACGTCGCCGGCGGAGGCGATCGCCTCGGCCGAACAGGCCTCGATGCAGTTGGAACAGCCCGCCTTGCGCGAGCGGCTGTGCGCGCACAGCCTCGCGTCCAGCGCGACGTAGCGCGGCTTCTCGAATTCGCCGACGAACCCTTCCAGCGCCTGCACCGCGAGCGCCTGGTCGAGCGGGTCGCGGCCCGGCGCCGCATAGCCCTGCGGCGGCTCCACGCGCCTGAGCAGCGGTTCGGGCGAGAGATCCAGCACGAGGTCGAAGCGCCCCTCGCGCCGCGTGTCGGCGCGCGCGAAATCGATCGCGCCGACCGTGCCGCAGGCGCTCACGCAGGCGCGATGCGTGCGGCAGCGGGCGGCATCGACCTGGTAATCCCAGCCGATCGCCCCTTCCGGACAGGCGCGGATGCAGGCGTTGCAGCGCACGCACAGGTCGAGGTCGATCGCGTTCTGCTGCGCCCAGACGGCGTCGAAGGCACCGAGGTGGCCGGAGAGCGTCACGTCCGCGCCGGACCACACCGGATAGCGCCGCTCCAGCGGCAGCTCGGCATCGCGGCTCGAGCCGGTGAACAGGACGGACACCTCGAAGCGCCCCGCCAGGCGCTCGGCCCAGCCCAGCGCGGCACCGGCCTCGCCGAC
The DNA here is from genome assembly GCF_012910805.1 of Aromatoleum evansii. Taxonomy (GTDB): domain Bacteria; phylum Pseudomonadota; class Gammaproteobacteria; order Burkholderiales; family Rhodocyclaceae; genus Aromatoleum; species Aromatoleum evansii. Next base: position 145,301 of record NZ_WTVK01000005.1, read on the forward strand.
GATCAGCAGGTTCCTGCCCGCCGCCAGCGTCACGCCCACGACCGGATCCGGCTCGGGCAGCGTCGCGGCGGCGATCAGCGCGGCCATCTTGGGTGTCGCGCCGCTGCCTTCGGCCGACCAGCCGGCGTTCTCGCGCAGGTTGAAGAAATCGATGCGCACCGCCGGACGCTCCGCTGCCACCTCGGCGAACAGCGCAGCCTCCTGCGTACAGCCGACGAGGACGTCGCCGCACGCGAGCGCAGACTCGAACTCGCCGATCTCCCGCCGGCACAGTTCGTGATGGACTTTCAGCGGCCCGGGGATGCCCGCCGCGAGGGTTTTTTCATCGACTGCGAAACTGCGGTTGCAGTCGCACAGCCTGATCTGTCTCTCCACTTGGATGGTCTGCCTGCCTGATTAGTGTGATGCAGCCAAGCAGACGACGTACCAAAGAACAGGTAATAAAATGGAGCAGAACTCCTCGATTTACCGTAGAAGAACACCATGAACGGGGTCCGCTGGGACTAAAAGTCCCAGCGCCCCCAAAATGTCGCATTTCCTACGCGCGGTGTGCGGGCGTGGCCGCGCCGGCATCCGGCGCCCCGGACGCGTGGCCGTCGTTGTCGTCCTCGCCTGCGGACGTCGCCGTGGCGGGCGACGGACCAGGCTCGGTATCGGCGCCCCCCTGCGGCGGGGGCGGCTGCACGGCGCTCTCCTCCGCCTCCTCATCCTTAAGCAGGGTCTCGAACTGCCGCAGCTTCTGCAGCACGTCCGCCGGGATCGGATCGCTGACCGAATAATCGTCGATGTAGATGTCGAGCTTGTCCATGCGCTCGAAATGGAAGTGCGGATCGCTGAAGAGCTTGCGCAAGGCCGCGCGGCGCAGCGCTTCGCTGACCTCCTCCTTCATGAAGGCGCTGAAGTCCGCCGCGAGGTCCAGGCTGTCGATGGGCGGTAGCGCTGCTTCCGCAGGGGATGGCGGGATTGCGGCATCGGCCGCGGGCGGCACTGCGGGGGGGGAGGCCGCGCCTGCGGCGCTCGGGGCCGCCGGCACCACCGGCGCCGCAGAGACGGGGGCGCTCGCCTCGCCGCGCTTCAGCCGCGACCAGCGTTCGAGGAAACGGGTCATGCCTGCCCCCGGTCCTGCGCCAGCGGATCGTTGCGGCGGATCTTTTTCCGCGGCGCCGGCTTGTAGTGCAGGTTCACGAACTCGCCCACCCAGTCCGCGATCTCGCGCGGCATCGCCACCCCGTCGACCTGCTCGCCCGAATCGAGCAGGCGCGCCGCCTCGCCGTAGCTCACCGTGACGGCGAGCGGCCGCACGACACCGTCCTCCTTGCGCCACATCACGAACACCTTGGGCACCGGCGAACTCAGGTTGAGGAAGTAGTTGTCCGCCTCGTCGCGGAACAGCTCGAGCGCGAAACCGCCGACGAGGTACTGGTCGCGGTCGGACTCTGCAACCAGCTGGCGCGTCGCCGAGGGGTTGTCGCCGAAGGCCGGCACCACGCCGACCGCCTCCCACGCCTCGTCCACCCAGCGGCTCTGCAGGCGACGGCGCTCCATGATGACGGCGAGGGGAAAACGATCCATGCGGCAAACTCCGGGTGACTCAATCCTTCTTAGGATAGGCGAAGCGGCCGCTGGCGGCGAACCGCACACCGCCGACCATGTTCCCGTGGGAGCGGCTTCGGCCGCGAATGGGCGCTTCAGACTGCTGGCCGATGTCCGATTTTCCCCGTGGGAGCGGCTTCAGCCGCGAATGGGCCGCAATGCATGCGAAACCGCCGATTCGCGGCTGAAGCCGCTCCCACTCGCCCATCCCCTCCGTTACACGCACCGCGGTCCTTGGCGAATTTCCCGCGCGCCGCACTAGAATACCCCTTCGAAGCCACCCGCCCAATCCCATGC
>NZ_WTVK01000060.1 GCF_012910805.1 Aromatoleum evansii
CTTACAGTCTGACGACCATAGCGTCCCGGAACCACTCCTTCCCATCCCGAACAGGACAGTGAAACAGGACCGCGCCGATGATAGTGCTCTTCGTGAGTGCGAAAGTAGGTCATCGTCAGACTAACTACTCCGAAAACCCGCTGACCAACCGTCAGCGGGTTTTTTGCGTCTACGACGTGCCGATGTCCGGCGCATCAATTCCTTCTGCTACGATTTTGACGGTGCCCCGCCCAACAGGGGCGCTCGTTTCAGTTATCAGGTGTTAGCCAATGGCTCTCTCGGATCAGGCGCAAGCATTGCTGGACATGGTGTATCGAGTCGGAGCACCGCGGTTTCATGAACTGACGGTAGCGCAGGCGCGACATTCGTTCGAAAAACTGCAGTTCGTGTTTGGTGGCGAGCCGGAGGGGGTCGCGTCGACGCTGGATGTTCCGATGTCGCGACCGGACGGCAGTGCCCTTATCGCCCGTCTTTATCGACCGCTTGATGCCGGTCAGGCCGAGGTGTTGCCGCTGTTGATCTATTTTCATGGCGGAGGGTGGTGCGTCGGCAGCGTGCAAAGCCATGATTCATTGTGCCGGCGTATAGCGAATAGGGCAGGGTGTGCGGTCCTGTCCGTGGATTACAGGCTTGCGCCGGAGCATCCATTTCCGGCTGCGGTGGAGGACGCCCTCTTTGCTGTCGAATGGGCGTGGACCAACGCAGAACAACTTGCCGTGGATCCGGGGCGGTTCGGATTGGGCGGGGATAGCGCCGGCGGAAATCTTTCATTGGTGGCGGCACTGATGCTCCGCGATCAGCGCGCACCTGCGCTGCGTTGCCTGTGCCTGATCTATCCCTGTACCGAAATTGAAAGCAGCCGCCCCTCGAGGGAGGCCTACGCGTCGGGGTATTTTCTGGACCGGGATAGCCTGGCCTGGTTTTTCGAGCGTTATCTCCCGGACGGAGGGGCGCATGACTGGCGCGTGTCGCCCATGCAGGCGGTTTCCCTTGCGGGTCTTCCGCCGACTATCGTCGTTACGGCGGAGTGCGATCCGCTCCGAGATGATGGCATCGCAATGGTCGAGCGCGCGAGATCGGAGGGCGTAGCGGCTGATCATGTAGATGTTCCGGGCATGGTGCACGGCTTTGTTACTTTGGGAAAATGGTTTCCCGAGGCGAACGAGGTGGTTGATCGGGTCTCGCTGCAGCTTCGCGGGCACTTCGCGAAGGAGGCCGGCTGGGGCTAGCGCCGCCGGGCTTGCCGCTGGAGTCCCGTTCGGCGCTGTGGCGAGTTCGGAGCGATGTGACCTGTTTAACAACGGCGAAACGCATAAAGCACTAGAGTCTCCCTTACGTACCACGGGTTGGGTGGCGGTCCGCCGCGGCATGTGATCGCGCATGCTCGACGGGCTTCCGTGCGGCGGGGGAGCTGCGATGTTCAAGGTGTTCAAGCAATATGTGCCGTCGCACGCGTTGCAGCAGATCGCGTTTGACGCGTCGATCTTGTTCCTCCTCGTTCTGGTTGTGACCGTGCTGCCGGCGCGCGGGACGCCAGTCGAGTGGCGTGTGGTCGTCCCGTCGGCATTGCTCTTCGCGGTGCTGATGATCTTGCTCAACGGAGCATTGGGGCTTTACCGCGCAAGAGCGTTGGATGCGGCCGGGCGGAGTACTGTGTCCCGCATTCTGGTGTCGGTCGTGGTCAGCGTCATTGTGGCGTTTGCCGTGTTCGCCATTCTGCCCTGGGGGTATTTCCAGTCTGAGGCGGCGCAGGTTTCCATCGTCCTGCTCTTGGGCGGGCTGCTTGTCATGCGGGGTTTTGCGAACCGACGGGGGGCCGCGTCCGCGTTTGACCCGCGGGTACTGATTATTGGTACGGGCGCTGAAGCCGCTGCAGTTGCGAGCTCTCTGAAGGCGCGAGGCGTTGGAGGGGATCTCGTCGGCTTCTACCGACCAGTCGGTGAGGAAACGCCGGTCGTGGATCCAGGTGAGATTCTTTCGGAAGACGGGAACCTTCTTGAAACGGTCAGACGGCTCCATGTCAGCGAAGTGATTGTGGCGGTTCGTGAGCGCAGAGGAGGGGTTCTTCCAATACGGGAGCTGCTCGACTGCAAGCTCAGGGGCGTCAAGGTTCTCGACCTGTCCTCATTCTTCGAGCGCACCCATGGACAGGTGCCCATCGGTTCGCTGAAGGCGAGCTGGCTCATCTACGGTGAAGGCTTTCATCAGGGGGTGGTGCGTAGGACCATCAAGCGGTGTTTTGATCTGCTTGCATGCGCGATCCTGTCGATTCTTGCACTACCCGTCATGCTGGTTACGGCGTGTCTCATCCTGCTCGAGGACGGCGGCCCGGTGTTGTACCGGCAGGAGCGGGTGGGGCGGCGTGGGCGAATATTCAGAGTGATCAAGTTCCGAAGCATGAGGCACGACGCCGAAGGCGATGGGACGCCGCGGTGGGCGCAGTCGGACGATGACAGGATCACGCGTGTCGGTCATGTCATCCGGCGTTTTCGCATCGACGAACTGCCGCAACTGTTGAACGTGCTGTCGGGCGAGATGAGCCTGGTTGGTCCCCGGCCGGAGCGTCCGTACTTCGTCGACCAGCTGACCCGCGAGATTCCGTTCTACTCGGTGCGTCACAGCGTCAAGCCGGGGATCACGGGGTGGGCTCAGGTTCGTTACCAGTATGGTGCATCGGTCGATGACGCGATGCAGAAGTTGCAGTACGACCTGTACTACGTGAAGAACCACAATTTGGCTCTGGATATTCTGGTGCTGTTCGAGACGGTCCGGGTTGTCCTGACATGCGAGGGGGCGCACTGATTCGTCGGTGAAAGATCGGCGTCAGGTCCGAAGCGTTACGACGGTGAGGTCAGGGGACTGATTTGTCAGAGTCGGCTGGTGTGGCGTACGGGATCGCTTGCGGTGCCTACACGCTGTTCTGGATTTACCTGCTTCTCGGCTGGCGCAAGCAGCCGCGTGGGGGAGCTCTTCTGCTGGCTGTCGGTGCGAGTGCGTTGTGGGCGCTTGCCAACGGTTTTGTCGTGTGGAGTCCCTCTTCGACGGTGCTTGCATTGGCCTGGACCAGCGACATTGCGCGTCAAGTCAGCTGGCTGGCGTTTGTCATCATTTTGTTGCGGGCGACCAACGCACGTGTGGTGCGTTGGCCGGTTGCTGCTGCGTTGGTGGTGGCGGTCGCTCAGTTGCTCGGTGTGGTCGGCTTGGGGCTGGGCTTGCTGTCGCAGGCCACCTTGCACTTGGGCAGTTTTCTCGCGGGCGCGGTGTTGGGCCTGGTGCTGGTCGAGCAATTTTTTCGGTCGGTGCCGCCGGATTCGCGTTGGGCATTGAAGCCGCTGTGTCTGGCGCTTTCGGCCGGGTACGTCTTCGAGTTGTACCTTTTCGCGGATGGCTTCCTGTTCGGCCAACTCGATGCGGACGTATGGGCAGTGCGGGGAATCGCTCACGCGATGACGCTACCGCTGATCGCAGTGTCCGCTGGTCGCAATCCTGACTGGGCGCTGCGCATAACTGTCTCGCGGGACGCAGTGTTTCATTCGACGGCCTTGGCGTTGTCGGGGGCCTATCTTCTCGTCATCGCCGCAGCCGGATATTACGTGCGTTATTTCGGCGGCGATTGGGGCCGTGCCCTCCAATTGACCCTGTTCTTTGCCGGCCTGCTCTTGTTGAGCGTGTTCCTTGTGTCCGGGGCGCAACGGGCAAGGTTGCGTGTTTTCCTCAACAAGCACCTGTTTCCATACCGTTATGACTATCGGAGCGAGTGGTTGCGATTTACCCAGGCGCTGTCCTCCGCCGACGGCGCGTTGGACCTGGGTGAATCGGTGATCAAGGGGCTGTGCGACCTGGTGGAGAGCCCGGGAGGAGTGCTTTGGCTTCGGGAGTCGGGCGGAAATCGCTATCACGTCCAATCGCGACTCAATCATCCGGCAATTGCGGTGACGGAGGAGGAAGACAGTTCATTCTGTCGCTTTCTCGCGGAGCGCGAGTGGGTGATCAATCTTGAGGAATACCGCTCGGGCTCGAACAACTACGCGACTCTGGAACTCCCCGGGTGGTTGTCGGCGATCTCGAGCGCGTGGCTGGTCCTTCCGCTGAAATCCGGTGGCGTACTCGTCGGCTTCGTCCTGCTTAGTGCGCCGAGGACGCCGGTCGACGTGAACTGGGAGGTTCTTGATCTGCTGAAGACGGCGCAGGCACAGGCCGCAAGCTATCTGTCGCGCATGCAGGCGGTCGAGGCTTTGATCGAATCGAGAAAGTTCGATTCGTTCAATCGCATGTCCGCGTTCGTTGTCCACGATCTGAAAAATCTTGTTGCGCAGCTGTCGTTGATGTTGAAGAACGCGGAACGGCACAAGCATAACCCGGAGTTCCAGAATGACATGCTGGAGACAGTGGCGAATGTCGAGTCGAGGATGCGTGCGCTGATGACGCAGTTGCAGGAGAAGCGCTCGATCGATCCGCCGAGGCGCGTGGAGATCGGCGCACTGGTCGAACGTCTGAGGCTGGCGAAACGTCACCAGCGTCCGTCGATCGAGTTCGAGGCCGGTGGCGCTGGGATGGTCGAGGTGATTGCCCACCCCGAGCGACTTGAACGTGTCATTGGCCATGTGTTGCAGAATGCGCTTGAGGCGACGCGAGACGATGGTAGGGTGGCAGTAAGCATCAACCCTACGGGTGACGGTGCCGCGGTAGTGAGCGTTGAAGACAACGGCTGTGGGATGACGAGGGAATTCATCCGCGAGCAGCTGTTCCGCCCCTTCCAGACCAGCAAGACGGGAGGTATGGGGATCGGTGCATTCGAGGCTCAGCAATACATTCGTGAAATCGGGGGCAGCATTGCAGTCGATAGCGAGCCCGGGATGGGAACTCGTGTCTCGATCACGCTGCCGATGGTCGCCCGCGAAGCGCGGGATGACATGAAGAGCGCGGTGATGACTCAGGGATCATGAACGACAAGAGACGAACGCTTCTGGTTGTGGAGGATGATCCCGCGCTGCAGAAGCAGATGCGGTGGGCGTTCGATTCGTTCGAAACCGTTGTCGCCGATGACAGGGAGAGCGCGCTCGCCCAGTTGCGGCGGTATGAGCCGGCGGTGGTAACAATGGACCTGGGCTTGCCGCCAAGTCCGGATGACGTCGGTGAAGGTTTCCGGCTTCTTGGGGAGATGCTCATGCTGGCGCCGGAGACGAAGGTGATCGTCCTGACCGGGCAGCATGATCGTGAGAACGCGGTGCGGGCCGTGGCAATGGGCGCTTATGATTTCTTCGGAAAACCCTTTGAGCCGGAACTGCTCGCGCTGACGATTGATCGCGCGTTTCGGCTGCATGATTTGCAGGCAGAGAATCATCGTCTTCAGGCGCAACAGTCCAGCCCGCTTTCCGGCGTCATCACCCGGGATCCCGGTATGTTGAAGGTATGCCGGACCGTGGAGAGGGTGGCGTCGGCAAATGTCACCGTGGCCTTGCTTGGCGCAAGCGGGACAGGAAAGGAGATTCTGGCGCGCGCCTTGCACGCGCTGTCATCGCGTTCCAAGGAACGCTTCCTTGCGATCAACTGTGCGGCGATTCCGGAGAATCTGCTGGAAAGCGAGTTGTTTGGCTACGAGAAGGGGGCGTTCACCGGGGCGGCCAAGCTGACCCCGGGAAAGATCGAAACCGCGCACAAGGGGACTTTCTTTCTCGACGAAATTGGTGATTTACCGATGGCCCTGCAGGCGAAACTGCTCCGTTTCCTGCAGGAAAGAGTGGTCGAGCGCATCGGTGGGCGTGAGGAGATTCCGGTCGATGTGCGTGTGATATGTGCAACGCACAGGGACTTGAAGGCGCAAATTCAGGCGGGTCTCTTTCGCGAGGATCTTTACTATCGGCTCGCCGAAATCGTTATCGACATCCCGCCCTTGCGGGAGCGCGATGGTGATGCGGTGCTGCTGGCACATGCGTTCGTGCAGCGCTTTGCGAAGGAAAACGGCCGCGGGGCCATGCATCTCGGCGAGGACGCGCTTGCGGCAATCGAGTCGCATCCCTGGCCGGGAAATGTGCGTGAATTGGAGAATTGCCTCAAACGCGCGGTAATCATGGCGGAGTCGAACCGGATCACGGCAGAGGATCTCGGACTCGATGCGGCCGAAAACGATCTGCTGGAACTCAATCTGCGTCATGTCAGGGATGAGGCTGAGCGACGGGCGGTGATTCGCGCCTTGGCGCGAACGAACGGCAATATTGCGCGTGCCGCCGATCTATTAGGGATCAGCAGGCCCTCCTTGTACGACTTGATGAACCGTTTTGGATTCAAGAAGGAGAGTTGACGTGTCCCGTCCGATCGTGTTTCGGAGGTCCAAACGGCGAATTGCGCTGGCCCTCGTCATTTCGGGTTTGATTGCCGGTTGCGGTGCGAGCCCCGATTCCATGGTGGGTTCTGCGCGCGATTATCTTGCCAAGAGCGATCTCCAGGCCGCGAGCATTCAGCTCAAGAATGCCTTGCAGGAAAACCCGAAACTCGCCGAAGCACGTTACCTGCTCGGCGACGTGAATCTCAGGCAGGGGAATCCTGTTGCCGCTGAGAAGGAGTTTCGGCGTGCGATCGAGTTGGGTGTTTCGGTCGAACAGGTAAGTCCTCTGCTGGCGCGCGCGATGGTGCAGATGGGGCAGTTCGACCAGGTCATCAAGGAATTCGGGGCTACCGAGCTCCAGGATCCGGTGGCGAACGCCCGACTGTGGGCGAGCATCGGGGATGCCTATCTCGAGCGCAAGGATCCTTCCAAGGCGCGCGAGGCGTTCGAGTTGGCGTTGAAGTCGAATGCGGATGACGTTCCTGCACGGATCGGCTTCGGTCGCATGAAATATCTGACCGGAGATGTCGACGGGGCGTTTGCCGAGGCCGAGGCTGTGTTGGCGCGGGGTGCTGCAGGGGAGGAGGCGGGCGATGCCCACGCTCTGCGCGCAAACGTGTTGCTTTCCCGCAAGCAGGTCGACGAGGGGCTTGCTTCGCTGCGTGAGGCGGTGAAGGGGCGTCCGTCGTCCGTTGCTTATCATTTTGCCCTGATCTCGCTCTTGCTCGAACGCGGTGACATGAGTGAAGCGGCCGAGCGGCTCGCTGCCATGGAGAAGGTCGCGCCCAAGCACCCGCTCACTCACTATCTGTTTGCGCTCCATGACTTTCGCAGCAGCAAGACGGCTTCGGCCCGCGAGCACATTGCCGAAACCGTTCGGCTGGCACCGGAATACCTGCCCGGGCGCATGCTGGCAGGTTTGATCCACGCCAGCCTGAACGAGCATGTCCTTGCCCGCGAGCATCTGGCGATGGTGGTTGGGCGTACACCCCAGAACAGAACCGCCCGGGTCGGGCTCGCGCGCCTGGAATTCGGCGCAGGCGACCCCCAGAAGGCGATGGATACGCTCAAGCCGCTGCTTTCCGAAAAGAATCCGGACGCGGGGAGCCTGCAACTGGCAGCGCGCATTCAGCTGGCGCAGGGCAAACTGGACGCGGCGGCGGACACGTATGAGCGGCTCGTTGCAGTGCGGCCGTCCGACGAGCTGGCACGCACTCAGCTGGGTGTGGCGCGCCTGCTCGACGGAGATTCGGCGGCCGGTCTGAGCGATCTTGAAACGGCCTCGACGCTCGAGGGGAGTTCCGGAGCGGCGGACTTTGCGCTGGTGATGGTGCATTTGCGGCAGGGCGAAATCGACAAGGCTGCGGCGGCGCAGCGGAGGCTCGAGGAAAAACGTCCGGATGATCCCCGTACATACATGTTGCAGGGCGGAATCGCTCTCGCACGAAGGGATCTGGCTGGTGCAAGGCTCTCGTTCGAGAAGGCGCTGTCGCTCAAGAGCGATTACCTGCCCGCAGCAGTCAATCTCGCGCGGATAGACTTCGCGGAAAGGAAGCCCGCGGAGGCGCTGGAGCGTGTCGAGGGGATCGTTGCCAAGCATCCGGATAACGTAGCGGCTTCCCTTCTGCTGGCAAATCTGCAGAAGGCGACCGGTGCAGCGCCGGACAAGGTGCGTGCCACGCTCGAGCGCGCGAGCCGTGCAATGCCCGGGGAAGCGACCCCGAAGCTGGCCCTCGCTGCGGAGGCTCTGGGGCAGCGGGATGCGAAGAAGGCGATTTCGATCGTGCAGGAAGTCATCGCCGCCCACCCGGACGATCCACGAGCACACGAAATGATGGGGCGCGCCCAGCTGCTCGCCGGTGACCACCAGCAGGCAATCGCTGCGTTCAGCAAGCAGGCGGGACTGCAGCCGAAGTTGCCGGCTCCGCTGATCCATCTTGCGGATGCACAACAGCTGGCGAAGGATTCCGCTGCCGCGGAGCAAACCTTGCGACGGGCGCTTGGCCTGAAACAGGATCTGCTTGAGGCGCAGCAGCGACTTGCCGCATTGCTCGCGGGAAAACAGCGACTCAAGGAAGCAATTGCGATTGCCCAGACGGTGCAAAAGCAACGGCCCAAGGAGCCCGCTGGATGGAACCTCGAAGGCGATCTGTACCTCCTCGCAAAGGACTATGCGCCCGCGATCGCTTCCTACCGGAAGTCATTCAGCGTCAGGCCGAGGGCGGAGACGGTGATCAAGCTCCACGCTGTTCAGGTGCAGTCCGGTAAGCAGAGCGATGCGGAGAAGGCGGTTTCCGAATGGTTGCGGAAGGAACCGAACGATGTGCGGGTGCGTTCGTATCTTGCCGAGCGGGCATTTGCCGCGCAGCGCTTTGATGAGGCCGAAAAGCTGTATACCAAGCTCGATGAGCTTAGGCCGGAGACGCCCCGGATCCTCAATAATCTGGCATGGATCGCGGGTCATCGAAGGGATCCCAAGGCTATGGCCTTGGCCGAGCGGGCAATAAAGTTGGCGCCGGAGGACCCGAACATTCTCGCGACGCTGGGTGTGCTGCAAGTCGATAGCGGCCAGCGCGAAAGCGGGATCGAGAACCTCCGCAAGGCGGTGTCTCTGGCGCCGACTGCACCGGCTCTGCGCCTCAATCTCGCGAAAGCATATGTGAAAGCCGGCCGCAAGCAGGAGGCTGTGAAGGAGGCGGATTTTCTATTGCAGTCGCTGCCGCAGAACAGTCCCATGCGTGCCGAGGCCACGGCCCTGAAGGAGAAGCTGTAACCGCGCCAATTCGTCGGATTATTTTTTCGGGTTATTGATGGGGTGCGAATCATGACTACGGTAGCTGTTATCGGCCTGGGCTATGTCGGCTTGCCGCTTGCCGTTGAGTTCGGCAGGAAGTTCAAGACCCTGGGATTTGATCTTTCGGCCCGCAAGGTCGCTGCGTACCGTGATCACTACGATCCGACCGGAGAGGTTTCAGGGGAAGCCTTGCAGGCTGCGACGATGCTCTCGTGCCATACGGATGCGGGCGTGATTGCCGAAGCGGATTTCGTAGTGGTTGCGGTACCAACGCCGGTGGGCGAGGCGCACCAGCCGGATTTTTCTCCATTGGTCGGTGCATCGCGGATCGTCGGGCAGAACCTGAAGCGGGGGGCGATCGTGGTCTTCGAGTCGACGGTGTATCCCGGCGCAACCGAGGAAGTCTGCATCCCGATCATGGAGCGTGAATCGGGCCTGAAGTGGAAGGAGGATTTTTTCGTCGGTTACTCGCCGGAGCGGATCAATCCGGGGGACAAGGAGCGGACGGTCACCAGGATCGTCAAGGTGGTCTCGGGCGATACTCCCGCGACGCTAGCGAAGGTTGCCGAGGTCTATGGGGCGATCATTTCCGCCGGGGTCTATGCTGCAAGTTCGATCAAGGTCGCAGAGGCAGCAAAAGTGATCGAGAACACGCAGCGGGATCTCAACATCGCTTTGATGAACGAATTGGCGGTGATCTTTCACAAGATCGGCATCGACACGCTCGAGGTGCTCGAAGCGGCAGGGACGAAGTGGAACTTCCTGCCGTTCCGTCCGGGCCTCGTCGGTGGGCATTGCATCGGCGTCGACCCCTACTACCTGACGTACAAGGCGGAAATGCTCGGTTACCACTCGGATGTGGTCCTGGCTGGACGGCGCATCAATGACGGAATGGGCAAGTACGTTGCCGAGCAGACCGTCAAGCAGATGATCCAGGCGGGGCATGCGGTGCGTGGCTGCGATGTCGTCGTCATGGGGCTCACGTTCAAGGAAAACTGTCCTGACCTTCGCAACAGCAAGGTCATCGACGTGATCCGGGAGTTGCGCAGTTTTGGCTGCCGGGTGCACGTCCACGATGCTGTTGCGGCACCGTCGGACGCCGAGCATGAATACGGTGAAGCCCTGCTGCCCTGGGACGATCTGCCGCGCGCGACGGCTGTCGTTGCTGCCGTTTCGCACAAGGCGTACTTGGAGATGCCGCTCGTCAATATCACCGACAAGTTGTTGCCCAACGGTATTTTCGTCGATGTGAAATCCGCGTATGACCAGGATGCATTGACTGCGTCCGGGGTCACCGTCTGGCGGCTTTAGCGAGCGGGATCGCCACACGCCAGCCGTGTGCGATGCGGGAGTCCATGATGGGACGAGGACTGCATGTGAGCCGAAGCCTTCATCTATTGGTGGCTGCACTGCTTGCCAGCGAGTCGCAGGTGTCGATTGCCGCAAAGGATGAGCCCGCTGCTCCCGAGGGGGCTGTGCTCGAGGCAGTTTTCGTCGATCATGCGCGTTACCTGGCGGAACTGGCAGTGGCCCACGAGCATGGTGAGGGGGTGGAACGCGAGCCGGCAAGGGCTGCTGCGTTGTACTGCGAATCTGCGCGTCTGGGCAACACGGAGGCCATGTATTCGCTGGGCTGGATGTACGCCAATGGGCGGGGTCTCGAGCGCAATGACGCCTACGCTGGAACATTGTTCGCAATGGCGGCTTTTTTCGGACACCCGCAGGCCGATCGGATGCGCCGCTACACCGGCGACTACGTAGGGGCAGTACCGGACTGCCTGCAACCTCCTCCCGACGCGTCGCCCGATCCGGGATGGAGCGCGGAAGCGCACATCGCCGCACTTTCGACGCAGCGCAAGCAACTGGCGCGACTCGTGGTCGATCTTTCTGCCGAATACGCGATCAGCCCGAGACTCGCGCTCGCGATCGCGCTGACCGAGTCCAACCTCGACGCGGACGCTGTCTCGCCGAAGAATGCGATGGGGGTGATGCAGCTGATCCCGGACACCGCGGCGCGCTTCAATGTGCGCAAACCCTTCGACCCCGAGGAGAATATACGGGGTGGCCTTGCATATCTGCGCTGGCTGCTGGCTTATTTCCGCGGGGATATCGCGCTTGCTGCAGCGGGATACAACGCCGGCGAGCGTGCCGTCGAGCGTTATCGAGGGGTGCCGCCTTATGCTGAAACGCAGGCCTACGTTGCGCGCATCCTGGCATTCATGCAGCGGCGCAAGCATGCATACGACAGCCGTGTCACGGAGCCGAGTCCCGTCGCTCCCGCTCTGCAGCTCGTCAGCGAACGCGGGGGAGGCTCGTGACAAGAGTTTTCGGTCCGGCGTGGCCCCGTGCGTGCGCGTGGCTTTCCGTGCTCTCCGCTGCAATCCTTTTCCCGCGCCTGGCGGCGGCGGATCTTGTCGATGTCCTGCCGCGGGTGAAACCCTCGGTGGTCGCTGTCGGAACGTTTCAGCGGACCCGATCGCCGCAATTTCGATTCCTTGGTACGGGGTTTGCGGTTGGAAGCGGCCGTATGGTCGCGACCAACGCACATGTCGTGTCGGTGCCCCTCGCGGACGATCAGCTCGAGTCCCTGGTAATTGTCGTACCCGGTGCCCCCCAAGGGGCTATTCGTAAGGCTGCGAAGGTGGCGGCCGATCCGAATACCGACCTTGCGCTACTGCGGCTCGACGGCGAGCCCTTGCCCGCCTTGTCGCTCGCCGAGGGGAGTTTCGTCGCCGAGGGTCGATCGATCGCATTCACGGGATTTCCGATCGGTAGCGCACTGGGGCTTACGCCGGTCACGCACCGGGGTATCGTCGCGGCGGTGACACCGATCGGCATCCCGCAGGCGAATTCCCGCCAGCTCAATCCTGCGTTGATTCGTCGACTCGCAGGGGACTCGTTTCGCGTCTATCAGCTGGATGCAACGGCATACCCGGGCAATAGCGGCAGCCCGGTCTTCGATCCGGATAGCGGTGAGGTGCTGGGGATCGTCAATATGGTCTTCGTGAAAGGTACGAAAGAGAACGCCTTGAGCGCCCCTTCCGGAATCACTTATGCAATTCCGGTTTCCCATCTTCGCGCCTTGCTGCCGGATGTTCGGTGATGGTCCCCCCGGCGGGAATCGAACCCACATCTAGCGCTTAGGAGGCGCTCGTTCTATCCATTGAACTACAGGGAGAGGCGCGCAATTCTATCCGGTTGCGCGTCGCGCACCAAGCGCGGCGCGTGCGCGGCGCAATTTCTCAGGGATCAATTGCGCTATGCGACTGCGGTTCGGCATTGCGCCCGCTCGTCATGTTGCTTCGGTCGTTGCGCGGCGGAAGGAGGAAATCGCGGGGGTGGGCGAGGAAGTGTCGCAGTGTCATCCACACGAGGGTGCGCCCTTGGGCGAAGGTGATTCGCCGTGCGCGCATTGCTACGTACAGGGTGAGTGAGAAGCTCACGGCCAGGTTGGTGAGGCCGATCAGGGCGATGCCACTTGCGGCGAGCGCGGCGGCTTGCCAACCCGGGGCGAAATCGAGGCCTGCGCCGGCAAAGCCGACGTACGCGGACGAGAAGGCGATGTGGCGGATGTCGAGCGGCAGGCCGAACAGTACGCCAAGTGCCGACACGCCGCCGAGCAGGAAACCGAAGAAGAAGTTGCCCGCGAGTGCGCCGAGGTTGTTTTCGACGTAGCGGGCTACGCGTTCCATGCGCGCTGCGCCGAGGAGGCGGCGCAGCCAGCGCAGTTGGAGGAGACGCTCGGGAATGCGGGCATAGGCGCAGAGATTGTCGTAGTAGCCGGCGATGAGGCCGGAGAGGAAGAGGCAGACGCCGGCGATTGCAGCGAAGAACACGGCGCCCCCCGCCGGGTCGATCTCATTCAGCAATCCGAGCGCCTTTTCCGGCGATACGAAGTGGTCGCCGCTGGTGGCATGAACAATGAGTGCGATCGCCGTCGCGGCGGGGACCGCCACGCCGACGTTGCCCACAATCGCTGCGAGCTGGCTGCGCACGGTCCGCGCGATCAGTTCGACCAGATTGTGGAGGTCCCGGCTCTTTCCTTGCGTCTCGCCGATCGATGCTGCGATCGCGTTGGCCGTCATGGCTGGCTGTTTGGTCGCTACCGTTCCGCCGATGATGTGGATGATCACGAAGCCGATGCCGTAGTTGAGGCAGAAGCTCAGCGCGGACGTGAGCGGTGCGTGCCCCTGTTTCGCGAGCACGAGCTTGAAGGCGGCCATGCATGCGATGATCAGTCCGCCGAGCGCAGCGGATCCCAGTATCCCGAAGTACTCCCGGCGTGTGGTCGTGATGTAGCGCTCACCGGTCTTGCCTGCACTCTCGGTCATGCGCAGCGACAGCAGCTCCACGTTCTTGCCCAGATAGTCGGAGAGGCGGTGTTTGCGGCACTCCGAGCGGACGAGTTCCTTGAACAGGTCGACAATCTCCGGGGCAACATCGGCAAACATTCGGCGTTGCCGCAGCCCTGACAGGAGCCGCAGAAGGCGGCCGATGCGCCGGAGGTGCTGGTGCAGGCGTTCGAGCTTGAAGGTCAGGGTGAGGCTCGTGCCGAGTTTGGCTGCGCGCCGGCGTATGCGCAGCAGCGCCTCCTCGCACTGGTCGAGCATGACCTGGACGTGGCGCTCGTCCTCCACGAGCGTGGTCGATGTTTCCCACCATTGCGCGTAATTGCGGATGTAGGCCACAAGTTCCGCGTTCTGTGCGAGAAAGGCCGATTCGTGCTCTTCCAGTTCCGGGTCGATGCGGATGAACTCGGGATCGAGGCCGATGGCGCTGGCGTGGTAGGAAAGCACGCGGAGGGCCTCGAGGATTTCGGTGATCGCGTCGGGCAGTGCGCGGCTGTCGGTTTCCGAAGCGGGCGTCTCGTCTTCGAGGACGGTGCGGATCAGCTCGCACCACAGGTCGTCGGCGATGGCGTTGACCCACTCTTCGTCGTCACTGCGCCAGAACAGGACAGCCAGCACGTCCTTCATGTACGCGGTGTCGAGGTAGTCGGGAAGCAGCCGTCCGCTGATGCGTCGCGCCGTTTCGGAAAAAAAGCCGGTTGATGGCAGCAGGCCGGACGAGGCGTAGAGCGAGACCTGCTTGCGTTCGCGAAACAACCTGCGGAACGCGGTGTTCAGGCGCCGGCGCAGATCCGGACGCGCCTTGAGCGTATCGATGAGCTGACGCAGCCGGGATTCCGCAGTCGCGGCGTCGCTGGCCCTCGGCGGGCGCAGTTCGCCCACGAGGGCCTTCCATTGTGCGAGTTCGTCGCAATCGGGATCACCCAGGCGTTCCAGTACTCGATCCATCCGGTCTCCATTGATGTGGTCGCACTCGCCTGATGTTGCAGTGCGCAAAAATCGGGCGAACCCGGCATCTTAACAGACCGCTAAAATGCGGATCCTTTACCGCGAGTAACATCCCATGCCGCTTCTTTCCGTCGACAACGCCTGCCTTGCCTATGGTCACGTCGATCTGCTCGATCATGCAGAGTTCCAGCTCGATGCCGGGGAGCGGGTTGCACTGATCGGACGTAACGGTTCGGGCAAGTCCAGTCTGCTGAAGGCACTGGCCGGCCAGGCGACGCTCGACGATGGCACGGTGTGGCGGCAGTCCGGCCTCAAGATCGCCTATGTGCCGCAGGAGGCGGATTTCCCGCTCGATCGGGACGTGTTCGCGACGATCGCGGACGGCTTGGGCGAGGCGGCGCGACTGCTGGTCGATTACCACGACGCCATGCACGCCGTTGCCGAGTCTGCGAGCGCAGAGGCCTTGGCGCGCCTCGATGCGCTCCAGCACGCGGTGGATGCGGCCGATGCGTGGCGGCTCAACCAACGTGTCGACGAGGTCATCGTTCGCCTGGCGCTTCCCGGCGACGCGCTTGTGTCGGGGCTTTCCGGCGGGGGCGTCAAGCGCGTGGCCCTGGCCCGCGCACTGGTGTCCGAGCCGGATCTGTTGCTCCTCGATGAACCCACCAACCATCTGGACCTCGATGGAATCCTCTGGCTCGAATCCCTGATCCGTGAGTTTCGCGGTGCAGTCGTGGTAATCACGCACGACCGGGTGTTCCTCGACAACGTTGCAACCCGCATCATTGAACTCGATCGCGGCAAGCTGAGCAGTTACCCGGGAAGGTTCGGCGACTACCAGCGTCGCAAGGTAGAGGAGCTGGACGCCGAGGAGAAGGCCAACGCGCGCTTCGACAAGTTTCTCGCACAGGAGGAGGTGTGGATACGCAAGGGCGTCGAGGCGCGCCGCACCCGCAACGAGGGGCGTGTGCGGCGTCTGGAGGCCTTGCGACGGGATCGCGTGGCCCGCCGTGACCGGTTGGGGAACGTCAAGCTCGCGGTGGACAAGGGCGAGCAGAGCGGCCAGATGGTGGCGGAGCTGACCGACGTCACCAAGCGGTTCGGTGAACGCGTTGTGGTGCGCAATTTTTCGACGCGCATCATGCGTGGCGATCGGGTCGGCCTGATCGGGCCGAACGGCGCGGGGAAGACCACGCTGCTGAAGCTGATCCTCGGTGAGGTTGCCCCCGACTCCGGCACCGTGCGTCGCGGCACGCGCCAGACGGTCGCCTATTTCGACCAGTTGCGCGCCCAGCTCGACCCGGAGCTGCCGCTGACCGAGGTGATCAGCCCGGGATCGGACTTCGTGGAGATCGGAGGCGAGCGCAAGCATGTGATCGGTTACCTGGGCGACTTCCTCTTCGCGCCCCAGCGGGCACGCTCGCCGGTGAAGTCCTTGTCGGGCGGCGAACGCAACCGGCTGCTTCTCGCGCGGCTGTTTGCGCGGCCTGCGAACGTACTGGTGCTGGATGAGCCGACCAACGACCTCGATATCGAGACGCTCGATCTGCTCGAGGAGCTGCTTGCCGATTACGACGGAACGCTTTTTCTCGTGAGCCACGACCGGGCCTTCCTGGACAACGTCGTGACCCAGGTGATCGCCGCCGAGGGCGACGGGCGTTGGGGCGAGTACGCCGGCGGTTATGCGGACTGGCAGCGGGTGAAGCAGGCCGAGGCGGAGCGCGAGAGCGAGGAGGTGAAGGCAGCCGCCCAGAAAGCGGTTGCACCGGCCGCGCCCAAGCCGACGGCGCCAAAGAGCGGCAAGCTGTCGTTCAACGAAAAACGCGAGCTGGAGGCCTTGCCGGACCGCATCGCTGCGCTCGAAGCGGAGCAGACGGCATTGCATGCAAGGATGGCCGACCCGGCGCTGTACCAGCAGGCGCCGCAGGAGGTCACGCGTATCAAGGGGCGCCTCGATGAGCTCGACACGGAGATCGAGAATGCACTGGCACGCTGGGAGGCGCTGGAGAGTCGCGCCGGCTGAGTCGCGGACTAGCGGGCGAAGATGCCGACGTTGTTGAACCAGGACGCCGCAGCCGCGGCGGAAGCAAAAAAGACGGCGATGTGATACACCGACCACCAGCGATAGCGCTTGGCTAGCCGGTCCGGAGCGAGGTCGGAAATGAGGAATAGCGCCTTCGATGCGGGCTTGCGCACGACGTGCGCTTCCGGGGCGGAGAGGATTTCGTCGCGCAGTTTCGTCACTTCGCGGCGTGCCTGGCTTCGTGCCAGTTCCCATTCGCGGAGATCGATTTCGCCGTCGCCGTCGAGATCGAAACGTTCGAGCAGGCGTTTCCGGTCCGATTTCCAGTGATCCAGCAGCTCGCGCGTCTGACGGCCGACGTCGAAGTCGGGGGCGACACTGCCGATCGTGGCGAAATCGCCGAGCACGTAGATGCGATCCTGGTTGATCAGCGACCATTGCGTGTGCCGCATGTCGCCCTGCGTATAGGTTTCCTTCCGGTTCACCATCATGTCGGCGCCTTCGGGATCGACGGCGCACAGGCCGCTGCCGTCGTCGAGCAGGAAGGACGCGTCGCTCTCATCGGTGGACACGTGACGCCACTTGCCGTCGCTCTGCCTGCGCTGGGTTTCCACGCGGTACCACAGCACGGGGAGTCCATTCACCGGCGACAGCAGCGGCGTTCCGTCCAGGGGGCGTCCGCGGCCGGTCAGCTCGACGTAGCCCTGGGCCGCGGATGCGATGCGCGAGGTCGGGGTGTCGGAGATTGCGCGCGCCGTTTTGAGCGAGCGCAGCCAGCCGGCCAGTCCGCTGGCTGCGAGAACGCCTATTCCCAGTCCCCACCCCTTCCCGGGTGCGATCTTGAGCATGATCGCCACGGTGAGGAACTGCAGCGTCGGTAGCGTGACGTTCGCGATGTCGCGGCGCAGGCGGGTCAGCATGCGGCGGCTGGTCGTCCGCTCAGGCGCTGAACAGGGCCTTGAGGTCGACGTCCGCTTTTTCCGCGCTCGCGAATTCGAGCAGCGGCCTGGGTTCGAACTGGAACATGCGCGCGACGAAGACGTCGGGGAATTGCTCGATGCGGACGTTGAGCAGATTGACCGATTCGTTGTACCACTCGCGGCGGTCGGCGATGCTGTTTTCCAGTGCTGTGATGCGCGTCTGCAACTGCATGAAATGCTCGTTGGCGCGCAGCTCCGGATATGCTTCGGCGACGGCGAAGATCTGCCCCAGCCCCGTTCTCAGCATGCCCTCAGCCTTGCCGAGTGCTGCGACATCCTGGTTTTCCCGTGCGCTGGCGACCCTTGCACGGGCCTCCGTGACCCGCTGCAGCGTTTCCTGCTCGAACTGCTTGTACTGTCTACAGACTTCGACAAGTTTGGGTAGTTCGTCGTGCCGCTGCTTGAGCAACACGTCGATGTTTGCCCATGCCTTGGCGATGTTGTGCTTGAGCCGGACGAGGCCGTTGTAGACGACGATCGCATACAGCAGGGCGATGACCAGCGCGCCCAGCGCGACGGCAGCCGATATGCTCATAGTTATATCTCCCCTTGTTGCCGCAGCATGATATACGCAAATTGCGGCAAGTCGGCGGTGGGAACGGTGTGGAGGGGGAGCCGGCGGCTCACGTCGCGGGCGGGAAGAAGCGGTGGAGCTCCTCGGCGGGCGCGCCAAGGCGTGCGAGCAACTGTTCCGGGCCCATATGGACGAGCTTGCCGATTTCCGCGACGTCGTCGGGCAGGGCGTCGTTGTCCCAGCCTGTCTGCAGGTGCCGCGCAAGGTCGGCCGCAAGCTGCACGTTGCGCACGCGCGGATTGTCTGCCTGGTCCGCGTCCATGAGGGTGATGAGCAGCTCGGGCAGGTTCCACGCACGCACCAGGGCTTCCTGAATCTCCTGCGCCGTGGCGCCGAATACGCTTCGTTGCGCCTCGCTTCGCCGCAGCCAGCGGTTTGCTCGCTGCATTTCGAACACCCGCAGGGTCATCGCGGGTGCGAAGGTCCAGCACATGATCTCGACGGCGTCCGTCAGCAGCGCCGCCACCGTGATCTCGTCGACGTCGAGGTCGTGACGAAGAATGGCCCAGTCGCGGGCGAAATGCGCGGCACGGCGCGCGCGACCTATGGTCTTCAGCACGCCGACCAGTGCCTGTGGACGCGCGGCCAGGCGTTCTTCCACCGTGGGCATGCCCGAGAAGGTGTCGAAGAAGGGCGTAAGCCCCATCATCATGATCGCCCGCTCGACGGTGGTGATGTCGTGATTCTGCCGGGCGCCGCGTCGCGCCTGCAGCGTCGTCAGCAGCTTCATCGTCATCAGCGGGTCTGCAAGCACGGCGGCGGCGACATGCCTGGCGCCGGTTGCGTCGCTCGCCGCGAGGCTCTCGAATTCCCTTGCAGTCCGGCGTAGCACGGGCACATCCTGTGCCGATACGAATTCGACATAGGCGCCGACCGATGCGAGCGGGGTATCGATGAAGTCCATGAGCGTCGGAACCAGGCTGATGTCGGAATTATCGGCAGCGGATCGGGCGAAATGAAGGGCGGATGCCATTTGCCGGGGGCGCGTGCGGCGATTTGGCTATAATCGGCGCAAAAAGCGCGGCACGGTGTCGCGTCCCGGCGAGAGAGGAGTAGAGCGCAAGTGAATACACCCTTCAAGGCTTTTCTGATCGATCAGGACGAGAACAAGAAGATCGTCAGCCGGATGACGACGCTCGACGCGACGAATCTGGACGCCGGCGAGGTCCTGATCCGCGTCCATTACTCCAGCATCAACTACAAGGACGCGCTCGCCGCGACCGGTGCGGGCAAGATCATCCGCCGCTTTCCGTGCGTGGGCGGTATCGACATGAGCGGTGAGGTCGTCGACAGCGCCGATGCGCGCTTCAAGCCCGGCGACAAGGTCATCGCCACCAGTTTCGACATCGGCGTGGCGCATCACGGCGGTTACGCCGAATACGCCCGCGTGCCGGCAGGCTGGGTCGTACCCCTGCCCGAGGGGCTGGATCTGTTCGAGTCGATGGCGCTGGGTACGGCCGGATTCACGGCGGCGCTCGGCGTCGTGCGCATGGAGGACAATGGTCTCGCCCCCGCAAATGGCCCCGTCATCGTGACGGGGGCCACCGGCGGCGTCGGTGGCCTGGCGATCGACATGCTGGCGCGGCTGGGCTATCACGTTGTCGCGCTCACCGGGAAGGAAGCCGAGAGCGACTACCTCAAGATGCTCGGTGCCGCGGAGATCAAGCTGCGCAGCTCGATCGACCTCGACAAGGTGCGTCCGCTGGAGGCCGCCCAGTGGGCCGGCGCTGTCGACAACGTGGGCGGCCAGATCCTGCACTGGGTGCTGGCGACGATGAAGCAGGCCGGCACCGTCGCAAGCATCGGCAATGCGGCGAGCTTCAACCTGAACACGACGGTATTCCCCTTCATCCTGCGCGGCGTGAGCCTGCTCGGCATCGACTCCGGCTACATGGGCTTCCCGACCCGTAAACGCGTGTGGGACCGCCTCGCCACCGATCTCAAACCTCACCATCTTGCGGCCGTGACGCGCACCATCACGCTGGATGAACTGCCGGACGCTTTCGATGCCTACATCAAGGGCGCGATCAAGGGGCGTACGGTCGTGCAGATCGGCGCCTGAAGCGGCAAGGGGAGAGTCCGGCCATGAGCGAACAGGAAAATCAGCCGCTGCCCAAGGTGCTGATCGTCGACGACTCGCGCATGGTGCGGGCCTCCATCGTCAAGCTCATCCGCGGGCGCTTCGAGTTCCGCGAGGAGGGCGATGGCGAAGCCGGCTGGCAGGCATTGCTCGTCGATCCGTCGATCCAGCTCGTCCTCAGCGACATCGGGATGCCCCAGCTCGACGGCTACGGGCTGCTCCAGCGTATCCGGTCTTCGAAGCTGTCACGCATTCAGGAGCTTCCGGTGATCGTCATTTCCGGCGAGGAAGACGATGCCGTGCGCGAGCGTGCCCGCCAGCTTGGCGCCAACGATTTCATCACCAAGGGTATCGGTGCGACCGAGTTGCTCGCGCGCCTCGACTCGCTGACGCGGCTCGCGCAGACAAGGCGCGAGCTGGAGGAAAGTCGGGCAGCCCTGGCCAAGCAGAGCCCGGTTGACCCGGTGTCGGGACTCGTCACCGAGTCCTACATGACGTGGCGTGGCGAGCAGGAGCTCGCGCTGGCGCGCCGGCATCAGGCCGATCTGAGCGCGATGCTCGTCGAGATCGATCGCTACGACCAGGTGATCACGACCTACGGCGCCCACGTCGCGCAGCTCGTCGGACGCAAGCTGTCGGGCATTCTCGCGACTCGGGTGCGCAAGGAGGACACCGTCACCCAGATCGCGCCCTCGCAGTTCGTCGTGCTGTCGCCCAGCACCGATCTGGCGGGTATCTGCGCCTTCGCCCTGCGCATGCAGCAGGCGGTGGAAAAGCTGGTGATGACCTATCGCGAGGATCGCATCCGGATCAGCGTGACGATTGGCGTGGCAAGCGCGTCGGTCGACGAGGCGCAAAGCGTCAGCGAGCTGATCGGCGTGGCGGTGAAGCGGGCCCAGGCGGGACGGCAGGCCGGCGGCAACCGTGTGGTGGGGGATCAGGGCGAGGTCACCCAGGAAGTCGTCGATCGACTGCTCAAGCAGGTCGTGAGCATCGACCAGCTGCTCGGCCAGATCCGCGCGGGAGAGGGGACTGTGCTCGATGCGCAACTGCCGGCCGCGGTCGCGGCGCTGATGCCGCTCCTGCAGCTCATCGAGGCGCGTCTCGGCTGCGGGATTCCGCTGGACCGCCTTAGTAACTACAATTCCGGCTCCGGGGGCGGAGCGTCAGGCACGCAGAAGGCTTGAGCCGCGGCCCCGGGAACAATAACAACAAAGCTGTGAAAGGTGGCGCCGCCGTCCTTCGGAGGAAGGGGGGCGGCGGCGTCGGACGCATATCAAAAGCAAGAAGTGCAGGGATCATAGTAGGGAGAGGAAGCTTATGACCGCGTACAACGAGTTTCACCGCCGTTCCATCGAGAAGCGCGACGAGTTCTGGGCCGAACAGGCCGGGCTCATCGACTGGAACAAGCCCGCAGAGCAGATCTGCGACTTTTCCAAACCGCCGTTCGTGAAGTGGTTCAAGGGGGGTGAAACCAACCTTTGCTTCAACGCCGTAGACCGCCACGCCGCGAAGCGTCCGAACGACCGCGCGCTGGTCTACGTTTCGACCGAAACGGACGAAGAGAAGGTCTATTCGTTCGCCGAACTGCAGCGCGAAGTCGAGCGCATGGCGGCGATCTACCAGGACCTCGGCGTCAAGAAGGGCGATCGTGTCCTGATCTACATGCCGATGATCGCCGAGGCCGCATTCGCCATGCTCGCCTGCGCGCGCATCGGCGCCATCCACTCGGTGGTGTTCGGCGGCTTCGCCGCAGGGTCGCTGGCAACGCGCATCGACGATGCGAAGCCGGTGCTGATGGTGAGCTCCGATGCCGGCATGCGCAATGGCAAGCCGGTGCCGTACAAGCACCTTGTCGACGAGGCCTGCAAGCTGGCCGAGTTCTCGCCGCAGAAGGTCCTGATCGTTGATCGCGGCCTCGACAAGGGCTTCCCGAAGGTCGCCGGCCGCGATGTCGATTACGGTGAGCTGCGCGCCAAGCACATGGACGCCAAGGTGCCGGTAACCTGGCTGGAATCGTCCGAGCCGAGCTACATCCTCTACACGTCAGGCACGACCGGCAAGCCGAAGGGCGTGCAGCGCGATACCGGCGGCTATGCCGTGGCGCTCGCCGCGTCAATGAAGCACATCTTCACCGGCGATGCGGGCGAGACGATGTTCTCGACCTCCGACATCGGCTGGGTCGTCGGTCACAGCTACATCATCTACGGCCCGCTGCTCGCCGGCATGGCCACGATCATGTACGAAGGCACTCCGCTGCGCCCCGATGCGGGCATCTGGTGGCAGATCGTCGAGAAGTACAAGGTCACGGTGATGTTCTCCGCGCCGACCGCCGTGCGCGTGCTGAAGAAGCAGGATCCGGCCTTCCTCAAGAAATACGACCTGTCCTCGCTGAAGCACCTGTTCCTGGCCGGCGAGCCGCTCGACGAGACCAGCCACAAGTGGATCATGGACGAGCTGGGTATCCCGGTCATCGACAACTACTGGCAGACCGAGACCGGCTGGCCGATGCTCGCGATCTGCCGCGGCGTCGAGCAGAGCCCGATCAAGCTCGGTTCGCCCGCCTTCCCTGTGTACGGCTACGACCTGCGCATCTTCCGTGAGGATGGCAGCGAGTGCGGTGCCAACGAGAAGGGCATCGTGGGCATCGTCCCGCCGCTGCCGCCGGGTTGCCTGTCCACCGTGTGGGGGCAGGACGACCGTTTCGTCTCGACCTACTTCAGCACCTTCAGCCATCCGGTGATCTACTCCTCGTCCGATTGGGGCATCAAGGACGAGAACGGCTACCACACCATCCTCGGTCGCATGGACGACGTGATCAACGTCGCGGGCCATCGACTCGGCACCCGCGAAATTGAGGAAGCGATCCAGGCGCACACCGCGATCGCCGAAGTCGCGGTCGTCGGCGTGGCCGACCAGCTCAAGGGCCAGATGCCGATGGCCTTCGCGGTGGTGAAGGACGCCTCGCGCGTGGATAGCGCCGATAAGCGTGCGGAACTCGAGAAGGAAGTCATGAAGACCGTCGACAACCTTCTCGGCGCGATTGCGCGTCCGGCGCGCGTCCACTTCATCACGGGCCTGCCGAAGACGCGTTCCGGCAAGATGCTGCGCCGTTCGATCCAGGCGCTAGCCGAAGGCCGCGATGCGGGGGACCTGACCACGATCGACGATCCGAGCACGCTGGATCAGATCAAGGCCGCGCTGGCGGGTTGAGTCGTTCTTTCGGGATCCAAACGAGCCGCGCCGAGAGGCGCGGCTTTTTTTCTGCCCATGGCTGGGGCCATCCGTCGTGGCGGGCACCTCAAATGCACGAGGAGAGCAGGTTAGACGGTGCGTCCCGTGTGTGACACCTGCTCGTAGGCTGCCTCAATCTCTTCACGAATCGTCCGCCACATCGGTTTCAGCAGGAAACGCATGCCCTTGATGATGCCTTGAACGTCCATCATCGACGGGATACGGGTGCCCCGATGTTCGACAGGTCCGCCTATCTGGCGCACATCCACCCCCAGCTTCGCAAAATGCGAAGCCAGGCGTGGTTCGGTCAGGATGAATAGTGTTTCGATCCCGGCACGTTCGGCAAGGGCGATGGCCCCCAGATAAAGACCGATCGGAATGTACGGGAAGCGGGGATGGACGGTCGTGCCGAAGTCCTCGTCATGGATAGGGGCGTCGGCCAGCGACTCGCCACGCCGGCGTCTGTAGGTTGAGCGCACGGCCAGTCGGGAAACTTCGGCAATCCGGTCGCGGGGCAGATGGGACGGATCGACGATCGAACGGTCAAGGGTCGCAGCGCAGGTCCGCTCGAAGGGGAGGGGGTAGTCCGGTTCCTCGGTCCTAGTCAGGACCACCCGAGTGCATCCGACCGGTCTGGTCGGCTCCGAACTCGTGCGCAACAGGCAATGCATGCTGTGCGCGTCGTATTCGTCCATTTCACGCCGATCCGGGCGCACAGGTTCGAAACCGAGTTCCTCGCAATATACCTCATGCCGAATGCGGTATACGGAGTCGCGCAGCGCGTCGTCGGTCGCCGGATGGATCTCGAAGTACTTCCTGAATCCGTGGCCGAGATTGAATCGGTCAAACAGGAGCAACGCGGTCTCCTTGTCGGGGAGGGGGACGTGACCGGATGGCCGGGCGAGGCCAGGATACGGGTACTGAACGTCTCCTGCAGCGCCCGGGAGCAGTGACTTTAATTAAGTAATCATAGTCCAGTTTCGGTGCACACGGGGTGTGCAAAAATCCGCGAGAGACTTTGAAGATGCGCCTTTTCGCGGTTTCTCTCACCGTGCGAATTCACTATGATGAACGACGAGCAGGGAGAGGGGCATGGTAGAAAAATTATTCGATTACGATGCTGCGTTCGCGCGCAACATCGGCTGGGTGACCACTGGCGAGCAGTCCGCATTGCGTGGCAAGCGCATCGCGATTGCCGGAATGGGCGGGGTCGGCGGTGTTCATCTGCTGACCTTGGCCCGGCTCGGTGTCGGCGCGTTCAACATCGCCGACTTCGACACCTTTGACCTTGTAAACTTCAATCGCCAGGCCGGCGCGATGATGTCATCGGTCGGGCGGCCAAAGGTTGACGTGCTGGCGGAGATGGCGCTCGACATCAACCCCGAACTCGATGTGCGCCGTTTTCCAGCAGGCTTGTCGGATGCCAATCTCGACGAGTTCCTCAAGGATGTCGATCTGTATGTCGACGGGCTGGACTTCTTCTCCTTCGGCATTCGGCGCGCCACGTTCGCGGCATGTCACCGCCTGGGAATCCCCGCGGTGACAGCTGCGCCGCTCGGGATGGGAACCGCGGTGCTCGTGTTCCTGCCGGGGCAGATGAGTTTCGAGGAGTATTTCTGCCTCGACGGATGCGACGAGGAGGAGATGTCGATCCGATTCCTGCTGGGGCTGTCGCCTGGGATGCTCCAGCGCTCATATCTCGCAGATCCATCGCGGGTGAATCTCGCCGAGCGGCGCGGCCCATCTACCATCATCGCGTGCCAATTGTGCGCCGGCGCCACTGCTGCGGAGTCGCTGAAGATCCTCCTCGGACGGGGCAAGGTCCTTGCCGCGCCTTGGGGCTACCAGTTCGACTCCTACAGGAACCGCATGGTCCGCACCTGGCGTCCCGGAGGCAATCGGAATCCGCTGCAGCGACTGGGGCTGTGGATCGCTAGGAAGCAGTTGCGCCGCATGCGCGAGCAGGGGGTGAACGGTGGCTGAGCGAGAAACCCTACTGAGTATTCTCGACCTCGCCCGTTGGGCTCCGAGCGGGGACAACACCCAGCCTTGGCGCTTCGAGATCGTTTCGGACGATCACATCGCAATCCACGGTTTCGATACGCGCGACTGGTGCCTGTACGACTTTGATGGCCGTCCAAGTCACATGGCGCACGGGGCTCTGCTGGAGACGCTACGGATCGCCGCGACGGTATTCGGCCTGGATGCACGATGGACGATCCGTCCTGGGTGCCCCGACACGGCGCCCATCTACGACGTCAGGCTACGGGAGGAGCCCGGGCTCGTGCCTGACCCGCTGTTGCCGCAGATCAAGACGCGGGTCGTCCAGCGCCGGCCGATGAGCACTACGCCGCTCACGGACGCGCAGCGCGCGCGCCTGACTGCGGCTCCCGGTCCAGACTTTCAGGTGCAGTTTTTTGAATCGGCCGCCGAGCGCTTGGCGGTGGCAAAGCTCCTGTGGGGCAACGCGCATGTCCGCCTGACCTGCCCGGAAGCCTATGCCGTGCACAAGGAAATCATCGAGTGGGGGGCGCGCTTCAGCAAGGATCGTATTCCCGAGCAGGCCGTTGGTGTCGATCCGGTGACCGCGCGGCTGATGCGGTGGGTGATGCAGAGCTGGGGGCGGGTGGAGTTTTTCAACCGTTACCTGTTCGGCACGATCGCGCCACGCATCCAATTGGATTTTCTTCCTGCATTGGCGTGTGCTGCGCATGTGCTGTTGCGTCCGCTGAAGTCACCAAGACTCCTGGACGATCACGTCGCGGCGGGCGTTGCGTTGCAGCGGCTGTGGCTGACCGTTACGTCGCTTGGTCTTCACTTGCAGCCGGAAATGACTCCAGTCATTTTTCGCTGGTATGCGCGCAGCGGGCGGTCAGTTTCGAGACGGGCTGGAATCAACGAGGCCGTGGTGCAACTCGCCGGGCAATTCGAGGAGATTGCCGAGGTCGACGACACCGTGCCCTTCGCGTTCTTTTGTCGCATCGGCGGAGGTGCTGCACCAACGGGGCGATCGCTACGCAAGGAACTCATCGACCTCATGGTTGGCGTGTCCTGAAGGCCTCAACCAAGACATCGTCGCTGAGGCTGGCTGAGTTTTCCGTTTCGTGAAGAAATTCCGTGTACGCATCGGTGAGATCGACAAAACTGTATAAGGTTGGCCGATAGTTCGTCGAGTTTTTTTACACTTTCTGGGATTGTTTGTTTATTTTGACGTCTAATTCGTTGTTTTAAAAATAAATTTTACACTGGTGTGATTGATGCTTATCCATGATTGATTGTGGTCCGGACTCGCTTGGGGCCGGTCAACTTCACAGGAGGTGCATCATGAAAAAATTTCGCCTTTGTCGAGCAGCGGGTATATTTATTGCTTTGGGGCTGCCGCTGGCAGTTAACGCGGCGCAGTCTATTAAGTTTGACCCCGACGGGACAGGCGGTGCTGAGACAATCACGGTCACCAACTTCGACTGGCTTCCGAGTAGTGCCTTAGCAGTCAATACATTGCCGTTGCCGACGTTGCCGACAAAGATTTCATCGACTCTGTTAACTCATGCCAAGTTGGGCAATTTTCTGGACGCGAATGGAAAGCCAATCCTCGGTACGGGTCTCAATTCCAACTACGAAATCACATTCGTTGCTCGAGCCGGTCAGCTTGGGGCGCTGATTAACACGACAACGAGTCTTTACTCGTTTGAATCCGGTGTGCTTCCGAATTTTTTTGAAGTATATTGGGATGACCAGCGTGACGCGAGTGATTTAGATGGTACCGATTTCAATAACGGTACGCTGATCATGACGGGCACGATTACTGCCCTGTCGGCAAATTTTAGTACGACGTCGATAACACCGGTATTGCTCGACCAGTTCGGTGCGAACGACTGGTTGGGGCTGTCTACCGGTTCAGGTGTCGGTGGTGGTAAGGTTGTGGTGGAGGTCGTTTTTGCGAACCCGGATTTTTTCCCTGATCCGGACCAACAACCTAAGACTGTTTTCTTCAATACCTCGCAAATATTGCCCTTCCTCCAAGTCGATCCGTCGAAACATTTTACCAACACGCCGTTCGGAGGTGGCGCTCCGATAGCCCCTGTGTTGGGTGCGGTGAACGGCCTCGCCACCGCGGGCGGCAAGGATGTGATCTTCCAAGCCGACTCGAATATGGGGGTTACGTTAATCGGGGTGCCGGGGGTTTGCAGGATGACCGGCGGCGGCGTAACGGTTGACGGACAGATCGTTCTTGAGCCGGGTGAGGTTGGAGCTGTTGGCGCAAGCGGCAGTGACGGGCTGAATCGGTATACCTTCGGGGGGCAGGTCGGCGCTCCAACGACGACAACGCCGGTGGCCGGTGAATGGACGCATCACCAATTTCAGGGGCCCGCAGGGGACTTCGTCTTTCGGGTAGGGACTGCGAGCGCACCGAAAGACACAATGGTGATGGAGGTGGAATGTCTTGATCCCGGATATTGCAGTCCGGCGCGACCAGCGCCAGACAAGCAATTGAACTGGAACGGGATCGGATCATTTCGAACGGCTAGGGGGGCGATTGCTGACGTCGTGAATCCCGAGAACGGTGGGGCTCCTGGGTATTCCCGTCATTACGTGCGAGTTCATGTCGAGGATCTCGGTGAACCCGGGCCTGGCGGTAAGCAGCCTCATAGTGAGGATTGTACGCATGTGATTGGCACGATCGTCGGTAATCCGCAACAAGACACCAGTTTGAATGATACAGTCTGTAGCAATTGTGCGGATGTTTATCAGATCGAAATCCACGCAACCACCGATCCAACGAGTGCGGTCATTTACTCGGTCGGAGGTTTTATGGATGTGGGCAACCTTCAACTGCATCCGCCCACTGGCCACCCGTGAGTAGGGCTGTCACGCGGTATATGGCATAGTATGTCATTTCGTGTGTGGATTTTTGAGAGTAAATCAAGTTCGCGACGCCGGTAGCCATTGCGGTTGCCGGTATCGTGCTGGCCGCCACTTCCGAGAAGTTCCGCGCTGAATTGCTCGGCTTCATAAAATAATGGTGCGATTGCCTTGGCATCCGGCAGTGCCGCTAGCGTGCTGTGTCCACCTCGCCCGCGTCGGATGCGGCCCAGAAGCCCTGCCGGACAAAGCGGCTGTGGGATTGCTCCGTGCACTGGGCAGATTGTCCGGCCTGCTCCAGCACCTGCTGCTGGGCCAGGCCGAAGCGCTCCTGGAGCGTGCTCTGCAGGCGCGGTTGGGCGCCCGCTCAAGTCCCGGCATAAATCGGTTGCCCAGCGCTCGTTCGGCATCGTCGCGACCGACGGCAAGGCCAGAATCCTCGGACGAAATCCGATCGCCCGCTTCTTGACTTGCCAACGCATCAGCTGAAAAGACGCGCTGCACCGTGTTCTTGTTTAAGCCCAGTAGGGGTGCGACCGTGCGGTAACCAAGCGACGGATGTTCCTTGATCAGAGCCTTGATCGGTTCGGCAAAGCGATCCTGAATCGTCCTTAGTCCCTTATGACTTCACTCTTTACAAATTCTGAGCAGACTCCGTCATGCGGTGAGAGCGGGGACGATGATCTGCTCGGAGAGTCTGCAGGCGGCGGCGATGGCGCTGCGACCGAGGCGGGTCAGGTAGTAGCGATAGGTGCCAGCGACTTTCTTGATGAGGCCGAACTCGCGCAGGCGTTTGAGATAGCGGGTGATACTGGCGGCGGAGCGATCCGGCAGGAACGGTTGCAGATCGGCGCGGCGCACGCCGCGGATGTTGAACGCAGGGCGTTGCAGGGCGCGCAGCAGCGCACCCTCGGTCTGGTCGAAGAAGTTGAAGCCTTTGATGCGATGGCCATCGACCTCTCGCGGGGCGCGGTGAGTTTGTCGAGGCTGCGGTGGCCTGCCGAGAAGTCGTCGAGCGCCGAGAGGAATTCGAGGTAACGGCGATTGCAGCCGGTGAGGATCTCGCGCAGATCGATCAGGCTGTAGATCGATTTCTTGACGGCAGCCAGTTCCCGGGTGGCGTGTCCATCCCGGTGTTCCACCTTGCGGTGGTGCTTGAAGAAGGAAACGTCGTTGGTGGTGGTTTCGATGCGCAGCACGCGCCCGAATTTGTCGTACATATTGACCGAGTTGCGGCCCAGGCGGTGCTTGATGCAGGTGCCTTCGATGCGCGTCGACAAGCGGCTATCGAGTTCCTGTGCCAGTTGCGGCGTCGGTTTCTTGCCCAGGAAGTGCATCACCTGTTCGGCCTTGACCGACAGCACCGCTTCGCGCGAGAGGACCTGATAGAGCGGCTTCATCGTCGCCTCCGAACGGAACACCAGATCGGTCGAGCATTCGATCTGCATCAGGCTCCAGTGATAGGTCTGGCCGAAGACGTCAAGGACCGGACAGCATTCGAGGGCGTAGCGATCGAGAATCCGGTGCAGCACGTCCGGGGAGAAACTGTCCGCCAGGTGCTGCGCGCACGCCCAGTCGTCAATGCGGATAAAGGCATTGTCGGCCGTTGCGTAGCCGATGCCCGCGGCCGTGAGTTGGCGGGCGAGCCAGCTGTGGCCGTTGCAGTAGAACTGGAGGCGGAACGGGCATCACGTCGGCACACGCAGATAGACGAGCCCCAGTTCGGCGTCGATGAAGTAGAAGTAGTAGTGCAGGCACTTGCCGGAAGTCCGACGCAGGAAGGTCTGATGGGTGCGCTTGTCGTGCCAGGGCTTGTAGGACGAGCAGGCTTCCATGGCGGAAATGACATGCACCAATCCGGGATGATCGCCGCGCGCCTGGATGACCGCGGTGACCACGTCTTCCTTGCGAAGGTGCGCTTTGGCGATGTACTCAATCCTCGCCCCGGCCGCCGAGGCCAGTTGCTCGGCGCGCGCCCGGATGCGATCGCGCAGCGGTTCGGCAAAGCGCGGGTAGTCAAAGATGCGAATGTGCTGCGCGTTCAGAAAGCTGGTCATCCCCGCGTGATGGCAGGCACCCGGCAGCGTGCCCGTAATCACCATCCGGTCGTAACAGCTCAGCACGCCGGCGATCCGGTCACGGTAACGTTCAAGAAGCGGTGCGTTCATCGCAACCTCCACTTCGCGTCACTGAGCCCTGCAACTTTAACCTGTTTGGTTCCGGCTACGCCGGCTTAGGGGCTGTTCACATTTGCTGATTTGTGTTTACATCCTGATCTTTGAGGGTAGATCAGGATGCTTCGGATGGTACTGACGGATGAACAGTGGCAGACAATCGAAGGGCTTTTACCCGGCAAGCCAGGCGATAGAGGGCGTTCAGCCAAAGACAACCGGCTTTTCGTCGAGGCGGTCCTTTGGTTGGCACGCACTGGCAGTCCGTGGCGGGACCTTCCTCCGGAGTTCGGCAACTGGCATTCGACGTATGTGCGCTTTGCGCGCTGGCGCGATGCAGGCGTCTCGGACCGGATCGCCCTTGCACTGGCCGGTGAGCGCGATCTGGCGCGGGTATTCATCGATTCGACTATCGTTCGTGCCCACCAGCACGCCTCAGGCGCCCAAAAAAAGGTTCATCGCGCCTTTCCGGGAAAGGCGGCCTTGATTTTCAGAAAGAAGTAGGCTGAGTCCCTGAAGCCGTAGGCCATGCGCTTGATGACCTTGATGCGGTTATTGACGCCCTCCAGAACGCTGGTGTTCAGGGGGAAGATGGCTGAAGCGAGGATTCCGCGCAGATATTTGCGCAGGCGTTTGGCAAAGGCGATGGCCGGCGCGATGCCGCTGTCGATGGCCAAGCGATACCAGTTTTTCCATCTTCGTGCGCCTTCGCGCACGGTCGGGGCGAACCAGATTTCCTTGATGGCCGTCTTCAGCAGATAGACGGTCGCCAAGGGCGCGTTGGCTGCCAACAACTCTTCGAGTTTGACGGCCTGCTCGTTGCCCAGATTGTCGCGGTTACGCAGCAACAGCCAGCGAGAACGCTTGATCACCTGACGTTGTGCGGGCGTGCTGCGCAGGGCGTTGGCTTTGTCGACCCGCACTCGGTCGACCACTTCCCGACCGAAGCGGGCGACGACGTGAAACGGGTCGTAGACCACTTCGGCGTTCGGGCAATGGTCGCGCACCTCCAGATCGAAGGCTGTGTTCATGTCCATCGCGACCGCTTCGATGTGTTGGCAGCCGCCTTCGCCCAACAGTTGAAAGAACGGCCGAATCGCCTCGCGGCTGTTGCCTTCTCCAACCCACAGTACCCGCATCCGCTCGGCATCCATGACCACCGTCGCATAGCGGTGCCCCTTGTGTAGCGCGAATTCGTCCATCACCAGCCGACGCGCGCCCCGGGCCTCGAAGTGCCCGTATTGGGCTTGCAGACGCCGATGGTCGATGCGCTTGATGGCGTGCCAGTGCAAACCCGTCAGTTCGGCCACATGAGCAATCGGCAGGATCTGTACGAGGGCTTCGACCCAGGCGCGCAGCCTGTGTGTGATGCGCTCACCCGCATCGAGCGAGTTCAGACATTCGGCCGCGCGGGCGCCGCAGTGGTAGCAGTCGAGCCGGCGAATCGGCACGTCCAGCCAGATCCGTCGATCGAACCAGTCCCGATCACGCACTCGCCGGCGCCGCCGCTCATGCACCAGCACGCAGTCACTGCCGCAGCGCCTGCATCGGGGACCGTACGAAGGATCTTCGGAAAGCGAAAGAAGCAGCGAGCCGTCGGCTTGCTCCTCGGATGAATCCACGACATGGCCTTCCCAGAAGACCGTGCCCAACATAGCATCTCGCATGACGGGGGAGAGGAAGGGGATCGGTTTGTTTGGCGACTGCCAATCTACCAACCTCTGACCCGTCAACCACTACTTCCCCCAGATCACGCGAAGAACCCAAAAAAAGTAGGACCGCAGGCGCTGGGGCGCTCGCGTGGAGGTCTGACGACCAAGCTGCACTTTGCCGTCGACGCCTTGGGCAAACCGCTGCGCATGATTCTGAGCGCGGGACAGGTCGCCGACATCGATTGTGCGCACGATTTGATCACCGATATGCCGTGCGCCGCCCTGGTTGCCGACAAAGGATACGACGCCAACGCTTTGGTCATGAGTATCGAAGCATCCGGTGCGCAAGCGGTCATCCCGCCTCGCTCCAACCGTATCGCGCCCAGGCAGTACGACCGCTGTACATACCAGGCGCGAAACCGGATCGAGCGCTTCTTCAACCGCATCAAGCATTACCGTCGGATCGCCACACGCTACGACAAGCTCGCATGCAGCTACATGGCATTCGTTCGAATCGTTTGCGCGGTAATTTTATATCGCTATATGTGAACAGAGCCTAGTAGCGTTCAGATGTCGAAATTCTTTACATTGATCACGTTCGCGGAGTCTGTTGGTGGGAAAAAGCATGGAAAAACAGAATGTTATATTTTATGGCAAAGAAAATGCTTTCCCATAGGTGGAGGTGGTTTTCAATCGTAAGGCTGCCGCGCTTGTTGGCGGTTATGTTGAATGAGCCGGAGGATTCAAAATGAAAAAGTTTGCATTGGCTGTGGTGGCTGGGGGCTTGTTCTCATCGGGCATTGGGATTCAGCTGGCGCATGCACAAACAACGGATATCGTGTTCGATACGAACGGAGCTGCAGTTGGGGGGGAGATTACAGTTCGGAGTTTCGACTGGACTCAGGATAATGCATTGGCAGTAGGCGCCACCCCCTTGAGCCTCGACCCGGAAAACCCGACAACTTTTACGCTATATGCGCAGGGCTCACTCGGGAACTTTAAGGACGGAAATAATCAGGTGATCAACGGAACTGGCTTGAACATCGATTATGAGATCACCTTCGAAACGGGTTTTACCGAAACAGGGGTAAACAGTATCATTGACGGGATAGGCGCCCTTGCGACTTTCCAATTGGCATCGGAAACGC
Source organism: Aromatoleum evansii (assembly GCF_012910805.1). Lineage (GTDB taxonomy): Bacteria > Pseudomonadota > Gammaproteobacteria > Burkholderiales > Rhodocyclaceae > Aromatoleum > Aromatoleum evansii. The sequence goes on from NZ_WTVK01000060.1 coordinate 33,142, forward strand.
CCGTGAACTACTTCAATATCTACTATGATACGGCGCGAAACGCAAGTCAGTTGGCTGGAACCGGGTATAATGACGGCGATCTGATTATGCACGCGGAAGTTACGAAGAACGATACCACCTTCTTTGTTGCGTTCCAGATAGACGCCGACGAGGATGGGGTTATGGATACCCCGCTCGTCGTCGCGCTCGATGGAAATGGAACGGATAATTACCCTGGTGTGGGGACGGTGGACGGTTCGGGGG
>NZ_WTVK01000061.1 GCF_012910805.1 Aromatoleum evansii
CCCCGGGTTCGGGGTTGGGGGCGCCAGGGGCGCTCAGTGTGCCGGACCGTCGTCCAGGTGCAGCGCGAATTCGCTGAACGAGGCGCCGTCGGCATTCTTGTTCTGCGGTTCGAAGTCGACCGAAGGCGGCGCTTCGGCGCCGTCCGCAGCCGGCGCGGCATTGATCTGTGCGTTGTTGATCAGCCATGCGAGGTTGGTCGGGGAGTCGGCGTTCGCGAGCGCCTCCTCGAAGCTGATGATGCCGTCGCGGTAGAGCCGGTGCAGGTCCTGTTCGAAGGTCTGCGACCCCGGCGCGAGGCTCTGCTGCATCGCTTCCTTGACCTCGTTGAGCTCGCCACGCTCCACCAGTTCTGCGACGTGGCGCGTGTTCATGAGGATTTCGACCGCCGGAATGCGCATGCCGTCGGGCTTGCGCACGAGACGCTGGGAGATGATGCACTTCAGCGCGACCGCGAGGTCGAGGTACAGCAGCGAGCGGTTTTCGAGCGGGAAGAAGTTAACGATGCGGTTCAGCGCATGGTAGGCGTTGTTCGCGTGCAGTGTCGCCAGGCACAGGTGGCCGGTCTGCGAGTACGCGAGCGCCGCCTGCATGGTTTCGCGGTCGCGGATCTCGCCGATCAGGATGCAGTCGGGCGCCTGGCGCATGGCGTTGCGTAGCGCCTCGTGCCAGCCGAGGGTGTCGATGCCGACTTCGCGCTGGTTGACGATCGACTTTCGGTGCTTGAAGAGGTACTCGATCGGATCCTCGACCGTGAGGATGTGGCCCGAGCGGTTGCGGTTGCGGTGGTCGATCATCGACGCGAGCGTGGTCGATTTGCCAGAGCCGGTCGCGCCGACGACGAGGATCAGGCCGCGCTTCTCGGTGACGACCTCGGACAGCACGGGCGGAAGGCCCAGTGACTCCAGCGAGGGGATCTCGCCCTGGATGTAGCGCACCACGATGCCGATGCTGTGGCGCTGCCAGAATACGTTGACCCGGAAGTTGCCGAAGTCGCGCCGCCCAAAGGAGAGGTTGAGCTCCTTCTCGCGCTCGAAGGTCTCGATCTGCTCCGGGGTCATCATCTCGTAGATCATCCGCTTGATCATGGAGGGGTCCATGACCTGCTGGTTGATCGGCATCGTGATGCCCTGGATCTTGATGTGGATCGGGGCTCCGGCCGAGATGAAGATGTCCGAAGCGAGCTTTTCCGCCATCAGTTGGAACAGCTTGTCGAAAATCATCCGGAGATTCTCCTGGGCAAGGTTGGGCGGACTTCGGTGTCGGGGCGGCCTCGCACGGCCGCCCCGGAAAGCGCGATCAGGCGCCGCGCAGCAGTTCGTTGATGCCGGTCTTGGCGCGGGTCTGGGCGTCGACGCGCTTGACGATCACGGCGCAGTACAGGCTGTACTTGCCGTCGGCCGAGGGCAGGCTGCCCGGCACGACGACGGCGCCGGACGGCACGCGGCCGTAGGTGACCTCGCCGGTCTGGCGGTCGTAGATCTTGGTGCTCTGGCCGATGTACACGCCCATCGACAGCACGGCGTTTTCCTCGATGATCACGCCTTCGACGACTTCCGAACGCGCGCCGACGAAAACGTTGTCCTCGATGATGACGGGGCCGGCCTGCACCGGTTCGAGCACGCCGCCGATGCCGACGCCGCCCGACAGGTGCACGTTCTTGCCGATCTGGGCGCAGGAGCCGACGGTGGCCCAGGTATCGACCATCGTGCCTTCATCCACGTAGGCGCCGATGTTCACGTAGGAAGGCATCAGCACCACGTTCTTGCCGATGTAGCTGCCCTTGCGCGCGACGGCGGGCGGCACGACGCGGAAGCCGCCTTCGCGGAACTGCTCGGGGGTGTAGTCGCCGAACTTGGTCGGGACCTTATCGAAGAAATTCAGCGCGCCGGCCGACTGCAGCTCGTTGTCGCGCAGGCGGAAGGAGATCAGTACGGCCTTCTTGATCCACTGGTTGACGGTCCAGTTGCCGTCGATCTTCTCGGCGACGCGCAGCTTGCCGCTGTCCAGCCCGTCGATGACGGTGGCAACGGCGTCGCGGACGGTGGCGGGGGCCGAGGAGGGCGAGAGGCTGGCGCGGTTCTCGAAGGCTTCGTCGATGACTTTTTGCAGGTCTTGCATGGGGGATTTCCGTTTGTATTTCAAAGAGTTTGGCAGAAGGCGGCGATGCGCTCCGCAGCCTCGACACATTCGGCCGTTTCGGCCACGAGGGCGATGCGCACGAACCCGGCGCCCGGATTGACGCCGTTCGATTCCCGGGCGAGGAAGCTGCCCGGCAGAACCGTCACATTATATGCAGCCTGCAGGCGGCGGGCGAACTCGGTGTCGGGGATGGGCGTCTGCGCCCACAGGTAGAATCCGGCGTCGGGCTTCTGCACCTTGAGGTGCCTGGCGATGATGGGCATCGCGCGGTCGAACTTCTCGCGGTACAGGCGGCGATTTTCGATCACGTGCGCCTCGTCGTTCCAAGCGGCGACCGAGGCGGCCTGGATGGGCAGGCTCATCGCGCAGCCGTGATAGGTGCGGTAGCGCAGGAAGCCCTTCAGCACCTTCGCATCGCCCGCGACGAAGCCCGAGCGCATGCCCGGCACGTTGGAGCGCTTCGATAGGCTCGAGAACATCACGAGGTTGCGGAAGTCCGTGCGGCCGAGCGCGTGCGCGGCCTGCAGCGCGCCGACCGGCGGCGCGTCGTCGTCGAAGTAGATCTCCGAATAGCACTCGTCGGCCGCGATCACGAAACCGTAGCGGTCCGAGAGCTCGAAGAGGCGCGCCCATTCGGCCTGCGAGAGCATGCGCCCGGTCGGATTGCCCGGCGAGCACACGAACACGAGCTGGATGTCGCGCCAGAGCGCTTCGGGAATGCCGTCGAAATCCGAGCCGAAGCCGTTTTCCGGCAGGTTGTTGAGGAACACCGGCTCGGCACCCGCGAGCAGGGCCGCGCCTTCGTAGATCTGGTAGAAGGGGTTCGGGCTCAGTACCTTGGCGCCGGGGCGGCTGCCGTCGATCACCGCCTGGGCAAAGGCGAACAGCGCCTCGCGCGAGCCGTTGACCGGCAGCACCTGGGTCGCCGGATCGACCTTGGGCAGGCCGAAGCGGCGCTCCAGCCAGCCGGCGATCGCCACGCGCAGCGGGTCTCCGCCGATCGTCGCGGGGTAGTTCGCGAGCCCCTGCAGGTTGTCGGTGAGCGCCTGCATGATGAAGGGCGGCGTCGGGTGCTGCGGTTCGCCGATCGACAGGCGGATCGATTTCAGGTCGGCCGGGGGAACGACGCCGTCGAACAGCGCGCGCAGTTTTTCGAAGGGGTAGGGCTGGAGGCGGTCGAGGTTCGGATTCACGGCGGACTGTTTCGGCTTGTTTCGGAGGGCATGCGCCTGTGCTTGAACGCAAGGGCATCGAGCGCGCGATGGTATCATGACGCGCTTTCGCCGCCCCCGGCCGGCCCGTTCCCGCCACAACTCCTGTCCCGATTCGATCCGGCTCCGTTCCGAAGTGCGTCTCTCCAAGCTCAAACTCGCCGGTTTCAAGACTTTTGTCGATCCCACCACGGTGCTCACCCCCGGCAATCTCGTCGGCGTCGTGGGGCCGAACGGCTGCGGCAAGTCGAACATCATCGATGCGGTGCGCTGGGTGCTGGGCGAGACGCGCGCCAGCGCGCTGCGCGGCGAGTCGATGCAGGACGTGATCTTCAACGGCTCGACGACACGCAAGCCCGTGTCGCGCGCGAGCGTCGAATTGGTGTTCGACAACGCCGAGGGCCGCGCGGCGGGGCAGTGGTCGCGCTATGCGGAAATCTCCGTCAAGCGCGTGCTCGACCGTAGCGGCGAGTCGACCTACTTCCTCAACAACGTCCAGGTGCGGCGCAAGGACGTCATCGACCTCTTCCTTGGCACCGGCCTCGGTCCGCGCGCCTACGCGATCATCGAACAGGGCATGATCTCGCGCATCATCGAGGCACGTCCCGAGGAGGTGCGCGGCTTCCTCGAGGAGGCCGCGGGGGTCACGAAATACCGTGAGCGTCGTCGCGAGACCGAAGGACGTCTGTCCGACGCACGCGACAACCTCGCTCGCCTCGATGATATCCGCATGGAGCTGGGCGAGCGTATCGGCCATCTGGAAGTGCAGGCGGAGATCGCCGCGCGCTACCGCGACCTGAGCGCCGCGCACACGCAGCGCCAGCAACTGCTGTGGCTGCTCAAGCGCAACGAGGCGCGCGCCGAGCAGGCGCGAGTCGAGGGCGAGCTCAACCAGCTGTCGTCGAAGATGGAGGCGGACAGCGCCCGTTTGCAGGAACTCGAGAACGCCGTCGAGGAGGCTCGCGCGGGGCACTTCGAGGCGTCGGAAGCCACCCATGCGGCTCAGTCGGACCTCTTTGCAGTGTCGGCGGAGGTGACGCGGCTGGAGGCTGAACTGCGCCACCTCGACGATGCGCGCAAGCGGCTCGAGGCACGCCTTGCGCAGCTCGCGACCGACGAAGCGCACTGGCAGGAGCGCCAGGCGGCGCTGGGGGCAGAGCGCGAGCGCTGGACCGGGCTGATCGACAACGCGGCGATGCGTGCCGAGCAGGCCGAGGCGCGTCATACCGAGATCGCCGAGCGCCTGCCCGAGGCCGAGGCCGCACGCCAGGCTGCCGACACGACCGTCGCGGCGGCGCGGCGCGAACTTGCGCAGACCGAGCAGCAGTTGCGCGTCGAGGAGGCCAAGCGCGCGAGCGCCGTGCGGGCGCTCGATGCGCTGAACCAGCGCCGCGGGCGCCTCGCGGGGGAATCGGGCGGCATCGAAGGACCGGACGAAGCCGTCGTCGCGCAGCAGGAGGCGCGTCTCGAAGCCCTGCGCGAGGAACTGGAACGCCAGCAGGAAGAGCTCGGCGCCGTGCAGATGCGGCTGCCCGAGGCACAGGCCGCGCTGAAGGCCGCGCTGGAGCATGAACGGCAGGTGCAGCGGCGCCTCACCGAGTTGCGCGCCCGGCGTGACGCGCTCGTGCAGTTGCAGGCCAAGATGCAGTCCCAGGGCCAGCTCGGTGACTGGCTGAAGCGCCACAAGCTGACCGAGCTGCCGCCACTGTGGCGCGACCTGCGGGTCGAGCCGGGCTGGGAGATGGCGGTCGAGGCCGTGCTGCGCGAGCGGCTTGCCGCGCTGACCGGCGACGTGAGCGACGCGGCGCGCGCGATGTTCGACGATGTGCCGCCGGGATCCTTCGCGCTGGCCTTCGGCGACGGGGTGGAGGTGGCCGGCGAGCCGGCGCCGCTGCCCGGAACCTTTGCGCTGATGGACAAGATCTCCTTTGTCGACGCGGGGCTTCGGCCGGTCGTTGCCGACTGGCTGCGCGGTTGCGTTGCCACCGATGGGCTGGAGTCCTGGGTCGAACGGCGCGGAGAACTCGCCGCCGACCAGTGCCTGATCGGGCCGCACGGCCAGATCCTCACGCGGCATGCACTGGTGCATTACGCGCCGGACAGCCGCACGCACGGCGTCATGGAGCGCCAGCGCGAGATCGACGGCCTTGCGGAGCAGCAGTTGGCGCTCGAGACGGAGGCCCATATTGCCCATGACGCGTTGATCGCGGCAGAGGGTGTCGCCGCCGAGCTGCAGGAACGCGGTAACGCCTTGCGGCGCGAGCTGCAGGCGGCGCAGCAGCAGGTGCATGCCGAACAGGTCGAGCTCCTCAAGCTCACGCAGGCACGGCAGCGCGCCGAGGAGCGCCGTGCGCAGCTCGCGCGCGACCTCGATGACATCGTCCATCTCGAATCCACCGAGCGCGAGCACCTCGCGCGGGCGGAGATGGAGCAGGCACGCGCAGAGGAGTTGGCCGAGCTGCAGCGCGAGCGCCTGGACGGCGCGCTGGAGGTGCTGACCGAGCGCGACAACGTACTGCGCGAAACACGCTCACTCGAGCAGGCGCTTGCACGCGAACTGCAGGAGGCGCGCTTCTCCGAGCGCGAGTGCGCGGGCAAGCTCGAGGATATCGCGCGCAACCTGCAACTGGCCGGCGAGCAGCTCGGACGGATCGCCGTGGAGGTCGAGGCACGCCGACACGAGCTCGAGGCGACCGACAGCGGCCGCAGCCGCGATGCGCTGCAGGAGGCGCTCGATCTGCGGGCGCGGCGCGAGGCGGCGCTGGCGGCGCGCCGCGATGCGCTGGAGATGGCGGCGATGCGGCTGAAGCAGACCGAGGAGCTGCGCCTGCGCACCGAGCAGGAGGCGGCGCCGGCGCGCGGACGGGTGGCCGAACTGCGCCTCGCCGTGCAGGCGGCGGAGCTCGCGGCGGCGCAGTTCGACGAGCGGCTCGTGGAGGCCCAGGCCGACGAGGCGGCGCTGCAGCCGCTGCTCGTGCCGGATCTGCGCGAGGGCTCGCTGGTGCGCGAAGTCGGACGGCTTGCGCGCGAGATCGCGGAGCTGGGCCAGGTGAACCTCGCGGCGCTGGACGAGCTGCGCAGCGCGCAGGAGCGCAAGGGGTATCTCGACGCGCAGTTCGATGACCTGATGCAGGCGATCGGAACGCTGGAGGACGCGATCCGGCGCATCGACCGCGAGACGCGCGAACAGCTTCAGGACACCTACAATACCGTGACGCAGCATTTCGGCACGCTGTTCCCGCAGCTCTTTGGCGGCGGACAGGCGCGGCTGGTGCTTACCGGTGACGAGATCCTCGATGCGGGCATCCAGATCGTCGCGCAGCCGCCCGGGAAGAAGAACAGCTCGATCCACTTGCTTTCGGGTGGCGAGAAGGCGCTGACGGCGATCGCGCTGGTGTTCTCGATGTTCCAGTTGAATCCCGCGCCCTTCTGCATGCTTGACGAGGTCGATGCGCCGCTGGACGATACGAATACCGAGCGCTATTGCCAGATGGTGAAGCGCATGTCATCGCAGACGCAGTTCGTCTTCATCAGCCACAGCAAGATCACGATGGAGATCGCGCAGCAGCTCGTGGGCGTGACGATGCAGGAACAAGGTGTCTCGCGCGTGGTGGAAGTGGATATGGAAGAGGCGCTGCGCCTGGCGGAGCCGGCAGCAGCCTGAAGATGAGTACCGCCGGGGCCCGCAACGGGGACGCGGCGGCAAGGTTTCATTGCGAAGCCCAGGGAATTGCGAGGTCCGGCGCGCGCAGCGGCGGGACCGACAACGGGAAGGAAGATGGATAACGAATTGCAGATCGGGTTGGCGGCGCTGGGGGTGGCTTCGGTCGTCGGGATCGTCGCGTACAACAAGTGGCAGGAACGCAAGCATCGACGCGAGGCCGAGCAGGCCTTCCGGTCGGATCATCGCGACGTGCTGCTGGAGCCCGGCGACGGCGCCGCGGACGAGGTTCCCGCCGAGCGCCTGGAGCCCTCAATGGGCGAGGCGGAACCGGAGACCCGCCGTGCGGCTGCGGCCGTGCGCGACCCCGCTGTGCGCAAGGTGACGCCGGGCGTTCCGGATGCGGTCGATCAGCGCATCGACTGCGTGATCCGCATCGAGGCGATCGAGCCCTTGGACGCGCCGCGCCTGTGGGCCGCACAGAGCGAGCAGCTGATGGGCATCTCCAAGCCCGTGCGCTGGTTCGCCTTCGATGATGCGGCGAATCTGTGGCGATCGCTCGACGCGCATACGGCAGGAGCCTTCCATTGGTTCTGCGCGGCAATGCAGACGGTCGACCGCAGCGGGCCGATCAGCGAAAACGATTTCCTGCATTTCTCCGGCGGCATGCAGCGCGTGGCCGAACAGTTCCTGGCGGTGCCGGCCGACCTGCCGGCGCGTGGCGAGGCGCTGCGCAATGCAGCCGAGCTGGACAAGTTCTGCGCCAACGTGGATGTGCAGATCGGCATCAACGTGGTGAGCAACGGGCAGCCCTTCGTCGGCACCAAGATCCGGGCGCTGGCGGAGTCGCACGGCATGACGCTGGGTCCGGACGGCTCCTTCCATGCGCGTGACGAGGAGGGCAATACCCTGTACACGCTGAGCAACATGGAGCCGGTGCTGTTTGCAGCCGAAGAGATGCGCGACCTTGCCACCAACGGCCTCACGCTGGTGATCGACGTCCCGCGCGTGCCGAACGGCGTGTTCGCGTTCGAGCGCATGATGCGCCAGGCCATGCAGATGGCCGACGCCCTGCAGGGGACCGTCGTGGACGACAATCGTGCCCCGTTCGGTGCCGAGGCGGCGACGCTGATCCGCGGCCAGATCCAGCATTTCCAGGCACAGATGGCGAGCGGGGACGTGCCGGCGGGCGGCCCGCTGGCGCAGCGCCTGTTCTCGGCCTGATGATCGCTTCGGCCCAGGCCTTCGAGCGCGCCGCGCAGTTGCGGCGCGAACTCGAAGCCCACAATTACGCGTACTACGTCCTCGACGCGCCGACCGTTCCGGACGCGGAATACGATCGCCTGTTCCGCGAACTCGAAGCGCTCGAGCGCGAGTTTCCCGAACTGGCCACGCCCGATTCGCCGACGCAGCGGGTCGGGGGCGCACCGATGCCGGAGCTCGCGCCGGTGCGGCATGCGGTGCCGATGCTGTCGATCCGCACCGAAACCGATACCACGAACGGCGGCGTGATCGCCTTCGACTCCCGTGTGCGCAACGCGCTGGGACTCGGTCCTGCCGACGGGCCGGTGGAGTACCTCGGCGAACTGAAGTTCGACGGGCTGGCGATCAGCCTGCGCTATGAACAGGGCGTTCTGGTGCGTGCGGCGACGCGCGGCGACGGCGAGACGGGCGAGGACGTGACGCACAATGTGCGCACGATCCGCCAGATTCCCTTGCGCCTATCGGGCACGCCGCCCGCGTTGCTGGAGGTGCGGGGCGAGATCTACATGCGCCGCGACGATTTCGAACGGTTGAATGCGCGTCAGGAACAGGCCGGCGACAAGCTGTTCATCAATCCGCGCAATACCGCGGCCGGCGCCGTGCGTCAGCTTGACCCGCGCATCGCCGCGAAGCGCCCCTTGTCCTTTTACGCCTACGGTCTCGGCGAGACGGGCGACTGGCCGCTGCCGCCCACGCAGGCACAGCTGCTCGATGCTTTCGCGGCGTTCGGCGTGCCGGTGTGCGAGCACCGCGTCGTCGCCGCAGGCGTCGAGGGGCTGTGCGAATTCCACGACCGCATCGCGGCCCTGCGCGACAGCCTGCCTTACGACATCGACGGGGTCGTGTACAAGGTCAACCGCTTCGAACTGCAGCGCGAGCTCGGTTTCGTCACGCGCGAGCCGCGCTGGGCGGTCGCGCACAAGTACCCGGCGCAGGAAGAGATCACCGAGCTCCTCGGCATCGAGGTGCAGGTCGGCCGTACCGGCGCGCTGACGCCGGTCGCGCGGCTCAAGCCGGTGTTCGTCGGCGGGGTCACGGTGACCAACGCGACCCTGCACAACGAAGAGGAAATCCTGCGCAAGGGCGTGCTGATCGGCGATCACGTCATCGTGCGGCGGGCCGGCGACGTTATACCGGAGGTCGTCGGGCCGGTGGTCGAGCGGCGTAGCGGCAGCGAGCGGCCTTTTGTGATGCCGACGCGCTGCCCGGTGTGCGCGTCGCACGTCGAGAAGGCCGAGGACGAGGTGGTGGCGCGCTGCACGGGCGGGCTGTTCTGTCCCGCGCAGCGCAAGCAGGCCCTGCTGCATTTCGCCGGGCGGCGCGCGATGGACATCGAGGGGCTGGGCGACAAGCTGGTCGACCAGCTCGTCGAGGCGGGCATCGTCAAGACGCCGGCCGACCTGTACAAGCTGGGCGTGCTGGCCTTGGCGAACCTGCAGCGCATGGCCGAGAAGTCGGCGGCCAACCTGCTTGCGGCGATCGAGAAGAGCCGGCATACGACGCTCGCGCGCTTCATCTTCGCGCTCGGTATCCGCAATGTCGGCGAGGCGACGGCGAAGGATCTCGCGCGGCATTTCGGCTCGCTCGACGCGCTGATGGATGCGACGCCGGAGAGCCTGCTGGCGGTGCCCGATGTGGGGCCGGTGGTCGCGCAGAGCATCGCGGGTTTCTTTGCCGAGGCGCACAACCGCGAGGTGATCGAGCAGTTGCGTGCGGCGGGCGTGAAGTGGGAAGAGGGCGAGCCGGCGGCTCCGGTCGCGGGCAGCGCGAGCGGCAAGGTGTTCGTGCTGACCGGCACGCTGCCGACGATGAGCCGCGACGAGGCCAAGGCCCTGATCGAGGCGCACGGCGGCAAGGTCAGCGGCTCGGTATCGAAGAAGACGGATTACGTGGTCGCGGGTGCGGAAGCCGGATCCAAGCTCGCGAAGGCGGAAGAGCTGGGCGTGGCGATCCTCGACGAGGACGGATTGCGGCACCTGCTGGAACAAGGTTGAAGATATGGCACGGACCAGACGCCGGGCTGATGCAAAAGACGAAACGAGGGAGAGTCATCCAATGAAAAAGGTCACCAAGGCGGTATTCCCGGTCGCCGGCATGGGCACGCGCTTCCTGCCGGCTACCAAGGCCAGCCCGAAGGAAATGCTGCCGATCGTGGACAAACCGCTGATCCAGTACGCGGTCGAGGAAGCGGTTGCGGCGGGCATCACCGACATGATCTTCATCACCGGCCGTACCAAGCGCTCCATCGAGGACCACTTCGACAAGGCCTACGAGCTCGAAACCGAACTCGAGGCGCGCGGCAAGAAGGAGCTGCTGGAGATCGTCAAGAAGACGGTGCCGAAGGGGGTGAACTGCGTGTACATCCGCCAGTCCGAGGCGCTCGGCCTCGGCCATGCGGTGCTGTGCGCGGCGCCGGTGGTCGGCGACGAGGCTTTCGCCGTGATCCTTGCGGACGACCTGCTGGATAACCACGGGGCCGAGCCGATCATGCAGCAGATGGTGGGCGTGTATAACTACCACCGCTGTTCGGTGCTGGGCACGATGAACGTGCCGCGCGAGGACACGCGCCAGTACGGTATCGTCAGCACCGACAGCCAGCAGGGCAACGTCCAGCGCGTGACCGGCATCGTCGAGAAGCCGAAGCCCGAGGACGCGCCGACGACCCAGGCGGTGGTCGGCCGTTACATCCTCACCCCGCACATCTTCGACCACCTGCGCTCGATCAAGCCGGGTGCGGGCGGCGAGCTGCAGCTCACGGACGCGATTGCCTCGCTGTTGAAGGAAGAGGCGGTGCTGTCCTACCAGTTCCAGGGCGTGCGCTACGACTGCGGCTCGAAGCTGGGCTACCTGAAAGCGACCGTTGAGCTCGGCCTGCGCCATCCGGAGATCGGTGCGGATTTCGCGGCCTACCTCGCCGAGCGCAAGTAAGCGCGGATGAGGGAGCGCGGGGGCCTGAGCTTCCCCGCTCCCTGAAACAAAAAAGGCGCTGCCGCGGCAGCGCCTTTTTTCGTCCACCCCGGCAGCCGCCGGGGCAGGACGGATTACATCGCTTCCGCCTTCGCGGCGCGCTTGCGCTCGTTCTCGGTGAGGTAGCGCTTGCGCAGGCGGATCGACTTCGGCGTGATCTCGACCAGTTCGTCGTCGGCGATGAACTCGATCGCGGATTCCAGCGTGAGCTGGATCGCGGGGACGAGGCGAACGGCTTCGTCGGTGCCGGAGGCGCGCACGTTGGTGAGCTGCTTGCCCTTGATCGGGTTCACGACGAGGTCATTGTCGCGCGAGTGGATACCGATGATCATGCCTTCGTACACCGGGTCGTTGTGCGTGACGAACATGCGGCCGCGGTCCTGCAGCTTCCACAGCGCGTAGGCGACGGCCTGGCCATCGTCCTGCGAGATCAGCACGCCGTTGCGGCGCTCGCCCATCGCACCGGCCATCGGGCCGTAGTCGTCGAACACGTGGCTGGCGAGGCCGGTACCGCGCGTCAGCGTCAGGAACTCGCCCTGGAAACCGATCAGGCCGCGGGCGGGGATACGGTATTCGAGACGGGTGCGGCCCTTGCCGTCGGACTGCATGTCCTGCAGTTCGCCGCGGCGGCGGCCGAGCTCTTCCATGACGCCGCCCTGATGCTCTTCCTCGACGTCGACGGTCAGCATTTCGTACGGCTCGCACTTCACGCCGTCGATCTCGCGGAACACGACGCGCGGACGGCCGACGGCCATCTCGAAGCCTTCGCGGCGCATGTTCTCCAGCAGGATGGTGAGGTGCAGTTCGCCGCGGCCGGAGACCTCGAAGACGTCGGAGTCGTTGGTGTAGTTCACGCGCAGCGCGACGTTCTTGAGCAGTTCCTTCTCCAGGCGCTCGCGGATCTGGCGGCTGGTGACGAACTTGCCTTCGCGCCCGGCGAGGGGCGAGGAGTTGACCATGAAGTTCATCGTCAGCGTCGGTTCGTCGACGGCGATCGGCTTCAGGCCGTCGAGGCTGTCCGGGTCACAGATCGTGACGCCGATGTTGACCTGATCGATGCCGGAGACCAGCACGATGTCGCCGGCTTCGGCCGATTCGGCCTGGCTGCGCTCGAGGCCCTTGAAGGTCAGCACCTGGCCGATCTTGGCCTTGCCGCGGTTCTCGTCGCCGTACATGACGACGACTTCCTGGTTCGGACGGATGCGGCCGCGCTTGATACGGCCGATGCCGAGCTGGCCGATGTAGGTCGAGTAGTCGAGCGAGCAGATCTGCAGCTGCAGGGGGCCGTCGGCGTCGACTTCGGGCTGCGGAACATGTTCCAGGATCGCTTCGTACAGCGGCTTCATGTCCGTGCCCGGCGTGGCGGGGTCGAGCATCGCGAAGCCGTTCAGCGCCGAGGCGTACACGACCGGGAAGTCGAGCTGCTCTTCGGTGGCGCCGAGCTTGTCGAAGAGATCGAAGGTGTGGTTGATGACCCAGTCCGGACGGCTGCCCGGACGGTCGATCTTGTTGATCACGACGATGGGCTTGAGGCCCAGGGCGAGTGCCTTGCGCGTGACGAAGCGGGTCTGCGGCATCGGGCCTTCGACGGCGTCAACGAGCAGCAGCACGCCGTCGACCATCGACAGGACGCGCTCGACTTCGCCGCCGAAGTCGGCGTGTCCCGGGGTGTCGACGATGTTGATGTGGGTGTCACCGTACTGGATCGCGCAGTTCTTGGCGAGAATGGTGATCCCGCGCTCCTTCTCGAGATCGTTGGAGTCCATCACCCGCTCGGAAACCTGCTGGTTCTCGCGGAAGGTGCCGGATTGGCGCAGGAGCTGGTCGACGAGGGTCGTCTTGCCGTGGTCGACGTGGGCGATGATGGCGATGTTGCGGATGGCGCGGGACATGTGGGACCGGAAGTCTTTGAAAAGTTTTTAATTTTAGCACGCGGTGTGGCATCGCAGCATGGGTCGTCGCGCGGTCGGGGGCGAGCTCGTGGCCGGACGGATGTCGTGCGGGTAGCGGCTGTGCCGTCATCGCCGTGCGGGCCGGGGGGGGGCTGCGGCCGCGTGCTAGAATCGGCGCCGTTTTTCAAGGAGACAGGCTTCATGCTCGCGATCATCGGCGGGACCGGACTCACCCAGCTTTCCACCCTCGAAATCACCCGGCGCGAGGTGGCGCGCACGCCCTACGGCGAGCCCTCCGGTGCGTTGACCTTCGGCAAGCTGGCGGAAAAGCCGGTGGTGTTCCTGGCGCGTCACGGATACGGCCACACGATCCCGCCGCACCAGGTGAACTACCGTGCGAATATCTGGGCCCTGAAGCAGGCGAAGGTGTCGGCGATCGTGTCGGTCGCGTCGGTGGGCGGCATCCGCGCCGAGTTCGGGCCGGCTGCGATGGTGGTGCCGAACCAGATCATCGACTACACATGGGGCCGCAAGAGCACGTTCTTCGAGGGCGGCGAGTCGGCGGTGCATCACATCGACTTCACGCATCCCTACGACGAGCCGCTGCGCCAGCGCATCCTCGCGGCGGCCGCCGCGGTGGGCGAGGCGATGTACGACGGCGGCGTGTATGCGGCGACGCAGGGGCCGCGCCTCGAGACGGCGGCGGAGATCAATCGCATGGAGCGCGACGGGGCCGATCTCGTGGGCATGACCGGCATGCCCGAGGCGGCGCTGGCGCGCGAGCTGAACCTGCCTTACGCGGCGATCAACGTGGTCGCCAACTTCGCCGCCGGCCGCGGCGCGAGCGAGACCGGGATCCAGTTCAGCAGCATCGAGGTGGTGCTGCAGGAGGCGATGGTGCGGGTGCGCCGCGTCCTCGAGGAGGTCTGCCGCGCCTCCTGAGCACTTTCGGCGGCCGGGGGGCGTTCGTCCTCACCAGTAGAAGGCGACTTCCCGCTGCCCCTTGGCGGGGAGTTTCGCGTCGCGCAGTTGCTGCTTCCCGGCGTTGGTGACCGCGACGCGGTAATCGCCTGCGGGCAGGCGGGCGAACACGAACGGCCCCTGCGCGATGAGTTCGAGCACCTTGCGCCCGTCGCGCCGGGTCACGACGACTTCGGTGTCGGACAGGTAGGAACCGCCTTTTTCCGCGAAGACGAGCTTGAGGTTGTAGTCGGCCGCCGTGAAGAACAGCTGTTCGCGTTCCTCAAGGCTCACGCCGCCGGAGAGGTAGGGCACGCCCTCGAATTCGCCCTGGTGCAGGGCGGAGTCCTGCGCGAGCGCAGTCGTCGCCGGCACGGTGGCGGCAAGGGCCAGGAGTATGGCGATGATCTTTCCTCGGTTCATGCTAATCACCTCCTTCGTTTGCAGGGACCGGCCGCGCGGGCGGACGGCTTCATGCATTAGTGACGCGCGAAGGTGCCAATGAGTTCGGCCTGCGCGATCACGTGGCCGCGCATTTGTGTTTCCAGTTGTGCCTTGGTCGGTTGTCCCAGGTCGGGAAGGACGGTATCCAGCGCATACAGCTTGTGGAAGTAGCGGTGGCGCCCGATCGGCGGGCAGGGGCCGCCGTAGCCGGTGCGCTTCCAGTCGTTGAGGCCTTCGAGGGTGCCGGGCGGCAGGGCCGTCGCGGTAACGGCTTCGGGCAGGCCTTCGGCGGTCGCGGGGATGTTGTACAGCACCCAATGCACCCAGGTCATCCTGGGCGCGGCGGGATCGGGGGCGTCGGGGTCGTCGACGATCAGCACGAGGCTTTGCGTGCCGGGAGGGACTCCGCTCCACGCGAGTGGGGGCGACACGTTGCGGCCCTCGCAGGTGTAGGTCGCGGGCATCGCGTTGCCGTGCGCGAATGCGCTGGATCCGAGTTTCAGGCTCATGTCGGCGTTCTCCTGTCGCATGCCGGTGTCAGCGCGGCGCGGGGGCGCCGGCGTCCACTCGGCGGTCTACGGTTTCTGCAAGCTCGTGCAGTGCAGGGGAGACGGTGACCCGCGGTGCCTCGGCGGGGCCGATCTGGCGCAGGCGCGGCGGCAGCGCCGCAAGATTGGCGGCGGCGTGGGCACGCACCGCGGCAAGCGGCGGGGAAGGCGAGAGGCGCCGGCCGCCGCGCATCACGGGGACGAGCAGGGGTTCGCCGTCCGCGCCATCGTCCGTTGTCGTGAGCAGGTCGTCGGAGATACGGCCGTCGGCGTCGCGATGGCGGTAAACCTGCTTGCGGCCGGGCCACGTCGCCTTGCCTTCGGAGCGCTTGCGGCGCGGCTGGCCGTTATATTCCTGCAGTTTGTAGGCGCAATCGAGCCAGGGCTGGTCCGCTGACGTGTTCATTCGCGTGCCGACACCGAAGCCGTCGATCGGCGCGCCGCTGGCGAGCAGGTCGCGAACGGCGAACTCGTCGAGGTTGCCGCTGACGAAGATGCGCACGCCGGGTAGGCCTTCGCCGTCGAGGATCGCGCGCACGCGGCGCGCATGCTCGGCGAGGTCGCCGCTGTCGATGCGCACGGCCTGGATCGCGATGCCGTCGGGGGCGAGGCGGGTGGCGAGATCCGCGAGCTTGCGTGCGGCCGATTCGGTGTCGTAGGTGTCGATGAGCATCGTGTTCGCCGCGGGTTGCGAGCGGGCGAAATGCTCGAAGGCGGCGGCTTCGTCGTCGTGGGCCTGGATGAAGGAGTGGGCCATCGTGCCGTACAGCGGGATGCCCCATCTCATGCCGGCTGCGACCGTCGCGGTGCCGTCGAAGCCGGCGAGGTGGCTGGCGCGCGCGGAGAGGAGGCCGGCTTCGGCGCCGTGGGCGCGGCGCAGGCCGAAGTCGACCAGCAGCCGGCCTTGCGCGGCGAGGGTGCAGCGCGCGGCCTTGGAGGCGACCATGGTCTGGAACTGCAGCAGGTTGATGATGCGCGTCTCGACGAGCTGGGCCTGCGGCAGCGGTGCGGTAACGCGCAGGATGGGCTCGTCGGCGAAGAACACCGTGCCTTCGGGCATCGCTTCGACGTCGCCGGTGAAGCGCAGGCTTGCGAGCCAGTCGATGAAGCGGCGGTGGAAGCGCCCGCAGTCGGCCAGCCAGGCGAGTTCCTCGTCGGTGAAGCGCAGGGTCTCTAGGTAGTCGAGGACCTGCTCGAGGCCGGCCGCGACGAGGAAGTTGCGGTGTTCGGGCAGCCGCCGCACAAAGAACTCGAACGAGGCGGTCCGGGTCATGCCGCCGTCGAAATAGGCCTGCAGCATGGTGAGCTGGTAGAGGTCGGTGAGCAGCGCGGACGCGGACGGGTTCATGCGGGATTCCTGATGTCGACGGACGCGATCGGGTGCGCGCCGAGCCGCGCCATTTCGTCGATCGCGCGCTGGCCATCACCGGGCGTGACGTCGACGGCGCGGATCGCGTCGGTGAGCAGGATCACTGCGTAGCCGTTGGCGAGGCCGTCGCGCACGGTGTTGAGGACGCAGTAGTCGGTGGCGAGACCGCCGACGAACAGGCGGCGCACGCGGGCGGCCTGGAGGCGGTCGTGCAGATCGGTGCCGCCGAAGCCCGAGTAGGCGTCGACGTCGGCCGTGACGGCCTTGGATACGATGGTGGCGGATTCCGGCAGGGCCAGCGCGGGCGCGAAGGCCGCGCCGGGGGTGCCGGCGATGCAGTGTGGCGGCCACGGACCGCTGCGGGCATGGAATGAGCAGTGGTCCTGCGGGTGCCAGTCGCGTGTGGCGATGACGGGCAGTCGGAGCCGCGTGCAGCGTGCGATCAGGGCGTTGAGCGGCGCGATCACTTCATCGCCCCGAGGCACGGCGAGGCTGCCGCCCGGGAGGAAATCGTTCTGCACGTCGACGATGATCAGCGCATCGCCGGGCTGCAGGGTGATCGGTGAGGCGGGGCGTGCCATCGTGCGTCTCCGGTCTTTCGATCATCAAGCCGGCGTCCAATTCACCCCCGTTTGCCCGGAGCTCGTCGCAGGGCAGTCGCGGGGCTTCGACGGGCTCCGCCCCAACGGTCGTTCATTGTCGGGCCGATTCCTTCTTGCCTTATTACTTTAGACCTCCATTGGGCTCCTGCATCCGTGTGCTCTTGCCGTTGCCCTTCGCGCTGCGCTTGCCGGAGCCGAATTCCTTGCGCAGGGCGATGAGTTCGGTGATGCGGGCCTCGATGCGCTGGTTCACGCTCCCTTCGGGGTACGCGCCCTTGACGTCGGCTTCGCCGGCCGTGATGCCGGTGAGGAGGGTGATCGCCTCGTCGACGGTGGAGACGGGATGGACGTGGAAGCGTCCTTCGGTGGCGGCCTGCACGACGTCATCGCGCAGCATCAGGTGCTTGACGTTGGATGCGGGGATGATGACGCCCTGATCGCCGGTGAGTCCGCGTGCCTTGCAGATATCGAAGAAGCCCTCGATCTTTTCGTTCACGCCGCCGATCGCCTGCACTTTGCCGTGCTGGTTGATGGAGCCGGTGATCGCGAGCGATTGGCGGATGGGTACGCCCGACAATGCGGAGAGCAGCGCACATAGTTCGGCGAGCGAGGCGCTGTCGCCTTCGACCGGGCCGTAGGACTGTTCGAACACGAGGCTGGCCGACAGCGACAGGGGCCGGTTCTGCGCGTAGCGCGACGCGAGACAGGCCGACAGGATCATCACGCCCTTGGTGTGGATGGCCCGGCCGAGCTCGGCCTTGCGCTCGATGTCGACGACGTCGCCATCTCCGAGGCGGGCCGTCGCGGTGATGCGCGTGGGGCGGCCGAACATGAAGTCGCCGAGGTCGATGACCGCGAGGCCGTTGATCTGGCCCACTTCGGCGCCGGTCGTGGAGATCAGCAAGGTGTCGCGCAGGACCGCGTCGTGCACCGCGTCGCGCAGGCGGTCGGCGCGTTCGATGCGGGCCGCCAGGGCGGCTTCGATGTCGCGGCGCTGCATGGCAGGTCGGCCGGCGGCGCGTGCAACGTGGTCGGATTCGCGCAGCAGGTCGGCGAGTTCGCGTGTGCGCGTGCTCAGCTTGCCGGCGTCTTCGGCGAGGCGCGAGGCGTATTCGACGAGGCGGCCGGCGGCGTCGCGGTCGAGCGGCAGCAGACCCTGCTGGCGAGCGAGCGCAGCCGCCTTGCGCAGGTAGTGGCGGGTGTTGTCGGGCGTGCGTTCGACGACGTCCTCGAAATCGGCGCCGATCTTGAAGAGCTCGTCGAACTCCGGGTCGAGGGCCTTCAGCAGGTAGTAGTGGCGGCGCAGCCCGACGAGGACGACCTTGACGGAGAGCGTGATGGGGTCGGGTTCGAGCGGAAGCGAGCCGACCCAGCCGAAGACCTGGGCGAGCGACTCGATGCGCACCTGGCCGGACTTCAGCGAGCGCTTGAGGCCTTCCCACGCGTAGGCCTGGGTCAGCACTTTTTCGGCGTCGAGGATCAGGTAGCCGCCGTTGGCGCGATGCAGGGCGCCGGCGCGGATCAGCGTGAAATTGGTAACCAGGGTGCCCATGTGGGCGATCTGGTCGACGCGGCCGACGAGGTTGGGGAAGGTCGGGTGGTCCTCGAACACGATCGGTGCAGTCTTCCGTCCATCCTGATCGACGACCAGGTTGACCTGGTAGCGCTGTGCCGATATGCCGCCCTCGGACGGGCCGGACGAATCGCTCTTCGCCGCCTGTTCGCGCAATTCCTGGCCGACTTCGACGACGTCGCGCAGCACCTTGTCGAGGAAGGTCTGGATCGCGGGCAGGTCCGCGTGGCGCTCCTTCAGTTCCTCGATGAGGTGGCCGACCGCGAGCTCCAGCGTCTCGCGGCTGGCGTCGCGGATCCGCGCCTGCATTTCGCGGCGCTGGCGCGGGAACTGCTGCAGCAACTTGTGCAGCTTTTCGCGCAGGCCTTCGATGAGCTTGCCGATGCGTTCGCGCTCTTCCTCGGGCAGCGCGTTGAAGGCTTCCGGGTCCAGGCTCTCTTCACCCTTCATCGGCACGAAGGCGAAACCCTGCGGGGTGCGCAGGAAGGCGACGCCTTTGTCGCTTGCCTCGTCGCCGAGCGCGCGCAGGGCGCTTTCCTCGCGCTGCTTGAATTCGTCCTGGATCGATTCGATGCGCGCGCGGTATTCGTCGCTGTCGAAGCCGGCAGCGATGGCCTGGCCGAGTTCGGAGACGAATTGCTGCATGTCGTCGCGGAACTGGGCGCCGCGTCCGGGCGGCAGCTGCAGCGCGTGGGGATAGTTCGGTTCGGCGAAGTTGTTGATGTAGATCCAGTCGCCGGGCGAGGGCCGGGTGGCGGCATGGGCTTCCAGCAGGCGGCGCACCGCGGCGTGGCGCCCGCCGCCGGGTTCGCCGAGAACGAAGAGGTTGTAGCCGGGAGCGTCGATCTCCAGCGCGAGACGCACGGCGTCAACGGCGCGCTCCTGGCCGAAGATCTCGTCGGGTTCGGGCAGGTTCTCGGTGGTTTCGAAGTCCAGGAGCTCGGGGGGACAGCGGGTGCTCAGCTGTTGCGGCTCGAGCGGAGGAATGGCGGGCATCGCAATGGTTCTCCTGCATCCAGATATTCGTTCCGGATTCCCGGTGCTGCGCTCGTAATTAGACTGGATGGGGCGATAGATTGCGAGCTATTTGTTCATGGGTTGCAGAGACCATGCCAATCGCGTGGGAATGACCCGGAACGAAACGCCGGTGACCGGGTCCACCAACCGAGGATGGCCATGTGTTTCGGACATGGAGGATCGCGGAATGGGCAAGGGCTCCGTGCAGCTCGACGAGCTGATCAGCCAGGAATACCGCCACGGCTTCTACACGCCGCTGGACGCCGACGCCGTGCCGCGCGGCCTGTCCGAGGACGTGATCCGCCTGATCTCGGCAAAGAAGCAGGAGCCGGCCTTCATGCTCGAGTGGCGGCTGAAGGCGTTCCGCCACTGGCTCACGATGAGCGAGCCGCACTGGGCGACAGTGCATCATCCGCCGATCGACTACCAGGACATCGTCTATTATTCGGCGCCGCGCGGAAAGGGGGACGGACCGAAGAGCCTCGCCGAGGTCGATCCGGAACTGCTGCGTACCTACGAGAAGCTCGGCGTGCCGTTGCAGGAGCGCGAGCTGCTGGCCGGCGTCGCAGTGGATGCGGTGTTCGACAGCGTGTCGGTGGCGACGACCTTCAAGGACAAGCTCGCCTCGCTAGGCATCGTGTTCTGCTCGTTTTCCGAGGCCGTGCGCGATCATCCGGACCTCGTGCAGGAATATCTCGGCTCGGTCGTGCCCTACACGGACAACTTCTTTGCAACGCTCAATTCGGCGGTGTTTTCCGACGGGTCGTTCTGCTACATCCCGCCGGGGGTGCGTTGTCCGATGGAGCTGTCGACCTACTTCCGCATCAACGCAAAGAACACCGGGCAGTTCGAGCGCACCTTGATCATCGCCGACCGCGGCGCCTACGTGAGTTACCTCGAAGGCTGCACGGCGCCGATGCGCGACGAGAACCAGCTGCATGCCGCGGTCGTCGAGCTGATCGCGCGCGAAGGCGCAGAGATCAAGTATTCGACGGTGCAGAACTGGTATCCGGGCGACAAGGAGGGCAAGGGCGGCATCTACAACTTCGTCACCAAGCGCGGCGACTGCCGCGAGGCGAACTCGAAGATTTCGTGGACCCAGGTGGAGACCGGTTCGGCGATCACGTGGAAGTATCCGAGCGTAATCCTGCGCGGCGACAACTCGGTGGGCGAGTTCCATTCGGTGGCGCTGACGAATCACTGGCAGCAGGCGGACACCGGTACGAAGATGATCCACCTGGGGCGCAACACGCGGAGCACGATCCTCTCCAAGGGCATCTCGGCGGGGCATGGCAGCAACGCCTACCGCGGTCTCGTGAAGGTCGCGAAGAGTGCGGCGGGGGCGCGCAACTACACCCAGTGCGACTCGCTGCTGCTCGGCGACCGTTGCGCGGCGCACACCTTCCCCTACATCGAGGTGAAGAACCCGACGGCGCGCGTCGAGCACGAGGCCTCGACCTCGCGCATCGGTGAGGACCAGCTCTTCTACTGCCAGAGCCGCGGGATTTCGGCCGAGGACGCGGTGTCGCTGATCGTGTCCGGCTTCTGCAAGGAGGTGTTCAAGCAGTTGCCGATGGAGTTCGCGGTCGAGGCGCAGAAGCTGCTCGGCGTGAGTCTGGAGGGGAGTATCGGATGAGGGAGACCGCCATGCTGGAGATCCGCAACCTGCACGTCACGGTCGACGACAAGCCCATCCTGCGAGGACTGGAGCTCGAGGTGCATGCGGGCGAGGTGCACGCGATCATGGGGCCGAACGGTTCGGGCAAGAGCACGCTCGCGCACGTGCTGGCGGGGCGCGAAGGCTATGTCGTGACGCAGGGGGAGGTCCGCTACATGGGGCGCGACCTCCTCGCGCTGGCGCCGGAGGAACGCGCGCGCGAAGGCATCTTCCTCGCATTCCAGTATCCGGTGGAGATCCCGGGGGTCGCGAACATCTATCTGCTGAAGGCGGCGCTCAACGCGATGCGGCGGCACCGCGGCGAGGCCGAGCTCGATGCGGTGGACTTCCTCGCGCTGGTGAAGGGCAAGCTCAGGCTCATGGACATGGACGAGACCCTGCTGTACCGGGCGGTGAACGAGGGCTTCTCGGGTGGCGAGAAGAAGCGCAACGAGATTCTGCAGATGGCCGTGCTGGAGCCGCGCCTGGCGATCCTCGACGAGACCGATTCGGGCCTCGACATCGATGCGCTGAAGGTCGTCGCGAATGGCGTGAATGCGATGCGCGGCCGCGAGCGCGCGATGATCCTCGTGACGCACTACCAGCGCCTGCTCGACTACATCCGGCCCGATCGCGTGCATGTGCTCGCGCAGGGGCGGATCGCGCTGTCGGGCGGGCCGGACCTCGCGCAGGAGCTGGAGCGGCGCGGTTATGCCTGGGTCGAGGCGGAGGCGCGCGGGCAGCAGGCCGGTGCGGCGGGAGGGCAGCGATGAGAGTCGCACCCGCAGAACCCTGCGTGCCGGGATTCCTGTCGGCGTATCCGGCCCTCGCGCCGCGGCTTCCCGGGGCGGCCGTGCCGTGGCTGCGCCGGTGCCGTGACGAGGCGATGGAACGCTTCGCCGCGCTCGGCCTGCCGACGTCTCGCGACGAGGACTGGAAATACACCAGCGTCGCGGCGATCGCGCGGCGGGCGTTCGGGGTGGCGGCGGCGGTCGACTTGTCGGACGAACTGCACGCGATGGTGTCGCGCCATGCGATGGTGGGGACGCACCGAATGGTGTTCGTCGATGGTCATTTCGTGCCGGGATTGTCGCAAGCGATGCCCTTGCCGGCTGGCGCGTGGGTAGGCAGTCTGGCGCAGGCGCTCGATACGCGGGCGGTGGATGCGGAAGCCTTCTTCGCTGCTGCCGACGAGGCGACGGACGGTTTCGCGGCTTTGAACGCCGCGTTCTGGAGCGACGGCGCGTGGATGGATCTGGCCGCGGGCGTCGCGCTCGAAGTGCCGGTGCATCTGCTGTTCGTCACGACGCGAAGCGATCTCGCGGTCTTCCCGCGCAACCTGATCCGGGTCGGAGCAGGCGCCAGCGCGACGGTGATCGAACACCACGTCGGCCCGGAGGGCGTCGCCTACCTCGGCGACACGGTGACGCGCATCGTGCTCGGGCGTGGCGCGCGCGTCGCGCACACGAAGCTGCAGCAGGAGGGCAGGAAGGGGTTCCACGTTGCGGCGGTCGCCGCCGAGCAGGGGCAGGACAGCAGCTTCGTATCGCACGCGTTCGCCTTCGGCGGACAGCTCGCGCGCGCCGCGATCGCGACGCGATTGGGTGCGGAAGGCTGCGATGCGCGGCTTTCCGGCCTGTACGTGGGAAGCGGGCGGCAGCACATCGACCACCACACCTGCATCGACCACGCCAGCCCGCGCGGCACCAGCCGCGAGCTGTACAAGGGCGTGCTCGACGAGGCGGCGCGGGCGGTGTTCAACGGCCGCGTGATCGTGCGGCCGGATGCGCAGCGCAGCGACGCGCTGCAGTCGAACCGCAACCTGCTATTGTCGGAGGACGCCGAAGTCGACACCAAGCCGCAGCTCGAGATCTGGGCGGACGACGTGAAATGTGCGCACGGCGCGACCGTCGGCCAACTCGACGCGGATCAGTTGCATTACCTGCGCGCGCGCGGCATCGGCGAAGGCGACGCGCGGGCGCTGCTGATCCGGGCCTTTGCGGCGGACGCGCTCGCGGGCATCGAGCACGGGCCGCTGCGGGTGCGGCTCGAATCGCTGTTGCCGGGTGCGCTGCCCGAGGCGGCGTGAGGAGGACGATGATGCGTGACGACCCGAAGGAACGTGCGGCGCTGGGCAGGGCGGCGAATGCGATCGCTCCGGCGGACGGCATCGCGCGCCGGCGGGCCGATTTTCCCATCCTTGCGCGCACGGTGAACGACCGCCCGCTGGTGTATCTCGACAACGGGGCGACGAGCCAGAAGCCGCAGTGCGTGATCGACGCCGAGGCGCATTACTACGCGCATCTCAACGCCAACGTGCACCGCGGCGTGCATCGTCTGAGCCAGGAGGCGACCGATGCGTACGAGGCCGCCCGCGACATTGCACGGGACTTCATCAACGCCGCGCAGCGCGAGGAGATCGTGTTCGTGCGCGGCACCACGGAGGCGATCAATCTCGTCGCCAACAGCTTCGGGGCGCGTTTCCGCGCCGGCGACGAGATCCTGATCACCGGCATGGAGCACCACTCCAACATCGTGCCGTGGCAGCTCGCGTGCGAGCGCAGCGGGGCGGTGCTGAAGGTGGTGCCCGTGGACGACAGCGGCGAACTCGATGCGGCAGCCTTCGAGTCGCTGCTGTCGCCGCGCACGCGCATCGTCGGGCTGACGCATGTGTCGAACGCGCTGGGCACGATCAATCCGGTACGCGAACTGATCGCGCTGGCGCATGCGCGCGGCGTGCCGGTGCTGCTCGACGGCGCGCAGGCGGTGCCGCATCTGGCGATCGACGTGCAGGCGCTGGATTGCGACTTCTACGCCTTCTCGGGCCACAAGCTGTACGGGCCGACCGGCACCGGCGTGCTGTACGGACGGCGCGCGCTGCTGGAGGCGATGCCGCCGTGGCAGGGCGGCGGCGACATGATCCGCCAGGTGAGCTTCGCGCGCACGACCTACAACGACTTGCCGTACAGGTTCGAGGCCGGAACCCCGAACATCGCCGGGGCGATCGCGTTGGGCGAGGCGATGCGCTACGTGCGCGACCTCGGCCTCGATGCGATCGCGGCCCATGAAAGTGCATTGCTGCGCGATGCGACCGAACGCGCGCGGGCGTTTCCGGGGTTGCGGCTGATCGGCACGGCGCGGGAGAAGGCGGCGATCCTGTCCTTCGTGCTGCAGGACGTGCATGCGCACGACGTCGGCTCCATCCTCGACCACGAGGGCGTGGCCGTGCGCACCGGGCACCACTGCGCGATGCCGCTGATGGAGCGCTTCGGCGTCGCGGCGACGGTGCGGGCGTCGTTCGCGCTGTACAACACGCACGAGGATGTCGCGGCCCTGTTCGCGGCGCTGGACAAGGTGCGGGAGGTGTTCGGCGATGCCTGAGCTGCGCGACCTGTACCAGGAACTCATCATCGATCACGGCCGTCGGCCGCGCAATTTCGGTGCGCTCGCCGATGCCAACCACAGGGCCGAGGGCTTCAATCCGCTGTGCGGCGACCGCATCACGCTGTTCGTGAAAACGCGCGAGGGCGTGATCGAGGACGTGCGCTTTGAGGGCACGGGCTGCGCGATCTCAACTGCGTCGGCGTCGCTGATGAGCGAGGCGCTGAAGGGCAGGACCGAGGCCGAGGCGCGGGCGCTGTTCGACGGCTTCCATGCGCTGGTCACCGGCGAGGGCGCCGCGGAGCAGGCGCCGCTCGGCAAGCTGGAAGTGCTCGCCGGCGTGGCGGAATTCCCCGCACGCGTGAAGTGCGCGACGCTCGCGTGGCACACGCTGATCGCCGCGCTGCGCGACCAGTCAGCGCCGGTGACGACGGAGGGTGAGGAATCGAGATGATTCGGTGGGGCGAGATGATTCGGTGGGAGCGGCTTCAGCCGCGAATCGGCGGTATCGCGTGTGGCGCGGCCCATTCGCGGCTGAAGCCGCTCCCACGGGGGAGATCGGCACCCATTCGCGGCTGAGACTGGTCCCAGGGGGGAGATCGGTACCCATTCGCGGCTGAAGCCGCTCCCACGGGAATCTCGGGGCGCAAGGGGAGAGTGAGGGAAGGGTAATGGGCATCTTCGATTGGCTGCATCGCGCCGAGAAGCTGAAGGCCGAAGTGCAACAGGCACCGCCGGTAACCGGCCTGCGGGCCGAGGTGATCGCGGCGCTGCGCACCGTGTACGACCCGGAAATCCCGGTCAATATCTACGATCTGGGCCTGATCTACGGACTCGACGTCGACGAGGAGTCGGGCAAGGTTTCCGTGCGCATGACCCTCACGGCGCCGGGCTGTCCCGTCGCAGAGACTTTTCCGGGTACCGTGCAGTGCGTGGTCGAGGAGGTGTCGGGCGTCAGCGAGGCGAGCGTCGAGCTGGTGTGGGATCCGCCATGGTCGGCAGATCAGATGAGCGAGGCCGCGCGCCTGGAACTGGGGTTGCTGTGATGGCGGACTGGGTCGATGTCGCGAAGCGCGACGAATTCGGCGACGGAACGGTGCGTGTCGTCGCGCTCGACGATGGCCGCGAGGTGGCGGTGTTCAACGTCGGAGGCCGTTTCTACGCGATAGCGGATCGCTGCAGCCACGAGGAGGAGGCCTTGTCCTGGGGCGTCGTCGAGGGCGACGAGGTGATCTGCCCGCGCCACGGCGCGCGTTTTTCGCTGGTGACGGGCGCGGCACTCACGCCGCCTGCGTGCGAGCCGGTCGCGTGCTTCGCGGTGCGTGTGGAAGGTGGCGTCGTGCAGGTCGACGGAGTGTCCGCGCGTTGATGGGGCATCGTCTTCCTCCCCCTTCAAGGGGGAGGTTAGGAGGGGATGGGTTTCGGCGGCGTCTGCCTGACCCATCCCCACCCCAGCCCGGGAGCCTGCGCTTCGCTCCGTCGTTCGGCAGGCGGCGAGCAGTGCTCGCCGAAACCCCTGCCTCACCCCCTTGAAGGGGCGGGGGCGACCCTTCAGGTCGTTTCCATCGCCTGGTGCGCCGCGATGTAGCGCACGATGTCCTCGGGCGGCACCGGCCGGCTGAAGCGGAAGCCCTGCATCACGTCGCAGCCGTGCAGCCGCAATGCGTCGATCTGGCTTTCAGTCTCCACGCCTTCGGCCAGCACGCTGAGCCCGAAGCCGCGCGCAATGCCGACGATCGCGCTGATCACCGGCGACTGGCAACCCGAGGTCTCGAGGTCGCGGACGAAGGACTGGTCGATCTTGATGGTATTGACGGGGAAGCGGCGCAGGTAATTCAGCGACGAGAAGCGCGTGCCGAAGTCGTCGATCGAGATACGCAGGCCGTGCGTGCGCAGCTCCTGCACCTTGGCGATGACGGTTTCGGCGTCATCCATCAGCATGTTTTCGGTGATTTCGATCTCGATGCATTCGGGCGCCAGCTGGTGCGTGCGGATCGGCTGCAGGATGCGCTCGACGATGTCGGCGCGGGTGAATTCGAGCGGCGAAATGTTCACGGCGACCTTCAGGTCGGTGATGCCCTGCTTGATCCAGCTCGCCTGTTGGCGGCAGGCTTCGTTGAGCACCCAGTCGCTGATGGCGAAGATCAGGCCGCCTTCCTCGGCGAGCGGGATGAAGGTGTTGGGGCCCAGCATGCCGCGTTCGGGGTGTTCCCAGCGTACCAGCGCCTCGACGCCGGTGACGCGGCCGCGGCGGATGTCGATCTGCGGCTGGTAGTGCAGCGTGAGCTGGCCGCTTTCGATCGCGATGCGCAGCTCGTTGTCGAGGTCTACGCGCTCGCTGTGGTTGCGGCTCATTTCCGGCGTGTAGCGCAGGAAGCCGTTCTTGCCCTGGGCCTTGACCTGGCACATCGCGATGTCGGCGTCGCGCATCAGGTGGTCCGGTGTTTCGGCGTCGTCGGGGAACACAGCGATGCCGATGCTCGCCGTGCAGCGGAAGTTGCGCCCGCCCACGGTGAAGGGCGTTTTCAGCGCCGTGGTGATCTTCTCCGCGATCGTGCGCACGGCCTCGGCGTCGGCGATGTCGGGTAGCAGGATGGTGAATTCGTCGCCGCTCTGGCGCGACATCGTGTCGCCGGCGCGCAGGCATTCGCGCACGCGCCGCGCAAAGCCCTTCAGCAGCTCGTCGCCCTCAAGCTGGCCGTGGGTGTCGTTCACGAGCTTGAAGCGGTCGAGGTCGATGTACATCAGCCCGACCACTTCTCCGCGGCGGCGCGCCTGGCTGATCGCGAGGTTGAGGCGGTCGCGGAACAGCACGCGGTTGGGCAGGCCGGTGAGGAGGTCGTGGTAGGTCTGGTAGCTGATCGTCTCCTCGGCGTGCTTGCGCTCGGTGATGTCGCGCAGCACGCCGGCAGTGCCGATGAAGCGCTTCGCATCGCCGTCCTCGACTTCCTGCTGGTAGATGCCCTGCGAGCTCAGCATCGCGACGATGGTGCGGTTCTCGAAGCTGCGGACGTCGAGGTTGCGGCAGCGCAGGCGGATTTCCTGGTTGGTCGTCGCGCGCAGGCCGACCCGGCGCTCGGCAAAGGCGCTGCGAGCCTGCTCCAGGTCCATGGGGTGGACGATCACCGAGTAGTGCTTGCCCACGAGCTCGCCGCGGTTGTAGCCGAGCAGGGATTCGATGCGGCGGTTGAGGAAGACGAAGCGGCCTTCCGGGTCGAGCGTGTAGATGATGTCGGGCGAGTATTCGACGAGGAAGCGATGCAGCCGCTCGGACTCTTCGAGGCGCGCGGTCATGCGCGCGTTCTCGCGCTCGAGGCGGCGCCGGCTGATGGCCTTGTCGACGGTCCGGATCAGGTCCTCGGGGTCGGCGTGCTTGCGGATGAATTCGCACGCGCCGCGCCGCAGCGCGAGGATGGCGGAATCGATCGCGTCGTCGCCGCTGAACACCACCACGGCGGTGTCGATGCCGGCCTCGCCCATCCACGCCATGATCTCTGTGCCGTGCATGTCGGGCAGGTGCAGGTCCAGCACCATGACGTCGATCTCGGTGCTGCCGAGCTGGGCGATTGCGTCGGCGCCGTTGGCGCAGGTGAGGATCTCGCGTCCTTCCGCAGCGAGGAGCGCACCGTAGGCTTCACGTATGCGCGGCTCGTCGTCGACGATCAGCACCCGCGCTACAGCCTGCGCGGCGGGGCCGGCCTTGCCTGCCGAGAACAGGCTCTTGCCAATCTCCATCGAAGTTCTCCGGAGCGAGTGTCACGCATCGCGCTGGCTCGCAAGCATCATGAAACCTGGACACACGGCAGCAGGAGCGAGAGCGTCGTGCCCACGCCCGCCTTGCTGCGGCATGAAATTCTGCAGCCGATCCTGGCGGCGATGCTGCCCACGATGGACAGGCCATGGCCGCGATCGGCATTGCTGTGCGCCTGATCCGGGAAAGACAGGTTGAGGATTGCCTCCTCGGGCATCCCCGCGCCGCTGTCCTCAATGCGGATCTCGACGTGTCGCCGTCCATTCTGAACGACTCCGTCGAGCACCGAGATGTCAAAGCGCCCACCTCGGGGCGTCGCCTCGGCGGCGTTCTTCCACAGGTTAACGAGGATTTGTTTCAGGCTGTCGGGGTCGCAGGCGGCATTCTCGGTGTCTTCGCCGAGCCGGCTGGTGACGGTGATCCCCCTGTCGCCGAAAAGGGGCGCGCCATACAGGGCGAGGAGTTCGCGGATGAGCGCATTGACCGCCACGGAGGTCGCGGCGCCAGTCGCCGTCGGCACCTCGTTCATGCGCCGCACGATGCCGGCGACGCGGTCGATCTCTTCGCGCAGCACATCGAGCTCGTGCCGCACCTCGCTGTTTTCCGGCAGTTTCTGGTCGAGGATGCGCAGGTAGCTCTTGATGATCCCGAGCGGATTGCCGGCCTCGTGCACGATGCGCCGCGCCTGGCGGCGGAAGGCGGCAGCCGCTTCGTCCTCGGCTTGCCTGCGCGAGGCGGTGGCGTCCTGCCATGCCTCGACACACACGCCGCCAATACGGCCGAAGTTGAGCAGCCAGGGGGTGCGGCGCCTGAGTCGCGCGTCGGCCGCGTGGCCGAGGGCGAACAGCATCACGCCGACGGTGCGGCGCTTGCCGACCATCGGCACGGCGAGTACGCCTTCGCTGTCGAAGGCGCGCGCGAGCTGGCGGTCGAGCAGGGACTCGCGTGCCGGCCGCGCATCGTCGAAGCTGCTGCGCACTTCACGCTCGGCGATCGCGCGCGTGGCGAGCCCCGCATCGGTCCCCCGCGGGACGTGCGTCTGGCGGAAGATGGCGGCCTGGCCCGTGATTTCCCTGCCGCTGAGGTCGCCCGATTCCCGGTCGATGAGCAGGAAGCCCATGCGCGGCAGTTCGAACAGGATGCGCGCGGATTCGCGCAGGGCGTTCAGTAGTTCGGTTTCACTCGTCAGTTCGTGCAGGTCCTGCTGCAGTGGGTGCATTACTGCCATGTCGCGGACGCGCTCGGCCAGGGCGCGGTCCGCTTCATGCGGCGCATGCGCAGGTGCGAGGACCGTCACTTTTGGGAGCGTGCGCTGCGCCGGGGCGTCGTCGGGTTCGGGCCGCGCCGTGATCCCCATGGCGGTGGCGATGACCTGCACGTGGTCGAGGGCACGGGTCAGGATGCGCCCGGGGTCGAAACTCGAATCGGTGCCGAAGAGCGTCGTGGCGAGTTCCTCGAAGGGCTCAAGGCCGCGCACGCCGCGCGCGAGCACGTCGGCGAACCACACGAGGCGGGGCAGGTTCGATGCGGTGGCGATTTCCTCGGCGCTCGCGTGATGGAACAGGATTGCGTCGGCGAGTCCGCTGTCCAGCTGCCATTGGTCGGCGAGCCAGGCGCCCACCTCGCAGTGTTCCGTGGACAGGCTGGTGCGTTCGAGCTCGGTCAGCTTGTCTTCATCTCCCGTCTGCGACAGCAGCCAGGCGTACTGTTCCCCCAGCGCGGAGATGAGCACGAGCTGTCCCACGTCGTGCAGGAGTCCGGCGAGATAGGCCTCTCCGGGATGCGGATAACCGGTTGCGGCCGCCAGGGCGCGGCTGGTTTCGGCCACCAGCAGCGAGTGATGCCAGAAATCGGTGAGATCGGCAGCGACTGTGCCGGGGTCGGTGTCGAACAGGCGCTTGACCACGAGGCAGGTGGCCATCGCGCGCACCATGCGGATTCCGAGCAGCGAGACGCAGGACTTGATGTCGCTCGCCGGCGTGCTGCGGTAGTGCGCTGCCGAATTGGCGGCGGTCAGGATGCGGGCGCTCAGGGCGGGATCCTGGCTTACGACGGCGGCGAGTGAATCGATGGTCGACGATTCGTCGTCCAGCAGCTGTATCAGGCGCAACAAGACCTGCGGCAACGGAGGAACGTTCGCGCCTTCGATTGCAGCCGTGACGGTTTGCGGAAGTTGAAGATCGCGCATTGGCCGGATTATCCGATCGTCGATGACCACTGTCCGTTATGGGGGCTGCCGACTACCCGCTTCGCCGGGGCCGAGGCCGCATTGTTACGACATGTCGACAGTAGCCTGTAAGTGATAGTAACGGAAGAGGCGGCGTCTGCGCGGGCGTGAACCGGGCCTGATGGCGCTTGTTTTGTTGAAGTGTGCAATTTTCACGCGGATTCGGCCCCCTCTGGCATTGCGCAACGGCGATCGCGATCCATGCTGGAAACAGGTCGCAGGGCCGAAAGGGGCGGTCGCGGGTAGGCGGCGCCTGCGGCAGGAGACGGACCGGGGACAAGGATGGACATCTGGCGCGGACAGGTCGAGGACGTGCTGGCGGGGCTCGGAACGGGGCGCGATGGCCTGGGCGTCGCCGAGGCCGCGCGTCGTCTTGCAACCTTCGGCCGCAATCGCGTCGAGGCCCGTCCGCGGCAGCTGCTTGCGCTGCGCTTCGCGCGCGAATTCACCCATTTCTTCGCGATCATCCTGTGGCTTGCCGCGGCGCTTGCCCTGATCGCCCACCGGTTCGATCCGGGGCAGGGCATGGGTGCGCTGGCCGCCGCGATCGTCGGTGTGATCTTCGTGAACGGATGTTTTTCGTTCTGGCAGGAGTACCGCGCCGAGCGGGCGATCGAGGCGCTGGCGGCGCTGCTGCCGCAGCGCGCGCTGGTCTGCCGCGACGGGGCGCTGGAGACGGTGCTGGCGCAGGATCTCGTGCCGGGCGACGTGATCGTGCTGGAAGCGGGCGACAACGTGCCGGCCGACTGCCGCGTGATCGAAGCACAGGGCCTGCGCGTGAATGCCGCGACGGTGACGGGCGAGTCGCGGCCGGTGGGACGGGGGGCCGAACCGGTGGAGGCCGCGCGCGCCGAGGACGCGCGCAACCTCTTGCTCGCGGGGACCTCCGTCGTGGCCGGACACGCGCGGGCGGTGGTATTCGCGACCGGCATGCACACGGAGTTCGGCCGCATTGCGCACCTCAGCCAGCACACGGAGGAACGGCCGTCACCGCTGGCGCTGGAGATCGCGCGCCTGTCGCGGCTGGTCGCTCTGGCGGCGACGGCGCTGGGTGCGGTGTTCTTCTTCGTCGGGCGCGCGATCGGCGTGCCTTTCTGGGACAGCGCGCTGTTCGCGATCGCGATCATCGTCGCCAACGTGCCCGAGGGGCTGATGCCGACCGTGACGCTGTCCCTCGCGATGGCGACGCAGCGCATGGCGCGGCGCAATGCGCTGGTGCGCCACCTGCCGGCGGTCGAGGCGCTCGGCGCGACGACGGTGATCTGCACGGACAAGACCGGGACGCTGACCGAGAACCGCATGCGCGTCGTGAGTCTGCTGGCCGGGGGGTGTCTCTTATACACAGCTG
>NZ_WTVK01000062.1 GCF_012910805.1 Aromatoleum evansii
CAACCCGGGAGTCTCCGCTTCGCTCCGCCGCTGCGGCGGCGCGGAGCGGTGCTCCGCGAAACCCCGCCTCCGCCCCCTTGAAGGGGAGGGAGCAAAGCAGCCGTCTGCATCACATCTCCCGCTCCGGAGGAATCATGGATTCGCGCACCGCGTGGAAGGTCTACGCCGCCCTGCTGTTCGGCACTTTCGTCACCATCGAGGCCGCCGCCTTCCAGGCCCCCGCCCTGCCGAGCCTGACGCGACACTTCGGCATCCCGATCAACCTCGCCGCCCTCGTGCTGATGTCCTACTTCGTGGGACTCACCGTATTCGCGCCCATCATGGGCCGCCTCGGCGACCAGCGCGGGCGCAAGCGCGTCCTGCTCGCCGGGCTGCTGGTGTTCGCGCTGTCGGAATTCGCCGCCGCGGCCGCCCCGACCTTCCACGTCTTCCTCGCCGCGCGCTTCGCCCAGGGCCTCGGCGTCGCCTGCATCCTGCCCGGCGTCTTCGCCTACATCGGCCATCTTTTCCCCGAACAGCGCCGCGGCATGGCGCTCGGCATCTTCGCGATGACGATGACGCTCGGCGCCGCGAGCGGCGGCCTGCTCGGCGGACTGCTGATCGACCGGCTGGGCTGGCCCAGCGTGTACTGGATCAGCGGTGCGCTCGCCCTCGTCGGCATCCTTCCGGTCACCCTGCTCGTCCCGGACATCCGCAGCGAACGCTCCGCCGCACCGTTCGACCTCAAGGGCGCGTTCTACCTCTTCACGACCATCGCCGCGCTGCTCTCCCTGCCCACCTGGATCGGCAACTTCGGCCTGCGCTCGCCCTACACCGCGGTGATCGTCGTCACCGGCCTCCTCGGCCTCACGCTGCTGTGGCGCAACAGCCAGCGCGTCGCGGCGCCCGTCATCGACATCGCCATCCTGCGCCGCCCCGCCTTTGCGCTACCGAGCGCGATCTACTGGTTGCATCTGCTGTCCTTCAGCGGCGTCGTCTACTCGCTCGCCTACTTCGTCACCGGCCGCCCCGGCGGCAATGCCGCGCAATTCGGCTTCGTCACCCTCTTCCTCTACGGCAGCAGCGTCCTCGCCTCCCCGCTCGCCGGCCGCCTCGTCGACCGCATCGCCCCCCGCCACGTCACCACCGCAGCCCTCGCCGGCACGCTCGCCGGCCTCGCCCTGCTACTCACGCTGCGCAGTGACACTCCGCTCTGGATCGTCATCGCCACCGTCTGCGTGCTCGGCCTCTCGATGGGCTGCAACACCCCTGCCGTAATGAAACTCGCCCTCGGCGCGGTCCCCCCCGAACGCCTCGGAGCCGGCACCGGCCTCTTCAGCACCCTGCGCGACCTCGGTTCCCCGACCGGATCCTCCGTCTCGCTCGCCACCTTCAGCGCGTCGCTCGCTTTTCACAAGGAACAAGGGACCGCAGATGCGCTTGCCGCGGCGCTGGGGACTGTCGGGTGGCTGCTCGTCGGGCTGATTGGGCTGGCACTCGTGCTCAGCTTGCGGCTGCAGAATTCGGCCGCCCGCGCGTCAGTGATTGAAGCCCGCCCATTTGGGGACTCGAGGACTTAGTCCAGCCTGCCGCGTGTGACAGCAAGCGCTCCCCAATTTGCTCGGTTAGCTGCATCAAAGTTGGTGCCAGTTTTTTTCACCTTCAACGGCATACACACCACCCGCGTCTTCAGTTCGGGCGTCATCATCACGCCAAGCGCCTTGAAAAGCTCGATATTCTCGGCGGTCGTCAGGAGCGTACCGCTGGTCAGGTCAGCGTAGAGAACAGTGCGCCAGTTCGTGGTGCCCCCAACGAATCTGTCACCCGTGCGCACGGGGGTTCTTGGCGTGCATCTTGTCTCATAGTCGCTTGAACTACGCGAGCGTTATGTCACTCATGCGGCATCCGACCTTGTCAGGCGTGCGGTATCGAAGATCGCCTGCGAGAAGGGCGCACTACACTTCGCCTTGAGATCGGGGATCGCGAGGACGTTTGTCCTCGCGTGCAGGTCGGTCCG
This sequence comes from Aromatoleum evansii, assembly GCF_012910805.1. Taxonomy (GTDB): domain Bacteria; phylum Pseudomonadota; class Gammaproteobacteria; order Burkholderiales; family Rhodocyclaceae; genus Aromatoleum; species Aromatoleum evansii. Next base: position 1,997 of record NZ_WTVK01000062.1, read on the forward strand.
CACGTGGCGGCACACGAACTCCTTGTCCTTCGTGAACACTACTTCGCACTCGACGATCCCCGCCCCCATCCGACCTGCGGCCTCGTACGATTCTCGCGTGCGGTCGGGAAGCAGCATTGCAGCGCCACAGTGGCCGATCGAAACGTCAGTGCGCTCGAAAGCCCCCCCGGAACGGGCGAGCAGGTCCTACACTCCGATTTCGCACGATCTTTCTCCTCTTATCGTGATCTGCGCAACGTTCCTCCCCGCACAGGCTCATGCAGGTCGCAAACTCGCGCCGTGCCAGAAGGATCCAAGTCTTGCGTGCCGGCATCGAGTCGGTCGTGCTCGCGGCAATCGCTCACGCGACCGGTCGCTCGCCCCCCGAATTGATCGACCTATTGCAACTCATGCATCCCTCGCCGGACACCACGTTCCGGAAGGGTGCCCGGCTGACGACCGAGCAGAGCGAACGCGTGCTTGCCTTCCTGCGACTGATTGAGCGGGTCGAGGAGATGGTGACGAACGGCGGCGGCGATCGGACCTTCGACGCGGCCCGTTGGCTTGGCGACTGGCTCACCACGCCCTGCCCGGCGCTGGGCGGGCAACGCCCCGCCGTCCTGACGGACACGCTCGAGGGGTACCGGATCCTCGACCAACTGCTCGCGCAAATGCTATTCGGTGCCTACGCGTAGGTCGACAACCTCGACGAACGCGCCGCCCTCCTCAGCTAGGGTTCTGTGCCCCATGCGCAGCGCGATCCCGAGCACTGTGTGGTTCCTTGTGCTGGCAGTGCGGTCATCCCGTGCCACGGTGGCCGGTACGTTCGTCAGAATTTTTCCGTAATTGATTGTTGATAAGCCAATTATTCTCTGTCGGAGTACGCGCACTCCCCTACATCCTAAGCCGTGCGGGCCGCGTGCCGATCAGCCGATTGGCACAACGCGCCACCCATTACCCGCACAGGGTGTCCGGGGGGTCAATCTTCAATGCGTAGCAACAGCTGTGCGCGAAGCTGATGGGTGCTGATAAGCCGTCTGCTGTCGCGAGGATCTACAAAGCGATGACCGGAAGAACCACGACACGCCAGAACATCGCCCGGACGCTGGCTCGGATCAGGAAGCGCCTCGCCGCGGAGGGGATGCGGAGTCCCCTACCGGCCAGCACCTTTCCGGCTTGTAGAACCTAATGTAGAACGCGCCAAACAAAAAAGAAAAAGCCCTGAATAATCAGGGCTTTACAAGGAATTCTGGCGGAGCGAGCGTCCGCGTAAATACGATCCAAAGACATCCATCTACGTTCAATAACAGTATACAACCTCCTGTTTTTCTTACTTCTTCTATCCGCAGCAGTCCAATACGATCTAACAGCAGCCAGCGATCAATGGCATACTGCGTGGCATACCAAGACTAAGCAGAGAATCTTCATGGCCACGCTCACGGACGCCAAGGCACGCAACCTCAAGCCCGAAGACGGCCCCCTCCCCCACGGCGGGGTGACGGGGCTGAGTCTCCACCCATCCAACACCAAAGGCCACGGGAAATGGGTTCTTCGGTTTGTCAGTCCGGTGACAGGTAAGCGACGGAATGCGGGCGTGGGCAGCTATCCAGAAGTCGGCATCGCTGACGCAGCGAAGCGCGCAACGGCCATGCGGGAACAGCTCGCCGACGGAAAGGATCCCCTGGAGGAAAAAGGCAAACTCGTCGATCAGCCAAAGGTTCCTACCTTCCAGGAAGCTGCAGAACAACTCCACGCAGATCTGCTTCCGGGTTGGAAAAACGTGAAGCATGGGCAGCAGTGGATCAACACCCTGGCTGAGTACGCATTTCCTACGCTCGGCACGAAGAAGCTTGCGGAAATTCAACCCCGCGATATCGCTGACGCACTTCGGCCGATTTGGCTCGGGAAGGCGGAAACAGCGAGCCGAGTAAAGCAGCGTATCCACGCGGTGATGGCTTGGGGCTGGGCTCATGGCCATTGCCAATCCAACCCGGTTGACGTCGTCGATCATCTACTTCCGCTGCAGCCCGCCAAGGCTGTACGGACCCAGCATCAGCCTGCCATGCCTTGGCAGGAGATCCCGGCGTTCGTGACCAAACACCTGAAGAAACGCGAGCCGCACGACGTAACCCGGTCAATGCTTGAGTTCGTAATCCTCACCGCCTGCCGTTCCGGTGAAGCGCGAGGGGCGGTGTGGGCAGAGATCGATACCAACAACGCCATTTGGACAATTCCGGCCGCCCGAATGAAAGCTAAGCTGCCGCACCGGGTGCCGCTCGCATCCAGGGTGATCGAGATCCTAAAAGAGCAGCGAGGCCAACATGAAAGTCTGATTTTTCCATCTGTTCGCGACCAGGTTGAACTCTCGGACATGGTGCTCACCGCATTCCTTCGACGTGTCAAAGCCCATAGCGACACGCCTGACAGAATTGCAACCGCTCATGGCTTTCGATCAAGTTTCAGGGATTGGTGCAGCGAAAATGGATATCCACGTGACCTTGCAGAGCGCGCCTTAGCGCACACCGTGTCAAACAAAGTTGAGGCTGCCTATCACCGCACGGACTTGCTGGAACTACGCCGTCCCATGATGGAGGCTTGGGCAGAGTTCATCGCGAATGATGAAAAATCAAGCTCGCCAGGCTCATCTGAATTAGCCGATACGTCTTCCGAGGCAGTAGTCGCAGCGATTTCCAACTGATGTGGCGGTTTGGCCAAACGGAAAAGCGGCGGCTGACATGGAAAGAGCGGAATCTAAAATTTTTTTAAACGCTTATTACTGATCTGGAGCGCAAGGGGTGCGCCCCGGATCAGCCTCGTTTGTCACGATCTGCTCAGGGATAGTGCTGTGAGGCGAAGATCTAAGTAGGCCTCCACCGGGCGTCATCCAGTAGGTAAGGCCCGGCTATGCCGAAAATCGGGGTCTGAACGTCAGGCGGATAGACCTTTGCCGACACACAGTCAACGCCTTCAGGACTCTTGTATCTTGGGCCCACAGCGTCAGCGATTGCCTCGCAGAGTTTCAGATAGGGGATCAGGGGGCCCGATGGAAGTTTGACACGGGCTTGCACTATTGCCATCTACCGTGTTGTTGATTTCAGAAAGTGTAAGACGAGGCGTTCCGTTTCCAGATAACGAGGTATTCCGTCGGGGAAGTCCCCTGGGTAACCGTCCGTTCGATTAGTTCATTTCGCTACAAGCCAATCGATTCCGACCTCGCGTTTCAATTTATACCCCCTATATCCGAATATGAAACATACCTTTTCCTCGTTGTTAACTTTCATGGTTCCGACAATCAATGCAGGCTAGAGCTCTTGGTCAAATAACACTTCATCCTCCGTGAGAACCTGAATTCTGGTTCTCAAGTACCGCCCCCACGCCTCCAGAAGTCGCCGTTCAGGGACTTGAAAATCCATGGATGGAAAGCGCAACTCCCATCTGACTGCTCTATCGGGGCGGAATGCCCCAAAGAGAAACGGGTAGGTCTGTTGCATAGCAAAAACGGATGGCGTAGGCGCGTTTAGCACGGCGAGTTCCAAGCGCGCGACATTACCGTGAATCTTCCACTCGGTGCTTTCGCCTTCGTCGTTGGTGTACTGCCTTCGCTCAGCGGATCGAACGGGAATTCTCGTTGCCCCCGCAGGTATCAGCTCAGGGCGAATGGCCTGGATGTCTTTGAAGGAAAGATCTTGGTTTCCTGCAAGCAGCCGTTCGAGGTACTCCGCGCCGTGGATCAGCTGATCTAGGCAAAGCACGACTTCGCTCAAGGAACAGTTGTCGATGGTGCCCTCATGAATCAAGAGCGGTAACGTGCTCCTACAGGCGACTGGAAAGGCGTCATCATCGACATTCGCGTTCTCACAGATTTGAACCAGCGGAAATTCGCGTTCGAGAACGGCAAGAAGGTCACGTTTTAGCCGCAGTCGCTTCGTCGACACCGGCGAGGTCAGCGTCAGGCACGCGATACGGTCGGGACTCTGGGCAGAAAGCTCGAGAAAGTGTTCGATCCTGATCTCGACCGGCTGATGGGGTCTCCTTTGATTCTTTAGCTTCGGCTCGATGACCCAGGCGACATTGCTGCCGCGCAGGCGATGCACTATTACTTCCTCGACCCCCGAGACTTCCCGCGCCGCAGATACTAGGAGACTGTTTGTGGCATCGATTATGCCTTGGTCGATCTCTCCCTCGTGCGGCTTGCGCCCCCAGCGCTGGGACAACTTCACCACCTCACGAAAGGGATAAGGGTCAGGAGCAACCGCACTACCATTCGCCGGTCGCCTCAGGCATTCGCGCCAGCTGTCTGAAACATCCGAGAAATCGATCGCCTTCGAACCGGGCACCAGTTGTCCCCGGTCGAGCACCGTTTCTGCGGCGAACTTCCGCCTGATGAACTGGCCGACCTGGTCCTCGTCGAACGAGCCCTTGAGATACGGATAGACGATCTCCAGTTGTGCCCTTTCCGGCAACAGCTCGGCGTCACCACAATCATCTATGTTGCGATGCACGGTCCCATACAGACGGTCGACCCGGCCAACGCGCTGCTCGTTGTCGCCAGGCGTCCACGAGATTCCATAGTGGAGCACTCGACGACAATTGAGGTGCAAATTGACCCCTTCCTGCAGGACCGATGTCGCTATCAGCACATTCGGAAAGAACGGCGTGTTGAAAGCGGTGATCAGACGGGCGCGGTCCTTGACGAGACTCGTGCAATACGCGCTTGGATTCTGGGCGTTGAGCTCGTTCCAGGCATAGGTCAACACATCCTTTGGTGCATATAGCCGAACTACCTTTTCCCAAACGTCCTTGTACGTACGAAGCGCCTGCTGCATCAGTGCTTGCGTCAGAGAGCCGGTAAATTCCGTGTCCACCTGCATGCAAAATTCCTGATATATCTGGGCAGAATCCGCGCGACTCCGATGCGCCTTGATGAACCAGCAGTAGAGTTCGACGATCGCGCCCGACGCGAGCGTGAGCCCCTTTCTCAGATAGGTCTGAAAGAAGGCTTCCCGTGCGCACGGGGAGCCCGTGAGCAACCGACGCCACACTTCGCGATCCTCGTCCGTGAGATGCCGGTCGAAGATCGCAGCCAACGTATCGATCCTTTGTCCTTCCAGATTCGACGGCCTTGCCGCCTCACGGAGGTGACGTGCGCCGAAGGTCCGCTGCAGCACCTCTAATTCGGGGCCATTATCCTTGGACTCGTCGTCATATCGAGCCAGCCGTTCCGCACGAGCCCAGCTCCGATAATCCGTCATGATTCCGGGATGCGGGTAAGCTAGTTCATGATGCGATGCCAACGGCGGTGCAAAGAACAGGCAGAACAGGTCCGTCGTGCGATTGAAACGGTTGCGGAACGTGGATCCATGCGTGTCCCGGACTTCGCGTCCTTCCTGCTTCCTGATGAAGTAGTCCATCACCCGGGAAGGCAAGAACTCGACGTGCTGCGCTTCCGGTTCGTCACTGTCATCTTCCGCCTGGACGGAAGCTGCGAGCTGCCTCGTGACCGTTTGATGCAGCCAATCCCGCTGCGAGGACGTTCCGGACGAGCCTTCATCAAATTTCAATCCATCGAGTCCTAGCGCGCAACCGATCTTATCAATGAACATTGCATCGAATTGCTCGTTCACGCGTGAAGCGAGTTCCTTCGATGACGGAATGCGCCGCACGAACACCAGCGCCTTGTCCTCCTCGACACTTTGACTCACCGGCTCTCGCCACCAGTAATTCCCCGCACCGGGCGTCAGGTGCGCGATCGTCTGGTCATACTTCGGATGGCATGGAAAAGAAAACCTCGTGCCGAATTTCCGGGCCAGCTTCATCAACACCTGGCTATCGATGGCGCTGGAGTAGTCACTGCGCTCCTGTATGTCCTCCTTCGTACCGACAGGCTTCGTCGTCTCGAACCCCTCGAGATAACCGTACATGAAGCTCCGCTTTTCGTCGCGGTACAACGGCATTCCGTCGCCCTCGTCCTCAAGGTCGGCGAGCGCCTTCTGGTACAGCGCGAAGAAGACCTCGGCAGGGATGTCGTCCTTGAAATCGCACTCAAGGACCTTTTCGTGCCGATAGTGATACTTGTTCCGTCCCGACAAACGACGCAAGCGCCGCAGGCCATACTTCGTTAGCGCAGCGACCGCCGATGTCGGCGGCGACGCTAAGAAATAACCGAGGACATTGGTGACATCCTGGTTGGTCGTATGGTTCGGCGTCGCGCTCATCAGCAGAACCCGGTCCGCCAGCGGCGAATCTTCCAATCCGAAGAATCCCCGAGCGGCATCGACGCGCTGACTTCCACCGCCTACATTGCGCAGATAGTGGGCCTCGTCCACCACCAACAGATCGATGCGATGGTCGATCGCCGCTAGAAGCCTTTGTCGCTCCGCATCAGCCTGCTTGCGCGCCAGCGCGGCTTTTTCCTTCCCGGTGTTCTTGTCCGAGGCATCGGACAGCTGGCTGAAGATTGTTATCTTGCTGATCACGAAGCGCCTATTACCCGCAAAGGCATCCACGACCGACCCAAGGTTGGCACAAACTTCCGGAGGATGGCAAGCCTCGTGGTCGCCTTGCTTCACCACGCCATCAAGATGCTTGTAGTGATCGCGCAAAAAACTTTTGAATTCGCTGCTCCAGTTTTCCGCAACCGACTGATTGGGAGCAATGACGAGGATGCGCGCGTCGCTCTTGAGCTGCCACAGCAACGCGAACACACCCATCGCCTGGAACGTCTTGCCCATGCCCACTTCGTCCGCCAGCCAGGCCACCTTGTGACGTCCGAGGCGATTCCAAATGCCGGCTACGCCTTCTGCCTGCAGATCCTCAATCGGCTTCGCGATGGCATCGGGTTCCGAAGGATATTTCCAATCCGGCCTCGCCCGAACGAAGCTAATCCAATTCGAGACTTGCTCCGGTGCGATGGGTGGAAAATGCAGCGTTTCGGTCATGGGTAACCCGTCTCAGCCCGGGCAAATTCGAGAATTTGTACAATCTTGGCCTCGGCCTGCGGAAACGCCGGAAGCGGCGGAATTTTCGCGGCCAAGACGGCGAAATCGATATTCCCAAGATCGGTCTTCTGGTTTTCGCGTCCGGCCTTCTTCCAAATTTTTTTTGCATATCCGACGAGCACCTTGAGCTCCTGGATGAGAAACCAGCGGTAGATTGGAGACCATTGTGGATTTGCTTCAATAGCCTGAACCGTGGACTCCACAATCTCGCACACGCTGCCGGGATAGGACGCGATACGCCTTCGGAGCTCGGTCGGGTTGCCGGCATCGCGGAGCTGCAGCGCAGCCCCTTTCATCGCGGCGAACATTCTGAAATAGCTGACGCTCAACTCAGAGATTGACGGCTTCGATTTCCCTTCGCTCCCGTTCGGTTCGGTCGTGGAATCCTCGTCGTACGCAATCGGGTTGCGTCCGCGCGGGTCTCGCTCGGGAAGTCCTTCGATCAAACTGCTGATCAAGTCCTCCCAGTATCCGAAGCGAGTGGCGGGCCGTTCCTCGGGGTGGCATTCGTTGACCCACACGAGGGTGGAAACGCGTTCGCCTTTTTCTTGGTACCGCAGCGAAACACACCTCTGCTTCAACATGAAGCCGCAGTCGCCGACGATTTTCTCTCCTTCCGGCATCTTCGCCAAGGAAACGGCAAGATCGCCTCTGGGGGTTGGCAGAAGCAGCTCCGGTCTCAGTTGCGCGAGAACTTCAGGCTCGATCGTCGATATAAGCTTCCACGACCAGCGTCGATCTCCCAGCCAGTCGAAGGTGACAAGAACCGAGACTGGTGGACGCTTGAGACCGTCGAGCTCGTCCTTGCTCTCCTGTGCCTCTTCATCGGACCAGCCCTTCGCATTATCGCCGGTGATACGCCTCAGTGCCGTGGGCGGCTTTCCTCCCTGCTTGAACAGGACAATTCCGGCTTCCAAGTTGTTGCGGGTTGGATGGACCCCAAGCGCGGAGCGGGTCAAGTTCCATGAACCGACCGCGATATGCTGAGGCGTCAGCCACACCTTGGCGTGCGAAAAGCGGGAACGAGCATCCGATGACTCGCTCTTCGCTCCGGTCGGATCGAAGTATAAGCTTCTCCTGCGCTCACTTTTGCTCGCAGCAAGAAACGCATCGACCGCCGGCTGGGGTACCCGTATCTTGCTACCGTCCATGAGGTCAGGCACCACGGCGAAGTCGCTGAAACAGGCATGGCGGTCCTGGATCCCGTCGGCAAACTCCGCCAATGACGTCGACAAATACGGCGTCCAGATCGTAAGCTTGTCCGGTGCCCCCTTCGCGAGGTGGTCAAGAAAGCTTTCCTCGCTTAGCGAAGAGACAAACCGCCAACGATGGACTTCCCGCTCGTCCCCTCGCACCTGAGGAAATTGGCCGTTCGTTGCGAGACCGCACCAAGTGAAGATGCGCCGGAAGAAGCTGAAGACTGCCCGCCTGTTGGACTGGCCTTCGAGCTTCTCGAAATGAAAGCATTCCCGATTTCTGCCCCATCCATCGAGGGTCAGATTCGCACTACCCGCGCCGACGAATGCTCCGTTTTTACCCTCAAGATAAATTACCTTCGGGTGAAAGAAGCCGTCACCAAACCGGCGACGCTCGGGAGTATTCAAATGCGGCGATCGGAAGTCCACGCCGTACAGCGGAATCGACGTCCTCTTGACCTTGTCGCGCGCCGACGCCCGAATATCGTGAAATACTCGGATATCGATCGGGGCCTCACCATCGATGGGAAACAGGTCTTGCTGGAGACGATGGTAATCGTCGGGCGTCTTGGGAAAATCAGCGCCCGCCAAGACCGGCGCGATGTAGCTCTCGATCAGATCTAGGTTGTAGGTGAAGGTCGTGAACCAGGCTCTGCGAACCGGGCCAACCGCGTTGACAACGTCTTGCAACGAATCGAGCAGCTTCATTTCTTTACGCCGCCTTCAGACTGCTTGCCAGTCCCACGAACTGAGACGCATGATAGTCGTGCACCCACTCGTTTTCGTCGTAGTCGCGGCTCGCCTTGATTTCCACTTCCCGGTCGAGATGTTGCCCAACCAGCCTTATCCACGGGCGTGCAGCGCGGTACTCGGACACGTCGGCATGGTATTCGACGATCCTCTCGACGATCTCTGGGGCACTCAGCTCGCGCAAGCGCAAGAGCGATCGAAGACGCTCCTGTCCCTCACCGGATATCGCAGAACCGATCTCATCGGCGCTTGAAGGAAACACGGGCACCAGAGGACGCTCGCCGTAACGCATATTCATCCAGTCGGCGCACTGGCCACCCTTCCTGAAATCGGCGTTCAATAGAGCATCGAAAATCCTGCTGATTCGTGCGAGGTAAGGCTCGACCTCACAAACATGACGAAGGCCCTTGATCTCGTTGCCGTTCATGTCGGCCTTTGCCTTCCGGGCCGCCTCCAAGGCCGACCGGAAGACCGTCGCAGCCGAGCGCTCGTAGGTTTCCAGCGTCTGCCAAAGCCAACGTGTCTCGCCGATATCGAACGAGAGGATCGGATGCCAAAAGGGAGAAAACTCCTTGTCCAGCGTTGCGCGCTTGCCGAAGCATTGGACGTAGAGGTCGAAAATTTCCGAATCGATGTCCGCCTGACGGATATCTGCGTTCTTCCTGGCGAGGAGTACACGGACATTATCACGCAGTAACATGCTCAACTTTGCGAAGTTCTTTCGGCGCATGAATTCATTGTTGACCGCGCTCCACGTATCTAGACAGTCGACCGGGTGCCCGGACTCCGGGTGAAGCAGCTTGAGGTGCTGTGTAAAAGCAGTGCGATAACGTCCTGAGAATCCAAGCTGAACCTGACGGACGAGAATTTCGCCCTCAACATCGTCGAGTAGGAGGGGAAACTTTTTCCCCTCCTCAAGATAGCGTCTAGATGCATTCGAGAAGCCAATAAGGCCTTCTGCATTGATCTCTCTTTTTGTTGAACAAAAAGCATATAGCATTACCTTTTCGAGAAATACCAGCAGACTCCTTGTGAACTTCGGGCTACTGCCAAGCTGGAATTTGCTTCGGTAGCTTTCGCTCCAGGCGGACGGATCCATTTCCATGCGAATCTGTTTAACGACCCAACAGTGGAATAGGTTGATCGTATAGGCCCGCAAGTCGTTGGTGATCGAGTTGACGCGGAAACGGAAGACGTTGTGCGCCAGCCCCGACCAGACGACCCGTAATCCCAGTGGGTCCGATTGCAGACTACCGACGATTCTTGGGTCTTCCTCTGTGAACCACTGCTGAAAGGACATGGCTTGCTCCACCCATTTAACATTCCGTAACCATCAATGATATTCAACTATAAATATGGCAAAACAACAAGCAGCCACTCCGTTGCAGAGCAATACGAATCGCATGGTCGACGTCGGCTCCGGCCGAGGACAAGTCCGGTCTAAACGGGCGTCCGGTTCCGATTGATGGCCCCATACAAGCACCTCGGGTCGGTGTCTCCGGGCCGCGTCATGTCTCTGACGATCCGGAATGCCATTCCAGAGGATCCGCCAAGTTTCGGCGCGCGATATGCTCTCCCGTCACACACCCACGTGCCCGCTCGCTACTAAACGCGCCGATTGGCACACCAGTCGTCGGATTACAATGCAGACTGAACACTTCGATCATTCGAAGCATGCCATCGGCGCTATCTCGAACTTCGTCATCCACTCTCCGCAAAATCAGAGCTTCTGTCTCGATCACGGCATCGACGACGAAGTGCGCTAAGTTGTTGTGTCGAATATTGAAGTCAGCCGTTTCCTCAAACGCGCGGGCCAGGTGCTGCCATCCCAAGTTTCGGGGTAGCATCGGCAGTTGGAAACAGGCTTTCGTCCGATCGGAATGCAGCTGCGGGACGCATTCAGGTGAAGCGCCGTGCTTACTGCAGAGTGTAGAAATCGACCTTTGAGTGCTTCGCACCGCCGGCGCCCCGCATACCTCGCACACATGTTCGGAGATACCCTCCGCCATCCGCACCAAGCCTTCGACAAACGCGTCACCTCCTCGGTACCGAAAGCGCAATGTGCCGAGTTTTTCCTTCACGTGCATCGCCAGTACCGGCCGACATTTCGTCGTTGGTAACGTAGAGCAGGATCTCGCAGCACAGGCAATCAATGATGTGGAACCAGCCGTCGCCACATTCGAAGGCACTGCCTGGCACGCCGTCCCAAACGCGCCTATGCAAACTGCGGAAGATTGGCGCATACCGATACAGCAACAGGTCCTCGAGTTCAGCGCGCAGAGGCATTGCTACGGAAGAATGGTTCGACGACTCTTTCAGCGATTCCACAAGTAACAGTCGGCAGATCCCCAATATTGCTCATATCCAGCAAGCTACTCCTTCTATGCGCGTGTCTCTGCGGATCTGCCATGCATGTCCAGGTGAGACATATCGTGGGCGTTGCCATGCAGCACCTGACTCACCCATTGCGGCTCAATCGCCGTGGTCTCTTCGCGCCACAGTGGCATCTCGCAAACAATGGCTTGGCAGATCTGCCTCATCAACGTCTGCAGCCCGAGGAATCCATCATTACGGCGAACCGCAGCTGTCGCGATCGTGCAGGCACATCCAGGGCTGAATTGAATACGCCTCCCACTCTTCTCAAGACTGTCCTGGTATTGCTCGAAGAGGCCGCCGCTTCTCAGCAGCATAGACTCGTACGCATCGTGATCAGGAGCGCCAAACGCGACAACGATGCCAAATCGAGCAGCCAGAGTCGGAATGAAGCCAAGTTCGGTCAGCAGGTCGTCGCATTCGACATGCTTCGACTCATCCCGACCTGCTAGCTCGCAGATGCCGATGATGATTGCGTTCTTTGCGTCGACATGCTGAACCCGGTCATCCGCCACGCGCAGTCGCCTGCTATCCAGCATCGTCACCAGAGCGTGCTGAAGTTGCCGCGCAACCTCGCTGCGCTCGGCAACAAGGAGCGTCTCCACATGATCGATGACGATGGCGCCATCCTTGCCCCTGAAGTCCGAAGATGGGTAGGACTCCACAAACGTCGCCCCGGAGTACAGGAGGGGGACGTCAACGATCGCGCGCGGAAGCTGTAGCACCTTCGTCATTTCGAGGATCACTTCCCGCGCCCCGGAACCGGTCGCGCCGAGCACCAGGATCGTCCCTCCTCCCTGACTGCCAAGCGGACCTCGCATTGTGAGCACCGCCTCGAGCAACGCTGCCGCTAAGGCACGTTTGGCCAACCGTTGTCCTGGAATTACGTTATCGGCGCGAGCAACAAGGGTGTCGACCGTGAGCAGACCGGGGCTTTCCCGCGTGCCAGCTTGCAACCCGTCGCCAATGATGTCGTTGCAGAGCTCAATGCATTCGTCGCAAATGAAGACACTTGGCCCGGCAATCAGATTCCTTACCTCGTCCTGATTTTTTCCGCAAAACGAGCAATACAGGCTCTTATCCGGGTTCTTGGAGGCGGTGTCGATCACTGTCGTGTGCTTCCTGAAAAGCCCCCATCGAGGCAGCGGGGGCGACCAGGTGAACTATCCTCGTTCCATACGACACCAACTGTCGTCTACGCACGACGCCTTCTTTCCACGGACATTGCCCGACGTCCCCTTTGGGACGGCTTTGGTCCTCATCGACGGCCATCCGGATCTGTGCCTGATGACACGAATCCGCGGGCACCCCGCACTCAAATGACTCCTTCCAGCCCCTTCCGAAAGGAAACTCAGCCCTCGCCAAGCGCCGTCAGCAGTGCGCCGTCATTCTTGTTGGTCAGGAACTCGGTCAATCGTGGCCGTGGCACCAGATGAACCGCCTGAGACTCCCATCCCATCTCGGCCGGATTGCCGCCGACACGCCGCGCACGGTAATAGCGCGTAAAACTCTGGGATCGCGGCACATCGGCCAGGTAGCCAAGGATTTCAACTCGCAAGCCGGCCTCCTCGTAGGCCTCCATGATCGCCGCCGCCTGAAGCGAGATCCCTTGCTCGACGGTGCCCTTAGGGAAAGTGGCCGTGTAGCCGCCGAATGCATTCGATGGCGCAACGAGCCAGTAACGGCCATCTGCTTCTTCGATGACCACGCCGGCGGCCGATCGAAGATGCGATGGCGGACTGAATGGCGGTTCATCGATGTCTGCCGTTCCAGCGACGGTCGCCCAGTCATTCACCGACCTCGGCGCATTCGTCCAGGCGTTCACGCCGATGCCGTTAAGCGACGCTGGCATCCAGCCGTCCGGAATCACAGTCGCAACCGCATTCGGATCCGCCCAGGCCTCACGAACACTTGGTGTGGAGGGGTGCTGGATGAGCACAGCTTTACCCTTGTTGTCCTGCCGTGGATGGTATGTCGTCATGTCAGAAGATTCTCAACGTTGCTCAAGGGGTCGAGACGGTTTCTGGTGAACTGATGATCACATCGGGCCAATGGTCCGCACGCATGTCCTCCAGGATCGCCGCGAGCCTCGTTTCGAGATTAGGACCGGAGGCAACCTGACCTTTGCCGCTCAAGGCCATCGCAAGACGGCTCGTGATGGCCCTAAGTTGTCCCACGAGCCCGCGGGACCCGAGTAACGCCTTGTGGGTCGCAGGAAGCGCCATCAGTTTCAGGAACGCTTCAACCACTTCCTCCTCGTCATCCGGCTGTCCGAGGGTGGCCAACCAGCCAATAACCTGAGCCCCCACGCCGATCGCTTCCAATGCCTCGTACGTGCTCGGCCATTCGTCGTAACGATTACCTCGCAACCATTCACAGAGGCCAAGCGGCGTGAGGCCCCTATAAGGTCCGCCCGCTATCCAGTATCGAGGATCGCTACGGTCGATATCGAATGGTCCGCGGAGGAAGTGCGGGATATCGTAGCTGCGTTGAGGTTCGCCCACTTGTCTCATCGCCGTGCTTCGAATCACGGCCGGCACATCCCAGTCCTCAATACGGCTGCTGCAAGCCAGCCCGGCTGGCGCTGCAATGCGCACGCTCCCCATCCCTCCCCAACCAGCCGGGACCATGGACTTCACCTTCGCCAGTTCAGGCATCTCGGTCGGTTTCTCGGACTCCGGAATTTCGTCGATCAACAGGAAGTTCGTTCTCCTTGCGACGAGCTGATAGGCCACCGCAAGTCGCGTTGCCTCCTCGTTCGCCTCCGACACGCATTCATGTTCCAGATCATCCAGTCGTGCAAGGCAACCGATCCGTGACACCATATCGCCCGCACGGACAGCGCCAAAACGCGCCCGCCCAATCACTTCGGCTGTCGCATCGGGTCCCTGCCGTCCGAGAAGGACAACGTCGCCCGTGGGCACCTGCCGACAGCCCGCGAACACACGTACGGTGTCGCCATCGAAGATGGCATTCGGAAGTGACGTCGCCCACAAGGGCTTCACGCCGTCCGGCCAGTGCAGCTCGATCCCGCTGACTCGTGGGGAACGAAGCCTCGCAAACATGCGCAGTATCGCCGGCTCGACAGCCTCTCCAGGGGCCACAAAATCGCACACCCCGCCCGTGGCTTCTGCAAGGCGTCTCAATGGCCCCTCGGCGGGACTGCTTCCAATGCCCACAATGAACATGCGATGCTCAGAGCGTCCTGCGGCAGCCAATACGGCATCGATCGCGCTGACTTCTCCGTCTGTGATCAGCAGGACATCTGCGGCGTTCGCGCCGTCGCCGCCCGAAGATAGGGCGAAAGTCGAGAGAAGCGCCGCTTCCAGTTCTGTCCCACCCAGATCGGCCTCAAGATCGGCAATCCACTGCTGAGCGGTGCGACGGCTCTTTTCCGTGCTGCGCCACATGGTTCGGGAACGATGCTCAACCGAGCTGCCGAAACGAGACAACGAGAAACGATCGTGATCGGCCATCCCGGTCACAATCCCCTGCAGCGCCCGGCGGGCAGCGGCAATACTGTCGCCCTGCATGGAACCGGAACAGTCAACAAGAATCTTCAATGCCGTGGCTACCGGCTCGTGATCGATCCGGGGGCAGAAACTGACGAGCCCACATAGGTGCTCAGGCTCAACGAAATCCCGCTCAAGCAGCGCAAACGAATCCTGGTCAATCTCGCTTACGACCAGGACAAAATCGCGATCCAATTCGCCTTTCCGGGCAAGCGACACCTCGACACGTGAGTCGGTCCCAATCTGCTCCATCCGCGTTGCAATGGGATGTGTGGGGGACGAGACACGACACCGGGCGAGTTCGCCTTCGATCTTCAGCACGATGTCAAAGGGATAACTCAACATCAGGTCGTGCTCGATGGTCTGATGAGGCATCAGCCTCGCATCGACGATAGGGTCGCCATAACGGGGCGCGATCACCATTGGAATCAGCAGACGAAGTGCCCCCTGTTCGAACTGCAGGGCCTGGGCGTACCGAATGCAAACGGCGCAGCTTTCACCCGGCCCCAAGTTACCGAGGCTCAGGGTAAAGCTTTCGTCCTGATTCTGTTCGAGCATGACGGCCCTATTGCCGTCCGAAAGCGCTTCCTCGTACTCCGCCTCGGCCGTGCGCTTCTCGACAACCACACCCGTTAGGTGCCGCTCGCCAAGTTGCACTTCCACGCCCAACAAGGTCGACGCCCATGGCAACGGAAAGCTGTACACCACTTCGACATGTACATCCCTCGGATTCCGGAAGCGCTGGGTCACCGTTGCATCCAAGAGCCCGGCGTTCAACACGCCATCCACGCGAACGCCCTGCAGAATCAGCCGCTCGCCGGTCCTCGTCTCCATACGTGCACCATCAGGTTTGCTCATCCAGGTCTCCCTGAGCGTCTGTTGCATTTCCCGACCCTGCCTCGTGCAACCCAGCGTGCACGGCCATGACGCCCGCCACGAAACGGCGGAGCGTTTCCGGCGTGAGTCTGGCCCTGCCAGGGTCAATCACGAGCTCGATACCGTCCGCTACCGTCAGATGACTGCGGACCGTCACGGTCCCCGCCGCTGGCAGCGGTGGCGGCACGGGAGCGTCCTTTCCGCGCAACAAGTCACGAATCCGCTCCAAGGAAACGCCGCCTGCGGTCCATTTCTTGATCAGCAGAAGCTGCTCAAGGTGGCCCGCTCCGTACCGGGCCGCCCGCGTTTCCCCTTCTGGCCGATCGACAAGGCCGATCTGAATGTAATAACGGACGGTCCGAACAGGCAGATCGGCTAGCACGCACAGCTCCGACAGGGGGTAATCGACCGGTTTCGACTGCTCGCCATTTTTCATACACTCAGTTTCTACACCAGTAGTGTATGTATGCAAGACGAAAGCGATAGAAAGTGACGATCTGGCATGCACCGCGTGCAGTTGGCCATCCCAACACGACAAGGGTTGTCGCGTCAGAGTGGTCAAATTGGTTCCTATCAGACCCCAAGGCATCGCGATGTTCGAGATCCTTTTACTAAGGACTGAAGCTCTCCTCGACGGACTGTTCGCGGACGCATTCTTCTGCTCCGCCACGGCGAACCGACATCGGCACCGATCTGTGGGTCGGGTCGATTCCCTCTCGACCGACGCCTGAAGAGCGCTGAGCGAAAAAGCCACCACGGACGGCGGGTCACCGCCACTTTCCCGAATCGTGCGACCGGAAGCGAAAATCATGGATGAACTTCTCTCGGAACAAATTGAATCCCTGCTGGGCACCAACTACTCGATCAAAGGGCTCAACAAGAACCTGCTCACCCTGAGCGGTTTCCTGGCGGACGCAACGTTGCCGGACAACGTTGCGGCGCAGCTCGAACGCGTCTCCCAACTTGCAATCCTGCAGGACCTCTTCGAAAGCTTGATGCAGGCGTTGAACCATGCAACTGCCCCCGCAAATAAATCACGACTCGAGCCAAGCAGCGACACGGAGGGCGGAGCCTCACGCGACCTCTCGCGACTGCTTGACCAGATCGAGGCCGTTCGGACGCAGATCGGCGCATGCGGCCCGATCAACTATGGCGAACTCATTGCGTGGATCGCCACCCGGGGTCGCGAGCGCAACATGCTGCGGCAGCGCTCTCGCCGATAACCCTGCGCGCCCATTTCGCATATATTGATCGGGCTGACTACCCACTCCCGCCGGAGAAGTTTCGATGCGCGCACTTTCAAAGTCCAAGCTCCTTGCCTATCTGCAGTGTCCCAAGCGCCTATGGCTCGAGCTACATCGGCCCGAGCTGCGTGAAGACTCGGCGGCAACCCAGGCAAGCTACACCGTGGGACACACCGTCGGTGACATTGCACGGCGTATCTACGACAAAGACGG
This sequence comes from Aromatoleum evansii, assembly GCF_012910805.1. GTDB lineage: Bacteria > Pseudomonadota > Gammaproteobacteria > Burkholderiales > Rhodocyclaceae > Aromatoleum > Aromatoleum evansii. Next base: position 19,138 of record NZ_WTVK01000062.1, read on the forward strand.
GAAAGCGGCACTTATTGACGTTGGTACGGAGGGCTTCGATGGAGCGCTTGCGCGCAGCCAGACCCTTCTCGCCGGTACTCACCCGATATTCGAAGCGGGTTTTTCGGCGTCGGGCGCCGTCGCGTTTGCCGACGTTCTGTTACCCGTCCGGCGCAGCGGCAAGAAAGCGTGGCGAATGGTCGAAGTCAAATCATCGACGAGCGTGAAGGACTACCACCGATGCGACACCGCAATCCAAGCTTTTGTCGCACGCGAAGCGAAGGTGCCGCTCGCCGGGATCGCCCTCGCGCACATCGATACATCATGGGTCTATCCGGGCAACGATGACTATGCTGGGCTGCTGGTGGAAGAGGACCTGACGGAGGAGGCTTTCGGCAAACAAGCGGAAGTTAGGAGCTGGATCGCAGCCGCGCAGGCGGTTGCACGGCGGCGCAAGGAGCCAGTAACGGCCACGGGTCGCCACTGCAATGATCCTTATGACTGCGGCTTTTCCGCCTACTGCCTCTCCCAAGGACCTCAAGCCGAATATCCCGTCAGCTGGTTGCCACAGATCAGGGCAAAGGCACTGAAGGCCCGCATCGAAGAAGATGGCGCCATCGACCTCCGAGAGATCGAGGACGATCTGCTCAACGAGACACAACTTCGGGTCAAGACACATACGCTGGCCGGAACGACGTACTTCGACCGGCCAGGGGCTAACGCAGACTTGTCCCACCACAAGCTGCCCGCCTTTTTCCTGGACTTCGAGACGATCACTTTCCCGGTTCCGATCTGGAAAGGCACCCGCCCCTATCAGCAGATCCCGTTCCAGTTCAGCCTTCATCGCCTTTCGCGTACCGGAAAGCTCAATCACACGGGCTTTCTCGATCTTTCAGGCAAGGACCCCTCGCGCACTTTTGCCGAGGCGCTGCTCGGTGCCTGCGATGAGCACGGACCGATCTTCGTTTACAACGCAGCCTTTGAAACCGCCCGCATCAAAGAACTCGCTGCTCGCTTTCCGCGCCTGAGGCGGCCCTTGGATGCCCTACTCGCACGTGTCGTGGACCTCCTGCCCGTGGCACGCGAACGGTATTACCACCCTGACCAGCATGGCAGTTGGAGCATCAAGGCCGTGCTGCCAACCATCTCTCCAGATCTGAGTTACGACAGCCTGACCGGAGTCCAGGACGGCGGGATGGCGATGGGCGCCTTCCTCGAAGCCGTTTCACCAATGACGGCGGCGGCACGCAAAGAGGCGATTCGCGGCGAACTCCAACGCTACTGCGAGCTTGATACGCTAGCGATGGTCAGGTTGTGGGCTTATTTCAAGGGAAGGGCCTTGCCCGCATAAAGGCAAAGGTGCGGTGACTGATTATCGAGAATGGGGCCCTCGCACCGCTCCGTGCTTCACGCGGTCTCCGCCGCCGTCGTTGACGTATATAACGCTGCCATTTTCGCGACCTGCGCAGCTACGACTCCCCGAAGCCGTTCGGGTGCCACGATCTGCAGATTGTCGCCGCACCCCAGCAGCCAACGCAGCAACTGTCCGGTCGCAGGAACCGTTGCCTTGACACGGACGATAAAGGGGCTACCCTCGGGCTCATCCTCGATACGCTGGGTCGCACATAACGGACAGTCCCGCAACAAATCACCCACGTAACCACGCGCAAGCAATTCGAGATCGATGGTCTCGCCTTCTGCAAAATCGGCCTGTCCAGTGCTGATTTTTTCCTCGAGGCTGAACCCGACCGCCCGGCGCCCCGGTGCATCGCCGACAGATGTCTTCACAAATCGGTGCAAGGCGTACATCCGCACGGGGCCGAGTTCGTCGTTCTTAAGTGCATATAGGTACGCGCGCGGTCCCCGCTGCACGAAGGCCTGCGGGTGGATTGTGGGGTTAGTCGTCTTGTCGTCCCGATCCCGGTAGGTGGCTTTGAGCGTCCTCGACAGGGCCAGGGCTTCCAGCACATCTGCAAGAACTTTGGGCCGGATGTCTGCCGGACATAAACGCTGGGTGTCCGTGACGACCCGCATTTTGTCCGACCCTAGCCCTACATCGGTGTCGGCTTGAAGAAAGCGTCGCCACACCGCGTCAAGATGACCCGCAGGGAACTCTGTTTCGACGATGTTCCGCACCGTTTCCCGTATGAGCTCCAACACGTAGCGATGATTGTCGCCCTCTACCTCGGCACCCTTGATGCGTCGATAGCGGAGCGGTTTGCCCCCGGGATTGACCGGTTCGATCTGCCCGGTTTCTACCAATTCGACCAGATCGCGCTGGATGGCGCGTCGTCGGGCCGACAATGCCGCGTCCTCACCGTAAAGCACTCCGAGCTTTTCGAGTAATTGCGACGCGTCGGGGCAAAGCCTGTCATCGCCGTTCATCGGAACGCGCTCCAAGAGCTTTGCCTGGCGTTCGATCCGGTCCTGATAGGCAGCCATACCCCCTCCGCATCTTGTTATGCACGTCGCAATATACGACACGGCATGTCGCGTGGAAAGCGTCTAATGGGGCTATCTGGACGGCGGAGATCACGACCATGCATGACAAGAAACCCGGTTCCCTGTCCTCGCGCGATGTGCTTCAGCGCATTGGCCTGGACGACGAGAGTCACCGCAACCTCCTGCTCGACGAGGACGACTTGCTCGGCTCGCCCCTCGAAGCACTGGCCACGGCGCTCAAACAACGCTTTGACAGTCTCAATACACCCCGCCAGTTCAAGCCGGGGGACATCGTCCAGTGGAAACCCGGCTTTCAGAACCGACTCCTCCCGCGCATCGACAAAGTCGCGATCGTGCTGGAGGTGTTGCCGGAGCCGATCTTCGACAGCGAAAAGGACTCGAGCTGCACCTACTTCCGGGAGCCCCTCGACATTGTGCTTGGCCTCTTTCTCGATTCGGGGCCGCACCGCGGAGACTTTCTATCTTGGCATTTCGACAGCCGCCGCCTCCAACCTTGGAACGAAGGAGACGCGCAATGACCGCAGCCCGCCCCAATCTGCGCTCTCCGTGGCGCACCGATTTCTCGCAGGTACCGGCAGCCCAGCGTCGAGCGGCACGCTATGCCCTCAACATCCTGGCGAGCTTTCCCGTGCTGCACGAACGGCTTGAAGACGTGGACATGATCGGGGCGCTGTGGACCTTGACCCGTCCGCTCTTCGTCCCGACTACGCTCGAACTGCTGGAGACCCAATGGACGCAGCCTGACCCCGCAGCCGACGCGGAAGACGAGGATGAACTTGCCCGTCACGTCGGTTCGTCGCGCCGCGGGCGGCGGCACGGGCTGCTGGAAGGGGTACCGGGCGCGCGCATGCGGGCATACCTCGTCCGGCGCTTCAAGAGCCTGCCGAAAGCGATGCTCGAGCGGCTGAATAAGGCTGACGGGACGGCCCCGACCCATCCAAGTATCGAGGTGTTGGCACAGTGCGCCGAACTCGACGTCATCGAATGCAGCCTCGTTGATTTCGTCGAGAAGAAGGATTCGGTCAAAGGTTTCCGCGATTTTCTGCGAGAGACGGGGTACGAATCCTTCCGTGACCACTACGGGTGCCTGAGCGTTGCGCTCGGGGTCTCCGTGAAGGAAATTCAGCACCGCTTGCACCGGCGCGCCGCTCTCAGCCGCTTGCAACTCGTCAAGAAGGGCGGCCGGCGTTGCGATCTGGAGGATTTTCTGTGTGCTGAAAATCTCCTCGACGATCTCCTCGCGCTTGAACCAAGCACCCCAGAGGAACTGCTGACGGCCATCACTGAGCCTTGTCCCCCAGCAGAATGGACGCTCGCCGACTTCCCGCACCTCGAACGCGATAGCCGGCGCATGACGACTGTCCTGCACAACGCAGCCCACAGTCATTGTGTCGGTATCAACGCCCTGTTCTATGGCCCTCCGGGGACCGGCAAGACTCAGTTCGCCTACGCAGTCGCCAGCGTGGCAGGACTGACGCCGTATCAGGTCAAGACGGCCGACGACGACGGCGACGGATTGTCGCGCTCGGGTCGCCTCGGCGCCTATCAACTCACCCAACGCCTGCTGCGCGGGCGCACCGACTGCGTGATCGTCTTCGATGAAGTCGAGGACGTCTTTGCGACCAGCGAAAACGCCCTCCTCGCGCTTTTCGGGGGCACGCCGCGAGCGGGCAACGAGAAGGGCTGGATGAATCGCGCGCTGGAAGACAACCCGATCCCGGCTATCTGGATCACGAATGACGCTGACAGTATGGATCGCGCCTTCCTGCGCCGCTTTCTGCTCCCCGTGGCATTTACGAATCCGCCGCGCCGCGTTCGGCGTCAGATGGTCGAGCGCCATCTCGGGGATGGCCTCGTACCGGCAAGCGTTCTGGATGAACTGGCCGCGGACAGTCTCCTCGTCCCCGCCCAATTCGGCGCAGCACGGCGACTTCTGGAACTGCAGCCCGCCATGCCACCAGAACTTGTGGCGCGCGAGAGCGTATCGGCCAGCCGTCGCCTGATGACGGGGAGTGCGAGTCCGCGTCACCGCAACTCGGCCACCGCGTTCGATGCGGCCTTCCTGAACGTCGCCGGAGGCATTGCACCGGTACGCCTCGCGGACGCGCTCGCGCGGCGCGGTCGCGGAACGCTGTGCTTCTTCGGCCCCCCGGGGACCGGGAAGACAGAGTTCGCGCACGTCCTGGCCGATGCGCTCGACCGCGAATTGGTCGTGCGAGCAAGTTCCGACCTCGTGTCGCCGTACGTCGGACAAACCGAACAGAACATTGCGCGCCTGTTTGCTGAAATCGATGCGGAGCGCGCCATCCTGTTCCTCGACGAAGTCGACGGCCTCCTGCGCGACCGCCGCCAGGCCAAGCACAGCTGGGAAGCCACGCAGGTCAATGAACTCCTGCTGCGCGTGGAGCAGTTCGACGGGATTTTTATTGCAGCGACAAACCTGCTGGAACAGATCGACAGCGCTGCGTTGCGTCGGTTTGATTTCAAACTTCAGTTCAAGCCGCTCACGCTCGCTCAGCGCGCGGCCTTCTTTGCCCGCGAAGCGCTCGGCGATGTTGCCCACGCTAAAGCACTCGCGCCCGCGCTGTTGCGCAAGCTCGAATCCCTTGAAGAACTCACGCCAGGAGATTTTGCGAACGTCGTGAAGCAGCGCGACCTGCTGGGGGAACCGATGACCGAAGAGGACTTCCTGCGGCGGCTTATCCTCGAATGTCGCTACAAGGCGGGGCTGCGGGTTGCAGCGTGAAGCGGGGTATCGCGGATCCGCGAGAATCGCGTGCAACTGCGGCGAATTGTGAAGACAGCCCCGCCGGCGCCGATTTGCTCCGAAAGGCTTCGTGTGCGCAGCGCTTACATCAGAAAGCGAACCGGTCGCACCGGCAGTACGATTTCGCTTACCCCGTCCTTGCACGCCACGATAACCGATTCTCCCTGGGGGGTTGCTGAGTCTGCCGACGGGCACAATATGCCGCCTGGCCGCCTGAGTGCCTCGGCAGAAGACACCAGCGACGCCGCGCTGCTCCCTCCCTCCCGGACAATGAGCTGCAGCCAACGCGCCTCAGCGAGCCTTCCATTGACCCACTGGAGAAAAGGCTCGAAAAGATGATCGGTCCAGAGGGACTCCTGTGAGGGATAAAGCAGACGCTCGCCCGGGACGCACATCGAGCATACAGCCACCCGGCACTGCCAGCGGCGCGACATCGAGACTCAGGAGCATGTCCATCCATTGCCCTTCCCACTCGACGGAAACGTCCAGGCCCGCGGGGTGAAGCTTCATGGAGATGACCCGGGGAACCCCTGCAAAGGTGGCGTTCACTGACTTGTCCGTACGGTCTTCAAAATGAAGCGGAATGGCAAAGCGGATGCGGTTTTGGCAGTACCAATCGAAAAATGCCCGCTGCATCCGCGGTCGGATTCCGCGCTGCCACCTTACCTTAGGGCCCATCATGTCTCCCTTGCCTGGCCAGGCTGCACTAGTGCCAGCGCGAACCTCACGTCAGCGCCTACTCTAAAATGCAGCTCGCCCACACTGAACCGCAGGGCAGTCTGAAGAACGCCGTACGTACTCATTGCGAAGAAACGCTTGAAAGTCAAAACAACGGCTCAATCTCGGCGCCATTGACATTTCCATCAAAATAGGCCGTGATCGATCGGCCAAGACCCGGCATCCAGGTAAACGTCACTGAAACCTCGGAGGGAGCATCTTCATTGGCGTGCGCATGTCGTGCTGCCGCATCCGCAATGTATTGATTGAGTCGGAGAAGCTGCTCGTCGGTCAACTTGAAGTCTGAATGTTGCAGAGCCATTAGTGATCTCCAGTCGGTATCACATACGTGATGTCAATCTTGCTTGCGGAGGAGAAATCCTGGGAGCGAGTACGATTTCACTTCCCTTTCTGGCTTCAGCTGCACCGCCCGTTCGATTCTTTCGACAACCGAGCCGGCCCGAATCGCAAGATCGATTTGAAGTTCATCGAACATGCGCCGGAATGGGTGATACCGCCCCCCCCCTCCATTCGCTGCGACAAATGCAGCCATCCGGTGAACCAGTCTGCCACCGTCGGACCAGGGCAAAACTCGGGAAAGCATCGGGCGAGAATGGACTTATGCCCTGGCAAGTGGCCGGCGAAGATGTCGTCAAGGCGCAATTCTCCGGCTTCGATATGCCAGTTTCCAACATAGCCGCGGCGACACGCAGTAAATCTATTGCGGAATTCGCCAAGCCTCGCGGCGCAGTCAGAGTGGTACTCAAGTGGAAGCTCTGCTGCGCGATACGGCTGGCCATTAACGACAACTAGTTCTTTTACCTGTCGTGTCATAAGAGCTCGACGCACGTCGTGTGGCGAACACGGTTATCACTTCAAGTGACGCAGGGAGACCTGCAGCTGGCATCGGCGCCCCGACCTCGCCGGTGGGATCCCGTCGGAGTCGTTCGAAGCGCCGCCGCGTGGTCACGGGGTCGAGCCGGAAATCTCCGACGGATCGTCGATCTCTTATGTTCGGCGGTCGGCACGGCTCTGAGGGTGACGTCTGCAACCAAGGCGATGCGCTCGGATCCAGTAATCCCCTCTTCACCGCTCTCTTCGAACAAGTCAGCGATAGAGTCGTCGCTACTACGGTACGCGCCTTTTCCGCGCGAATCTCGCTACGAGAATCCCGTACCCCAAAGGCGATGTCCCCAATGCGCCAGCTTCTGCCGGTGGCTGCGCTGAACTCCACGAGTTGGTGCTTCACGTCCTCCAGGATTTCGAGTCGAAGCGCTTGAACGGCGGCTGTCACCCGTGCGCTCGGCAGCGCGTAGCTCACCGTCGGCTCGCGCAGTGAGAGACCTTCAGTGCTCGCCTGCCTCGCACGCTCCTCGAGGTTGTATATTTCAGTAATTGGGATACGGGCGGATGCGGTTAGCTTGACCCGTTCATAGCCCACTGCCTCGCCTCCCCGTTGAATGGCGGAAAATGCCCACTCAGCATCGATCAGTCGCGCCAACGCCCCGCAGATGCGCTGCTGCAACGCGTTCGGCGTTTGTTCTGCGGTGCTAACCAGCGCGTTGACCTCGACAGTGAGCCGAGCATCCTCCTGAGTAATGGTCTTCTGCGCAAAGAGCTTGAAGCGAAGAGTGTCGTCAGGGCGGACAAGATCCGCCAACATTTGCTTCTCAGTCATCAGTGCTTCTCCCTTGCCTGCCGGGGTGCCGGCCGGTGATCGAGGTAATTGCCGTGAAGTGATCCCCGCATCGTCTCAGCCGTCGCCGCGCTACTTTCGCTCCAACCATTATTGACGCGCGGGATGGATTGCAGAATGCCAAAACGTTGCGACACAGTTCGTCGCGTTATCCTTGGCCTAGCCGTCGCTCGCGCCTACATCGGTGTACGACAGTCAATGTCGGTGGGCTGCTCTAACATTCATCGTGCGTAGGTTGACCGGGCACCAAAACCCGGAAGCCTGTTAACAGCACGACCAAGAATTCAATGTCCTGCATTTCAGGAGTACACGAATGTCTGAACCTGTACCCCCCGCACCTCTACCTACGCCATCTGTCACAAAGGTCCCGGCGGCGCTTGTAGACGCTTTGCGCAGCGCCCAGCACGTCGTCGTGCTCACTGGTGCCGGTGTATCAGCCGAGAGCGGAATTCCGACCTTCCGGGACGCCATGACAGGGCTTTGGGAACGGTTCGCCGCAGAGGATCTCGCGACACGTGAGGCTTTCCGACGGGACCCGGAACTCGTTTGGGGCTGGTATGAATGGCGGCGTATGCGAGTGCTGCAGGCACAGCCTAATCCGGCCCATATCGCGATCGCCGAAATTCAGCGACACTCGCCACGCTTCACCTTGATTACACAGAACGTGGATGATCTTCACGAGCGCGCCGGTAGCGTCTCCGTCGTGCATCTGCACGGCAGTCTCCATCGCCCCCGCTGTTTTACCTGCGGCGAACCGCACGATTTTCCGACAGAAACTCCCCTTGAGCCCGACGGTGGCCGCCGCCTCCCTCCCCCGTCTTGCCCAAATTGCGGCGGGAAGATCCGGCCTGGGGTGGTCTGGTTTGGCGAGGCGCTCCCAGAACTGGAATGGATGCGCGCTCGGCACGCCGCACTGCAATGCAATCTGTTTATCAGCGTAGGAACCTCGTCCCTAGTCTACCCCGCCGCAGACCTTCCGCACTTCGCAGCATCTCGGGCACTGATCGTCCAGGTCAACCCTCACCCCACAAGTCTCAACAAAATCGCCAAGTGGAATCTAAGTGGAGCGGCCGGCATCGTGTTGCCGGAGATAGTCGCTGCAGCGTGGGGTGAAACGTGAGCTTTGGCGGTCATGAGCAGATTCTACGAGACCAGTAAGGCCTAAATAGAAGTCTGATTTTTCCGTCCATCCGCGACCAGGTCGAACTCTTGGACATGACGCTCACTGCGTTTCCTGCGACGTGTCAAAGCCTCGTGGATTCGCCGGAATTGGCCGAGACGTCTTCCGCACCTTAAGAAGCCCCGATGATGCAACGGTTACGACACACCCACAGCAGGTGCCGAGCTAAAGGGGACGCGAATCCAAAATTTTTCAAACACATATCACATATCTGGAGCACAAGAGGTGTGCCTCAGATTGCCTTGTTTATCAGGATCTGATCAGGGGTAGCTCCCTGAGGCGACGATCTCCGCAGGCCTCCACCTCAGCTTCCCACCCGCAAAGAACGCCCGATGCCGTCACCGGCTCGGGCGTTTGGCTTTCTGGAGACCATCATGCCTGCATCACTCCGTAGTTCCGCCTTGCCCGCACCAGAGATCCTGTTCGAACCGGGGGAGATCGTCGAGACAACCGGCGCACTCACCCTATTGAAGAAGTACAACTTGCACCCCATCCGCCTACTCGCGCGCCACCTGTTCGGCGACTGGGGTGACGTCAGCGCCGCCGAAGCCCACGCGAATGTTCTGGCACTGGCCGAGCACGCACGCGTCGTTTCGTCCTACCTGATGCGCGATGGCGAACGTCTGCTGGTCGTCACCGAGTGCGACCGCAGCATCACCAAATTCCTGCTCCCCCACGAGCTCCGACCCTGCGTCGGGCCCGTGGCGAGGTGCGGTTCGACAACGTCGTCAGCAACGTAGGAGTCAGAGATGCTCCTCCAATGCCCGAACTGTGATTCCACGCGCATTACCACTCGCAATCTGGCCCGCAGAGCAGGCGGAACTCTTGGAGCTGCAGGTGGAGCGGCTACCGGCGCGGCCGGCGCCCTGAGCGGCGCTGAACTAGGCGCAACCGTCGGTGTTGTCGCTGGTCCGCCGGGCATGATCGCCGGCGGGCTCCTGGGCGCACTGATCGGCGCGCTCGCCGGTGGTACTGCCGGCGGACTGGCCGGCGCCCGACTCGGCGAAGTCGTCGACGACCACGTTCTCGACAACTACCGCTGCCTCGCCTGCGGCTGTACCTTCAGTAGGCGCCCGATCCTCACCGGCAATCTGTAGTCGCCGGCTCTCGTCTTACCCGCTTCACCCTCCCTCTCTACTCCCAGCACCGATGCCGCTGTGTCTTCACAGCTGCACGATTGCGTGCGTCCATTTGACTGAAAGGAAGATTCCATGGCTCATCTCGTCCAACAAATAGCCTACGTCGGCGCAGAACCCTGGCACGGCCTCGGCAACAGCCTCCCCGAAAAGCAACCCCTTGAAGTCTGGCAGAAAGCGGCCGGAATGGACTGGACCATCCAGGAAACACCGGTCCGTTTCATGGCGGAAAGCGCCGGAAACCTCGGGAGTATCCACTCCTTCGACGAACAGAAGGTGCTCTACCGTTCCGATACCAAGGACGCCCTTTCGGTCGTCTCCCAGCGCTACAAGGTCGTCCAGCCGCGCGAAGTCCTGGAGTTCTACCGCGACCTCACAGACGTCTCCGGTTTCCAACTGGAGACCGCAGGTGTCCTGAAAGGGGGTAAGAAGTTTTGGGCCCTGGCACGTACCGGTCAATCGACGGCATTGAAGGGGAATGACCAGGTCAATGGCTATCTCCTCTTGGCGACAAGCTGTGACGGAACCTTGGCCACCACCTGTATGGCCTGCTCCCGATTCTCCGGACACATTGCATGGCAACATGTGTCTAGGAGGAATCGATGCGAACAAGAAGGAAGTTCTCGGACGAGTTCAAGCGCGAGGCGGTGCGTTTGGCAACGCAGCCGGGT
>NZ_WTVK01000063.1 GCF_012910805.1 Aromatoleum evansii
GGGCGGGCTGGGTGCCCTTCGTGGACCGCGGGTTCCGCGAGGCGATCGCCGGCAGCCGTATCGCGATCCGCGCAACGGCGTGGGGCGACACGGCGAAGTCGATCCAGCGCAACCTCGTGCAGGGCACGCTCGACGAGCACCCGGCGGTGCGCTACCTCGTCGGCAATGCGCTGATGGCCGAGGCGGCGATCAGCGTGCTGCGCGAACGGGGGTTGCATGAGCGTGTCGGCATCGTCGCGACCTACTTCACGCCGGCGGTGTACCGGGGGATCCTGCGCGGCCGCATCCTCGCCGCACCGTCGGATGCGCCGGTGCTGCAGGGGCGGCTGTCGGTCGGGCAGGCGGTCGATCTGCTGGAGGGGCGGAAGGTCGCGCGCCATGTCGGTCCGCGCGTGCAGGTCGTCGACCGCGCGGCGCTCAAGCGCATCGATCTCGACGATTCGCTCGCACCGAGCACCTTCCTGCCGCAATTCCGCTACGAGCCGGCGGCGCAATAGAAAGGAAAGCCCGGCGCGAGGCCGGGCTGCGCGGGCAAACGCCCCGGCCGGGGCGTCGCCGCTTACATCGCCGCGGCGTCCTTCGCGTTCTTCTCGAGGAAGTCGAGCACGATCTTCTTCTGCGCCTCGTCGAGGCCGGCGCGCGGGAACATGCTCTGCGTGATGCCGTGCCACTGCTTCTTGGTGTAGTCGCCCGGTTCGCGCGGCACATGGCACAGCGTGCAGCGTTCGTAGAAGAGCTTCTCGCCCGGCGTCATGCTCGCCATGGTCGCGCCTTTCAGCGCAGCGGCGCGTTCGTACAGCTTCATGCCAGCTACATCGAGGCCGAGGCCGGCCACCTTCTCGAACGGGGGCGGCTCGTAGGCGCGGTTTTCCGACTCCGCATCGGTGCATTTCTTCAGGCTGGCGATGCAGGTGTTGGCGCTGGTCGCCTGGCTCAGGCCGCTGGAGGCGACGCTGGTCGTGATCATGTTGATCGCGCCGCTGTTGCAGCGTCCCTTGGAGTCGAGCTGGATCCAGTTGCCTTCCTCCAGGCTCACGACGCCCTTCATGATCTGGTCGGTCACCACCGCACCGGCAATCAGCGCACCGCGCTCGTTGTACAGCTCGACCAGGTCGCCGTCCTTGATGCCGTTGGCCTTGGCATCCTCCACGCTGATGCGCACGTGCTGGCGGCCCTTGACGTTCTCGTACTTGCGCACGTCGGCCTGCGCCATCTGCGAATGCACGCGGTTGAAGGGGTGCGGGCTGACGACGTGCACCTGGCCGGCCTTCGCATTGCCGAGGTATTCCGCGGGTTCGAGGAATTTCGGGATCGGCGGGCAGTCGGGCACCTTGAAGCTGGCGATCTCGGAGCAGTACAGCTCGATCTTGCCGGACTTGGTGTGAAGGGGATTCTTCTCCGGGTCGGTGTAGAAATCGCCGTGGCGCACCCATTTGCGCATCTTCTCGGGCACGTCGATCTTCACGATGCCCTTCTCCCAGAACTCGTCGAATGGCACCGTCGGGTTCGTACGGTCATAGGACTCGCGCAGGATCTGCGGCACGGTCTTGCCTTCCGAGAACTGGAAGCCGACGCCCATCAGGTCGCCGAGGCGGCGGAAGATCTCGAAGTCGTCGAGGCTCTCGCCGTAGGGCTGGATCACCTGGCGCATCGCGTAGATCTTGTCGTTGCTGTAGGTGCCGCCGGTGCTCATGTCGTCACGCTCCAGCGCGGAGGTCGCCGGCAGCACGATGTCGGCGAAGCGCGACGACGCGCACCACCACGGATCCTGGCAGATCACGGTGCGCACCTTCCTGTTCATCGCGCGCAGCAGCTCGTTCGTGTCCTGCTGGTGCGACATGAAGTTGTTGCCGGCGTTGTAGATGAGATGCACGTCGGGGTAGGTGTGCGTGGCGCCGTCGCGGGTGTATTGCTTGCCGGGGTTCAGCAGCATCTCGCTGATGCGCGAGGCCGGGCAGCGCGCCTTTACCGGGTTGCGGCCCTGCGACAGGCCGACCGGCATCGGGTGCGTCGATTGCGGCATGCCGCCGCCGCCGTAGTGCCAGCTGAAGCCCACGCCCTGGCCGGGCTTGCCGATCTTGCCGAGCATGGCGGCAAAGTTGATGATCGCCCAGTGCGTCATCTCGCCGTGGTGCGCGCGCTGCAGCGCCCAGGCACCGGCGAACTGCGTGCGCTTGGTGGCGAAAAGTTCGGCCAGCTCGACGATCTTCTGCGCCGGGATGCCGGTGATCTTTGACGCCCACTCGGGGGTCTTGGGCGGCGTGCCGTCGGCGTCCTTGCCCAGCAGGTAGGGCAGGAACTTGTCGAAGCCGACCGTGTACTTGTCGAGATAGGCCCTGTCGTACTTGCCCGTCGTATACACGTGGTAGGCCATCGCGAGAAACAGCGCGACGTCGGTGTTGGGGACGATCTTCACCCACTCCGAGCCGAGCGCCTCGTCGGTGGTCGTGTACTGCGGGTTGATCGAGATGAACTTCACGCCGCGGTCCTTGATAAGCTTCCAGCGCGGGAACATCTGGTGGTCGGCGACGGTGTATTCGATGCGGTTGTTCTTCCACGGGTCGCAGCCCACCCACACCATGACCTCGGTGTGCTCGGCCATCACTTCCCACGCCGTCTGCGGCGAATACACTTCCATGTCGCCGATGATGTGCGGCAGGCTGATCTGCGAGGCGCCGCCGGAGTAGTCGCCGGTGGTCACGGAATGGCCGCCGATGAGGCCGAAGAGGCGGCCCTGCAGCACCTGCGGGCGCAGCAGGCCGGCGTGCGACCAGCCGCCGTAGGAGCTGCTGAAGAGGGCCTCGTTGCCGTGCTGCTCGGCGGTGGTGAGGATCGCATTGGCGGTGATGGCGAGGATCTCGTCCCAGGTCACGCGCACGAAGGGCTCCTTGCCGCGCAGGTGGGGCTTGGTGTCGCCGGTGGGGTTGGCGAGGTAGGACTTGCGTACCATCGGGTACATCACGCGGGTCTTGTGATACACGCGGCTGATCAGGCCTTCGGTGAGCATCTTGGTCGGCATCGCGTCGATGTCGGCGAGGGGCTGCACGCCCACGAGCACGCCGTTCTTCACGACCGCCTTGAACGGGCCCCAGTGGCTCGCGCTCGGGATCACGACGGTATCGGCGCCAAACACTTCGCTCGCGCCGAACCACGCCAGCCCGTTCGCTGCCACGGCGGACGCGACGGACGCCTTCAGAAATTCCCTTCTCGACATGCTCATGATTGATCTCCCTACAGTGCCGGTTGCTCGAATGCCTTTTCCGACTCCAATGCTAGGGAACGCGGATGAACAGTCCGCGCCGTTTTGTCGATGGCGCGTGGAGATTCGTTAACCACTGTTAACAGCGCTCGCGCCCATTTACGGAAGCAGTGCCGCAATGGACGGAAAGTTCCATGCAGTCAAGGTGATGAGTAATTCGTGGGGTATTACAAAACCGCACGTCGATTCACCGTTCTCCGCGCCGCCGTTCATGTCGCCTCCCCATCATCCAATCCGAACGAGTCCGGTGAAGCACGCCGGATTCCGAACGATCCGTAACGATGTAAAGGGAGTGCACCATGAAAACCAGTTATTCGAAGATGCTGCTCGCCGGCGCTGCCGTGATGCTTGTGCAGGGGGCGTTCGCCGAGGACAAGCCGGTCGTGCTCGGCGGCACGGTCGGCGGTTCGGTGAAGTTCGCCACCGACTACGTGTTCCGCGGCGAATCCGAGACCGTCAGCGGCGAGATTCCCGCCGTCCAGGCCTCGCTGACGTGGACGCACTCGACCGGCGTCTACCTCGGGTACTTCGGCTCGACCAACAAGTTCGAGGGCTCGCCCGACATCTACGCGGTCGTTGGCCCCTACCTGGGCAAGTACGGCAGCATCGGTGACAGCGGCTTCAACTACAACGTGATGGCCTTCTCGTACCAGTATCCCGGGGCGAACCGCTACAACTACAGCGAGCTGTACATGTACCTCGACCGCAACTTCGGGCCGGTCAACCTGAAGCTGGAAGTCACGCCGACCCTCGACGACTGGTTCGGCGTGGATGGCTGGAAGGGCGTGAACTACGCGATCCATCCGAAAGTCGCGCTCGGCGACGGTTGGGGTGTCGACGGCTCCTTCGGCTACCAGGAACTGACCGGCCACGGCGCCGAGGGCTGGAAGCACTGGAACGTGGGCGTCACCAAGTCCATGTGGGGGCTCAACTTCGACCTGCGTTACCACGACACCGACGTCGACCGCAGCCACAAGGTCTACGGCAGTCGCGACGGGCGCAAGATCTTCAAGGAACGGGTGGTGTTCGCCGTGTCCAAGAGCTTCTGAGCGAGGCGGCCGCGCGCATGGCGTGCGCGGCCGCAAGCGTGCGGGAAACCATTCGTTGCAGCATGTGGTCATAGGGGCGTTATCCTTCAGCATTTTCCGCGCACCCGCATTCCCGCCGATGACCGACCCGACCTACGAGGCGTAACGCGCCGTCGCCACCGAGCTGGTGGCCCTGACCCTGCTCGCGGACGGCGTGCTCGCCAGCCGCGAGCTCGAGGCGCTCGACCGCCTCGGCATTCCCAAGCTGCTGGGCGTCGAGCGCGACACCCTGATCCAGGCCATCATCGACCACTGCCGCCGCCTGCTGCAGCGCCCCGAACGCGTCGATCCGGTGCGCATGCTCGACATCGAGCGTTTCGAGATGATGCTCGACCGCATCACCGATCCTGTCCTGCGGGAGATGGTGTGCCGCGCAATGCTGGTGCTGTCGAAAGCCGACGGCGTGATCTGCCTGCCCGAGCAGACGCTGCTGCGCGATACGCTGACGCGCTGGGGCATCCCGCTCGAGAAACTGCGCGACTGAGGCTTCCGCGGCGATACGGATTGCGTCCGGGGGGCACCGACGGACGCTGCCCGCGCGGACGATTGGTCGTATGATGGGCTGCAGCGCCGCTGCGTGCCTCGCCGGCGCGGGGTCGCAGGCCTGCGGGCGACCGGGGGAAGCATGTTCAGACTGACCCGTTATTTTTCGATCGCGAGCGGAATCGCCGTGCTGGTGCTTTCGCTGCTGTTCCTGTGGGGCTACCGCAGCAGCGAGATCGCCGAGCGCACGGAGATTTCGGGGACGCGCAACGAGCTGCTCGCGCGCACGGTCGCCAACGCGATCTGGCCGGAGTTCGGCCCCGCGCTGATGGCCTCGGAAGGGCGCGACGCGCTCGCGCTGCGCGAGCGCGAACTCACCGCGCGCCTGCGGGAGCGGATCCGCGAACTGGCGGCCGGCGTGCCGGTGATCAAGATCAAGGTGTATGACCTCAAGGGCACGGCGGTGTTTTCCACCGTGGTGCGCGAGATCGGCGAGGACAAGAGCGGCAATCCCGGTTTTCTGGCGGCGCGCAGCGGCGTGAAGATGAGCGAGCTCGTCTATCGCGGCCGCATGAGCGCGACCGAGGGCGAGATCGAGAACGTGAACGTGGTGTCGAGCTACATCCCGATCCGCCCCGATCCCGACGGGCAGGTGAAGGCGGTGTTCGAGCTGTACACCGACGTCTCGGGCGACATCCGCGAGATCGACAGCGATTCGTGGTGGCTGCTGCTGGCGATCGTGCTGGGCTTCGGAGCTCTCTACGCGGCGCTGCTGCTGGTCGTGGGCCGCGCCGACCGCATCCTGCGCCGGCAGTACGGGGCCTTGCGCGAGAACGAGGCCAGCATCCGCACGCAGAACGAGGCGCTCGAGGCCGCCAACCGACGCCTGCACATGGCCGCGAGCGTGTTCGAGCGCAGCATCGAGGGCATCGTCATCACCGATCCGGAGCAGCGCGTCATCGAGGTGAACCGCGCCTTCACCGAGATCACCGGTTACACCGCAGAGGAGGCGATCGGCGGGACGCCGCGCCTGCTCTCGTCGGGCTGGCACAACGAGGCCTTCTACCACGAGATGTGGAAGACGGTTAACGAGCGCGGCTACTGGCAGGGCGAAGTCACCAACCGGCGCAAGAGCGGCGAGATCTACCGCCAGTGGCTGACCCTGTGCGCGGACTACAACGAGCGGCAGGAGCTCGTGTACTACATCGGGATGTTCTATGACATCACCGAGAAGCGCCTGAGTGAGGAACGCATTGCGCACCTGGCCTATTACGATGCGCTGACCGGGCTGGCGAACCGGCGCCTGTTCGAGGACCGGCTGGAAAACGCCGTGCTGCTCGCGCGGCGGCAGAATTCCAGCCTCGCGGTGCTGTTCATCGACCTCGACCGCTTCAAGCCGGTGAACGACAGCCTCGGCCACAAGGCCGGCGATGCGCTGCTCAAGCAGGTAGCCGCGCGCCTGAGCGGCATCGTGCGCGATTGCGACACCACCGCGCGCCTGGGCGGCGACGAGTTCGGGGTGCTGCTCGCAGGCGACTCAGTGGACCGGCGTCAGGTCACCGCCGCGGTTGCCCAGCGCATCCTCGACGCCCTGTCCGCGCCCTTCCTAGTCGACGGGCGCGAGATCACGACCGGGGCGAGCATCGGCATCAGCTTCTACCCCGAGGACGGCAGCACGCCCGAAATGCTCACCAAGCATGCCGACGTCGCGATGTACCAGTCCAAGCGCGCCGGCCGTAACCGCTACCGTTTCTTCCTGCCGTCGATGAACGAGGGCGCGCTCGAGCGCCTCGGGATGGAGGAGGACCTGCGCCATGCGCTCGAGCGCGGCGAGTTCGAGCTGCACTTCCAGCTCAAGGTCGATACCGCCAGCGGCAACATGACCGGTGCCGAGGTGCTGCTGCGCTGGCACCAGCCCGAACGCGGCCTGGTGCCGCCCGCGGAGTTCATTCCGATTGCCGAGGAGACCGGACTGATCGTCGACATCGGCGCCTGGGTGCTGGAGCAGGCCTGCCGCAAGGTAGTCGAGTGGGGCGAGCGGCTGCCGGCGGGATTCCGCCTCGCGGTGAACCTCTCGATGCGGCAGCTGCAGGGCGATATCGACGAGGCCATGCGCGAAGCGCTCGCTGCGACCGGTGCCGACCCCGCGCGCATCGAACTCGAACTCACCGAGAGCATGCTGATGGAAGACACCGAGCGCGCGATCGGGCTGATGGACAGGCTCTCCGCGCAGGGCGTGCAGCTCGCGCTGGACGACTTCGGCACCGGCTATTCCTCGCTGTACTACCTCAAGCGCTTCCCGATCCACCGCCTGAAGATCGACCGCTCCTTCGTCAGCGAGCTGCCGCACGACCGCAGCTGCGCCGCGATCGTGCAGGCGACGATCGCGCTCGCGCGCAGCCTCGGGCTGGAAGTGATCGCGGAAGGGGTGGAGACGACCGACCAGCGCGACTTCCTGCGCGAGGCGGGCTGTCCGGAATGCCAGGGCTACCTGTTCGGATCGCCGGTGCCGGCGGAGGCCTTTGCGGCCCTGCTCGACGCGCGGCGGCAGGGGGTCGGGGCGTCGTGAGCGGGCGCGCAAACTTGCGGCCGTCGCGCCAGTCTACCTCAGGGGCGTTGCGGTAATATTGCGCACCTTCCGGTGCATGCGGCGCCGCCGCACGGAAGTCCGCCCGCCGGAGAGTCGTCCCGTAAATGCGTGTCCGAAAACTGCTCAAGCCTCTGGCGATTCTCGTCGGCTGCCTGCTGTACGCCTTGCCCGACTGGCTCACCGACGAGTTCGGCTCGGTAACCATCGACCAGGTGCTCTACCACCTGCGTTTCGGTACCGAAGGGCTGATGACGAGCGATCCCGAACTGACCCGCCGCTTCCTGTGGCGCGCGCTGGCGCTGCCGGTCGCGCTGGCGATGGTGCTGTGGGGGCTGGACGAATGGTTCCAGCGCCTGCGCGCGCATCCGGAGAAATGGCCGGTGCCGTGGCTGCGCCGCGGCTGGTACTGGTTGCGTGTGGGCATGCGCCGTTGCAGTCGCGCGTTGCTGCGCTTCATGCGCCACGGCGTGCCGCGGGCGATCCCTCTGGTGGTGCTCGGCGCCGGTGTCGCCTTCTTCATCGACAGCTTCTCGCTGGCGCGCTACGTGCGGGCCTACTTCGGCGAGGATTATTTCGCCGGCTCCTACGTCGATCCGGGCCGCGTGTCGGTCAAGCGCGGCAAGGAGCCGCCGAAGAACCTCGTGCTCATCTACGTCGAGAGCCTCGAGTCCACCTATTCCGACACCAACCTGTTCGGGCGCGACCTGCTGCACCGGCTCAACGCCTACAAGGGCAAGCCGCGCGTGGTGTCCTTCGACGACTACCGCGAGATGATGGGCGCGCACTTCACGATCGCCGGCATCGTCGCGACGCAGTGCGGGCTGCCGCTGAAGTCGGTGGCCCTGTTCGGCGGCAATGCCCAGGGCGAGCAGGTCGAGAGCTTCCTGCCGCGTGCGCGCTGCCTCGGCGACATCCTCGCCAGCAACGGCTATACCAACGTCTTCCTCAACGGCTCCAGCCTTGCCTTCGCCGGCGTCGGCAAGTTTTTCAAGGATCACCACTACGGCAAGGTGATGGGGCGCGAGGAATGGGTGAACCAGGGCGAACGGCCCGAGCTGATGAGCGGCTGGGGACTGTACGACGATGATCTCTTCCGCCACGCGCGCAGCGAGCTCGACCAGTTGATGAAGGCGCGCAAGCCCTTCAACCTCACCGTCCTCACGATCGACACGCATCACCCCTACGGACACCTGTCATCGGCCTGCGAACGCCAGGGGTATCAGGATTTCGAAGGCATCGTCGAATGCACCGCGGGGCAGGTCGCGGACTTCATCGAGTACATCAACAAGAAGGGCTGGTCGGATCGCATCGCGGTCGTGGTGCAGGGCGACCATCTCGCGATGGGCAACACCTCGTACGACAAGCTGGTGAAGAACCCGAACCGACGCGTGTATAACCTGCTGATCGGCGCAGACAAGAAGCTGGTGAAGAACACCGACGAGGTCACGCACTTCGACATGCTGCCGACGATGCTGCGGATGCTTGGCTTCGAGGTCGAGGGCGAGCGTGCCGGCCTCGGCTATGCGGCGATCGGCCCGGCCAGCGTGCCGCGCCCGCCTGATCGCATCGCGAAGATGACCGAGCAGCTGATGAACTACAGCGCGACCTACCGCGCGCTGTGGGATCTGCCGGTGATCGAGCCCGCGGCCACCGGCGCCGGCCCCGCCGACGTGGTCGTGACGCCGGTGCCGGTGCCACCGCGTCCACCCGCGCGCACGACCGTGCAGCGCGACATCGTGCACGATCGCTGAGCCTCGGGTACATCCGTTTGCCCTGAGCTTGTCGAAGGGGTCCGCCCGAATGGCCTTATCGGGTGGTGGCGCCGTGCCGCTTCAGGCGGCGTCCTGCGGGCGATTCACCTCGACCGAGATGTGGATGAGCTCCTCGTGCCGGGCGAGCGCGCGCTTGATCGCAGTGGGTGTGATCGCGGGGTCGCCGGTGAGCACGCTGACGATGGCGGCGAAACGGTTGCGACCGACGCGCCACACGTGCAGGTCCACGATGCGCGGCGCCTCGGGCCAGTGCGGGTGGCTCGCGAGCGCCTGGCGCACCTCCGCGACGACCGGGTGATCCATCTCGCGGTCGAGCAGCACGCGGCCGGTGTCGCGCAGCAGCCCGCGCGACCAGCGCGCGACCAGCGTCGCGCCGACGATGCCCATCACCGGGTCGAGCCAGTTCCAGCCGTACAGCATCCCCCCGAGCAGCGCGACGATCGCCAGCACCGAGGTCGCCGCGTCGACGACGACGTGCAGGTAGGCGGCGCGCAGGTTCAGGTCGTGATGGGGGTGGTCGTGGTCGCCATGAGCGTGGTCGTGCCCGCCGTGGGCATGGCCGTGATCGTGATGCTCGTGCCCGCCGTGCGCATGCTCGCCGGCATGGTTGAGGATCAGCGCGCATACGATATTCACGACCAGTCCGACCACCGCGACCGTGATCGCCTCGGGGAAGCGGATGTCCTGCGGCGCGAGCAGGCGCTCGACTGAGCCGATGACCATCGCGAGCGCGACGCCGACGAGGAAGATCGCGCTCGCGAAGCCGGCGAGGATTTCGATCTTCCACGTGCCGAAGGCGAAGCGCGGGTCGTCGGCGTAGCGCCGTGCGGCGGCGTAGGCGAGCGCCGAGAGGCCGATCGCGAGCGCGTGCGAGCTCATGTGCCAGCCGTCGGCGAGCAGCGCCATCGAGTTGAACCACCAGCCGGCGGCGATCTCGACCACCATCGTGATCGCCGTGATCAGCAGCACCAGGCGCGTGCCGCGTTCGCCCGCCGCGTTGCCGTCATGGAAGCGGTGGTTGGGGGTCCAGTATTGCGGGGATTCGGGAGACATGGGGCGCCGGCGGTGATCGCTATGTCATCAGTCTACATGCACCGCCAGCCATACGGTACCTTCGCCCGTCGATTCGACGCGGTGGCGGCGATGCGGGGCGATTGTGATCCAGTCGCCCGCGCGCATCTCGCGCCGTTCGCCGTCCGCGAACGCGAGTTCCGCCTCGCCTCGCACCACCATCACCCATTCGGCCTGCGCCTGGTCGTACCAGAAGCCGGGCGGGCTGGCGTGGGCGTGCGAGACGATGCGCTCGATGCGCGTGCCGGCGCGCTCGAAAAGGGTGTCGAAGCTTTCCTCGCCGCCGGGCGGCGGCAGATCTTCGAGGACGTTTCCGTGGTCGGGCATGGGGCGGACGGCGCTTCGCATGTTGGAGTCATTGATGTCCTCACCCTTGCTCCGGCTGTCGCAATGCTGGAGGCGCAGGGTTCGGGCCGAACGGAGGGCGGTGATTGCTGCCTCCGTACGATACCGTCGAATCGGGCTCTGCGCAGCATTTGCTGCGGCAGCCGGTACGACTGCCGATCCGGCGCCGCGGCCTCGTTGCGTTGTGTTGGTGGCTTCTCGCCCGTCTACGTGCTTGTACGTAGACGGGCGCGCAATCTCGCGAATTCCCCTGGGCTGCACCTGAATTTATGCTTCTTCAATTGAAAAAGGATTGATCGGCATATGCAATATTCAGCCTGTGCGCCATTCGCCATGACGAATTGGTTGGCCGCGGCGGTCGCCTCCGCCGCCCGTCGCTGGCGGTTCGCCGGCAGACTGCTGCTGGCGCTGCCGGCTGCCGCTGCGCATGCGGAGGCGCCCGCGGGAGCTCCCGTTGGCTGGATTTGCTGGTACGGGAAGGGGACCAGCGTCTCCTGTCGGCTGGAGCCGCCGGACGCGCTCGCGCCTGCGGTCGCCGATCCGCGGTCCGGGGAGTTCGACGCCGGCGTCTCAATGCCGCAGGGCAAACGTCCCTTGCCGCAGATCGCTCGCACCATCCTGCAGGAACCCGGGAAACTCGAGGGGAAGACGATTTCGATCCCGCTCTTTACCGAGTCGCACGACATGGATTTCGTGCACCAGCTTGCCGAAGCCGTGATGTGCGGGACGCGCAGGCTGTGCAGCGTGCGCTTTCTCCGTTCGCCGAGCGATATCGCCCTGGCGCTCGATGCCGCGGAAGATCCCGCGCTCAACTGAGCAAGAGCGGGCGGCGGCGAATCGGTGCCGTCCGGTCGCGCGACACGCCCCGAGTGCGTCGTGTCGCGCGACCCCGTCGCTGCCGTGGTCCGCCGCCTGGTGGCGAGGCATTGCGCGGCAACGACTCACCGCGCGGCATTCGCTTTTCCGCTTGTTCGCATACGTTGTTGCCGGTAGTGCCGATTCGAGCTGGCTGCTTTATGATGCAGCGCGAGTGTAACCAAATGTGAGCGTCGCCCGGGGGCTCCCCGTCCGCAACTGTGAACGCGCGGATCGCCGGACGGTGGCGCCACGCTCCTGCCATGTCCGCGACGCATGCGGATACAACAAGTACGGATCCGCGATGATTCCCCGATCGCTTGCCCGGATGCATGTCCGCCTGCTGCTGCTGGTCCTTGCTGCGGTCCTGCCGTCCATCGCGATCATCCTCGACATGGGGCTCGAACAGCGGCGCGAGGCCCGTGCCAGTTCGGAAAGGCTTGCGCTGGCTACGGCACGGCAAGTCGCGACGCGCCAGCGGGACATGGTGTCCTATGCGCACGCGGCACTGCAGGGGCTGGCGGAGGCGCCAGAAATAGGGGCGCTGCATTCGACGCGCGACTGCAGCCGCTGGCTTTCGCGCGTGGCCTCCCTCGGCGAACTCTACTCCGATCTCTTCGTCTTCGACCGCAGCGGCGAAATGCTCTGCAGCGCCAAGCCGGTCGCCGGGCGCGTCAACGTCGCGGATCGCGCCTACTTCCGCCGCGCCGTCGAGCGGCGCGACTTCGCGATCGGCGAATTCATTGTCAGCCGCCTGACGGGGCGGCCGATCGTGGTGTTCGCCCATCCGGTATTCGACGAGCACGATGACATTTCTGCCATCGTGGCGCTCGTGGCAGAGCCGCCGAAATTCGAATCGCTGCTGCGCGACCAGTGGCTGCCGGACGGCTCGGTGGTGACGATCGTCGACAGCGAGGGCGCGATCCTCGCCCGTCTGCCCGATCCGGATGCGCTGGCGGGGCGCACGATCCCGGAGCTGGCCGAATTCAAGGCTGCCATTGTGGAGGACCGCGAAGCGCTCTTCGAGTCGGTCTGGCTCGATCAGGTGCCGCGCGCAACGGCGATCGTGCCGGTGCTCAGCGTCCACGGCGACCTGTACGTGCGCGTGGGCATTCCAACCGCGCTGGCCCAAGCGCAGGCTGCGCAGGTGTTGCGGCACAATCTCCTGCTGGCCCTCGCGCTGACCGCGCTTGTGTCGGCACTCGGCTGGGTCGCGGCGCAGCGGCTGGTGCTGCGTCGGGTGCGTGATCTTGCGGACACGGCGCGGCGCATTGGCGCCGGGGAGCTGCAGGCCCGTTGTGCGCTGCCGCCGGATGGCGGCGAGCTGGGGGAGCTTGGCGGCACGCTGGACGACATGGCGGCGCAAATCGAGGAATCGATGACGCGACTGCGAACCGCCGCGGAGGAAATCCGTCTGCGCAACAGCGCCATCGACGCCAGCCGCAACGGGCTGATGATCTACCGTTATGCGTCGCCGGGATGTGTCGTCAGCGCCAATCCGGCATTGCTCGCCTTGTTGGCGATCACCCCTGCGGACCTCCACGCCGCCGATTTGTCCGACCTCGGCCGCCGCGGTTTCGAACCGGGTGCATGGGAGCAGCTCGAGGGACTGCTCGCGGCGCGGCGCGAAGGCGAGGTCGCGCTGCGCCTGACGCGCGCGGAGGAGGATGTCGTCTGGCTCGAGGCCGGCGTGAGCCTGGTGGCAAGCGACGGGCAGGGTGCCGACCACGCGGTGATCGAATTCCGCGATGTCACGGAGCGGCTCCGCCATGAGGAGCAACTTGCCCATCGGGCGAACCATGATGCGCTGACCGGCCTGCCCAACCGCAACCTGCTGCTCGACCGCCTGCAGCAGGTCCTCGCCCATGCGGCGCGCAATGACGCCTTCTTCGTGCTGTGGCTGAACGTGGATCGCTTCAAGGTCGTGCATGACAGTTTCGGCCGTGCGGTCGCCGACGCGACGCTCGCGGACATCGCGCGCCGCCTCGCGGTGGCCGCGCAAGGCTGCAGCACGGTGGCGCGCATGACGAACGACGAGTTCGTGCTCCTCGCCGATCAGCTGCCGGGCCGGCAGGCCGTGGTGTCGCTGGCCAACCGCCTACTGGAGGCGGTGCGGCAGCCGATCATGGCCGGCGGTGAGGAGTTGCACCTGACCGCCAGCATCGGGGTAGCCGAGTGCGGTGACGCCGGACAGGACGCGGACGCCCTGCTGCGCAACGCCTGCGTGGCGATGAATCGCGCCAAGGAGACGGGGCGCGACACCGTCTGCTTCTACGACGCGACCATGAATGCCCGGGCCGCGCCGCGGCTGCGTCTCGAACTCGAATTGCGGCGGGCCGTCGAGCGGGACGAGTTGTATCTGGAGTACCAGCCCAAGGTCGATCTGCTGACGGGCGCGGTGGTCGGCTGCGAAGCGCTGTGCCGCTGGCGGCATGCGGAACTCGGCATGGTGTCGCCGGGCGAATTCATCCCCGTGGCCGAGGAAAGCGGCCTGATCCTGCCGATCGGGCACTGGGTGCTCGAATCCGCCTGTGCAAGGATGCGCGACTGGCTCGATACCGGGGTGGCATGCCCGCGCGTGGCGGTGAATGTGTCGGCGCTGCAGTTCCTGCGCGACGATCTGGTCGCGGAAGTGTCGGCCCTGCTGTCGCGCTTCCGCCTGGACGGGGGAACGCTGATGCTGGAGATCACCGAAAGCACCCTGATGCGCGAGCCGGAACGGGCGATCAAGATGATGCGGAGCCTTAAGGCCCTCGGCGTCCGGCTCGCGATCGACGATTTCGGCACCGGCTATTCCTCACTCGGCATGCTGAAGCGCTTTCCGCTCGATTACCTCAAGATCGATCGCGCCTTCATCACCGATCTGACGACAAACGCAAGCGATGCGGCCATCGCCGTTTCCATCATTGCGCTCGCCCGCAGCCTCAATCTGCGCGTGATCGCCGAAGGGGTCGAGACCGAGGGGCAAATGTTGTACCTGCGCGGGCGCGGCTGCGACGAGATGCAGGGCTGCCACTTCTCGCCGCCGCTCGCCCCGGAGTCCTTCGCAGACATGCTGGCCGGCGGACGGACGATGCCCCTGCCGGTGCAGAAGGATCTGCCCGAACGCACCCTGCTGCTCGTCGATGACGAGCCGTCGATCCAGTCGGCCGTGCGCCGCATCCTGCGGCGGGAGGGGTATACCTTGCTGTTTGCCGCCAATCCCGCCGAAGCGCTGGAACTGCTCGCGCGCCATCCGGTGGGCGTCGTGATCTCCGATTTCCGCATGCCGGGCATGGACGGCGTGCAGTTTCTCGACAAGGTCAGGGGGCTGTATCCGCAGTCGGTGCGCATGATCCTGTCCGGCTATGCCGATGTCGAGATGATCACCGGCGCGATCAACCGCGGCGCGGTCTTCCGCTTCCTGCACAAGCCGTGGGACGACCGCGAGCTGCTGGAGGCGGTGCGCGACGCGTTCGAGCGCTTCGAGCTGGAGGTGGTCGCGATTGCGCCGTGAGCGCGGGATCATCGCGGGCATCGCAGGGATGCACCGCCGCCGACCCTGCTGCCGGTCGGTGGCGCAGCGCATGTCCTGAAACGATCGCCGGGCGGAGGCGGACCCGAACACGCGCAATAACGCGCGGCATCCGCGAGCCCTGTCTGCGTCAGCTGCGCCGCTTCAACTCGAACAGTGGCACGACCTCGGGCAGAACCATGGCGGGGCGGTCGGCTTCGGCCTCGGTGAGCGGCTCGCAGGGTTTCAGCGTCGTGAGGCTGCGCGCGGCGAGGTCGTGGTAGCAGCGCGTGCCTTCGACCTTCCAGTCCATCTCCTGCCGCGTCAGCGTGCGTACGACCTTGGCCGGCACGCCGGCGACCAGCACCTGAGGCGGAATCTCCATGCCGGCCTTGACGAAGCTGCAAGCGGCCACGATCGACGATTCACCGATCACCGCGCGGTCCATCACGACGGCATTCATGCCGACCAGCGCGTTGCGCCCGACGTGGCAACTGTGCAGGATCGCGCCGTGGCCGACGTGGCCGTTCTCCTCGACCAGGGTGTCGATGCCGGGGAAGCCATGCATCACGCAGCAGTCCTGCACGTTGGCGCCTTCGCGCAGGATGATGGGGCCGAAGTCGCCGCGCAGGCTCGCGAGCGGGGCGACGTAGCAGCGCGCGCCGATGTGGACGTCGCCGACCAGCACGGCGTCGGGGTGCACGTAGGCGCTCGGGTGGACGACCGGGCGCAGGCCGTCGATCTCGTAGCAGGGCATGTCGGGGTTCCGCAGACGAAACGGGGCGCCGCGGCGCCCCTTGTTCTTATGGTGGAGTGTCGCGCGGCTTATTCGACGTGGTGGCGCCGCTGCACAACGCGGAAGCGGTTGGCGACGAAGGCGCTGTCCGACAGGCTCGCGTTCGCCGCCGGGTTCATGCCGACGCCGTGGTAGTCGGAGAAACCCGCCGACTGGTTCACGAACACGCCGCCGGTGAGGTTGATCGACAGCGCGACGCCAGCGCGCCAGGTCGCCTCGGTCATCGCGTCGACCACTTCCGGCTTCGTCGTGTAGAGGCCGACCGTGAGCGCGCCGTGCTCGCGCACGATGCGCTCCGAGAGGGTCACCGCCGCGGCGCCGTCGGCGACCTTGACGACGAAGGCGATGGGGCCGAAGCGTTCTTCCATGTAGGCCTTCTCGTCGGCGGCATCGCACGCCAGCAGCAGCGGGCTGCGCACTTCGGCGCCGGGGAACTCGGCGTGCTCGATCTTCGTCGAGGCGCGCACGACGCGGCCGTGGGCGGGCGCTTCCGCGATGCGCGCAAGGGTGTCGGGCGACTGGATCGCGCCCAGCACCGCGGTGGCGACTGCCGGGTCGGCGAGGAACTTGTCGATGGAGGTGGCGAGATCCGCGCACACCTCGTCATAGCTCTTGCGGCCCTGGTCGGTGTCGATGCCGTCGGCCGGGACGAGGATCGCCTGGGTGGTCGTGCACATCTGGCCCGAGTACAGGCACAGCGTGAAGGCGAGGTTCCTGAGCATCGCCTTGTACTGGTCGGTCGATTCGATGACGACGTTATTCACGCCGGCGAGCTCGGCATACACCTGCGCCTGCTTCGCGTTGCTGATCAGCCACTGGCCGAAGGCGTTGCCGCCGGTGAAATCGATCGACTTCACGGCCGGATGGGTCGCGAGCGCCTGCGTCGCTTCGTGTTTGTCGAAGGCCGCCAGCGTGACGAGGTTGGGGTCGAGGCCGGCTTCCGCCAGCACCTCGCGCGCGATGCGCACCGTGATCGCGGCGGGCAGGATGGCGTTCTGGTGTGGCTTGACGATGACCGGGTTGCCGGTCGCGAGCGCGGCGAAGAGGCCGGGATAGGTGTTCCAGGTCGGGAAGGTGCCGCACCCGATCACCAGCGCGACGCCGCGGCCGACGATCTCGAAGTGCTTCTTCATCTTCAGCGGCGGGTTCTTGCCCTGCGGTTTCTCCCACACGGTCTCGTGCGGGATGAACTTCATCTCGCGATACGCGTAGGCGACGGCCTCGAGGCCACGGTCCTGCGCGTGCGGGCCGCCCGCCTGGAAGGCCATCATCCAGCCCTGGCCGGTGGTGAGCATCACCGCGTGGGCGATCTCGAAGCTGCGCTTGTTGAGGCGCTCGAGGATCTCCAGGCACACCCCGGCGCGGCCCTGCGCGCCGATGCGCTGCCAGCCGGGCATCGCCGCGTGCGCGGCGTCTATGAGCGCCTGACCGTCGCACACCGGATAGCGCACGCCCAGCTCGACGCCATAGGGCGAGCGCTCGCTCGCCATCCAGCCGCTACGGCCGGGCTGGCCGAGGTCGAAATCCTGGCCGAAGCAGGCCTCGACGGCGCGGCGCCCGTCGTCCTGCGCCGTCTCCCCGTACACCTTGGGGCTGGGCATCTCGGGGTAGGGCGTCCAGTAGCCGCGGGCGTGGATCGCCTGGACGGCGGCTTCGAGGGTCGCGTGGTGCTTGTCGAACAGCTGGGCGGGCGTGATGCTGGACGTGACGTTGGACATCGAGGGTCTCCTCTGGTGGCGGGGCGGGGCTTCTGCGGCCCCTGCGGATCGGCGTTGCTGACCTTGTTATAGCGGCTGGTGCGTTGCTGCGCTGCGGCGAAGCTTGTCAAGCAAAAAACTGTTGTCTTTTGATCTGGATCAAGCTTACTATTGATTGACCGGTCGGTCAAACAAAGGCCGGACTACAAAGAAAGCTCGGAATACCGGGCGCAGACCCCCGCCGACAGGAGGCCATGAAGCCTGCCGGGCGATCCGAAGAAGGAGACTCTGCACAAGCGCCGCGCGCCGGTGTTTGTGCAGAGGGATGACAGGAGGAGACATGAGCGGCACCGATTGGAGCATGCAGGGCGAGACGATTCGTCTCGACGTGGTCGAGGGCGTGGCGACGCTGACCTTGAACCGTCCCGATCGCCTGAATTCGTTCACGAGCCGGATGCACGAGGAAGTGCGCGGGGCGCTGGCGAAGGTGAAGGAAGGCCGTGCGGCAGGTGTGGTGCGCGTGCTGGTGCTCACCGGTGCGGGTCGCGGCTTCTGTGCCGGGCAGGACCTGTCGGACCGGGCGGTTGCGCCGGGTGCGGCGCCGGTGGACTTGGGCGAATCGGTCGAGAAGAACTACAAGCCCCTGGTGCTCGCGCTGCGCAGTCTCGAGCTGCCGGTGATAGCGGCCGTGAATGGCGTGGCGGCCGGCGCGGGCGCGAGCATCGCGCTCGCCTGCGACCTTGTGTTCGCGGCGCGCTCGGCGAGCTTCATCCAGTCCTTCAGCAAGCTCGGCGTGGTGCCCGACACGGGCGGCAGCTGGATCCTGCCGCGCCTGGTCGGACCGGCGCGCGCGATGGGCATGGCCTTGCTGGGCGAGAAGCTGTCGGCCGAGCAGGCGGAGAGCTGGGGCCTGATCTGGAAGTGCGTCGATGACGAGGCGCTGATTCCGACCGTGCAGCAGGTTGCTACGGGCCTCGCGAAAGGGCCGACTTTCGGCTACGCGAAGACCAAGCAGGCGATCTGGGCGAGCTCGACCAACGACTTCGAGACCCAGCTCAACCTCGAGCGCGACCTGATGACGGTGTGCGGCAATTCGAACGACTACCGCGAAGGCGTCGCCGCATTCATGGAAAAGCGCAATCCGAATTTCAAGGGTGACTGAATGAGCGCACTCACCCGGGATGTGAAGATCGTCGTGATCGGTGCCGGCGCGATGGGCAGCGGCATCGCCCAGGTCGCGGCGCGCGCGGGTCACACCGTGTACCTGTACGACGGCCGCAGCGAGGCGATCGCCGCCGGGCGCGCGGCGATCGAGAAGGACCTGAAGTTCCTCGTCGCGAAGAACCGTCTCGACGGGGCCGAAGCCACGGCGACGCTGGAGCGCGTCGTGCCCGTCGCGGCACTGGCCGAGGCGGCCGATGCGGGCCTCGCGATCGAGGCGATCGTCGAGAACCTGGACGTGAAGCGCAAGCTCTTCGCCGAGCTCGAAAGCCTGCTCGGTGCGGACGCGATCATCGCCAGCAACACCTCGTCGCTGTCGATCAATGCGATGGCGGCGGGTCTCGCCCGTCCGGGCCGGCTCGCGGGCCTGCACTTCTTCAACCCCGCGCCGCGCATGGCGCTGGTCGAGGTGGTGTCGGGGCTGACGACCGACCGCGAGGTCGCCGAAACCCTCTACGCGACGGCGCGAGCCTGGGGCAAGGTGCCCGTGCATGCGGCTTCCACCCCGGGCTTCATCGTGAATCGTGTCGCGCGCCCCTACTATGCCGAGGCGCTGCGCGTGCTTGCCGAGCACGAGGCGGAGCCCGCGACGCTGGATGCGATCCTGCGCGAGGGCTGCGGCTTCGCGATGGGCCCCTTCGAGCTGATGGACCTGATCGGCCACGACGTGAACTTCGCGGTCACGAAGTCGGTGTTCGAGGCCTATTTCTGCGACCGCCGCTTCGCCCCGAGCCCGTTCCAGCAGGAGCTCGTCGCCGCCGGCCGGCTCGGTCGCAAGAGCGGGCGCGGCATCTATGAATATGGCGAACTCGCGGCGAAGGCCGTGCCGCAGGACGAAGCGCCGCAGGACGGCGAGCCGCGCGTCACCGTGGTCGGCGACATCGGCGCGGCCGCGCCCTTGCTCGCGCGCCTGGAAGCGGCCGGCATCGAGGTGCGGCGCGAGTCCGGCATGCACGGCAAGCGCGGCTGGATGCAGATCGGCGCCGCGCGCGTCGCGCTCACCGACGGCCGCACGGCGACGCTGCGCGCGGCCGAGGAACGCCAGCCGAACCTGGTGCTGTTCGACCTGTGTCTCGACTACTCGACCAGCACCCGCATCGCGCTGACGCGCGCCGACCAGTGCGGTCTGGGCGCGCTGCGCGTGGTCACCGGCACCTTCCAGAAGGCCGGCTTCAAGGTCAGCGTGATCGACGACGTCGCCGGGCTGATCGCGCTGCGCACCGTCGCGATGCTCGCGAACGAGGCCGCCGACGCGGTGCTGCAGCGGGTGGCGAGCGCGCGCGACGTCGATACCGCGATGCGCCACGGCACCAACTACCCCAAGGGCGGCCCGCTCGCGTGGGCCGACCAGCTCGGCGCGGGATTCGTCGTCGAGGTGCTGGCGAACCTCCAGGAGCACTACGGCGAGGAGCGCTACCGCGTGTCGCCGCTCTTGCGCCGCAAGGCCTGCAACGGGGAGGCGATGTATGACTGAGGCGGGCTATCGCGATCTCACGAACGGGCTCGATCCCCAGCTCGTCGCCGAGCGCGTGCGCGACGGCATGTCGGAGAACGACCGCGTGCTCCACGCCAACGGCATCCGCTTCGAGGCGATCGGCCCCGGTTACGCGAAGGTGACGATGACGGTGCGCGAGGACATGCTCAACGGCTTCGACATCTGCCACGGCGGTTTCATCACGCTGCTCGCCGACACGGCCTTCGCCTATGCGTGCAACAGCGGCAACGAGCAGACCGTGGCGTCCGGCATCAGCCTCGACTTCATGGCGCCGGGGCGTCCCGGGGAGGTGCTGTGCGCCGAGGCGAAGGAAGTGTTCGCCGCCGGTCGTACCGGCGTGTACGACATCAGCGTCACCAACCCGAAGGGCGAGCTGATCGCGGTGATGCGCGGCAAGTCCTATCGGCTGAAGGGAAGGGCGGTCGTCGAGTTGTGAAATGAATGGCGTTTGACGCGGGTCACCCGGGATTCCCCAGCTTCGGGGAATAATTCCGGCCTCATATGAAATCCGCGCAAACCGAAGAAACCAGGAGGAGAGAGAGCAATGCCCGTAAAGACCCCGTCGCCCGGCGATCTGGAACCGATCGAGAAGGCCAGCCAGGACGAACTGCGCGCCCTGCAGCTCGAGCGCCTGAAGTGGAGCGTGCGCCACGCCTACGAGAACGTGCCGCACTACCGCAAGGCCTTCGACGCCAAGGGTGTGCACCCGGACGACCTGAAGTCGCTCGCGGACCTCGCGAAGTTTCCCTTCACCGCGAAGGGCGACCTGCGCGACAACTACCCCTTCGGCATGTTCGCAGTGCCGCGCGAGAAGGTCGCGCGCGTGCATGCGTCGTCCGGCACCACCGGCAAGCCGACGGTGGTGGGCTACACGCTGAAGGACATCGACACCTGGGCGACGGTCGTCGCGCGCTCGATCCGCGCTTCGGGCGGGCGCGCCGGCGACATGGTGCATATCGCGTACGGGTACGGGCTGTTCACCGGTGGGCTGGGCGCGCACTACGGCGCCGAGAAGCTCGGCTGCACGGTGGTGCCGATGTCCGGCGGCCAGACCGAGAAGCAGATCCAGCTGATCCAGGACTTCAAGCCCGACATCATCATGGTGACGCCGTCCTACATGCTCACGGTGCTCGACGAGATGGAGCGCATGGGCATCGATCCGCATCAGACCTCGCTGAAGGTCGGCATCTTCGGCGCCGAGCCGTGGACGCAGGCGATGCGCGCGGCGATGGAGGCGCGCGCCGGCATCGACGCGGTCGACATCTACGGCCTGTCGGAGGTGATGGGGCCGGGGGTGGCCAACGAGTGCATCGAGGCCAAGGACGGCCCAGTGATCTGGGAAGACCACTTTTACCCCGAGATCATCGACCCGCATACGGGCGAAGTGCTGCCGGACGGCTCCGAGGGCGAGCTGGTGTTCACCACGCTGACCAAGGAAGCGATGCCGGTGATCCGCTACCGCACCCGCGACCTCACGCGCCTGCTGCCGCCGACCGCACGCAGCATGCGCCGCATGGCGAAGATCACCGGGCGCTCGGACGACATGCTGATCATCCGCGGCGTGAACCTCTTCCCGACCCAGGTCGAGGAGCTGATCTGCAAGAACCCGAAGCTCGCGCCGCAGTACCTGCTGGAGGTCGACAAGGACGGCCACATGGACACCCTTACCGTGAAGGTCGAGATCAATCCGGAGGCCAACGTCGGTCGCCACCCGGAGCAGAAGGAAGCGCTCGCGAAGGAGCTCCAGCACGACATCAAGACCTTCATCGGCGTGTCGGCGAAGGTGCATGTGTGCGAGCCCTTCGCGATCGAGCGTGTGACGATCGGCAAGGCCAAGCGGGTGGTGGATCGCCGGCCGAAGGAGTGATCCGTGGTGGGAGCGTTGTGTTGTAGCAGGGCTGTGTTGCGGGAGTTCTCTGTTGTGGGAGCGGCTTCAGCCGCGAAGCAGCGTTCCTGCAGCCTGACGCGCCCATTCGCGGCTGAAGCCGCTCCCACGAAAACCCCGGCATTCCCGAATGGGGCAACTCCCACGCAAAGACAGGCATTCTGAGGCCGCTCCCGCAGAGGAGCGTGCCGCAGGGACAAGGAAGGAGGAGACAAAAACATGTACACCCAAGCACTGGACATCCCGCAGCAGAACGCCGAGAAGGCGCCGCGCGCGGTCGAGAATCCCGCCTACCAGGCCGAGTTCGACGCCAAGATCGATGCCGGCGGCTACATCGAGGCCAAGGACTGGATGCCCGAGGCCTACCGCAAGACGCTCGTGCGCCAGATCAGCCAGCACGCGCATTCCGAGATCGTCGGCATGCTGCCCGAGGGCAACTGGATCACGCGGGCGCCGACCCTGAAGCGCAAGGCGATCCTGCTCGCGAAGGTGCAGGACGAGGGTGGCCACGGCCTCTACCTCTACGCCGCGGCCGAGACGTTGGGCGTGTCGCGCGACGAACTGCTCGACGCGTTGCACACGGGCAAGGCCAAGTACAGCTCGATCTTCAACTACCCGACGCTCACCTGGGCGGACATCGGCGTGATCGGCTGGCTGGTCGACGGCGCCGCGATCATGAACCAGATCCCACTGTGCAAGTGCAGCTACGGCCCCTACGCCCGCGCGATGGTGCGCATCTGCAAGGAGGAATCCTTCCATCAGCGCCAGGGCTACGACCTGCTGCTGACGATGATGAAGGGCACCCAGGAGCAGCGCGAGATGGTGCAGGACGCCGTGAATCGCTGGTGGTGGCCGTCGATCATGATGTTCGGCCCGCACGACAAGGATTCCGTGCATTCGGGCCAGAGCGCGCGCTGGGGCATCAAGCGCATCTCCAACGACGACCTGCGCCAGAAGTTCGTCGACGCCACCGTGAAGCAGGCCGAGGTGCTGGGCGTGACGATGCCCGATCCGGAGCTGAAGTGGAACGAGGAACGCGGCCACTACGACTTCGGCGCGATCGACTGGGACGAGTTCTGGAACGTGGTGAACGGCCACGGCCAGGGCAACGTCGACCGCCTGGCCGCGCGCGTGAAGGCGTGGGAGGACGGCGCCTGGGTGCGCGAGGCCGCGCTCGAGCACGAGCGCAAGCGCGCCGCGCGCGAGCACCAGGCCGCGTGACAGATATTCATCGAACACACCGATAGAAAGGGCGGCTCCGGCCAGCCCTCACGAGAGGAGAAGAGACATGGAACGCAAGGAATGGCCGCTGTGGGAAGTCTTCGTGCGCAGCAGGAACGGCCTCGATCACAAGCACTGCGGCAGCGTGCACGCGCCCGACGCCAAGCTCGCGCTGCAGGTTGCGCGCGACGTCTACACCCGCCGCCAGGAAGGCGTGAGCATCTGGGTCGTCGAGGCCGGCAACATCGTCGCCTCGGATCCGGACGCCAAGCCCGAGCTGTTCGATCCGGCCGAGGACAAGATCTACCGGCACCCGACCTTCTACCAGCTGCCCGACGAAGTGAACCACATGTGAGAGCGCCGGAAAATGACCACTACCCCCGCCCACATTGAATACGTCACCCGCCTCGGCGACAACGCGCTGATCCTCGGCCAGCGCATGTCCGAATGGTGCGGCCACGCGCCGGTGCTCGAAGAGGACATGGCGCTCGCGAACATGTCGCTCGACCTGATCGGCCAGGCGCGCATGCTGCTCACGCACGCCGGCAAGCTCGAAGGCAAGGGCCGCGACGAGGACCAGCTTGCCTTCCTGCGCACCGAGATGCACTACCGCAACCTCACGCTGTGCGAGCTGCCCAACGTCGACTTCGGCCGCACGATGGTGCGCAATTTCCTCTTCGCGAGCCTCCAGGTGCTGCTGTGGGAGCGCCTGCTCGCGTCGAGCGACACCGAACTCGCCGCGATCGCCGCGAAGAGCCTCAAGGAAGCGCGCTACCACGCGCAGCACGCCGGCGACTGGGTCGTGCGTCTGGGCGACGGCACCGCCGAATCGCACGAACGCGCGCAGGCTGCGCTCGACTACCTGTGGCCCTACACCGCCGAGTTCTTCGCTGCGAATCCGACCGACGAGGCGATTGCCGCCGCCGGCATCGGCCCGGCCTGGAGCGAGCTCGAAGCGGCGTGGGAAGCCGTGGTCGTGCCGGTGTTGAACGAGGCGACGCTGACCGTGCCGGCGCGCACGCCCTTCAAGTCCTACGGCAAGTTCGGCCGCCACAGCGAGCACCTCGGGCACCTGCTGTCGGAGATGCAGTACCTGCAGCGCACCTATCCCGGCGCGCAGTGGTAAGTGTGGCGATGCTGACCGAAACCCAGGCCTGGGACGTCCTCCACGCCGTGCCCGATCCCGAGATCCCGGTGATCTCGGTGACCGAGCTCGGCATCGTGCGCGAGGTCCATGCGCGCGACGGCGGGCTGCACATCGTCGTCACGCCGACCTATTCCGGCTGTCCGGCGACCGAGGTGATCGCGCAGAGCATCCGCGATGCGCTCGTCGCCGCCGGCGCCGGCGAGGTCGATGTCGAGACGCGCCTCGCGCCCGCCTGGACCACCGCCTGGATCACCGAGCCGGCGAAGGAGAAGCTGCGCGCCTACGGCATCGCGCCCCCGTCCGGCGACGCGGCGGTCGGCGGTGCCCAGCCGATCCGCTTCGTGCCGCGCAAGCTCGCCTGCCCGCGCTGCGGCTCGACCGACACGACCCGCCTGTCGCAGTTCGGCTCGACCGCGTGCAAGGCGCTGTACCGCTGCCAGAGCTGTCTCGAACCATTCGAATACTTCAAACCGATCTAGCGATGAAAGGTACATGCGCAAGAGATAGGACGCCTTTCCGAAGAGGGAGCGGCTATGTGGGGGCGGCTTCAGCCGCGAAGCAGCGGTGTTGCGGAGTGAGCCGCCCATTCGCGGCTGAAGCCGCTCCCACAGGGAAGTCAGCCCCCTTTGGCGGCTGAAGCCGCCCCCGCCGGGGAAATCGACCGAACGACAGCACACAAGGTCGCCGCAGATGCGACCACGGAGACAAAGACATGACGACGCACAGAACGCCGAAGTTCCATCCGCTGAAAGTCGCCGAGGTGCGGCGCGAGACGCCCGAGGCGGTGAGCCTGCGCTTCGAGATTCCGGCCGAACTGGCAGAGGACTACCGCTTCGAGCAAGGCCAGCACCTCAACCTCAAGGTCATGGTCAACGGCGAGGAGCTGCGCCGCTCCTACTCGATCTGCTCCGGTGTCGATGACAACGAGCTGCGTGTCGCGATCAAGAAGATCGGCGGCGGCGTGTTCTCCACCTGGGCCAACGACGGCGGAATCAGGGTCGGCGACGTGCTGGAGGTGATGACTCCCGAAGGCCGCTTCCACACCCCGCTCGACCCCGCGCACGCCAAGCACTACGTCGCCTTCGCCGCCGGCAGCGGCATCACGCCCATCCTGTCGCTGGTGAAGACCACCCTCGCGGCGGAGCCGCACAGCCGCTTCACGCTCGTCTACAGCAACCGCCGCCAGGCGAGCGTGATGTTCGCCGAGACGCTCGAAGACCTGAAGAACCGCCACATGGCGCGCTTCACGCTGTACAACCTGTTCTCCCGTGAGGAGCAGGAGGTGCCGCTCTTCAACGGCCGGCTCGACGGCGAGCGGGTGCGCCAGTTCCTCGACACCCTGATCCCCGTCGACACCATCGACGAAGCCTTCATCTGCGGTCCCGGCGCGATGATCGACGAGGTCGAGGCTGCACTGCAGGCCGCGGGCCTCGCACACGAGCACATCCACCTCGAGCGCTTCGGCGTGCCGGCCTCCGCCCCCGAGCACCACGTCGAACCGGGTGATGCGACCCAGGCGAAGGTCACCGTGATCGCCGACGGCCTCAGGCGCGAGATGGAGTTCCGCGCCGAGGATCCGTCCATCCTCGACGTCGCGCTGCGCGCCGGCATGGACCTGCCGTATTCGTGCAAGGGCGGCGTGTGCTGCACCTGCCGCGCGAAACTGCTTGAGGGCAAGGTGCGCATGGACAAGAATTTCACCCTCGAACAGCCGGACGTCGATGCCGGCTACATTCTCACCTGCCAGGCGCACCCCCTCACGGAGCGCGTCGTCATCAGTTTCGACGAGCGCTGAGGGAAGCGGCTGGCCCCGAAACAGGCACGACATCCGGCATGGCACGAGGCAAGGCACCCACTTTCGAGCTGCAGCGCGCGACGATGTTGCGCGCGGCGGCGGGGCAGTTCGCGGAAAAGGGCTTCCACAATGCCTCGATGTCGGCCATCGCCCAGGCCTGCGGCGTGTCGAAGCCACTGCTCTACCACTACTACCGCGACAAGGAGCACCTGCTGTTCGACATCGCCGATAGCTACATCGACGAGCTGCTCGCGATCGTCGCGTCCGTGGAGGCGCGCAAGCTCGACCCGGAGGCCCATTTCTCCGAGCTCGTGACGCGCTTCATGGAGGAATACGAGCACGCGCAGGACCATCACATGGTGATCGTGCAGGATGTGAAGTTCCTCAGGGAGGAGCAGGCGGAGAGCGTCGCCGCCAAGCAGCGGCGCGTGGTGGCGGCCTTCGCCGACGCGCTGGCGCGGGTCGAACCCGGCCTCAAGGGCCGCAAGCTCGACAAGGCGGTCACGATGATCCTGTTCGGCATGATCAACTGGACCTTCACCTGGCTGCGCGCGGACGGCCCGCTGACCTTCCACGACATGGCGCCCATCGTCACCGGGATCTTCCTCAACGGCGTGCGTGGCCTGATGCGCGGCGAAGGCGGCGGTGTCGCGGTGGTGGGGGCGGCGGCGGATGCCTAGTGCGTCAGCCGGACGCAAGGGACCGACCCTATGCTCGGGGTGTCACGCGCGCGGAATTTCTCACGCAACCTGGCGCCGGCGTGGTCAAAATGTGATTCAGATCAATAGTTGGACTGGCAATAGTTTGTATCGTAAGCAATAATCGCCTGACGCGACCGCGGCTTCCCTCAGGTCCGGTCGCCAATAATCCAAGAGGAGGAGACACACCATGAAACTGCGCACTTCCCTGATGGCTGCCATCGGTCTTGCATTTGCCGCGACTGCCGCACAGGCCGACATCAACGTCGGCGTGACCGTGTCGGCGACCGGCCCTGCCGCCTCGCTGGGCATCCCGGAAAAGAACACGATCGCGCTGCTGCCGACGACGATCGCGGGCGAGAAGGTGAATTACATCGTCCTCGACGACGCCTCCGACACCACTTCGGCCGTGAAGAACGTCCGCAAGCTGATCTCCGAGGACAAGGTCGACGTGATCCTCGGTTCCACGATCACGCCGAACTCGCTGGCGATGATCGATGTGGTCGCCGAGGCCGCGACGCCGATGATCTCGATGGCCGCCTCGGCGCGCATCGTCGAGCCGGTCGACGACAAGAAGCGCTGGGTGTTCAAGACGCCGCAGAACGACGCGCAGATGTCGACCGCGATCATCGAGCACATGACCAACAACGGCGTGAAGACGGTCGCCTTCATCGGCTTCTCCGACGCCTACGGCGAAGGCTGGTACGAGCAGTTCTCGGCGGTGGCCGATGCGCGCAAGCTGAAGATGGTCGCGAACGAGCGCTTCGCCCGCACCGACACCTCGGTGACCGGCCAAGTGCTGAAGATCATGGCGGCGAAGCCCGATGCGGTGCTGATCGCCGGTTCCGGCACGCCGGCCGCGCTGCCGCAGAAGGCGTTCAAGGAGCGCGGCTTCACGGGCAAGATCTACCAGACCCACGGCGTCGCCAACAACGACTTCCTGCGCGTGTGCGGCAAGGACTGTGAGGGCACCTTCCTCCCGGCCGGCCCGGTGCTCGTCGCCGACCAGCTGCCTGACAGCAACCCGGTGAAGAAGAGCGCGGTCGAGTACATCTCCAAGTACGAGGCGGCGCATGGCAAGGGCAGCGTGTCGACCTTTGGTGCGCATGGCTGGGACAGCGGCGTGCTGCTCGCCGCCGCGGTGCCGACGGCACTGAAGAAGGCCAAGCCCGGCACCAAGGAGTTCCGCGCCGCGCTGCGCGATGCGCTGGAAGGCCTGAAGGAAGTGCCGGCCGCGCACGGCATCTTCACCATGAGCCCCAACGACCACCTCGGGCTGGACCAGCGCGCGCGCGTGATGGTGCAGATCCAGAACGGCGCATGGAAACTCGTCAAGTAAGTTCTTCCTGAGCTGAAACCGTGACGGCCGGGTTTCGCCCCGCGCCGTGCGGGGCTTTCATTCGTTGCTGAAAGAGTCGGGAGCGGCCCGCGCCGCTCCCGATAGCGGGGTTCGTCCATGGATTTCCAGATAGCGCTGTTGCTCGCACAGGACGGCATCACCAACGGTGCGATCTATGCGCTGCTCGCGCTCGCGCTGGTGCTGGTGTTTGCCGTGACGCGGGTGATCTTCATTCCGCAGGGGGAGTTCGTCGCCTATGGCGCGCTGACCCTGGTCATGATCCAGGCCGGCCACGTGCCGGCCACGCTGTGGCTGCTCGTCGGTGCCGGGGTGCTCGCGGCCGTGGTCGATGCCCGCGGCGCACTCGCCAGCGGCCAGAAGGGGCGGCTCGCGGGCGTGCTGGCGTGGAACGCCGGCTACCCGCTGGTGCTCGCGGCGCTGCTCTACCTGCTGCCGCTCGCGACCCTGCCGCTTGCCGTGCAGGTGCTGCTGGCGCTCCTCGTGATCGTGCCGATGGGCCCGCTGATGTACCGCCTCATCTACCAGCCCATCGCCGCCGCGCCGGTGCTGATCCTGCTGATCGTGTCGGTCGCCGTGCACGTCGGCATGGTCGGCTTGGGGCTCCTCTTCTTCGGCGCCGAAGGCTCGCGCACGCCGGCCTTCTCCGAGGCGCGCTTCGAAGTCGGCCCGATGATGGTCACCGGCCAGACGATCTGGGTCGTCGCCGCCTCCATCGTGCTCATCGTCGCCCTGTACCAGTTCTTCGGCCGCACCATCTACGGCAAGGCCCTGCGCGCGACCGCGATGAACCGCAACGGCGCGCGCCTGATGGGCATCTCGCCCGCGCTCGCCGGGCGGCTCACCTTCCTGCTCGCGGCCCTCATCGGTGCGCTCT
This sequence comes from Aromatoleum evansii, assembly GCF_012910805.1. GTDB lineage: Bacteria > Pseudomonadota > Gammaproteobacteria > Burkholderiales > Rhodocyclaceae > Aromatoleum > Aromatoleum evansii. The sequence continues at coordinate 29,146 of NZ_WTVK01000063.1, forward strand.
CGGGCGTGCTGATCGCCCCGATCACCACCATCTACTACGACACCGGCTTCCTCATCGGGCTCAAAGGCTTCGTCGCCGCCATCGTCGGCGGGCTCGCCAGCTACCCCATCGCCGCCGCCGGCGCCGTGCTGGTGGGCCTGCTCGAAGCCTTCAGCTCCTTCTGGGCCAGCGCCTACAAGGAAGTCATCGTGTTCACGCTCATCATCCCGGTGCTGCTGTGGCGTTCGCTCACCAGCCACCACGTGGAGGAAGAGGAATGAAGCCCGCACTCTCCCCGCGCGTCGTGCTCGGCGCCTTCATGCTCGTGCTGCTGGTGGCGCCGCTCGTGATGCCGCCCTTCTACGTGACGCT